>CP071184.1:1690000-2290000 GCA_017298655.1 Alicyclobacillus curvatus
ACTCTTGTTTTCTCTTCCTCGGGGTACTTAGATGTTTCAGTTCCCCCGGTTCCCTCCGCACACCTATGCATTCAGTGTACGGTACTGGCCCATCACGACCAGTGGGTTGCCCCATTCGGATATCCACGGATCAATGCTCGCTTACAGCTCCCCGTGGCATTTCGGTGTTCGCCCCGTCCTTCGTCGGCTCCTGGCACCTAGGCATCCTCCGTGCGCCCTTCCTAACTTCACCTGTTTTGGCTCGTCGCTTTGCTTCGTATGGCGTTGTCGCTTCCTCCTCGGCTTGCTCACGTACAAGTACGTACGCTCGCTTCTCCTCGTCAGTCGCTCCTAGCCCTACTCGCACATCGACGTCCAAAAGATTACCTTACATCCTCAGTGTCATATACCCGCGCTATTGCGGATTTGATCGGTCCGCACTGCGGACCAAATCCCACTGAAGATGCAGTTACCCATATCAAATTCATGTTGCCGGCTAAAACAACATGAATCCTGTTCTACGTCGGTTATCGTAGGATTTCATTCGCTATCTCGTTTCCAAGGTACAGTCTGAGGTGCAAAACACCCGCTGCCAAGACAGCAGGGTTCGTTCCCTCAAAACTAAACACACAGCAGAAGAGTGCCGACCTGTGAAGGTCACAGGCCACCATGTCTCGTACAAAGACATGTTTCACGATACGGTCCAAAGACCGCTTGCTTATCTGAACCCTGCGGTCCAGTAAGACTCCATAGAAAGGAGGTGATCCAGCCGCACCTTCCGATACGGCTACCTTGTTACGACTTCACCCCAATCATCAACCCCACCTTCGGCGGCTGGCCCCCTTACGGGTTACCCCACCGACTTCGGGTGTTGCCGACTCTCGTGGTGTGACGGGCGGTGTGTACAAGGCCCGGGAACGGATTCACCGCGGCATGCTGATCCGCGATTACTAGCAATTCCGGCTTCATGCAGGCGGGTTGCAGCCTGCAATCCGAACTACGAACGGTTTTCAGGGGTTCGCTCCACCTCGCGGTCTCGCTTCCCGTTGTTCCGCCCATTGTAGCACGTGTGTCGCCCAGGACATAAAGGGCATGATGATTTGACGTCATCCCCACCTTCCTCCGACTTACGCCGGCAGTCACCTGTGAGTCCCCACCATTACGTGCTGGTAACACAGGTCAAGGGTTGCGCTCGTTGCGGGACTTAACCCAACATCTCACGACACGAGCTGACGACAACCATGCACCACCTGTCTCCTCTGCCCCGAAGGGAAGGCACATCTCTGTACCGGTCAGAGGGATGTCAAGCCCTGGTAAGGTTCTTCGCGTTGCTTCGAATTAAACCACATGCTCCACTGCTTGTGCGGGCCCCCGTCAATTCCTTTGAGTTTCAGTCTTGCGACCGTACTCCCCAGGCGGAGTGCTTATTGGGTTTCCTTCGGCACTGAAGGTCTGAACCTCCAACACCTAGCACTCATCGTTTACGGCGTGGACTACCAGGGTATCTAATCCTGTTTGCTCCCCACGCTTTCGTGCCTCAGCGTCAGTCACTGTCCAGCAAGGCGCCTTCGCCACTGGTATTCCTCCACATCTCTACGCATTTCACCGCTACACGTGGAATTCCCCTTGCCTCTCCAGTACTCAAGTCTGCCAGTTTCCAAAGCATTCCCATGGTTGAGCCATGGCCTTTCACTTCAGACTTAACAAACCGCCTACGCACGCTTTACGCCCAGTGATTCCGGACAACGCTTGCCCCCTACGTATTACCGCGGCTGCTGGCACGTAGTTAGCCGGGGCTTCCTCTCCCGGTACCGTCTCTCCAAGGGCATTCCCTCCCTTGGTCTCTCTTCCCGGGTGACTGAGCTTTACAACCCGAAGGCCTTCTTCGCTCACGCGGCGTTGCTCGGTCAGGCTTGCGCCCATTGCCGAAGATTCCCTACTGCTGCCTCCCGTAGGAGTCTGGGCCGTGTCTCAGTCCCAGTGTGGCCGGTCACCCTCTCAGGTCGGCTACGCATCGTCGCCTTGGTAGGCCATTACCCCACCAACTAGCTAATGCGCCGCGGGCTCCTCTTTCAGTGGTGCCGTAGCACCTTTCCCAACAGGTAGATGCCTACCCATTGCGCTATCCAGCATTAGCACCCGTTTCCAGGCGTTATTCCGGTCTGAAAGGCAGATTGCCCACGTGTTACTCACCCGTCCGCCGCTGATGCCCGAAGGCACCCGCGCGACTTGCATGTATTAGGCACGCCGCCAGCGTTCGTCCTGAGCCAGGATCAAACTCTCAAAGAAAAGTTTGCTCTTCTCTTCTTCATCCGCAAAATGACCGAAGTCATCTCACAAACTTCAAAGAGCGCTCACTTCGAATCTGTACGTTTTCACTCTCTGCGTGTGTTTAGTTTTCAAGGAACAAACTTCACTTTGATGCCTGACAGCATGCCTTAGAAACGGCGTGGTTATCAGGTTTTTCATTCAGCCGCCTCGCGGCGACATCGACTAATATACCACGCATGCATTCTCAGATCCAGTGGAAATTCATTCAAAATCAAAGAATTTTATTTTCCGTATCTGCGGGCTTCTATTTGCTAGCCATTCCGCTGACGCATATAGACCGCAATTACCTGCCCTGCAACGACATGGCAGGTGCATGCCGTGGCTCTACATACTGAGGAGTCACAGAGTTGGCATACCGAGTGCTTACATATCGAGCGCTCACGGAATTCCATACCTAGCCTTCACGTACTCCGCGCTCACAGAGTTGGCGCATACCGAGTCTTCCCTTACCTGCTTACCTGCACACCACTCACATACCCCATCCGCACACACTCCCGTCCACTAATCGCGTGCCGACGTCCATAAGAATCAGTTGAACGAATATCGATGCAGTTCCATACGATGAAATATGTCTTCTGAGGCGGCCAAATGGGATACAGGAGCCGGTTGCCTCGGAAGACATTTGTATGCAAAGTATTATTCGTATTCCCTCTAGGCAATCCTCGCCCTGCCTGCGCAGCCAATCCTCATCCTGGTTAACCGTCGTCCTAGCTATCCTCGTCCTGCCTGCGTAACCAATCCTCATCCCGCCTACGTAATGCTCATCCTGCACACACTATTGCTCAATCCCATTCTCAAAATCATCGTGCACGTCAATCATTGAAAAATCTCCACTGCGAAACCGCTCAAGCAAGCGCCGATCCGTTTCCGTCAGCGGTGCACGTTCAAGCAAGTCAGGCCTCCGTACAAACGTCCGATACAATGCGTGGTTCCGGCGCCAGGTGTCGACTTTAGCGTGATCGCCAGACAAAAGCACTGCCGGAACCTCGTGCCCTCGGTAGGAGGCCGGTCTAGTGTACTGTGGATACTCAAGCAGACCCGTTGAAAAAGAGTCATCCGCATGAGAATCCGCATTGCCCAAGGTGCCCGGCAACAGGCGAATGACTGCGTCCATGATGGCCATGGCAGGAATTTCACCGCCAGTGAGCACGAAGTCTCCGACAGAGACCTCCTCGGCGCCAATTAAGGGGCGGATGCGTTCGTCAAACCCTTCGTAGTGGCCACAGAGGAGAACGAGTCTGTCAAGAGTCGCCAAGGCTTCCGCCATTCGTTGAGAAAAAGGCACACCCTGAGGAGACATCATGAGCAGTCGCTCCTGCTGATGAGATGGTAAAGCCGGTAGAGACTCCACTGACTTGACTAAGGGATGCGGCTTTAAGACCATGCCTGCCCCACCACCAAATGGGTAGTCATCGACAGTTCGATGTTTGTCTTCCGCGAAATCCCTGAAGTTTACAAAGCGAACCCGTACAAGACCGGTGTCCTGGGCGCGCTTCAACATGCTCTCCTCAAGGATGCCGTGAAACATGCCTTCGAACAGAGTGAACACCACAATCTCCAGCATCGCGGTCAACCCTTCCGTTCACCAGCATCGGCCTTGTCACCTTGGCCCTTGTCACCTTGGCCCTTGTCACCTTGGCCCTTGTCACCTTGGGGCCGTCCGCGACGCGTCGTGTCACCGTCAGTCCCACCACCCACAAGTTTCCCAGCGGCTGGTTCATCCTCGTCGGCGAGTAATCCTGGCAGCAGATGAACCAGCATTTGGCCCGCATCAACATCAACCGAAAGAACGCAGTCGGGTATGGCAGGAATGAGCACGTCTGCTTTCTGAAGCGTGCCTCGAACCACATAGACATCGTTGGCGCCCGGTTGCAACACCTCCCGGATGGTCCCAACCTCGCGTCCTTCGTCAGTGATGACTTTTAAGCCAATGAGTTGATGTATGTAGTACGTGTCCTGCGGCAGTGGCACCAACTCCGATTCAGGGACAACAAGCTCAAGTCCTTTCCATTTCTCCACATCATTGATAGACGTAACCCCTTCAAAGAGGATCAACCAGAACTGCTGATGCACTCTTGCTGAAACGATCTTCAACTCCTCACGCGGCGCCTTTCCAGCCTCACGCAAGTGCAACTTTACGCCCTTTTTGAAGCGCTTTTCTGGGAAGTCCGTTCGCGACAACACCTTAACTTCCCCGCGAAGTGCGTGCGTGCCAGCGATAACCCCGACTGTAAAATACTTCTCCGACCCCTCGTTGGCCATGTGCCGCCTCCTTTCATCCTCTGTGAATACAAATAAGCCCGGCAAACCCTAAGCGGTCGGCCGAACCTATTCCCATCGATGCAATTGGTTCGCCGATGGCCATGCAGGGCCTTGTGCCTTCGTGTGTTGTCCGCCTCAGGCCCATCTGCCCCGAACTTGCGTCTGCACCGTCCACTGTCTGCCATAATGACTGTCTACTCCATTTGGCGCCTGTAACGATGACTGTCTACTCCATTTGGCGCCTGTAACGATGACTGTCTGCCATAGTGACTGTCTAGCACAACGATGTTCTGCATGACTTCTGCCTCAATGGCTTGCCGCCACTTAAACGGGTTGACCTCCACGGCGAATCTCATGGACAAATCCATCTTTAATGATGATTTCTGCCCCTATCAGGACTTTGCCCCAGTCGTCGCCCACGTTCACATCAACCATCGTCTCAACGGTCATGTTCTGCAATTCTGTGCCGAGCTCGAGTTGTTGAATCTGTTGCACCTGCTGAATCAACTGCTCACGTTGCTCCATGCGCTGGTTGCGCTGCTGCTCGATTTGCTGTCTGACTTCTTGGGCTGCCGATCCGCCCTGGGCCATTGCTTGTTCCAAGGCCAGTTTCCCCTGCTGGTCGACTTGGTCGATCTCAGCGGACAACTGTTCAACCTGTCGACGCTGTTCCGTAAGAATCTGCTGCTTGGTCTGCTCCGTCAAGATAAACTTCACTGAGACCGGCTGACGAATGCTCAGCATAATTCACGCATCCTTTCTCTATCAACGCGCTCTGTCATGAGTCAATATCAACGACGACGTGGCGCTTTTCGCGGTAGGCTCGAGCACTGACAATATTCCGAATGGATTTGGCGATCCGACCCTGGCGTCCAATCACTTTACCGATATCCGATGGATCCACCGAGATCCGGTACACCGTTGTGTCCCCACGGGATTCTTCGCTGACTTTGACTGCTTCTGGGTGTTCCACGAGGGACCGAGCGAGAAACTCAACCAATTCCTTCATTGGCTGCCCTCCTATGGCCGCGTCTCCGGAAGAATGCCAAACCTCTGTCCTCCCGGAGTTGCAGGCTCATGTCCTGATGCGTTTACTTCTGCAGCTTCAGCTCATGAAACTTCTTCATGAGGCCGGCTTCACGGAACAAATGGCGAACCGTGTCACTTGGTTGTGCACCATTTTGCAGCCACTGCAACGCACGTTCTTCGTTGATATTCACCTGAGCAGGCTCAGTCAAAGGATTGTATGTGCCGAGTTCCTCAACAAAGCGACCATCACGAGGAGAACGAGATTCCGCGACGACCAGACGATAGAACGGAGCTTTCTTTGCACCCATACGCTTCAAACGAATCTTTACTGCCATGTTATTTTTCCTCCTTGTGGCGATTATGCCAGTTGTGCACTCATTTACTGTCTGCACTTATTTTGGTCTGTGTGCTCACGTGGTCTGTGTGACCTGTATTCTGTGTGCTCATTTGGTCTGTGTGCACATTTAGTCTCTGTGCGCACTCTTAACGCTTCTTCTTCTTTTTGCTGCGATGTACTCTGGATGCGGATGCATTGCCCTGTCCTCCCGACTCACCAGAAGAAAGCGATGAAGTCAAGCTCGACAAGTCACCCAAATCTCCAATGTCACCGAGCCCCCCCATACCGCCAAGGCCCTTTAATGCTTTTAAAGCCCCGCGTTTTCCCATTTTCTTACCGAGTCCGGAAAAACGCTTCATCATCTGCTGCATCTGTTCGAATTGATTCAAGACTTGATTGACGTCACGCACCGTAACACCGCTGCCAGCAGCTACCCGTCGTCTGCGGCTCGCGTTCATCACAGAGGGATCCGCACGTTCCCCCTTCGTCATCGAGGAGATGACGGCTTCAATTCGTAAGAAGCGTTTCTCGTCGACTTGAAGGTTGTCAAGTCCTTTCATCTTTCCGGCACCAGGCAGCATCTTCAGAATCTGGTCGAGCGGCCCAAGGTTGCGGACCTGTTGCAGTTGGTCACGAAAGTCATCGAGCGTAAACTGTGATTTGCGCAGTTTTTGCTCCATTTCGCGCGCCTTTTCAATGTCGACGGATTCTTGCGCCCGCTCGATGAGGCTGAGGACGTCACCCATTCCGAGAATGCGGGACGCGAGACGGTCCGGGTGAAACACTTCAAGCGGCTCAATTTTTTCGCCAAGTCCAACGAATTTGATGGGCTTACCGGTGACTGCACGGACGGTGAGTGCTGCACCACCACGCGTATCGCCATCGAGCTTGGTCAAAATCACCCCAGTGACCGGCAATGATTGACTAAAAGACTCGGCGACGTGGACCGCATCTTGTCCCGTCATGGCATCAACGACGAGCAGCAACTCATCAGCTGGCACGGTTTGATGAATCCGGGACAGTTCTTCCATCAGCGGCGCGTCCACGTGAAGGCGGCCGGCCGTGTCGATAATCACCACGTCAGCTCCCTGCTTGCGGGCTTCATCCATGGCTCCTTTGGCGATGTCTACCGGATCGACATCTGTACCAAGAGAAAACACCGGCACATCAATCTGCTTCCCGAGCACTTCCAACTGATGAATTGCCGCAGGGCGATAAATATCTGCCGCAGCCAGCAATGGTCTGTGCTGATGTTTCAGAAAGGACAGTGCCAGTTTCGCAGCCGCCGTAGTCTTACCTGCACCTTGCAAACCAACCAGCATGACCACTGTCGGTGGTTTTGCAGCCATCCGCAGTCGTTCCTCAGATCCGCCCATCAACTCGGCGAGTTCTTCATGAACAATTTTGACGACTTGCTGGCCCGGCGTAAGACTCTTCTGGACATCCTGCCCAATCGCACGTTCGCGGACCTTATCCACAAACTGTTTAACAACACGAACGTTGACGTCCGCAGCAAGGAGCGCAAGCCTTACCTCACGCATTGCCTCCTGTACATCAGATTCGGTCAGTTTCCCTTTGGACTTCAGCTTACTCAGTGCCTTTTGCAGGTTGTTTGACAGCCCTTCGAGCAATGTCCATCCTCCTTGCCAGGCAACCACACACGGTCGCAAAGGGTAATATGAGTACTATGCGCATGCCATCAATCCACCCGCCAAGCCGCCATCAGGGCATTGAGTGCTGACTGCATTTCGTGCCGCTCTGTTTCAGAGAGACTGTCCTGCACCAACGCGAAAGCGGTTTGCAGATTTCTGACGAGCTGGCGATTTTGCCTCGTCGTTTCAAGTAGAGACAGAGCCGCCTCGTACGCTTCCAACTGTTCCGCAGACCGATGTAAGTTGTCATGGACCGCTTGCCGACTGACCCCAAAATGCGAGGCAATCTCAGACAGGGACCAATCGTCGAGATAGTAGAGTTCAACCATCTGCTTTTGGCGGTCCGTGAGTAATGCGCCGTAAAGGTCGTATAGATCGCCCATACGGGTGACCTGTTCTATGATACGAGTGTCCGAGTCCACTGTCAAGCGCATCCCCTTTACACACCTTTACACACCTTTACACACCTTTACACACCTTTACACACCTTTACACAATCGTTCAGTCGTTGCTGGCAGAAGAACTCCCAGGTTGACAAATGGCTTCTGCGAAGGCAGATGCTGAGAATGGCTCAAGGTCATCCATCTGTTCGCCGAGTCCCACCCATTTGACCGGTATGTGAAATTCACGCACAATCGGCAAGATGACGCCACCCTTTGCTGTGCCGTCAAGCTTCGTCACAATCATGCCGCTGACCTTGGCAACCTCAAGGAAAGCCTTGGCCTGGAGTAAAGCGTTCTGTCCTGTCGTCCCGTCTACCACCAGCAGCACCTCATGGGGCGCACCGGGGAGCTCGCGCTCAACAACCTTGTTGATTTTCGCCAGTTCCGCCATAAGATTGGCTTTGTTGTGTAACCGACCTGCAGTGTCACAGATGATGATATCAGCTTCGCGAGCTCGAGCGGCGGCAATCGCGTCAAACATGACTGCTGCCGGGTCTGCCCCCTGGTTGTGGCGAATAACTTCGCATCCAGACCGATTTCCCCACTCCATCAGTTGTTCAATCGCCGCAGCACGGAAGGTATCACCAGCGGCGAGAAGTACCTTTTTGCCTTGACTCTTGAAATGATGCGCCAGTTTCCCGATGGAAGTTGTCTTGCCGACACCGTTGACGCCGACAATCAAGTACAACGTCGGGCCGGTGTCTGCCATTTTCATGTCTGCTTTGTTATCCACGAGGGCATCTTCCATCGCCTGTTGCAAGAGCGAAGGAAGCTGCGCTCCGTCCGTCGCTTTTGTTTCCCTCGCCAAGCGACGCACGCGTTCGACAAGCCACATCGCCGTTTCAAAACCGACATCGGCCGACAGCAACACTTCTTCCAACTCTTCATAAAGTGCTTCGTCCAGCTTTCGCCCTTGAAACAGGCCCGTCAGTTTGCCAAACAATGCTTCCCGGCTTTTCGCCAAACCACGTCTGAATCTATCAAAGAGCCCCACGGGCCTCCCACCTCTCTACCGCTGCAGTGTACGTTCAGGCGGTCTCCATGTCTGGGTCGACACCCTGGTCTTCGAGGCGAACCCCAATCAAGGCTGAGACGCCAGACTCCTGCATCGTCACCCCGTACAGGGCGTCTGCTTCTTCCATTGTTCCCCTGCGGTGAGTAACCACAATAAACTGTGTTTCGTCCGAGAAGCTCCGCAGTTGTTGTGCGAATCGACCGACATTGGCCTCGTCGAGAGCTGCTTCGACTTCATCGAGGACACAAAACGGCACAGGGCGAACCCTCAGAATCGCAAACAACAGCGCCATAGCCGTCAGTGCACGCTCTCCGCCCGACAGGAGATTGAGGTTTTGAAGTTTTTTGCCGGGCGGCTGCGCAATAACCTCAATACCCGTCTGCAACAAATCCGTCGGGTCTGTGAGTGTCAGGTCGGCCTTTCCCCCGCCGAACAGCTGACGGAATGAGACGCGAAATTCATTTCTAATTGCTTCAAACGTCTCTTCAAAACGCTTCGACATCTCCTCATCCAACTCGGCAATCACCGACTGAAGCTGCTCCTCTGCCTGCCTTAAGTCAGTCCGTTCTCGGGTGAGGAACTGCAGCCTCTCGGAGATGCGTTCCCATTCTTCGATAGCTCCGAGGTGAACTTGTCCCATCTGGTTCATTTGCCGTTGCAATTGCTCAGCACGCTGTTTCGCCGCTGCGACCGGGACATCCAGCCGATGATGCTCTCTCGCCCACTCAAACGTCATTTTATGCGCCTCACCCATGCGGTTGAGGGCATGTTTCAAGTCCCCGTCGATGCGCTGCTCGGCCACTTCTGCCCGGTGAACCTGTTCTTCGGTGCTCGACAACTCCTGTTGGCGACGGCGAACTGTCTTTTCCAAGTCCACTACATCGGACTCCATTTGCTGCACTTCCTGGCGCACAGCCGTTGTTTTCTGCTCGAGCTCAGCCACGTCTCCCTCTACCTCAGTAAGGGTCTGGGCTGCCCCTTCAGCGGCACGCAATTCAGTTTCTCGCGAGGCATCAAGGTCACGGATTTCGTGCTCCAGTTGCTGCAGACGCATCGAGAGGCGGTGGATGCGCGCACGCAAATCGGCAATCTGCTGTTCTACAGTACTCTGTTCCTGCATTAACGTTGCCAGTTCCACCCGAATGGCGGTCAGGGCATCCTGCGCTTCTGACAGTGATGTCTCCCGTTCTAGGAGCGTACGCCTCGCATCCGCAAGGTTCTTCTCTGTCGTCTCAATCGCAGCGAGCACGTCGGTCAGTCCCTGCCGTGCCGTTTTTAAGCGTTCCTGCCAACCCGTGTGACCAACCGCCAGTTCGGAAATCTCCCAATCGAGCGTCTGGAGCCTATCTTGCACGGATTCCAAGCGGTTGGATGCATCTTGGCGTCCGCTTCTGGCACTTTCTAACCCACTGCGGATCTCGTTTATCCGCAAGCTCGATTCACGCTGTTTATCAGTGGTTTGCTCGATGATTTGTCGCAGCTCTTGCTGCTTCTCACGCAGGGCGGTGACAGTTGCACGACGCTCATTAATCAGGCGCTCCACTTCCTGACGCTCCCGCGACCTACCAAGAAGACCCGGCCCCTTGCGTGAAATGCTGCCTCCGGTCATGGCGCCGCCAGGACTCACGACGTCTCCTTCGAGGCTGACAATGCGGACTCTGTAGTTCAGAATTTTTGCAGCCTGGTTCGCGTGCACCAGATTATCCGTGACGACGACGTTCCCGAGCAAATGTTCAATGACCTGTCGATACTTTGCGTCGCAATCCACAAGGTCACTCGCGATGCCGACCACACCAGCCTGACCTGTTAGTTTGCTCCGCTCCGTGTCTTGCAAGAGCCGTGACCGCACGACAGACAGCGGCAGGAACGTAGCACGCCCCGCATGCCTTTGCTTGAGCAGGTCAATGGCAGCCCGACCGGCGGCTTCATGGTCGACAACAATGTTCTGCAACGCACCCCCGAGAGCCGTTTCAATGGCAACTTCATGGCTTTTTTGAACCTGTATGAGGCCGGCAATCGGACCGTGAATACCTGTCAGCCGATCTTTACTCGCGGCTTGCAGCACCGTCTTCGCGCCGAGGGCGTAACCATCGTAACCATTCTCAAGTTCCGTCAAAAGTTCCAGGCGGGAGACAAGGGACGCGGTCTCTGACTCTGCGCGATGGATATCGGCCACAGTCGCAGCTTCGGCTTCAGTTTGCTTGGTTTGAGCGTGCGACAGTTCCTCTTGTCTTCGCATAAGTTCCTGCAACTCGTTCTGCTGGTCTTCGACTTTTGCTTGCCAGTTTGTGAGTTCCTGAACCAGCCGCTCTTCATCTTCAGCAAAGCGGTTGCGCTCTGTCGTGAGCCGCTCGCGTTTTTGACTGTCCTGCGCGAGATATTCCTCCGCCATCTTAATTTCGTTGCGAAAACCGGCGGAGTGATGATGCAACTCAATATATTCTTCGTTCAAACGTGCAATGTCGCCTTCGAGGCGGGCTTTGACACCGGGATCGACAGCATGGGCAGCTGTCTCCAGTTCGCCCTGCTTGCGTTCAATCTGTCCGGTGATCTCGTTTTCTCTCAGCAAAACACGCTCTAAATCCGACTGGAGTTCAGAACGTTCTTCAGCAAGTCCGGTTAACTGCTTCTCCCTGTCTTCTATTGCCGCCGATCCGTTCTTCGCACGTTCTTGGTGCAGCGCCAATTCTCCTTGAAGACGCTCCCGGCGTTCGATGGCGTCTACGTGTTGACGTTGCAAAGCTTCAGCGCTCTGGCGGTGGTTCTCCAGGTTCCTTCGCAAAACGGCAAGGGTTTGCTCGACCTCGGCAAGAAGCAACCGGGCCGCATCCCGGTTCTCGCCAGCCTGTAGAGAGGTCGCCTGCGCCTGTTTCCACCGCTGTGTTTGCTCCTCAATCTCGCTCACCAATAGACCAATGTCGAGTGCTCGGTGCTCTTCTTGCAACAACTGAAACGCCCGCGCACGATTCGCTTCCGCTTCAAGGGGACCCGCCTGGCGCTCGAGTTCATCGAGAATGTCATCGACACGGGTAATGTTTTGGTCCGTTTCTGCCAGCCGTCGCTCTGCTTCACGCTTGCGGAACTTAAACTTGACAATACCGGCTGCATCTTCGAAGGCGCCACGCCTGTCTTCCGCTCGGGTCGAGAGCATCTCCTCGATTTTTCCCTGTCCGATAATCGAATAAGACTCCCTGCCCATTCCTGAATCCATGAACAACTCAGCAATGTCTTTCAAGCGACACGACTGCTTGTTAATTAAGTACTCGCTCTCTCCGGATCGGTACATTCGGCGTGTAACCGTGACCTCGTCAAACACCACACCAAGGTGCTTATCCACGTTATCGAGAGTCAGAGACACCTCACAATAGTTGATAGCGCGCCTCGACTCACTGCCGGCGAAGATCACATCCTCCATCTTTGCACCGCGCAAGGTCCTCGCGCTTTGCTCGCCAAGCACCCAGCGGATGGCGTCCGCGATGTTGCTCTTCCCGCTGCCGTTTGGTCCGACAACCGCTGTGATGCCTGGCGAGAAAGCGATCTCAGTGTGGTCCGCAAACGATTTAAATCCTGTCACATCGATGCGTTTCAGAAACACTCGTGCGTCCTCCCCACTTACCGGCCCCTGTCCTGCTGTGCAAGCCGAGCTAAAGCAACACTCGCGGCCTGTTGTTCTGCCTCTTTCTTGCTTCTCCCGCTGCCTTCGCCCATGACCGTATCACCAAGTTGAACCTGGACCACAAATTCCTTGGCATGAGCGGGTCCACGTTCCTCTACAATGACATAGCGCAAGGTGTTGGCGTCATGTTGCTGGACCCACTCCTGCAGGGTCGTCTTGTAATCCTTGAGGTTTGCGTATGTCTCCGCATTAGGGAACACATATCTATCAAGGAATGCGCGAACCGATTCCAAGCCTTGGTCAAGATACAACGCTCCAATGAACGCCTCGAATACATCGGCGAGCAGTGCTGCGCGGTGTCGCCCTCCAGACCGTTCTTCCCCTCGTCCAAGGCGGATAAACTGGTCGAACTGAAGGTCCCGCGCGAACCGTACTAACGTCGGTTCACAAACGATGGCAGCTCGCATCCGTGTCAGTTCCCCTTCTGGTTGATTGGGCTTTGTCTTGTACAAAAATTCGCTCACAACCAGTTCCAGCACGGCATCCCCGAGAAACTCCAAGCGTTCATTATCCTCAAGCGATGGTCGCTTATGTTCATTCCGGTATGATGCATGTGTAAAAGCTTGTCTTAACAGTGCCAAAGAGTTGAAATGTATCTCTAGACGCGCACATAGTTCGTCCCATTTTGACGGAACCACTTTCGGCACTCCTCGCTGTTTTAAATCTTCGCCGGAAATTGCATGTTACCTGAGGTCTCGATATTCCATGTCACTCGACGTGAAGAAAACCCCCGGACCAGGAACCGGGGGGTAGAAGAGAAACCTGCTCCCCTCACACTCACTCTGAGGTTTCACGATACTTTTTTAACACGATGACAGCATTGTGCCCGCCAAAACCAAATGAGTTCGATAAAGCCACATTTACTTCTCCATGCCGTGCATGATTTGGCACATAATCAAGATCGCACTCGGGGTCAGGAGTTTCGTAATTGATGGTCGGTGGAATCAGGCCTTCTTGCAGCGTTTTGATGGTTGCGATGGCTTCAATTCCTCCTGCTGCACCAAGTGTATGACCAATCATGGACTTGTTCGAACTGACGGCGAGCTTATAAGCGTGATTCGCAAACACCGTCTTAATCGCCAAGGTCTCAAGCTTGTCCCCAAGGTCAGTAGAGGTGCCATGCGCATTGATGTAATCAACATCTTCCGGGTCTATCCCTGCGTCGAGAATCGCTTCCCTCATTGCCTGTGCAGCGCCTGTACCATTCGGTTCCGGGGCGGTGACGTGATATGCGTCGCCAGACATCCCGTAGCCAATGACTTCAGCGTAAATCTTCGCTCCGCGTGCCTCGGCGTGTTCGAGCGACTCGAGCATTACCACTCCCGCACCTTCGGCCATGACAAACCCGTCCCTGTCCGCGTCGAACGGCCGACTGGCCCGTTCGGGTTCATCGTTGCGTACCGATAGAGCCTTTGCATTGCTGAACCCAGCTAACGCAAGGTCCACAATCGCAGCTTCTGCGCCTCCGGCAATCATGCAATCAGCAGAACCGCGTTCGATGATTTTCGCGGCGTCACCGATTGCGTGCGTACCTGTCGCACATGCTGTCACTGCAGTACTGTTTGGACCCTTTGCACCGAACATGATGGAGATTTGACCCGATGCAATGTTTGCAATCATCATCGGAACAACGAACGGACTTACCCGCTTCGGGCCTCTTTCCAGCAAAACACGGTAGTTTTCAAGCAGGGTGTGAATGCCGCCAATTCCGGAACCAATGTACACCCCGACGCGGTGTTCATTTTCCGGAGTGATTTTCAAACCGGAGTCCTCTAGTGCCTGTGTGGCGGCTCCGATGGCAAACTGCGTAAACCTGTCCAGCCTGCGCGCTTCCTTCTTATCGATGTACCGCTCCGGGTCAAAGTCCCGAACGACCCCGCCAATATGGACGGGGTAATCGGACGTATCCATTTCATCAATCCGGGAGATGCCTGACTTACCGGCCGTCAGGTTTGACCAGAAGGTGGAGACATCGCTGCCAAGCGGAGTGACGACCCCCAACCCTGTTACCACAACTCGCCGACTCACAATCGTCACCTCTCATGCCAAGCCCAAAAATATAACAGAAAGCCCCGGCAACCGCACGGGACTCCGTCGCTAACCATGTTGGCTCTCACGCTTATTGATGCGCGTCGATATATGTAACTACATCACCAACAGTTTTAATCTTTTCAGCATCTTCGTCTGAGATCTCCATGTCAAACTCGTCTTCGAGTTCCATGATGAGCTCTACAACGTCGAGTGAGTCAGCACCTAAATCATCTTTAAACGTGGCCGTCGGAACGATTTTTACTTCATCAACCCCAAGGCGGTCCACAATGATGCTCTTAACGCGAGACAGTGTATCGGACATGCTTTCACCTCCTTCACAGAGTATACTACATGACCATTCCGCCGTCGACATTCAGTACTTGCCCAGTAATGTAGGCCGCACCCGGAGAAGCGAGAAAAGCGACCGCTTCTGCAACGTCGTTTGGCGAGCCTGGCCTGCCAAGCGGAATTTGCTCCACCATCTTGCCTGTCCACTCTGGGGCGAGAGCTGACGTCATGTCCGTCTCGATAAACCCCGGTGCAACTGCATTGACGGTGATGCCTCTTGACGCGAATTCTCGCGCCACAGATTTCGTTAAACCAATCAGCCCTGCTTTGGCAGAAACGTAATTTGCCTGACCTGGGTTGCCAATCTCAGCAACCACCGAGGCAATATTGATAATTCGTCCGGACCGTTGTTTCATCATAGGACGAGCCGCAGCCCGAATCAGGTGAAACGCACCCTTGAGGTTCGTGTTGAGCACTGCATCCCAGTCTTCATCTTTCATCCGAAGCACCAGGGTATCCCGTGTGATGCCTGCATTGTTCACCACGATGTCGAGGCGGCCGAAAGCTGCCAACGCCGATTCTACCAGTCGCTCGGCATCAGATGCAAGACTGACATCGGCTTGTTCGACAATAGCGCGCCCCCCCTGCTCCTCAATCATACGTGCCGTGACCCGTGCATCTTCCTCACGACCGACATAATTGACGACTACACTGCCGCCGTGTTGGCCGAGAGCGATGGCAATACTGCGACCAATTCCGCGTGACGCACCGGTCACAATCGAGACCCGTTCTGACACCTGATTCCCACCTTCCATACGAACGTACCGCACCTGCTTTCGCTGTCGTGAGACCGAAAGCGGCAATTTACATCGATAGTGCGCCCTCTGTTTCTGCGAGGGACGCTGCATTTTCTACATGCAACGTCGTCAGGCCCCTGTCAATCTTACGAATCAACCCCGACAGGACGGTTCCAGGGCCAAATTCAATACATGTGTCAACGCCCATCGACTTCATCGCAAGCACGTCGTCTTGAAATCGAACGGGCATGTACAGCTGTTGCTCGAGAGCCTGACGAATACTGTCCGCGTCAGTACGCGCGACTGCATCAACATTCGCCACCACTGGCCACTGTCCAGCTCGAAAGTCGGTAGCTGCCAGTGCCGCAGAGAGCTTTCCTGCAGCAGGACGCATCAGGCGGCAATGAAACGGCCCGCTGACGACGAGTGGAATGACCCGTTTGGCACCTGCCGCCCGTGCACGTTCGGACGCACGGCCAACAGCCGCCGCAGTACCGGATATGGCAATCTGGCCGGGGCAGTTGAGGTTCGCCATCTCCACAATGTCGTCTCCGTCTGTTGCTTCCTCACAGACCATCAACAGGCTCTCTTCCGACAGCCCAAGAACGGCTGCCATGGCCCCTTGACCAGCAGGCACCGCCTCATCCATGAAACGTCCGCGCTGATAAACAAGACGCACAGCATCTCGAAACTCAAGCACACCTGCTGCCACAAGTGCACTGTACTCGCCAAGGCTGTGGCCTGCTGACACCACAGCACTCCGATTTGTCAGCTCCTGAAATACGCGATAAGCCGCAATACTGACCGTAAGAAGGGCAGGTTGGGCATGATACGTCAACTTCAGACTGTCTTCTGGCCCGTCGAAGATGAGGTTTGACAGAGCAAAGCCGAGCGCCTCATCAGCTTCTGAAAACACCTCCGCTGCGACTCCGTACTGTTCCGCCAGTTCTCGTCCCATCCCCACATACTGGGCTCCTTGGCCAGGAAAGACAAATGCTAAGTTCACAGTCACAGCCTCCTCAAAGATGTCCATCGGGCGTCACATAAATCCCAGTAGGTTCTTCAACATTCTTGGCTGAAATCCTGCCTTGGTCTCGTTTCAGAGTCGAACCGCTGCCGCTCCCCAGGTGAGTCCGCCGCCAAAGCCAACCATGACGATATTATCGCCTTCCTTTACGCGACCTTCCCGGACCGCCTCATCAAGAGCGATAGGTATTGAGGAAGCAGAAGTGTTTCCGTATTTGTGAATGGTGATGGCAACCTTGTCGGCCGGCAGCCCAAACCGCTTTGCCGATGCGTCAATAATACGAATATTAGCCTGATGTGGCACGAGCAAGTCAATGTCGTCCCTGGTAAGGCCCGACTTCTCAAGGACCTTTTCTGTGGATGAACCCATTGCGCGGACAGCAAACTTGAACGTTTCCTGTCCCTCCATCTTTAAAAAGTGTTGCTTGGCTTCGACGGAGTCGTGCGATGCCGGAATCCGCGACCCGCCTGCGGGCTGATATAAAAACTTCCCGCCGCTGCCGTCAGACCCAAGGTCGAAGGCGAGGAACCCGCGGTTCTCCGCTACCTTGCCAACCACCACTGCACCTGCGCCATCGCCAAACAGTACGCAAGTGCCGCGATCCGTGTAGTCTGTAATGCGCGACAGCAAATCCGCAGCTACCACAACCACGTACTTTGCACGCCCACCTTCCACGAGCGCGGAGGCAACCGAAACACCATACAGAAAGCCTGAACACGCTGCGGACAAGTCAAACGCCCCCGCATGAGTCGCACCTAGACGGTCCTGGATGATGCTCGCGGTTGAAGGGAACATCATGTCCGGAGTAACAGTGGCACAAATGACTTGGTCAATGTCTTCAGCACGAATACCAGCAGCTTCAATCGCGCGTTGACAGGCAAGGGTTGCGTAATCCGACGTGGCCTCACCCGTTTCTGCAATGCGGCGCTCGCGTATCCCTGTTCTTGTCACAATCCATTCGTCACTGGTATCAACCATCTTCTCAAAATCTGCGTTGGTCAAAACGCGCTCTGGCACTGCCGATCCGGTTCCAACGATTCCTGCCCTCATATTATTCATGAAAGACAACCTCCTTAATCATCCTGGGCCGAGCCCTTCAGGTCTTCCGAAAACTGTCGAATCACGTCCTGTTTGACGAACTTTCGTGCTTGTTCCATAGCGACGACCCAGGCACGCTGCGAACTGCTTCCATGCGCCTTCAGACAACCGCCAGCAACGCCGAGGAAAGGCGCACCGCCGTACTCAGCGTAGTCAAACTTATCTCTAAGACCGCGTAACGATGGCTTCAGCATCAGCGCAGCCATTTTTGTTGAGATTCCCTTTGTCAATTGTTCTTTGAGCAAGCCGAAAATCCCAAGTCCGACGCCTTCGATGAGTTTAAGCACCACATTCCCGACGAAGCCGTCGCAAACAACAACGTCTGCTCCGCCGTCCAGAACCTCTCTGGCCTCCACATTGCCCACAAAATTGAGCGATGCGGCTTCAAGCAGTTGATAAGCCTCTTTGGTCAAAGCATTCCCTTTTCCGGGCTCTGTTCCAACATTGAGGAGAGCGACCCGAGGCTCCGGTACATCGAGGACATGCTTCGAGTAGGCGGCACCCATCTTCGCGTACTGGAGCAAATTGAGCGCGCTCGCATCCATTGTGGCCCCGGCATCCATTAGAAGCACGCCCTGACCGTCAAATGTCGGCAGCACAGGCGCCAAAGCCGGGCGGTCAATGCCGGGAAGACGTCCGATGCCGAGCAGTCCACTGGCAACGAGCGCCCCGGTACTGCCTGCTGACACCATCACGTCTGCTTCTTGTTGTTTCACCAGTGCTGCTGCGAGTGTGAGTGAAGCGTTGGGCTTACGTCGAACGGCCCGTACAGGCTCCTCGTCGGGTTCAATCGTCACGTCCGTGTGAACAATGCGCACGTTCATCGGTAAGGTTTCGATATTGTCTCGTATTCGCTGTTCGTCGCCAATAAGAATAAACTCGGTATCCAAGAATTTCTGCGCACACTCAATGGTCGCGCCAACAGGTGCCACAGGTGCCAAATCTCCACCCATGGCGTCGATAGCCAGTTTCATAATGTCACCTCTGTGCATAGGCTTCGGTCGCTTGCACAACCCAGATGGTCCCATCGACCACGACTTCGCCGTCGCAGCTGGAAACCACTCTGCACTTCGTCGCCCCGAATCTACGGGCAACGACATCGACTCGTCCAGTGACGGTCTCACCAACGCTGACGGAGCGGTGAAACCGCAGCTCCGTCTTCGCAGTTAGTGCAACGTCAGCATTGGTCACCGCGACGGCAAGCGAGTTCAGTTGACCGAACAAAACGTGTCCGCGGACGATGCTTGTTCTGGTAAACGCGTGAGCAGGCTGAACCTCGAGCTCTGAGACAGCATACCTGTCAAGGTGGAGTTCTGTAATCTCACCGAGAATTTCCTCCTGCGCCAGCGCCCGCACGCTGTCGTGCTGTCCTGCGGCAACTTGACGAATGCGTTCCCTGACCTCAGGAATCTGGAGGACTTGTCGGTCCAACCGAATGGTGGGTACGCTCACACCGAACCGCTCGGCAAGCTGTTCGTCCGTAGCAAATGGGTTGTCTGTCAGGTACTTCACCAAGGCCAGTCTGCGGTCTGACTTCTTCAGAAGCCATCGCCCCCTGTATTCCCGCCATCGCTGTCCCCAACGTGGTGTTAGGAATCCAGCAACGATTTACAACCACATATTATCACCTAGTGCTAATTCGTCGCAACAAAAACCTCGGCTACACCCGAGGTTCGAATGTGAGTCGAGGTTTCATCAGTACGCTGTTAGACGACGCGTACGTGCTCTTTCTGTTTCAACTTTTCCAACATGTCTGTGGTCATTCTTTCTAAGTCGTAACTCGGCCGAAAGCCCCATTCATCGACTGCGCAACGGGCGTCAATCGAGTTCGGCCAACTTTCAGCTATCGCTTGCCTCACGGGGTCAACGTCATAGCTCATCACAAACTCAGGCATCCTTGCCTGAATCGCTGCGGCAACGTCCTCGGGAGCAAAACTCATGGCTGTGATATTGAAGGCGTTCCTATGGACCAACTTCGTTGCATCGGCTTCCATCAATTGGACAATGGCATCGAGTGCGTCCGGCATGTACATCATGTCCATCTTTGTGCCTTGTGCAATATAGGAAGAGTAGCGTTTCTCTCTAACCGCATGGTAATAAATCTCTACGGCGTAGTCTGTCGTGCCGCCGCCAGGTGGCGTGACATAGGAAATCAAGCCTGGGAAACGAACTCCTCGTGTGTCGACACCAAACCGATGATGGTAGTAGTCACATAGAAGTTCTCCAGAGACTTTTGTTACACCGTAGATGGTGTTCGGTCGTTGTATCGTGTCCTGCGGGGTCTCGTCCTTAGGTGTCAACGGGCCAAACGCCGCAATGGAACTCGGCGTAAAGAACTGACACCCAAGCTCCCGCGCTGTTTCGAGGCCGTTCACGAGACCCGTCATGTTCAGGTGCCACGCGAGCTGCGGATTCGCTTCAGCTTTCGCGGACAGCACTGCAGCCAGGTGAATGACCGTATCCACCCGATACTTTTTAGCAATTTGGAGGAACTGCTCTCCGTTCGTCACGTCGAGCATCTCGTAAGGGCCTCCCTGACCAACGAGACTGTCCACCTCGGACCGAATATCTGTACCGACGACATGGTCGTCGCCGTATAACTGCCGTAACTTCGTCACAAGCTCAGAGCCGATTTGCCCAAGAGCTCCTGTCACTAAAATTGTCTTCATGCCTGACACCTCAATTCATGCTGTACATGTCTGACAACCGAAGGCCGCTCTTTTGTCAGACGATGGCGAGTTCCTTGCCAACCTTTTCATAGATGGATAAGGCGTTATCCAGCATCTCCCTTGTGTGCGCAGCGGTTGGCATGTTCCGGACCCTGCCCGTCCCCTTAGGCACCGTTGGGAAGACAATCGACTTAGCGTAAATCCCTTCTTCATAAAGACGCTTACTGAAGGTCTGTGTCAGCACTTCCTCACCGATAATACACGGCGTAATCGGAGTCTCACTGTGACCGATATCAAATCCAAGCGCCGCCAAACCGTGTTTGAAGTAGTTGGCGTTGTCCCACAAACGCTGCTGCAACTCTGTACTGTTCATCAGAATATCGAGTGCCGTGATACAAGCAGCAGCCGAGCCTGGCGTCATCGATGTCGAGAACAGAAACGGGCGGGCGCGTACTTTGAGCCAGTCAATCAATTCCTGCTTGCCAGCCACATATCCTCCGACAACGCCAATCGCCTTTGACAGTGTTCCAATTTGGAAGTCAACTTTATCTGACAGACCAAAGTGCTTTACTGTACCTGCACCATTCCCCAGTACGCCGGAGCCATGTGCGTCATCCACGTAGGTAATAAGATCGTATTCCTCAGCAATCTTAATGATCTCCGGAAGTTTTGCAATATCCCCGTCCATCGAGAATACGCCATCCGTAATGACCATAATCTTATTGTACAAACCTGATTCCTTTGCAGTCCGGGCCTGCAGTCTTAGGTCGTCCATATCGGAATGTTTGAAGCGAATGATTTTTGCCCGAGACAACCTGCAGCCGTCAATGATGGAGGCATGGTTTAATTCGTCCGATAAAATGGCGTCATTCGAATCCATGACGGCAGAAATCGCACCCATGTTGCAATTGAATCCTGACTGAAAAGCGATGGCAGCTTCCGTATGTTTAAACTCAGCCAACTTCTGCTCCAATAGGACGTGTACCGAAAGCGTCCCATTGATGGTCCGCACAGCCCCCGCGCCAACGCCGGATGCCTTCGTAGCAGCAATGCAAGCGCTTACCAGCCTCTCGTCTGTAGCCAAACCGAGGTAGTTGTTCGACGATAAGTTGACGAGTTCCCGCCCCCCGATACGAATCAGCGGACCGTTGCCGCTTTCGAGCGGATCGATGACATTATAAAGACCGTGGCTCTTTAAGTCCTCAAGGTTATCGTGAAGAAACATTGACAAGGTTTTACTGGACATGTTCCTGCCCCCTGCTCTCCGTTCTGATGTAATCCTCATCATGATAATACTACTTCAGCACCGACGGGGTGAAACAGCAACCAAAACACATTGAAAACGTATGTAGAGTAGCAACAAAGAGCAAAACAAAAGGGCTGGTACCTCAGTCGTACCAACCCTCCGCCACTCGTGATTACTTCACGTTCAGGACTGTGCGTCCCTTATAAGAACCGCAGTTTGGGCACACACGGTGCGACAACTTGTACTCGCCGCATTGGGGGCACTCAACCATCCCTGGCATCTGCAGCTTGAAGTGTGTACGGCGCAGACGCTTTCTCGTTTTCGACGTTCTATGTTGCGGTACTGCCATTCTGACACCCCCTTTTGCGAATTACCGCTCACAATCTTACTCTGATTCATCAGTAGAAAGCAAGTCTGAAAGTGCCGCTAAACGCGGGTCCACAGTTCTGACTTCGCAAGTGCATTCATGTTCATTGCGATTGACACCGCACACCGGACACAACCCGCGACAATCAGAGCGACATACCGGAAAAAACTCCAAATCCAGATGAATCGACTGCACCACCCATGGGTCCAAGACAAGAATCCCGTCTGGTGCCTGGTGGATGTCTTCACTCACCTGGCTCTTGTCATCTGTAAACTCCTCAAACAGCTCAGTCTCTTGATGGGCGACAAACGGCTCCAGACAGCGTGTACATCCGTAGGTCACGGAGTATTTTGCTGTTCCCCCTACCGTACAGAGGTGATTCACTAGATGCGCTGTCACACTGACGTCGAGCGGTGAAACATCTTCGACCTGCGCATGCGTCCCGACGATTTCCGGCACGAGAATTTCCCCGTGCGCCGCCAGCACACCATCGTGTTTGCGTACATCCCGATAGTCAATAATCACGTGGTACCACCCTTACAGACAACAGATTTGAGTATACCGACGAAGCATCTCAGTGTCAATGAGTTTTCCTTAACAGCACACTGCTGTTTGTACACTTGTTCAGGCCGCAATGTGTGAGCCATCTTCAGACCGTCCACTGTAGCACCTGCACTAGGTCAGTGACTCATCGGCCTTGTCATCAACAAGCTTTAATATGTCGTCTAGAGCGGACATCGTGGCCTGATAACCAATCTCAATGGCTTCCCCTGCCCGTCCAAATTGTGACGTCCCAATGTCCGACAGGTCCGGTGCAATAAACACATCCGCAGTCGGCAACTTGTGTTGCAACAGTTGCCCCATCATCGCGTCGAGCGATAGCATGATGACGTCCATCATGGTAGCGGGGACCTCTCGCTTCATGACAGTGGCCACATCAACAGCAATCACGACATCTGCCCCAAGTTCTCTCACAGCATCAACCGGTACCCTCTCCATCACTCCACCGTCAACAAATACCCCGTCGTCCCTGATGTACGGAACAAAAACTCCGGGAATCGCAATACTTGCCCGAACGGCGTCCGCGATGCGCCCGCTTGTAAACGTCACCGCCCTGCCCGTGAGCAATTCTGTAGCGACAATCGCCAGCGGACGGTTGGCTTGTTGAAAGTCGGCTTGTTTCGTCAAGAGTGCGACCATGTCATGAATCCGTTTCCCGGAAATAAGGCCGACACGGGGAACCGTGACATCCACCCAATGCCGCCACGTGAGTGTCCTGGCAAGCCTGTCCATGAAATCCGGACGCATTCCGGTCGCATAAAATGCGCCAACCAAGCTGCCCATACTTGAACCACTGACGAAATCCACCGGCACATGATGCTCTTCAAGAGCCTTCAGGACACCGATGTGCGCAAACCCCTTTGCGCCGCCGGAACCAAGTGCCAAGCCGATCTTTCGCCTGCTCATGATGCTTACTGCCCCCTTTTGCCTGGGGTCTCTGGTCGACACTTGGCGGCGAGAGCCACTGCGACATGATGTGGCACAGCGCCGCTCAGGTCTCCACCATGCATTGCGATTTGCCTAACTAACGTCGAGCTAATGTCTAGAACCTCCAAACGGGCTGGCAAGAACACAGTGACGAGGTCTCGCTTTAAACGACGATTCATCTGTGCCATGGGAAACTCCGTCTCAAAGTCTTGTACTGAGCGAAGCCCCCTGACAATTACCTGGATGTTTCGCAACTGTGCATAGTCTGCCAACAGACCGGAAAAGGAATCCACATCGACGTTCGACATGCCAGCAGTCGATTGACGGAGCAATTCCATGCGTTCTTCGACGGAAAACAAGCCGCGTTTTTCGGGATTTCCGAGTACAGCAACCGTCACCGACTCAAACACCTGCGCGGCCGTCGTAATCAGGTCGAGATGTCCGTTCGTCATCGGATCGAACGATCCTGGATATATCGCACGCTGCATCTTTGTCACCTCTCATCCCGCTTAATCTGCATCCCGTTTTGTCATTGGCGAGGCGTCCATCCATTCATGGTTTGCGGACGCCGCTGTCGTCGACTCTGTGGCCCCGCTTGTCTGCGGCGCTTGGTTGTACCGTGCGTCCTTGTATATGGTTACAACGATATCGCCATAAATCCGTTCCTTGATGCGTTGCAGCGAACCTACTGCTTCAGGTAAGTCCACATCTCTTGGATGCTCGCAGACGATGCCGTGAACGACGGTGACGCCACTTTCTGCAATGGTCGAAAGGACATCGACCCACAACTGCTTGGCATAGGGGGGGTCGACAAATACCCAGCCGACTTCTGTGCGACCTTCTATCGCCCGCCGCCATCCTGTCTGCCAGTCGGCGACCACCAGGCTTGCCTCAGACAGTGCATGCAAACGCTCCAAATTCGTCCTCACTGCGGCCATGCTTCGTGGACTTTTATCGACGAAGACCGCACGCTCTGCGCCCCTGCTGAGTGCTTCGATACCGAGAGCACCCGAACCGGCGAACAAGTCGACAGCTAACTCTCCGGTCCAATTGGGGCCCATCAAGTTGAACATCGACTCTTTGACCCGGTCGGTGGTAGGACGCGCAACAGTGCCAGATGGCGCGTCGAGCCGATGCCCTCTCCAGTTACCGCTGATGACCCGCAAGATTTCACCTACTTGAACACGTTTACGTCTACTGTACCACACGTCCCGGTTTCGGGCCGCAAAGGGCACCCATGGTTGCGCCTCAACTGCCATGGCCCGGCCGCTTCACCCATCTTGTGGCTGTGCAAGTATATCCTGGCGGATAGACGGTTATGCTATGACTAACAACGGCAGCAGCTGTTGTAGGCAACCGCGGGTGAAGGCTTAGTTCCCCATAAGCGCTTCCTCCGGTTTCTCCTCTCCCAGAATCGTTCGTCAGTGGACCCTAGCAGGTCGGCAGGCGAGCGGCAGAACCCACGCGTACCCGGGCGTGGGTTTTCTGTCTCGCGAACGCAACCTGCCTCCCGCTCACGATTCGGGTCCTACCGGCTAGCACACTGCTGCAGTACATCTGCCCCGGTTGCGAATTCGTCTTCTTTCCTACGGAATTCCCACTATGCCCAGTTGTGGAGGAAACGGCATAAATCTACAAAAAACTTTGTAAATCGGTCAAAAGTGTGATCCGTTTCCACAACCAAAATAGTATACTTGCACAAAGCGGAACCGGAGGTGGCAAGTATGTTTATCCGCAATGCCATTACAGACCTCATCAAATTATCAGTTGTGTCAGAAAATGATTCCGTAGAAGCCGTGCTGGCAGGAATGCAAGGGCACCTGAGCCTGCCTTGTCTTACGGTGGACGGGACATTCCTCGGAATGGTCAGTAAGCGGACCATTTTCGAAAGATTTCAGGTCGTATTAGAAGAAGGCACGACCTACCCCGAATTCCTCAAACAGCAAATTCAACCTTGTGTTGACACCTCAGTTCCGACGCTGACGCGCGACAGTTTCTTCGAAGACACACTCTCTATTATTACCCGGTACCCATTTGTACCGATTGTGGAGAACAACGAACTGCTTGGCATCGTCAAGCGCAGCGATGTAAACCAAGCTCTCTCCATTGCATTTGCAACGAATGTGCCTACCCAACGCATCCTGGTGGGCATGGCTGAAGTGGAAGGTGCGCTGCAGAGATTGTTCAGCATTACACATCGTCTTGGCGTGAACGTCGTGACCGCTGTGCCGTTCGATGCAAGACGCGACGCGCTAAACCGCCGCGTAATTCTGAAGGTCTCACCGACGCCAAAATTTGACGAATTGTGTGACGACCTGCAGCGAGCCGGATATATGCTCCTTGATGTAAAACGATAGAGACGGACGAGCGCCATTTGTTCGCCCCGCAGTCGGTTTGTTTGCACGATGATGCTCACATCCCGACTGCTTTGTGTTGTTCGACGCTCCACCACTCTTACGAGGGAGGTTTAGCCGCTTGAAACCATGGCACTGGGACCTCGATACGACCATCGCGGCTCTTCACTCGCGGCAGATTTCGTCTGTAGAATTAACCCGTGTGATGATGTCTCGGATTGACAAATACGATGCCGGCCTCTCAGCCTATATCTGGGTTAACCGAGAACAAGCAGAACACGATGCACAGGAAATTGACGAAGCACGAAGCAAAGGGACTCCACTTTCTCCCTTGGCTGGCATCCCCATCTGTGTCAAGGACCTGTTTGATATCTCTTTGATGCCGAGCACCTACGGTGGGCTCCATTTCCAGCATCACATCCCAAAGCACACGGCTACTGCAGTCAGGCGACTGCTCCAGGCCGGGAGCATTGTCCTTGGTAAGACCAATCTTCACGAATATGCTTACGGCACCACGACCGAAAATCCGCACTTTGGCAGTGCCCGCAACCCGTGGAACAGAGGTAAGGTGAGCGGCGGATCGAGCGGTGGAACATCCGTCGCCATCACTTCAGGACTGGCATCGGCAGGTCTAGGTACAGACACGGGTGGAAGCATCCGCATCCCATCGGCCTTGACCGGTCACGTCGGTCTGAAACCGACATACGGACTCGTTAGCAAGTACGGAGTCTTCCCTCTGGCATCGTCTCTCGACCATGTCGGTCCAATGGGCAAGACCGTCCGCGACGTCGCTCTACTGTTGGATGCGATGGCAGGGTATGACCCAAAAGACGAAGGGTCTGCGAGATTTCCACAGAATAGCTATCTTCCCACAGTTGTAGACTCAGACCGTCCTCTTCTAGGCGTACGCTTTGGCGTACCCAGACAGTTCTTTTACGAGAAATGTCACGTGAATGTCCTTCAAGTAGTCTCACACGCACTTCATGAATTAGAGCGAGCAGGGGCAGTCATGGTTGAAGTCGATATCCCGCTCATCCAGGAAGTTCCTCAGAACCAAAACATCATTATCTCCTCAGAAGCCTTGAACGTACACCGAGCATTGCTGCAGAACAAGGCACTGTACGGAGAGGACGTACGGCGACGACTCGATGCCGGACGAGAATTTACCGGTGCAGACCTTGTGTCCGGGTACCGCTTTCAGCGGCGATTTCAGAGCGCCTTGCGCTCGGTTTTTAACCAGCCCGTCGATGTCCTGGTCACCCCGACTACGCCGCTTACCGCGACGGATATTGGGCAATTTAAAGCCCACATCAAGGCTCAAGAGGTGAACGTGAGGGCTCATCTCACACGTTACACGAATCCGTGGAACCTGAGCGGGCTCCCAGCCATCTCCCTCCCCTGCGGTCTGGCTGTCGACGGCCTGCCCGTCGGACTGCAGTTGGTCGGGCCAGCGTTTTCGGAACAGAAGCTGTTGCAGATTGCAGCGCAAGCTGAATCAGTCCTCCCATGGACACCCATTGCTCCGGAATACCGCTAGTCGTTTCATCTGGCAGTTGCCTATCGGACCTGCTTCGCCGGCCTTTCAGCCTTTCTTGACCGGCCTGTCTTAGCTGACCTGCTTGGCTGGTCTTACCTGACCCGTATCGTCGAGAAGGTGTTCGTGGCCACGGTGACAGCACAAAATTGGGACAGACATAGCAAACCCCGCGCGCTGGCGCGGGGTTTGCTGCTTTCCTAACGTATTTGTCTACTTATCACTGCAAACCGGAGTGGGATACCTTAGCTAACAGGATATACCCTCTGAATTTGACAACCAGCGATACTTCTGTGTTACCCCCGGAATTATCGAAGTCTCCTGACGCCCCGAAACACTACGAATCGCATGAACACGTAACTGACGGATGAGGACAGGAACATTGCAACTGCTTTTGATGCATTGCTGCTCACAAACACAGGGATATTTCGGGAAAACACAAGATATGTCGTGCACCATGCAAGAATCCAGTCATTCAGTCCAATATTCAACAACGCCTGAAAGAAAAACAAAATCCGTTCCACGACGCTTCCATCTGAACTATCGACAAAAGTCCAACGTCGATTTAACACATAGCTGTTGACAATCGCGCAGGCCACCGCCACCGTGTTCTCCATCACCAGCACGCGAGCTCTATGATCAGGAATCAAGACCATCAGCAGATTCAGCACGGCCAAATCGACCACAGCATTCGATACGCCGACGAGAACAAACTTGGTATATCGTTTGATGGAACGTGCGACGCGCACTGGCGCCAAGGTACTGGACGGCAAGTCACAGCCTCCTCATTCTCAGCCATGGATGACTACAAAGGACGGTCACTTTTTATCGCTGCCTTGGACGACCACAAAGGTCCGTCAGTTTGATGGCGACCTCACTGACCACGAAGGTCCGTTGCCCCGACTTCGACTACCTTATCCACGGCCATCGTGCACAGCTCGCCCAACCTTGACCTGGTTCGCCAGCACACGTTGATAATGGCCGAGCAATTGCCTGGTAGGGCCGGCCCAATCGAGATCGCCTGCGATTTGGTGACCTCGAGTTGTGACCTTAGTACGGACTTCATCGCCATAAAGTATGCTGTCAGCAGCCATTTGCATGCTCATGGGGTCGGAGGCGTCAAAAATGACACCTGCCGCACCGTTCTCGAGCACTTCTCGCGTGGGGCCACTGTCAGCAGCCATAATTGGCAGCCCTGCAGCCATCGCCTCAAACAACACTAAACCAAGCGTCTCTGTCGTTGAAGGGAACACAAACGCATCTGCAGACGCGTACGCCTCTGCCAAATCATGTCCATGTAAGTAACCGGTAAACACCGTATTGCTACCTGCAAACACCTGCTCAAGCGGACGTCGATGTGGGCCGTCACCTACAATCGCAAGGTGAATTCGCGCATCCCGGTCAAGCAGCGAACGCAACCGTTCGAGCCCTTTCTCAGACGCCAGTCTCCCCACGTAAAGTACAAGGCGGTGTTCCGGTGGGACGGCGAGAGAGCCCATCAATCGCTGACGCATTTCGTCCGAGGCGGCTGCTCTGCTGTACATCTCTACATCAACTCCGCGTTCCCAAAGCTCAACTTCTTTGAAACGCTGTCGACGAAGCTCCGTCTGCATCGCCCGCGATGTACACAGATTCACTTCCGCGCGATTGTGAAGGCTTCGGAAGTACCACCACAGAACGGGCTCGAGAAAGTCGAGATGATAATGCCGCGCATATGCGGGAACATTGGTATGAAACGATGCCACCAATGGAATCCTCCATTTGCGCGCGTAGTAAATGCCGCCAAGACCGAGAAAAGCAGGATTGACAACATGAATCAGGTCCGGTTCAAACTCCCGAATTGCCTGGCCCACGAATCTCCGAGGAAAGGCAAATGGCTTCTCTGGATAGAGAAAAAAGCGAAACGTAGGGAGTCCTACGACCTTGGCAGATGCATATGTCTCAGGGCCTCCGGCTGGAGCGAAAATAAGGACGTCATGGCCTTCATCCGACAAGTGACGCAGTGTCGCCAAGAGCCTCGTAATCACTCCATCAGTTCCCGGTAAAAAGGTTTCCGTAAACATTGCTATCCGCATATCGCAGAATTACCTCCAAGTCGCATTTGGAGCAATCACACTAAAGTCAACGCGATCCTTGTACCTATCTGCGGTCTCAATCAACTCACGGATCAAATCGTCAGACAATAAATGGGGCTTCAAGCCGAGATCCATCAACTTCGTGTGTTTCGCGTTGTAATAATGCTGTTCCTTCTCAACCCGAGGATTATCGAGATGTACAATCTCCGGGTTCAGACCCATTTCCTTCGCAACAGCAGCTACGCGCTCTGCCAACTCAAGCACAGAAAATTGTTCGGTAAACTGGTTAAATACCCGAAACTCCCCTCTGTCAGCAGGATTTTGCGCAGCAAGTTCAACACATTGCAGTGTATCGCGAATATCAAGAAAAGCACGGGTTTGTCCGCCCTGACCATAAACGGTAAGCGGATGACCAACGGACGCCTGGATGCAGAAACGATTCAGCGCTGTCCCAAAAACACCGTCGTAATCGATGCGGTTGTAAAGTTTTTCATGCTTTTTGGTTTCGTCTGTCCAAAGTCCATAAACGACGCCCTGGTTCAGGTCGGTTGCACGAATCCCCCAGGATCGGCAAGTAAACATGATGTTGTGACTATCATGCACTTTTGACAAATGGTAGAACGAAAACGGCTGCTTTGGATACGGCAGGGTGTCTTGCCGCCCATTGTGCTCAACAGTCAAATACCCTTCTTCAATGTCGATGTTTGGTGTTCCGTATTCACCCATTGTACCCAATTTAATGAGATGGCAATCAGGGACAACCTCTTTAATTGCATATAATACGTTGAGTGTACCGACAACATTGTTGACTTGTGTAAACACAGCGTGCTTACGATCAATCATCGAATACGGCGCAGAACGTTGCTCTGCATAATGAACAACTGCATCTGGTTCAAAAGAACGAAACATGTTTTCGACAAAATCGTAGTCTGTCAAATCTCCGACAAAGGTAGTAATCTCCTTGCCGGAAACACTCTTCCAAGTTGAAGTACGTTCCTTCAAAGAAGCAATTGGCGTTAGAGAATTGCTTCCCAATTCATCATCCCACTGGCGACGAATCATGTTGTCCGCGATAGCTACTTCATGCCCGCGTTCGGAAAAATAGAGTGCCGTGGGCCAACCACAAAAGCCGTCGCCGCCAGCAATCAAGATCTTCATTCACTTGTCACCCCATCACAGTTTTCAACGATATCAACTTTTATTACTCCTACACTGTACAAGTTTTGACCTGTGGGGGCAAGCATCAGTGTTTCGTTGGGAAATAAAACACAAAAACATCACACAAAAAAACAGGAACCCGTAGGTCCCCGTTTGTACTACATAGCGAGTGAATGACAGTTGTCACCAGGGGCCGTACATGTCGCCCATGTCTTCCCCGGTTTTGACCATCCAGTGCCAGTAGACGCGCAAACCCTTGCCACACCACTGCGCAACGGTACGAATGGGTCGCATTGTCCTCACCTCAAGACAAGCATTCCCCATTCTGGAGCAGCCTATGCACAAACAAGCAGACCTCTCATGACTGTGGCTGGGCAATGGTTTGGCCCATCTTGACAGTGTTGCCTTCCTCAACCTGCACCGTCAGCGGCATGTCTCGCGGAAACAGCAGGATGACGGTCGATCCGAACTCAAACATACCGACCTCCGCACCCCTCTGTAATTGAACATCTACGGTTCCATTGCGGACAGCCCGCCGTGAACGCAGGAACGGCGATTCATAGTCAGGTCCAAACGGTGTCCGAATGCTGCCGACAATGGTTGCACCGACAAGGACCATCGCAAACGATCCGATGACCGTGTTAATGTGCAGCACCAGTCGCTCGTTCTTTGTAAACAAGCCTGCCACTGACCTTACGCCAGCCGGATTCACAGGATAAAGACTGCCTGGAATGTGCGTCCACCCGGAAATCTGACCATGAAAGGGCATATGTACGCGGTGATAATCGTGTGGGCTGAGATAAAGCGTAATGTACTGACCGCCAACAAACCTGTCCGCAGGGATGTCATTCCCAAGCAGGGCGTTCACCGAGTACAACTGTCCTTTTGCCTGAATTAATTTCCCGTCCTGAAGTCGACCACTTGCACTGGCAGTCCCATCCACCGGACTGACAATGCCTGTTTGACTGATGGTACGGACCCCTTCGCGCAACCTCCGGGAAAAAAACTCAACCCACGTTTTGTATTCACAAAGTGGCAGTTCAGCCTCTTTGACATCAATCTCATATACCTTGATAAACCATGGAATGAGAAACCGACTTGTTTTTCTCCGTGCAAACCATCCCACGAGGGCAGTCAAGAAGCGCTTTGGTAACGCCTTCACCCAAAACCGTTCCCACTGCAGAGCAACACGTCTCAAAGACGACACTCCTTGATTGTGGCAAAGCAAACCCACGCTTCATTCTATCATGAATCAAAACAGACCATGACTCAGGTGTACCGTGGTCCGTCACCCGCTCGAAGTTGGTCTCGCAGCCCCTGATACTTCGGCAGCAGCCAAAAGTCTCGTTCTTTGAGCAGTTTGACAGCTTCGTCACGGGCGACCTCCATCACTTTTAGGTCTCTGACCACATCTCCTACTGAAAACTCTGGTAACCCGCTCTGGCGGACGCCAAGAAATTCCCCCGGTCCTCTTAATTCAAGGTCACGTTCGGCGATAAAGAAGCCGTCTTGCGAATCTGCAAGCGTCTGAAGCCGCTGTTGCGCAAGGTTCGAAACTGCGTCGGAAAACAGGTAACACACGCTCTCATGCTCTCCTCTACCGACACGCCCTCGCAATTGATGGAGCTGAGCTAACCCAAAGCGCTCTGCGTTGTATATCATTATCACAGTGGCGTTTTGTACGTTGATGCCAACCTCAATCACAGTGGTGCTCACAAGCAGGTTGACGTCGCCCTTGGCAAACTCGTGCATAATACGGTCTTTGTCTTTAGAACTCAGTTTCCCGTGCATCAGGGCGACCGAGAAACCCGCAAACTCGTCCTTCAAGTGTGCTTCCAATTCTGTCGCCGAGAGCACATCCAGGCCCGATTCGCTTTCTTCGATAAGCGGAGCAACCACGTAGGCTTGACGGCCCTCTGCCAATCGTTGTCGAACTCGGCGGATGACTTTCGCTTCGTCTTTCGATTTGACGACAACCGTCGCAATCGGCTTGCGACCGGCTGGAAGTTCATCGAGTACAGATACGTCTAGGTCGCCATAGACGGCGAGTGCGAGCGTTCTCGGAATTGGCGTTGCAGACATCATCAGGACATGCGCGTCTTTCCCTTTGTCACGCAGCAACTCACGCTGCGACACCCCAAAACGGTGTTGTTCATCAACCACTACAAGTCCAAGTCTGGCGAAGTGCACATCTTCAGTCAGCAGAGCATGTGTCCCAATTAGGAGGTCGACTTCACCTGCTTGTAGTGCACTTTTGATTCGCGTACGCTCCCGAAGCGGAGTACTCCCGGTCAACAATTCTACGCACAAACCTTGTGGTACCAAGCGTCGGGCCGCTTCGTTGAAATGCTGTTCGGCGAGAATTTCAGTCGGTGCCATGAATGCCGATTGTTCGCCAGCCACACTCACAGCATACGCAGCCCACATGGCCACCCAGGTCTTCCCGGCACCGACATCGCCTTGTACTAAGCGAACCATCGGATGACCCTGCCTCAGGTCCACTAAAACCTCTTGACACACCCGTTCCTGAGCATTTGTGAGTGGGTACGGCAACGACTGGCAAAACCGACCAAATGCGTCCTCCGGGATGGAAAGGGGCGTACGCTCCTCTGTCTGCTTGCGAATCAAGCGAAATGCCTGCAATTGCATTTGAAAGAGAAAAAACTCCTCAAAGGCAAGCCGTCGATGGGCCTGATGCAAAGCGGTCTCATCGCCCGGCTCATGCATATTGAGGAGTGCCTGTCGATGCGAGATTAACCGATACTTTTGCAGCAACTCCCTCGGTAACACTTCGTCTATCTCATTACTGTACAGTTCAAGCGCTTTTTGCACGAGTCGCCAAATCTCGGACGAACGAATGCCCTTTGTGGTGCGGTAGATTGGCACGAAATCTGCGGATGGCTGGGTTCCGGTTCGAAATTCAGTGTGAGATACCACCAGGGTTCGTTTCGCCGGGTCCAGTTTACCGCTTGCGAGTAAAATTCGGCCGTCTGTCAGCTTGTCGCGCAAATAATGTTGATTGAACCAGAGGGCTGTTAAGAGATGGCGATTGTCGACTCGAATCGGAACACGCAAAACTGAGCGGCGACCCTGCCACCGCAAGGATGCGCTACCTTCGACAACAGCTCGTACCGTAACAGACGTTGGTACGGCCATTCCATCAATTGGGCGAATGCGTCGGTCTTCGTAACGCATGGGAAAATGATGCAGCAAATCCCAAACTGTCTCCAAACCAAGTTGGGCCAAGCATTTCTGCTTGGCCTGTCCAACTCCTGGAATTACACTGAGCGGTGTGTCCTGCATCATCTCAATTACTCCAACGCAAGAATATAGTCATAGACAGGCTGCCCGCCTGGTTGGACTTCAATTTCCAAATCGGGCCAATCGCCTACAACTGTCAGCACATCGTCCACTTCATCAGGGTCAAGACTTTGTCCGTAGAGTACTGTCAACAACTCCGCACTCGGACTCCACATCGCTTCTACGGCCCCGTGTATGGCCTCTTTTGCAGACGCATACGCGGCTTTTAGCGACCCGCGCACAAACACGAGATATTCACCTTTTTGGATTTCGATGTCCTCGTAAACACTATCGCGAACGGCCCGGACAATCTGCCCCGACACGGTCGATTGCGCTGCCTTTTGCATACGTGAGATATTTTCATCAAGGTCCCTTCCAGGGAGGAACGCAAGTGCTGCGGCCATTCCCTGCGGGATATCCACTGTGGCCACCACGTAGACATGGTCCCCGAGGACCTGCCGTGCTTGCTCAGCGGCCATAATAATGTTCTTATTATTTGGCAATATGATGGCTGTTTGCTTATGCGTTTGCGCAAGTGCGGTACGGACTGCTTGGACAATGTCCTCGGTACTCGGATTCATGGTCTGTCCACCTTCGACAACTTTGTCGACACCGATGCTTGACAGAGTTCGAACAATCCCGTCACCAGCTGCCACCGCAACGAGCGCTGGGCCCTCTGCAACCACTCCCACGTCCCCTGAGTCTGTTCCCTTCAGGGTTGCGTCCGTTTGCTCAACGACCCCATTCGTGTACTCGACCACTGCGTCCGTCTGCTCCAAGTGGCCATGATTAGACGTTGCACCATGAGCTGTCTCGAATTGCTCGGTCATGTTGTCAACTTTTATTTTTACGAGCGGACCATACTGCAACGCGTCTTCCATGACTCGGCCCGGGTGTAGTGTGTGCACATGGACTTTTACGAGAGGCTCTGCCCCAACAACGAGCAACGAGTCTCCGTACTGTCCGAGTTGCTCCCGAAGCGCTCTTTCAACAGCTGTTACAGACTGGTTCTCTGCTCGAATCAGCACTTCGGTGCAGTACCCGTACTCCCCGTCGTGATGAATGTCACCCAAATGCAACTGGGGCATGTCTGCGACTTCCCTGTTCTGTGGGGAAGTCCTCTCACTCACATCAACACCGTGTGCGAAATCCCGGAATCCTTCAAGCATGAACACAAGACCTTGCCCGCCGGAGTCGACAACTCCAGCGTTCCGAAGCACAGGCAGCAGTTGAGGGGTTTTGTCGAGCGCGGATTGCGCTGCTTCGACAACCGTCGACAACCACGGGCCAAAGCTTGACTCTGTTCTAGCTGCTTTCTTACCCGCGGCAGCAGCTTCCCTGGCAACAGTCAAAATCGTCCCCTCGACCGGTTTGGCGACCGCTTGATAAGCAATCTGCACTCCTTCGCTGAGGGCCTGTGAGAACAGTGCAACGTCCAAAAACTCTCCCGAAACCTGTATTCTTGTGAATCCCCGCAACAACTGCGAGAGAATAACTCCTGAATTACCTCGTGCCCCCATCAACAATCCTGTGGACAGAGATTCAAGTATTGCTCGAAGTCCTCGTCCCTTGACAACATCCATACTGCGAAGACCCGCTGCGAGCGATAATTCCATGTTTGTGCCCGTATCTCCATCTGGCACCGGAAACACGTTGAGCCCATTGACAACAGCAACGCGCTGTTTCAAACTCTCATGTCCCGCGCGAAACATGTCTACAAATTGAGACCCATCTAAGAAAGCATCCACTGACATGGGTGTCCTCCTTCATTTCAGGCCGCTTGTCACTTTTGGCCCGATATCCGCACACCCTGCACAAAGATGTTGACCCGGTTTACTTCGATACCCGTCGTCTGACCGAGCACATACCTGACTTTGTCCCGTACATTTTGTGCGACTTCGTAGATGTTCGTTCCATAACTCACGACGATATACAGGTCAGCTGCTACGTCATCGCCATTGATTCGTACCTCGACCCCGCGCCCGGGGTTGTCTCTTCCAAGCAATTCACTCAGACTATCCTTAACTTGCTTTCTGGACGCCATGCCGACGAGTCCATAACAGTCCATTGCGGCTAAGCCGCAAAGTGTCGCAATCACGTCCTCATCAATGACAATATTTCCATGCGGCGTGTCCATCGTTTTCGGCATGAGGGCACCCCCCGTATCGGCTACTTTCGTGCAATTGTACTATACCATGCCGGCACGGCAAAATCAGCCAAGTCACAGAAAAAGCGTACAAAAGAGCTGGTTGCACCGTTGAATTGGACTATGCTAGAATACTTCAGTCAGGCTCATACGCACATGCAATGACAAATGGGCTCAAAGGGGGTGCGGCGAATGGCAAGACGTTGCGATGTATGCGGTAAGCAACCGCAAACCGGCAACCTGGTCAGCCACGCGGAAAATAAGACTCGGCGCCGTTGGCTTCCCAACATTCAATCGGTTCGAGTGAACGTGAATGGTACGGTAAAGCGCATGAAAGTCTGCACACGCTGTCTTAAGGCAGGCAAAGTGAAGCGTGCCGTTTGATTCAATCGGGACGATGAGGCCTTACGTTGTCTCGCAAGGACATCGAATCATCGAACCTGCTCGCTCGCAGGCATATACCGATAGAGAAAAAAGCACCGTTCGGGTGCTTTTTTCTGATCCGGATGGCAGGGACGGTTTCGTCGTCGGGGCGCTCTCAAGCAGGGATGACAAGGATCCATCGAATTCAGAGGAAGTTGCAGGCTCAGGGATTGTGATGACAGGTTCGCCAGGATAAGTACAGGTTTCACACCTAGTCTTTCGAGAACACCCCAATACACGCCTTCACAATTCCTCCCAGGAATCTGGGCAACTTAATCGTATAGAATTTCAATGCGGTCCCCTCCCTTGTCAGGTGAACAAAGATCCGTAAGGTATCAGGGCCTTCGCCTGATCGATATCTATAGATATTCCTACAGCAATAAAGCGTGTTTCATTCCTTTCGGAGACAATTCTTTTGTCGGACAAGGGAGATTTCCGTACGTGCCAACAGACACATTTGTCGAATACTCAATTGTCACATGCCACGCGTCAGGGTCCCCGCTTGTCGCATGCTACTTGCCGCACTCCGCTTGTCGAACACCGCTTGTCACATGCACCCGTGCAATACCGATTCACTGCGCGGCCATGCGCAGTTTGAGAACGGCATCACCCCGGTTGCCAGCAGAAAACACGGACGATCCGGCGACAAACACGTTGGCTCCCGCCTGTGCCAGATTGGAAATATTGGTAGCATCGACACCGCCATCGACCTCTATCAGCATCTCCGGTTTCCCCAGTTGCCTGATGAGCAGCCCTCTGGCTTCACTGACCTTGTCGATACTTTGAGGAATAAACGATTGCCCACCAAAGCCCGGATTCACCGTCATCAAGAGCAGCATGTCGGTCACAGATACGACCTGTTTAAGAACATCAAGAGGAGTGCCTGGATTGAGGGCTAGGCCGGCCATGGCGCCGCTCGCTTGAATGGCTGACAATGCCCTGTGCACATGAGGAGTCGCCTCAGCGTGAACAGAAACGCTGTCAGCACCACTCTGGATAAACATTTCCGTAAAGCGTTCCGGCCTTTCAACCATCAAATGAACGTCGAGATGGCAGGAGAACTCCTTTCGCAGTGCGGAAACGACGTTGGCCCCCATGGAGAGGTTCGGCACAAACTGCCCATCCATGACGTCGATGTGAATCCAGTCCGCTCCCCCTGCGAGTACTTCAGAAACCTCTGCCACCAGTTTGCCAAAATCTGCAGCAAGAATCGACGGTGCGATATATGTATTCAATATTTCGTCTCCTCTCGGTGATGCACTTCGTCATAGAGTTGACAATAGCTTTCGTAGCGGGAGGAAGCAATCTGGTTCATCTGCACTGCTTGTTTGACCGCGCACTCCTCCTCATCGAAATGGAGGCAGCCACGGTACGGGCAATCTTTGGCAAACAGAAAAAATTCAGGGAAGTAGAGGCGCAAATCTACTGATGGAACATCTACCTGCAGTTGGCTGAATCCTGCAGCATCTGCCACATATGTGTCCCTGTCAATCATGAACAGCTCTGTATGTCGGGTCGTATGCTTGCCGCGCCCCATTTTCTCGCTAATTTCACCCATTTTGAGCCCAAGCTCTGGAGACAGCGCATTGCCAAGTGATGACTTGCCAACTCCTGAAGGACCCACAAACACGCTTGTATGGCCCTTGAGGGCCGACCTCACGTCTGTCACTCCGGTTTGGTCTTTTGTCGAAATGGGTATGGTTCGATAACCTGCGGCTACATACGGGGAAATCAAGTCAGCCAAAACGGCAGAAGACACCAAGTCTACCTTTGTGATGACAATCAATTCCTCTAGCCCGGCGTGAGACACAACGACAAGAGCCTTGTCCAGCAAATATGACTGAAATTCCGGGTTGACAGCGGAAAAAACCAAAACAGCCTGGGATACGTTGGCAATCGGCGGGCGTACGAGCTCTGTCTGCCTGGGTAGGACTTCCTCTATCCAACCTTCGCTTCGTCCCGTGTCTTGGTACACAACCCTGTCACCAACCAAGACCGTGGTTTTCCGCTTCCGAAATACCCCGCGCGCCCTGCAACGGTAAGTGTCATTGCCGTCGGTCACATCAAAGAAACCAGCCAACACACGAGTTACGACGCCCTCAGCCATTGCCAACCCTCCCTTCTTTCAGACCGTTTCATTAACTGTACGGCACAGAGTAATTCTGCACCAATCTGCCATTTTCGTAGACAATTATCTGTCCGGGGTGCTCCGGAGTAACCGTGACTCTGATGTTCCATTCCCTTGTGCTGGTAATCGTCTGGTTTACCATCATTTGATAGGAATCCCTGGCGTCCGTTTTGAACACCTGGACTGCAATTTGCCTTCCAGTGTTATCTGTCACCTTGACGTTCACTGTCTCCTGCTTCGGTGACACCGTGGTTGCGGCACCGTTGCCTGTCGTGTTCTGACCGGTGCTATTTCCGACCGTCCCGCCTCCTGCCGCATTGCCAGTGCCGCCTCCTGCCGTATTCCCCGTGCTGTTTCCAGCACCGCTACCTGAGCTCCGAGCAACCGACAGGCCGATTGTCGTGCCAACCGGCACTGTGTCGCCCGTGTGATACGGTGTGATGGCAAACACGTAGTTGTCTGTTACTGGAAACTGGCCATAGTTTACCTGGTATTTCAAATTCGCGTTTGTCAGTGCTGTAATGGCCTCATCGAGAGGCAACCCGACCACTGGCGGCACCGTTGTCATCTGACCTTTACTATACTGAATGACAATCTGCGTGCTTGAGGTGATTGGCGTCCCCGCCTGCGGCGTGGTGTTGACCACGACGCCAGCCTGCGCAGTGCTGTTCTTCATCGCTTGCTGGGTCACCTGGGAGGCTACATCTATGCCGCTGTTTGTGAGTGTTGTGACCGCTTCTTGTAAAGGCACGCCGACCAGGTTTGGCATCAAAACCTGTTGTGGACCATTGCTCACATACAGTGTAATGGTTCGTCCCGGCTTGACCTCGGTTGGACCGGCAGGGCTCTGCTGATACACTGTGCCTGCCGGAGCAGAGTTGTTCGCTTTCTGCTCCTTGATGTCCTGAAAACCGTCGCTGTGCAGGATCTGTTTAGCTTGTGCAAACGTCTTGCCTGTCACATCGGGCAACGCCTGATTCGGTGTCTGAATGGCATCCATGACGACATAATACGCCGCGGCTGCACCAACACCAATGACAATCAGCGTGACAACGGTCCAAATCAGCGGCATCCACCAGCGACGACGCTTCGGACGCTCGTTCCCTTCGTCCACCACCTCAGACTCAGCGGCCCGAAGAGCTCCAACTGCGGGAATGGCAATCGTCTCATCTAGTGCCTGGGTCGGCCTGACGAACTTTGGCACATCAGGATGAATCAGCGCATCCGTCAAGTCGGTCTTGAGCGAAGACATATCAGGATACCTGTCTTCGGGGGATTTGGTGAGACAGCGCAGAATGATATTCTCGACACTCTGCGGAAGCTCCGGATTCCACTCCCTCGGATCGACAAAGTCATCGCGCAAGTGCTTTAGCGCAATACTGACGGCGGAATCTCCGGAGAACGGGAGACGTTTTGTCAGCATCTCGTACATCACGACGCCAAGGGAATAGATGTCACTCTTGGCATCTGTCGGTGCCCCCCGTGCTTGCTCTGGCGAAAAGTAGTGAACCGACCCTAGAACCGAGTGGTCGTGATGAAGCGTGATGGTGTTGCCGGTGATAGCCCTTGCGATGCCAAAGTCGGTGACTTTAACACGCCCTGATGTGGTCAATAAGATGTTGTGCGGCTTGATATCTTGATGCACAATCTGTCTCGCATGCGCGTGTTCGAGTGCATCACAGATCTGTGTTGTAATGTCGAGCGCTTCCTTGACCGACAGCGGTCCTCGTTCGCGAATCAAGTCCTTTAAAGTCGGCCCATCAACATACTCCATGACGATGTAATAGTCGTTCGATGCAGTAACGCCGACGTCATACAAATTCACAATATTGGGGTGAGATAAACTTGCCGCAGATTGCGCTTCACGGCGAAACCGGGCAACAAACTCCTCATCGCCCGCAAACTGGGCACGCAGCATTTTGACCGCAACCTCACGACCGAGCATGGTATCCACCGCTCGGTACACAACCGCCATTCCGCCGCTGCCAATCTGTTCTTGGAGATCATAGCGACCTCCGAGTAGTTGAGTCACTTTGCACCGAACTCCTTTCGGTGCGCAATGAGAATCAGCGAAATATTATCTGGGGCGCCTCTGTCAAGCGTCAATTGAACGAGTCGCTCGGCAATTCCGTCGATATGACTTTGGAGCAACACCTGTGCATCTTTGTCTAGTTCGGCCAAGTTCTGTGCAAGCTCCTCACCGTTAACACAATTGGTCAAACCGTCAGTGCACAAGAGTAAGATGTCACTTGGTGCAAATGCCAGTTCGTAAACCTCCGGGTCGCTCCACTCTGAAGTGCCGAGAGAACGCGTGACGACATTTCTTTGCGGATGATGGAGCGCTTCGTCTTCCGTAATCTGTCCCCGACGGACGAGTTCTGCCACAAGGGAATGATCCCGTGTGACTTGCTCAAGCAGTCCATCGTGAAAACGGTAGGCACGACTGTCTCCCACATGGGCCACGACGACTTCGTCTAAAGTGTAAAGTGCGGCTACTAAGGTCGTACCCATCCCGAGGTAGTCAACGTTGGATCGCGACTTTGTCCAGATTTCGTGATTTGCCTTTTGAATGGCTTCGCGCAGTGTAGTGGCCGGCCCTGTACCCGCCACGAGTCCTCGTTCTACTTCTTGAACAACGACCTCTGCAGCCATCTGGCTGGCAATTTCCCCGGCAGCTGCACCGCCCATGCCATCGGCCACCACAGCCAATGTCCAGTTGCCAATCGGGTGCACCGCGTAGCTGTCCTGATTCATTTGACGCACCAGGCCAGTATGGGATTTTGCTGCATAAAGCATCCGTCTATCACCTCTCCCTGGTCCAGTCCCATCCATCGCCAGGACCTTCAGTCCTAACTTTGCTTTGCATGCTCGGCTCTCAACTGCCCACATGCGGCCGAGATGTCATGACCCATTTCCCTACGGATGGTGGCATTTACGCCAAGTCGTTTCAATTCATTCCAAAAGTCGTAAATCTGGTTCTTCGAGGTCCGAACAAGGTTGCGTTCGGGTACATAATTCACAGGGATAAGGTTCACGTGACTTGGCAGTCCCTTTAAGAGCCCCGCCAACTCACGCGCCTCGGCCAGCGAATCATTCTTTCCGCCGACAAGAGCGTACTCAAACGAAATTCGCTTCCCTGTCTTATTGTAATAATAATGGCAAGCCTCCATGAGTTTGGCAATCGGATATGCCTTATTCACCGGCATCATTGCTGACCGAAGTTCGTCGGTCGGTGCATGCAGGGAAACAGCGAGGGTAATCGGACGCCCGTCGTCCGCAAGCCGTTTAATCCCAGGAACCAGTCCGACTGTCGAAATCGTGATGTGTCGCTGACCGATGTTGAGTCCATGCGCATCACTGACAATGTCGACGAACTTCATGACCGCGTCGTAATTGTCCATCGGCTCACCAGACCCCATGAGGACAATAGATGACACGCGTCCATCATGTTCATCCAGCAACTGTTGACTGTACAGCAACTGCTCTATCATCTCACCAGCAGTCATTTGGCGGATCATCCCACCGAGGGTCGATGCACAGAATGTACACCCCATCTTGCAACCAACCTGGGAGGACACGCATACGCTGTTGCCATAGTCATGACGCATAAGAACGGTCTCTACGGTCACTTTGTCAGGCCACTGCAGCAGAAATTTCACGGTTCCATCTACTTTGGAGACTTGCCTTGTGACTTCCCCCGCTTGCACGATTTCCATCGCGGCGCCGAGCTTATCCCGCAAAGACTTCGGCAAATTACTCATCTCCTGAAACGACCGTGCACGCTTCTGGTACAGCCACTGATAGACCTGGATAGCCCGATACGCAGGTTCACCAGCGTCCTTAAACCAGTCTTCGAGTTCTGTCAGTGTCAAATCGTAGATGTGAATCATTTAGGTTATGCCCCCTTTCTCTACGTGACTGTCTCGCTTCCGAAGCCGTGTCATGAAAAATCCATCCGTTCCAAATTGCTCTGGCGTCACTGTAATGAAATGCCCCAGCCCGTGACCCGCAGCACTGCTGTCGCAGTGTACACGCACTGTCTCTGGCAGGTCTGGAAGAATGTCCTCAATGACGACTGAGCCCTCCTGTTCACGCATCAGCGTATCGACGACGTCCTCATTTTCTCTCCGAAGAAGTGTACAAGTGGCGTAAACCACCACTCCCCCCGGGCGTACTGCCGTTAGTGCTGCCCGAAGTAACTCCTTCTGTAAAACGGAGAGTTGCTGGCTTTCTTCACGTGTTCTGCGCCAACGAATCTCAGGACGCCGCTTCAGTACACCCATTCCACTACACGGTGCGTCGAGCAGGACAGCATCGTACGACTCACGATGACGTGCATTCGTTTGAAATGACCTTGCGTCTGCAACCATCGTCTTCACGCCTTGGAGTCCCAATCTTTCCGTCGCTGCTTTGAGACGCTGCAGCTTATGATGATGAATATCCACCGCTGTGACATTGCCGACTCCGCCTTGCAGTTCAAGAATTTGCGTGGTTTTTGTGCCAAGACCTGCACATAAATCAAGCACGCGCGTGTTTTCATCAACTTGAAGGAGCGGGGCGACCAACATGGATGCTTCGTCTTGCACACTGACAAGTCCCTCTGTGTATGGAGTAAAGTGCTCCATATCGAGACCTGACGCCAACCGCACAGCAAATGGTGAAACCTCAGACAGGGATAACACATCCTGAGATTCGCTTGACTGCGGTGCGCCTGACTGCGCTTCGTTTGACTGCGCTTCAATAAACGTCTGTGGCGTCGATTTTACAGCGTTCACGCGCAGTGAGATGTGCGGGCGTTCGTTTCCCGCTTTGAGCATCGCCACCGTTCTCTGTTCCCCGTACTGCACAAGCAGGTCTTCAACAAACCAGTCCGGATACGAATACCGGATGCCAATTTGGGCAGCTTGACTTCCCGTCGTGCAGACGGCATCCAGCTTGTCTGCCATGGAACGCTTGTCCCTCGTAAAAGAGCGCAGCACCCCGTTGACAAAACCCGCGGCTTTCCTCGCCTTCGCTTTACACAATTCGACGGCGTCGTTCAGTACTGCGTACTCGGGCACGCGCGATAAATACCCAAGTTGATAGATGGACATGCGTAAAATCACAAGCACGCGCTTATCGACACCAGCAAGACCATTTTTGCAAAGAGGTTCTAAAACCGCATCAATACTGCGCTGATATTGTAAAGTCCCGTACACAATCTCTGTGCACAGAGCCTTGTCGCGTTCTTGCAGGGTGTGCTTTCGATAATGCTGTTGCAGCGCGACATTGCTGTACTTCCCGCGCTCTTCAATATCATGCAGTATGTCGTACGCGCTGGTTCGAGCTGCAGCAGTCATTTCGTCTCCTCCAAGGGTTCAAAACGAACCTGGCTGCGCCGTAGTCCGCGCATCCAGTCACCAGCCGACATCCGTTTTTTGCCAGACGGCTGAACCGAAGAAAGCTCTAACCATCCATCGTTGCACTTGACAAAGACGCTGCCGTTTCCTAATAAAGATACTGTTCCCAGAGGTGCTTCTGGTAATAAATCGTCCCAAGACGCCTCTGCATTTCGTTCCGGCCAGTGTGTCTGCCAGAGCTTGAGTGGTTGTCCATCAAACAGGACCGTCGCGCCTGGCCAAGGCGACAACCCTCGTACGTGGTTATGTACGGCCCACTTCCCATCTGTGAACCGAACCCATTCATCTTCGCGCAGAATCCGTGCCGCGTAGGTGACCTGAGATTCGTCTTGGGCCCGAGGTACCAACCTTCCTGACGCGTATATCGGCAACAGACGCGCAAGCAGTTTAGCACCCGATTCAGCCAACCTGTCGTGGATGGTTCCAACGGTGTCCGACGCAGTAATGCTAACGGCCTCTGTACCAAGGACGGGCCCGGCATCTAGTGCACGCACGGTCTTCATAATCGTTACGCCGGTCACATCATCGCCTGCCATGATGGCACGGTGAATCGGCGCAGCGCCCCGCCACCTGGGCAAGAGTGACGCATGGACGTTGAGACAGCCAAGGGGCGGAATTTCAAGCAGCTTGTTCGACAGAATTTGACCATACGCCGCCGTAACAAGAACATCCGGCTGAAAGCCAGACAATTCTTCGATGAAAGCAGCGCTGCTCACTTTGTCAGGTTGACGTACTTTTAGCCCGTATGAAAGGGCAGCGCTTTTTATGGGTGAAGGAACCAGCTCTCGTTTTCGACCTACCGGTTTGTCCGGTTGGGTGATGACAAGCACCACCTCAACATCCGCCAACTGTACCAGCTCTCGGAGCGTGGGTACCGCGAAGTCCGGTGTTCCCATCATCACCACACGAATCTTATCCGTCATTCACTTTTTCTCCTGTACGTCTTCGTATACAATCTCTGTAGGCTTTAGATAATCAGTGAACAGGATGCCGTTTAAGTGGTCCACTTCGTGCTGGATACAGCGGGCGAACAACTCTGTGGCTTCAAATTCAACGACCTCTTCTTTGCGATTCCAAGCCCGCACTTTGATAGTCAGCGCTCGGTCGACTTCGCCTCGGAGCCCCGGCAGCGACAGACATCCTTCATATCCGATTTGCGATCCGCTTGCCTCGACGATTTCCGGATTGATAAGTTCCACCAATCCTTCGCCGACATCGGCTACCACCAGGCGCTTGACAATTCCAATTTGCACCGCCGCCAGGCCGATGCCTTCCGCGTCGTACATGGTTTCGGCCATATCGTCAAGCAGTTTCTCAATTGCCTTGGTAACCTTCGGCACTGGTTTGGCAATCTGCCGCAGAACCGGGTCTTTCCCCGTTCGAATGATACGTATGGACACCTAGCAAGCTCCTCTCTATGACTACAGACGTCCGACAGCGTCGGAGGTCTTGATTTACATTCTTCCCGCATTGACATCGAGGACACACGTCCCGCCGAGTCGAACCATCTTATCACTGACGATAGCATACGCAGCCTGAAGAGACGACTTCACCGTCTCCCACTGTGAATACTTTACCACAACTTGATATCTGAATCGGTTTTCGACCCGTCCAATACCGCTTGGAGTTGCCGATAAGACCGTTGCATCTGCTGGCTCGAGCCGACGTTTCAACTCGCGTTCGAACCTTGCCGCTGCACCTTGTGCAACCTTCGCTTCGGGGTGAGTCGCGAGGAATAGCGAGAGTTCCCGATAGGGGGGGTACCCGAACGCCGCTCTCATCTCTTTCTCCCGTCGGTAGAATGCCCCGTAGTCGTGCCTAGCTGCAGTCAGTACCGCATAGTGGTCTGGACGATAGGTTTGGATGACGGTCGTCCCCGTTGTTTCTGCTCGCCCGGCTCGCCCGGCAACCTGAGTCAATAGATTGAATGTCCGTTCATTCGCACGGTAATCCGGAACCGCCAACATGGTATCAGCACTGATGACCCCGACAAACGCGACACTCGGAAAGTCCAACCCTTTCGCTACCATTTGTGTTCCGAGGAGAATATCTGCCTCACGCTGTTCAAAGCGACGCACAAGTTCGTGATGAGCCCCTTTTCTCCGTGTTGTATCCACGTCCATGCGAAGAACTCGCCAATCGGGCCAGTTTCGGTGCAGGTGTTCTTCTACCTGTTCAGTGCCGATGCCAAAGGGCCGCATGGCGTGCTCGCCACAGTTCGGACACGCGTCGGGGACATCCGTCGTATACTGGCAGTAGTGACAACTCAGCCAATCCCCACTTTGGCCGCGGTGCAGCGTTAATGAGATGTCACAATTTGGACACTCGAGCCGCTCTCCGCAACTCCGGCAAAGTAAAAATGCCGAGTAACCTCTGCGATTCAGAAACAAAATCGCTTGATGTCCTCGGTCGAGGCACGATTCAAGTCCATCCTGCAAAGCGCGGCTGAACAGTGAGCGGTTCCCTGACTTTAATTCCTCGCGCATGTCCACAATCTCAACCGCCGGCATGGGTGATTTGTTGATCCGTTCTGGCAGGGTTGCGAGCGCCGCCTGGCCAGACTCCACCTTCGCCATCGCCTCTAAAGACGGTGTCGCTGACCCATACACGACTGCTGTACGATGATACGCTGCACGCCACTGTGCAACTTCCCGAGCATCGTAAAACGGCGTTTCTTCCTGCTTATACGATGGTTCATGTTCTTCATCCACAATGACAAGTCCAAGCTTCACAAGCGGCGCAAACACGGCCGACCTGGCGCCAATCACGACGCGCGCTGCCCCCTGCAAAGCCCGGACCCAACCATCCTTACGTTCACCTGCGGACAAAGCCGAGTGCATCACAGCAACAGCACGCCCGAACCGCGTCGTAAAGCGCTCAACCATTTGCGGCGTCAACGAGATTTCCGGCACGAGCACAATCGCAGACCTACCGTCTCTAAGACACGCGTCAATCGCTTGCATGTAAACTTCCGTCTTGCCGCTGCCCGTTACACCGTGTAAGACGACAATCTGTTTCTGCTCCGATTCGAGACTACGCAGAATAACAGCCAGAGCGCGTTGCTGCCAATCAGTAAGCTCTCGTTTCTGTGCCTCTGCGCCTTTTGCCAAAACAGTCTGCAAGAGCCACACTTCATCCCGAAAAACCTGCTCTTCCTGGAGATGCAGCACACCCGAGCGAATGAGTGCTTGAACGGAAGGGTCGGAGGGTCTGACTCCGATGTGAGACACTGGCACCGCCTCGTCCACCACCCGTGCATCCAGCAAAAGCTGCAGCAACTGTGACTGTTTGGGGGCTCGTCGCTCGCGTCGCAAAGCTTCTGCGGCAAGCTCTTCCCTCGACATTGGAGTTGTCAGAAACGCTTCAAACCTGTCCCTTACTTTATCTTGCTTTGTGAAGACTTCCGTCACAAGACCGAGAGAAATGGCCTGCGGCAACTGCAGCATCACCTGAGGTCCGAGCCTCGCGATGATTTGTTCCGCCGACAGTGATTTACGTCCAAGTGCGCGAAGCAGTTCAATCATGGCCGCAGGAGGTGCGCTCACCTCATGGGCAATCCCACTCGCATCCTTACCCTGCCCATTACCGTCGTGAGCCGTCTTAGGGTCACCCAGCCAATCGAAAGAAAGCGGTGTACAAGCGTATTTCTCGCGCGTCACGGTCCGAAATGCACCTGGCAGCACAGCCGAAATGGCCTCGAGCATCGTGCATACGTATCTATCGGTCATCCAGTTGCACAGTGCTAGCAGTTCATCTGAGAGAATCGGTTGCGCATCAAGAACAGACAGGATAGGTTTTAGTTTCCTGTCAGGAAGCTCGTTTGCGGGAGCCTCTTGTACGTCAACCACGTAACCTTGCGACACCTGACGCCCGAAGGAGACGAGTACGCGACATCCACGCTCTACCTCGATACCTTCTGGCACGATATAATCAAACGGGCGATTTAGTGCCTTCGTCCGAACCTCAACGACCACCTTCGCGACCATCACAGGTTTCACGAGCGACCCAGCCCCTCGCCCTGTATGCTCCGAACCTTATGCTCATGAATGCGCTTCACGCGGTCTAAGATTCTGTCCGCCACGTCGGCCTTCGACATGAGAGGCAGTGCTTCGCTGTTGTCGGATTGTACAAACGTCACGTGGTTGGTGTCGCTCCCAAACCCGGCTCCTGCTTCTCCGATGTGGTTCGCCACGACAAAATCGAGGTTCTTTTGAATGACTTTGCGTCGGGCGTTTTCTACGACGTCGTTTGTCTCCGCCGCAAATCCCACGACAGTTTGCCGTTCTTGCTTGCTACCCGCCACAGCCGCCAAGATATCCGGAGTTTGCACCCAATTCACCTGCGGCAGACCATCGGCCTTTTTCCACTTGTGGTCAAACCGTTCTGCAGGGCGGAAATCGACCGGAGCTGCTGCACCAATCACCACATCGACCTGCGGCAAGGCTGCCAGCACTGCATCACGCATCTGCTCCGTCGATCGCACGCGTACAAGGGTCAACCCGTCTGGGGCTTGAAGTGGTGTTGGTCCACTCACGAGTGTCACGTTGGCCCCCCGCGACAGCGCTGCCGCGGCGATTGCGTACCCCATCTTGCCGGTCGATGCGTTGCTGACAAACCGCACCGGATCGATATCCTCGACCGTAGGTCCAGCTGTGACAAGGACACTCAACCCGTTTAAGTCGGCGTACCTCGCAAAGACGGCTTCGATCACCTCGCTTATCTCTTCCGGCTCCGCGAGGCGACCTTTCCCTGTATACCCACAAGCAAGCAGACCGCTGCCAGGGTCAACGACAATCGCCCCGCGCTGTCGGAGCACATCCAGATTCGCCTGGACTGCGGGGTGAGCATACATGTGAACATTCATGGCCGGTGCAATTAAGAGCGGCGCCTGGCAAACGAGGGCGGTCGTCGTAACCATGTCGTCTGCGATGCCGTTTGCAAGTTTTCCTATCAAATTTGCAGTGGCTGGAGCTATGACGTACAAATCCGCCCGATCCGCTAGTGCCACATGGGCAATTTCGGCAGGGTTGGGTTCATGAAATGTGGACGTGACCACCGGATTTTTCGACAGAGATTGAAACGTCAACGGTTGCACAAACTGGGTTGCGTTCTCCGTCATCAGAACTTGGACATCGTGTCCCTGTTTTACGAGAAGACTGCAGAGCGCTGCGGACTTGTAGGCCGCGATTCCACCGCCCACTCCGAGCAAGACATGTTTCTTCACGATACTCATCCCCCACCGTCTCCCGCACAGACCTCAAACAGTCAGCCACCTAAAAACAGAACAACCAATTGGCTGTTCTGTAGTCTTGTTGATTTCTTACTTGATGCCTTCGCGGGTCTTGAAGTAATGTACTCTACCGTCCGAAATTTCCCACAATGCCCGACTTACGTTCTTGGTCGTTGATGAGCCTGGTTGGCTCATCCCTCGGTCCTGCAATTTACGAGCCCGCTTTGAAGTCGCGACCACAAGACTGTACTTACTATCAACGAGTCCCATTAAACGGTCAATTGATGGATATAGCATACAAATCCCTCCATGCTGTTTATTCCCGTTACGGACTTACCATTCTTTCAACAGATACAGGTTTCTGGCAACGCTGCAATGCTCCGCCGTAATGATGGATTCAATGCGCTCGCACGCGGCCTCGACGACATCGTTTACGACCACGTAGTCGTATTTACTCATCATCTGCAGTTCTTCATGAGCCGCACCGAACCGAGTGGCAAAGGAATCTTCCGTCTCTGTTCCGCGCCCTAAGATTCGGGCTTCCAGTTCCATCGCCGATGGTGGAATCAGAAACAAGAATACGCCATCAGGGTAAGTCTCTTTGACTTGCATGGCGCCCTGGATGTCGATTTCGAGCAGTACATCGCTGCCTTCCGACAGTTTTTGCTCCACGAACGCGCGCGGCGTCCCGTAATAATTCCCATATACCTCGGCCCATTCCAACAGATCTCCAGATGCAATCATGATTTGGAACTGGTCCTTCGTTTTGAAAAAATAGTTGACGCCGTGTTGCTCTCCTTCACGAGGCTGACGCGTGGTTGCGGATATCGACAGGCGCATCTCAGGCAGTCTTCCCATTAAAGCTTTACACACTGTCCCTTTACCAGCACCGGAAGGACCGCTTAAAACAAATAAGATTCCCTGCTCTTGCGACATCCTATCATTCCTCATCGTCTAACATCTGATCCTTGGCCGTTAGTCGGTGAGCGACTGTTTCAGGCTGGACAGCGGATAAAATCACGTGGTCACTATCCGCAATGATGACAGCCCGAGTGCGGCGGCCATACGTCGCGTCAATCAACATCCCTCTGTCCCGTGCTTCCTGGATGATACGTTTGATAGGTGCGGATTCCGGGCTGACGATGGATATGATCCGATTGGCAGAGACAATGTTGCCAAATCCGATATTGATTAATTTAATGCCCACTCTCTCCACTCCTCCTGTGCGGCCGCTTCACTCGATATTTTGAACCTGCTCTCGCAATTGCTCGGTGACCGTCTTTGCATCGACAATTCCCCTCGACACCTGAAAATCGGCTGCCTTTGAGGCAATGGTATTGACTTCACGGTGGAGTTCCTGAACGATAAAATCGAGCCTTCTCCCGACAGGGCTGCCGCCGTCAAGGGAGCGATAGAACTCCTCAATATGACTTTTCAGCCGTACAAGTTCTTCGTCAACTGTGGAGCGTTCAAGAAGCAGGGTTACTTCCGCCAACAGTCTATCCGGAGACACCGATAACTCGAGTTCTTTAAGCCGTTCTTGCAGTTTGGCGCGAACCCTCGCTTCGGTCCCCCCTGCCTGCACCGTCAACTCTGCGACGATGTGCTCCAGAGTCGACAACTTTCCTCGCATATCGGCATCAAGGCGCTTACCTTCACGCGTCCGCATTGCAATCAGGGCTTCACAGGCTCGCTTCACAGCCTCCACGATGGGACCCCTTATCTCATCGAGGCGGGTTGGAACCGTCTCCACTGAGAGAACGTCCATCTCCGTCAGCCAGTTGACAGGCGCAAGTTCAAACCCCCGCGCGTGTGCTTCGTGCTCAATCCGTACCAACTCGGACAGCAGTCCCCAGTCCACGCCCACGCGTTTCGCCAGCGCCGAAGCCGACTCGACACCGATGTACACATCACATCGTCCGCGGGCCACAAACTGACCAAGCGTGTCCCGGATGACGTCGTCAAGTCCAGCGTACTCCTTGGCAAGGCGCACCTGGAATTCAGCAAATCGGTGATTTACGGAACGAATCTCGACGCTCACGCGAAAACCGTCTTGCTCATGGAGAGCTTGTCCGTAGCCGGTCATACTGCGAATTGGCATCCTAATTGCCCCCAAACGTGATCCTATTCTAACGTATCTCAGTCAAGGAGCACAAGTTAGCTCCGCGATGCTCATTGTTGTTCTGCTTTTCGCAAAAAATCCCCCCTGATTGAACAGAGGGGCAGTCCTGAACGCTTCATCCGGTTACACTTCATTTGTCCTCTACGTCTTGTTGCAGATTGCAAGTTCGCGTCAACGGAGAGCCCTCAGCGCGTGGCCACCTTGGTCTTTATCGCACTCAGGCCGAGTCGGCGAAGGGACAGGGCAAAAGTGGGAATGGCTGCTGCCACAACGACGATAACCCAGTCAAGACCATGCAAAGGTACGGTCTTGAAAATTGCAGCGATGGACGGGACGTAGAGGGTCAACAAAAACAATGCGAGGGAAGCTGCGACTGCAAGCACTAACCACACGTTTCCAAAGATGTTTCGCTTCCAAATGCCGCCCTCGACGCTGCGGCAGTCGAAAACGAGAATAAATTGTGCCATCGTAAGCGTCGCATAAGCTAAGGTCTGCGCGCGGTGAAGGTTGTCCGGTTGACTGCGCAGCGCCCACAGGAACACTGCAAGTGTGACGACACCAATCAGAATTCCACGGCTAAGAATTTTGACGGAGAAACCTTTGGCAAAGATTCCTTCGTTCACGTCGCGCGGCGGGCGCTTCATGATGTCTTTCTCAGCGGGATCGACCCCAAGTGCAATCGCTGGGAGTCCGTCGGTCACGAGGTTCACCCAGAGGATTTGAATAGGTAAGAGCGGCAAGGGCAAACCGGCCAGCATCGCAACAAACATCGTGACAATCTCGCCCACGTTGCTTGACAGCAAGTAGCGGATAAACTTCTTGATGTTGTCGTAGATGCCCCGCCCTTCTTCGATGGCCGCCACAATCGTGGCAAAGTTGTCGTCCCCAAGCACGAGCGCCGACGCCTCTTTTGCCACATCTGTGCCAGATTGCCCCATTGCAATCCCGATGTCGGCTTGTTTGATGGCGGGAGCGTCGTTGACACCGTCCCCTGTCATCCCGACAATCTCACCCTCATCTTGAAGGGCCTTGACAATTCGCAGCTTGTGCAAAGGAGAGACACGCGCGTACACGTAAGTGGCTTCGACTTGCGCGGCGAGGTCCTCATCGGACATCTTGTCGAGTTGTGCACCAGTGAGTACGAGACCATCCTCGGGCAGAATATCCAGTTGCCGAGCGATTGCCGTGGCCGTTGTCTGGTGGTCCCCTGTTATCATCACGGTGCGAATGCCCGCTCCGTGACAGGTCTTAATGGCTTCGTAGACCTCTGCACGGGGCGGGTCAATCATTCCACACAAGCCTACGAGCACGAGGTCCTGTTCCGGGTCCTGCACCGCCTTCGCCGCTTCTACACTTCGGAACTTGCGGTAGCCAAAGGCGATATTGCGAAGGGCTTCGCCGGCCATTTGCTGATTCGCCGTGATGACCTGACGTTTCGTTGTCGGCGACAGCGGCTGTTCACGGCCGCCTAGGTAAAACTTGGTGGCCCTGTCGACGAGGACATCTGGGGCACCTTTGACAAACAGGTAGACGTCCTGGCCCTGCGATACAAGTACCGACATCAGTTTGCGGTCTGAGTCAAACGGGATTTCGTCGATGCGTACAAACTCACTTTCGGGGTCATCAAATCCCGCCTTCTTCGCCATCACCAAGAGAGCGCCTTCCGTCGGATCACCGTCGCACACCCATTCCTGTCCTTGCTCGGTTTCAACCAGTTTCATCACAGCATTGTTGCAGGTCCCACCAATTTCCACCAAACGCCTGATGCCTTCTCTGCGGAGGGCTCGAATGGCTCTGTCTTCGTAGACAAATTCTCCCGTCGGGTCATAGCCGCTGCCTGTAACTCTGTACCACTCACCTTCGACCCACACGCGCTGTACGGTCATTCGATTTTGTGTCAGGGTTCCCGTTTTGTCGGAACACACCACGGTTGCACAACCGAGTGTTTCGACAGAAGGCAGTTTGCGAACAATCGCATTGCGCTTAATCATGCGTTGCACACCGAGTGCGAGCGCGATGGTTACGATAGCTGGCAAGCCCTCCGGAATCGCGGCGACAGCAAGAGAGACACCAGCCAGGAACATGTTGTAGATGTCATTCCCGTGCAGTACACCCGTCACGACAACCAGTGCTGTAATGGCGAGGGATACCCAGACCAAGAGCCGCCCCAGTTGGTCGAGGCGTCTTTGCAGCGGTGTCAAGCTCTCCTCTGACGCTTGCATTAGACCTGCAATTTTGCCCATTTCTGTGCTCATACCCGTTTCTGTGACGACAAACTCCGCTTTCCCCCGGGTCACCAGCGTCCCCATGTAAACCATGTTGATGCGGTCTCCAATCGCCGCCCCTTGGTCAACCACGGCTTTGGCCTGCTTTGTCACAGGGACGGATTCACCGGTGAGCGACGATTCTTCAACGTCAAGGCCGGGAGACTTGACGATTCGTCCGTCAGCCGGGACTTTATCTCCACCTTCGAGAAGCACAATATCACCGGGAACGAGGTCCTTTGCTGCAATGGTGTGGACTTGTCCGGCGCGTCTGACGTGCGCCATCGGAGCCGTCAATTCCTTGAGTGCAGCAAGCGACCGTTCCGCTTTCACCTCTTGAACAAATCCGAGGATCCCGTTCAGAACAATGATAGCGACGATAGTCATGGCGTCCATGTATTCTCCAAGCAGGCCAGAAATCAGAGTGGCAGCCAACAACACGATAATCATGAAATCTCGGAACTGATTCAAGAAGATGGTGAGGAGCGAGACCTTCTGCCCTTCAACCAACTGGTTCAGTCCGACTTCCTGACGACGCTCCAAAACCTGTTCTTCGCTCAGTCCCTGTTCAGATGTACTGAGCGCAGTCAGGCATTCGGAAGCCGATAGTAGATGCCAGTTATTCTCCACCGGAGCCACCCTTTCTGCGATTGGTGTCTCGTAATCTGTATGCTTGTCTCGGGAAAAACATGTCCAACCGTAGCCGTTCAAACTGGCATTTCGTTGCGAGGCAAGACCCTCGCGGGTATACTCGGAAAAAGAAATCATGAGAGCGGAGGGGCCAAAGTGGACGGTTTGGGGATTCGCGTACTTGCAGGGGAATGGGAGAACTGGTTTGCCGGTGCGCGTATTGAGAAGGTGCATCAACCGACGGCTCGCGAAGTTGTGCTGACCTTGCGCCGTGCCGGAAAGACGACAAGAGTTCTGCTTTCAGCGCACCGCCAGCTAGGAAGAGCACACGTTTTGCGCAAGGTAAGACCCGACAACCCTCAGGAGCCACCAATGTTCTGTATGCTCCTCCGTCGGCGCATTGAAGGGGGTAAAGTCACGCGCGTTTGGCAACCAGGCTGGGAACGCATTCTCTGTCTGGACATTGAGGCCCAAAGTGATATCGGGGACATCGTTCACTACGTACTGCTTCTTGAGGTAATGGGCAAACACTCCAATCTGATATTCTGCGTTGCAGACGATGCCGGCACGCCGACCAAGGTTGTCGATGCTATCGTACATGTGACTCCGGATATGAGCCGGGTGCGCCCAGTGCTGCCCGGCCATGCGTACACCCTGCCGCCCGTGCAGGATAAGGCCGCAATTGAACATCTAAATGCAACCTCCTTGGAACTGGCGTTTTCTTCTGTCACAACAGCAAAGCAGGCAGAGCGTGCCATCATGGGCACATTACTTGGGGCGGGGCCCGAAACGGCGAGGGAAGCGTTACATCGTGCACAAATTCATCTCACCTCAGATATAGGGACAACGAGTGAACGAAAAGACGTCGAAGAAAGGGCACATTCAACAGTCGAAAAGACGGATCTTGAGAAACTGCAAGAAGTCATCAGGCACCTCTACAGAGCAGCAGAAGAGCGACAAGAATCGGCTTCCATCCTCGAAGACCAACTTGGGCAGGCTGTCGCCTCGGCACCCTTTATGCTTTCCTTCGGCCCGCGTGTCGTCCAAATGGAATCATTTGATGCGGCCCTTGAACGTCTCTATGAGGCTGCGCTTACCCGAAGTCAGTTTTCGGCTGAATACCAGTCCATCGTTCGGTCTGTCGCAGATACCGTGGATAGATTGCGGGGCAAACTTGCCAAACTCGAGCGCGAGCGGGAAGACAGTCTGGACATCGACAGCCCTCGAATCGCCGGCGAGCTCTTGATGGCCTATCTGTATCAAGTCGAAAAAGGAGCGAGCAGTGTTGTCCTGCCGAACTTTTACGATAGCGAGAGCCCGCTGTCCATCTCACTTGACCCGGCACTCTCACCAACGCAAAACGCGACACGTTGCATGAAACTGGCGAGCAAGCGCAAACGCGCTCTGCCGCTCATTGCACTTGAGATGGAAAAAACCAGCCACGACATTGCCTACCTTGAGAGCGTGTTGCAGATGCTCGACCAAACGGCTCCTGGTCATTACGGCCCAATTCGCACGGAACTCGAGCGCCAAGGATTTCTGGCAAAGAAGCACAGAGGAGCAGGAAAGACGACGAAGGAAGCTCGACAGGTGAAGCATCGTCAAAGTGAACAGATGGGACGCCCCGATGAGTTCACCAGCACAGACGGCTTCACCATTCGAGTCGGCCGCAATAACCTCCAAAATGACCGTTTGACCTTGAAATCCGGAAAACCAGGCGACATCTGGCTGCATGTCAAAGACGCGCCAGGGTCGCACGTCGTCATCGACACAGGGCAAAAGGAAGTTCCAGATTCGACATTACACGAAGCGGCTTTGCTCGCCGCCTATTTCAGTAAGCTGCGCAGTTCGGTCAATGTCCCCGTCGATTTCACAGAGGTTCGCCATGTCTGGAAACCGAGCGGTGCAAGGCCAGGGCATGTGCTCTATGACCACCAGAAGACCCTCTACGCAACGCCTGACAAGGCCTTGATTGACGAGATTGTCCACCGTTCCCGGCTCCAGGGGGGGACAGACTAAAGGAGGCCCTCAGTGTCCACGACAGGAACGGGCCAGCCATCAAATAAAGATGTACAATGCGGCTTGAGACTCGCTAGGAACTGAGGGCGCAGCGCGGTAGGTTTGCTCGCCCAAACGTGACAGAGGGTCTCACGCACGGACTCAACTTTCAGGTGAGTTGACAACAACAAGGCAAGCCCGACTCCATCGTCGTGAATCTCCCTGTCCGCGGCGAGCGTGTCGTTCCACCAGTTGGCCCACCGGGCAACGTCGCCCATCGAGGCATGGGCGGCAAACGCCTTCCACAGCAGAAAATAAGAGGCGAGGGCAGCCACCCGCTGTGCCCCCTGCGACATGCACATCAACGTCGGATAGAAGCTGTCAAACATGAGAAAGCCCCCGAGCGCAGCAGCAGCGGACGCTGGGTGTGCGCGGACGGACACCTCCCCGATGGAACAAGCGATTTGCCACGTTCGCAGGGCAAATATCACTCCTCTCTGACCACTTTTTGCAGAGAGGGCTGACAGTTCATACAGACGCTCCACGACACGTTCGATGTAAAGTATATATCCGTCCGTAAGCAGGTGACTCGACGCAATTTGACGATACGCTCGAATCACCAGCTCGGCTCCCCGCCAAGACTCTCCCTCCACGTACACCCGGCCCTGCTCCGACAAGGCGCCAAGGACGCCAGTCAACACGCCCGTTTCGCGTTCCTTGACGGCAACGCCCACAATCTCCACAAATTGATCGATAATGTTCCCGTGGATGGACAACATTGGGTCATCTGCAGCCTCAGGAAGGGGCAGGCGCCGCGCGATGTCGGTCATCACGTGAATGCACTCCATGCCAGTCAGAGAATCGCTAAACGATGCCGCGCGTTTGGCGATGTCACATATTTGTTCGACACTCAACAGGGCACTTTGCAGCCGTCCACGCGAGAAAGCGCGGTTGTACTCACGAACAATCAACTCAATAATACGGTCTGGTTTCAGCAGTTGGACAACCGCGTACATATACAAGAGCAGACTGAAAAAACAAATAACCACCAACACCAAGTCGGCGCTCATTTCCTCGGACAGGTTGCCTGGCAACGGGTCGTGCAGCGGATCGCGAATCCGGGCCATGAGAAACAAGCTGTGAATAATGGTGGCGAGATAAAAAAAGAATAGGGACACGTTGTATGGCAGCCGCACGTAAAAATCAAGCACCCGGTGCGTGTAATTGGCAGCTGTCATTTGAATGGCCACCAATATAATAGAAATGCAAAGCGCGAGAATCGTCGAGAGCGATGACACGATGGTATTGAGGTAATTTCGCGCAGTGTCCGTATCCCCTGAAAAGATGGCTGGGGGATGCAGAAACACAAGCACTGTAACGAGCATTGCGAACAGTAAATGAAACACAAAAGACGAGGTACCTTCGCGAATGATGGTCGCCAGTCGAGGGCCGGTTTGGCTAAATGACATAGGCTCTACCTCAGGTCGAAATGTATACTTTTAATCCTGCCCCTTCTGGTCTATTATGAAACGGGGAGTTTAACAGCACACAGGCTTGGAGAGGAGCGTTCATCCACTATGGCTATGAACGTGGGTAAGCGACTGGCTGCCGGAGCGAACATGCCAGCGCCGAGCGAAGATGTCCTGACAAATACGCAGGATGCAGTACGAGATGCGCTGCACAAACTAGGCTTTTCAGACACGGTTTACGAGCTCCTGAAGGAGCCAATTCGAGTCCTTACTGTGCGCATACCGGTACGGATGGATGACGGACACACAGAAGTGTTCACTGGCTACAGAGCACAACACAATGACGCCGTTGGCCCAACCAAGGGCGGCATTCGCTTTCATCCGAATGTCACTCTGGAAGAGGTCAAGGCGCTTTCCATATGGATGAGCATCAAGTGCGGAATTTTCAACCTGCCGTACGGCGGGGCAAAGGGCGGCATCATTTGCGACCCGCGCACGATGTCCGTTACTGAACAGGAACGTCTTGCACGCGGATACGTCCGTGCTGTCAGCCAAATCGTCGGTCCCACAAAAGACGTGCCAGCTCCAGATGTATACACGAATCCGCAAATTATGGCCTGGATGTACGACGAATACAGCCGGATTCGTGAATATGATTCACCAGGTTTTATCACCGGTAAGCCTCTTGTCCTTGGGGGTTCAAAGGGCCGAGACAAGGCCACAGCGTTCGGTGTGGTCGTTGCAATGCAGGAAGGTGCAGCAACGCTTGGTAAGAATCTTCAAGAGATGAAAGTCATTGTCCAGGGTTTTGGCAACGTGGGGAGCAACGTGGCGTTGATTCTGCACGAAATGGGTGTCAAAGTTGTCGGCATCAGCGACGCTGGCGGCGCGCTCTACCAAGAAGAAGGCCTTGATATTCCATCCCTGATGGACAAGCGTGACTCATTTGGGATGGTAACGACGAACTTTAGCCACACCATCACCAATCAGGAGTTGTTGGTACAGCCTTGTGACATCTTGGTTCCGGCAGCACTTGAAAATCAAATCACTGCCGAGAATGCGCACCAAGTTCAGGCATCTCTGGTCGTTGAGGCAGCGAATGGCCCAACAACACCAGCGGCTGACGAGATTTTGGCGGAACGCGGCGTTCTCATCGTGCCTGATGTTCTGGCCAACGCCGGCGGCGTCACCGTTTCCTATTTTGAATGGGTTCAAAACAGTCAGGGCTACTACTGGACGGAGGAAGAAGTAAACCGTCGTCTACAACAAATGATGGTTGGTTCTGCACAAACCATCTTCAAAACAGCCAAACGCTATCAGGTAAGCACGCGGCTCGCAGCTTACATGGTTGGCGTCAAACCGTTCGCCGAGGCAATGCGCTGGCGCGGTTGGGTCTGACAAATCTGTGACTTACTTGATCAGAGGGCGTTGTTCTATTAAAGTGGATAGAGGTCTTCATCTTTTTATCTTGTTTTGCTTCCCGGCAGTATGAAACATAGTCAGTTCATGCAAGGAGGGAACACCATGGATGAAAAGGACACATCCACAGATCTGCAAGACAGTGGTCAAACAGGGCTTACCCGCCGCCAGTTTTTAAGTTACGTTTTAGGCGGAACGGGTGCGTTCATGGGAACCTTGATTGCGGCACCGATGGTGGTCAGTGCTTTTGACCCGATTCACCGCTCAGCATCAGGGTCCTTCTCAAAGACCAACTGGAAGCCATCACAGTTCAATGGCCAGTACCCGCTACACGTAAAGTTCAATCAGCACATCGACGACGCCTGGAACTCGCAGGACAAAGCAAACGATGTGTACGTCATCAAGTACCAAAACAAACTCATGATTATGTCCCATGTGTGTACGCACCTTGGCTGTCACGTGGAAGGGTCTGACCAGCCGCAGCCGAAGTTCATGGCTTCGGACGTTGGCCATAACGTCTGGTTCTTCTGCCCTTGTCACGGAAGCCATTACAACCAGTACGGTGTGAACACGCCCTCATCACCTGCACCACGTCCACTCGACTTGTACCACTATAAGATTGAGAGTGACGGTACTGTTTCAGTCGGTTCAACCTTCCAACGCACAGATGCGACTTGGTCGGTCAATCCCAATCCAACTGTGGACTAATCCAATCCATCGGTTTTACGCAGACTGCCATGATACTTAAGAGTAAAAGAGGCTGTCCTGGATTCATCCGGGACAGCCTCTTTCCATTTTGCTTCGAGTGCCCTACCGATACTCAGCCCCCGAATTGCTCAGGGTGCAATCGCCAGTTTTGCAGGACCTCCAAGTAGGACTTGTCAACATACGACTCAGCCACCGCAGTGGAAATTAAGGTATCAAACCCGAGCAATCGATGGGCAGGTATCTCGGCAGCTTCCGCTTTCTCACGGGATATCGCAAAATCGTACGAGAAGATAGAGAACACCGCCAACACATCCATACCCTCTGCTCTCAAAGCTTCCACCGCTTCAAACGCAGAGCGGCCCGTTGATAACGTATCTTCAATCACGACGGCGGATAACCCCGCACCGATACGGCCTTCAACCTGTTTTTGTTTTCCGTGTCCCTTTGCACTTCCACGCACGTAGGCCATTGGCAACTTCAGCACCCTTGCCACAGCTGCGGCATGAGGAATCCCAGCAGTTGCCGTACCTGCAATCACATCGACACCAGGTGTCAATTCAGAAATCGCCTTGATGAATCCCCGTTCGACTTGGTCAAAGCATAGCGGATAGCCAAGAATCATCCGATTGTCACAGTATATCGGTGATTTCCATCCGGAAGACCAGGTAAACGGGTTCTCCGGATGGATTTCGACGGCCTTAATCTGCAAGAGCGAACGTGCTAGTCTCTCTGCGCCCTCCCACTCGAACGTCTGCTCCCCTAATGCTTGTTGTCTACTCATTTCGTTCGTTTCCCCCTCAGTCGTCCTATGCGCGGTCAAACGCCGCCATCTCGTCCCAAATGGCACGTAGCGCTTCCAGCCGATTCTCTGCCCGGGTGACTGCTCGACCAAGGACAAGACGAGTCGCACCGCGCTGTACGGCTTCCCCTGGTGTGAGGACCCGCGTCTGGTCATTTCTGCTTGCGAAAGCAGGCCTAGTCCCAGGAACGACAGTGATAAATGCCTCGCCACAAGCGGATGTTACCGCCGCGACGTCGAGTGCCGACGTAACCACACCGTCGAGTCCCGCAGCTTGACACAGTCGGCTCCACTTCACAGCCAAGTCGGCTCCAGCCGGCATCCCAAGATGCATCAAGTCCTGTTCTCCAAGACTTGTCAGCACAGTCACACCAATTAAGAGTGGGTGGTACGAACTTTGGTCCACCGCTTCCATCGCAGCTTCGAGCATCGCGGTTCCCCCCGCGCTGTGCACATTGACCATCTCGATGGGCCAGTTGCAAACCACGCGCAGCGCATGAGCGACAGTCGTCGGTATGTCGTGCAGCTTGATGTCGAGAAAGACCCGCTTCTCGCGCCTCGCCAGTTCATCGATGACCTGTCTGCCGGCGGCATAAAAGAGTTCCAAGCCAACTTTATAGCCATCAACCGCAGGGCCGAGGTCGTCTACAATCTGTAACGCATCCTCTGCATGCGGCACATCGAGCGCGACATACGTCCGTTTCCGCACTGCATTGTAGACAGGAGATGTCAACGCCGACTGCAGACGTGTCCATTCTGCCCGTAGACTTTCCCTGTCCCTGTTAGGTGTCAGCGATATCCCATCCATCGGTTCTCCTCCTATCGATTGCTGCCTGCGGCAATGGGGACCGTTGCAAAGCGAATCGTCGAGAGCACCTCAAGCAGCGAGGCAGCTGTATCGAGCGAGGTTAGACACGGGACACCGTTTTCGACAGCCGTGCGTCGAATGCGAAATCCGTCCCGTTCAGGCTTGCGACCCATCGTCAAAGTGTTTATCACGAGTTGGATATGCCCGTCACGGATGTCATCAGCCAGGTTTGGCGTGCCCTGAGCAAGCTTATTGACAACGCGCACATCATCGAGTCCGCGGTTCTTTAGGTATCGCGCAGTGCCTTCGGTTGCGGCAATCTGGAACCCAAGGTCGGCAAAGCCTTGCAAAATCGGCCAAGCTTCGTCCTTGTCCTTATCGGAGATGGTAGCGAGCAAAGTGCCGTGTGTAGGAATCACCATGCCGGAGGCAAGTAATCCTTTGTATAAGGCCTTGGCGTACGTACGCTCACGACCCATCACTTCGCCCGTTGATTTCATCTCCGGACCAAGCGTGATATCTACACGGCGCAATTTTGCGAATGAAAACACAGGAACCTTCACAGATACAAAGTTATCGCCCGGAATCAGCCCACTTTGATAGCCGAGGTCAGCCAACTTGTGTCCGAGCACGGCCTGCATCGCAAGATCGACCATTGGCACTTCCGTGACCTTCGACAAAAACGGCACCGTTCGGGATGAACGAGGATTGACCTCAAGCACGTAGGCTTGCTCTTCTTGAACCACAAATTGGATGTTGACGAGACCCTGAACATGCAATCCACGAGCAATTTTGGTGGTGTAGGCGACAATCTGGTCCTGCACTGCAGCACCGAGGGACTGCGGCGGATAGACTGCAATGGAATCGCCCGAATGAACACCCGCCCGTTCAATGTGTTCCATGATACCGGGAATCACAACTGTCTCTCCGTCACTGATGGCATCCACCTCAACCTCTATCCCCATCAGATAACGGTCGACGAGAACCGGATGACTTTTTGAAGCCTGCGCTGCCTCTTCCATGTACGTCCGCAGTTCATCATCGGAATCGACAATCTGCATCGCTCGACCGCCGAGTACATAGGAGGGGCGGACCAGCACCGGGTAGCGTAGTTCAGCAGCGGCCGCAAGTGCCCCGTCCAGGGACGTTATAGAAAATCCTCGCGGGCGCGGGATGTCAAGCTCGCTTAAGAGCGCATCAAACTTCTCCCTGTCTTCTGCAGCATCGATGTCAATGGTGGACGTTCCAATCACCGGAACGCCGGCTTTCGCCAAAGGCTCAGCAAGATTGATTGCAGTCTGGCCGCCAAACTGAACGATGACACCATACGGTTTCTCACGCCAGATGACATGAAGGACATCTTCGAGAGTCAGTGGTTCGAAATACAGCCGATTGGAGGTGTTGAAATCCGTTGATACGGTCTCCGGGTTGTTGTTGATAATGACCGCTTCATACCCTGCCTTTCTGATGGCCCACACGGCGTGTACGGAGCAGTAGTCAAATTCAATTCCCTGGCCAATGCGAATGGGTCCTGACCCGAGAACCAGAATTTTCTTTTGTTCTGTGGCTTCTACCTCATCTTCTTCTTCGTAGCTGCTGTAGTAATACGGCGTGACCGCCGCAAATTCGCCAGCGCAGGTGTCGACCATTTTGTACACAGGCATGAGTCCATTTTCTCGACGGGCGTTCGTCACTTCCATGGGCTCGATGCCAAAGATACGCGCTATCTCTGTGTCGGGAAAGCCAGAGCGCTTGACTTCTCTAAGCAACAGCGCATCGCGTTCGATGAAGTCTGTAAAAGTCCCAAATTGGGCAGTCTCCACCAGTTGCTGTTCAAGGTCAATCAAGCGCCGAAACTTGACCAAGAACCACTCGTCGATTTGCGACAAAGCATGGACCTCATCGACAGTGTAACCGCGTCGAAACGCCTCTGCGACGACCCAAATCCGTTCGTCGTCTGCAACGCGCAGACGGCGGTCGATGTCTTCATCCGTCCACGTCTGTGCTGACCGAATGTAAAGTCCGTCAATCCCAACTTCAAGCGAGCGGATGGCTTTCATCATCGACTCCTCGAATGTTCGGCCAATCGCCATGACCTCTCCCGTTGCCTTCATCTGAGTCCCTAGTTTGCGGTTTGCGCTGTTGAACTTGTCAAACGGCCAGCGCGGAATTTTGGATACCACGTAGTCCAGTGCAGGTTCGAACGCAGCAAATGTCTCACCGGTTACAGGATTCGGAATTTCATCCAGGTGGTAACCGACGGCAATCTTGGTCGCCACACGGGCAATCGGATATCCCGTGGCTTTCGACGCGAGCGCACTGGAACGACTGACGCGCGGATTGACTTCGATGACAAAGTAATTCTGACTGTCAGGGTCGAGTGCGTACTGGACGTTGCACCCACCTTCAATTTTCAGCGCTCTGATAATTTTTAGACTGGCCGCACGGAGCATCTGATACTCCGAATCAGATAAGGTCTGGCTCGGCGCGACGACAATGCTGTCTCCGGTATGCACACCGACCGGATCGATGTTTTCCATGTTACAGACCACAATACAGTTGTCTGCTCCATCACGCAGGACTTCGTATTCAATCTCCTTATAGCCGGCAATACTTTGTTCAACAAGCACCTGATGAATCGGAGAAAGCCGAAGTCCGAGTTCCGTAATTTCTTCGTACTCCTCCCAGTTGCTCGCTATCCCGCCGCCTGTGCCGCCGAGCGTGTAGGCGGGGCGGATAATGATGGGAAAACCGATGCGTCTGGCAAAGTCTCTTGCCTCGTGCAGCGATGTTACGATTTCACTTTTTGGGACCGGTTGGCCGAGTTCGGACATGAGCGCCCTGAACCGCTCTCTGTCTTCGGCTTCCCGAATGCTTTCGAGTTGAGTGCCGAGGAGTTCCACTCCGAGCTCCTCGAGGACTCCCATCTCGGCCAGTTGTACGGCCATATTGAGTCCTGTCTGCCCGCCAAGGGTCGCCAATATGCCGTCCGGCCGCTCTTTACGGAGAATCTGTGCCACAAATTCTGGCGTGAGCGGCTCGATGTAGACCTTGTCGGCCATATCCGGGTCCGTCATGATAGTCGCTGGATTGGAGTTGACAAGCACCACTTCCAGGCCTTCCTCACGCAGTGCTTGACAAGCCTGTGTGCCCGCGTAATCGAACTCAGCAGCTTGACCAATCACGATGGGTCCGCTGCCGATAACCATGACCTTTTTCAAATCAGTTCTCTTCGGCATATGGGCTCCACCTTCCTTGTCGATAGTCGTCTACCATTGTCATGAAGTCGTCGAACAGATAATCCGAATCGTCCGGTCCCGGGCGCGCCTCAGGGTGATACTGGACACAGAACACCGGCAGGTAGCGGTGTATGAGCCCCTCTACACTTCCATCATTTTGATTGACATGAGACAAAGTGAGGTCGGTGTCAGCGAGAGAATCCGAATCGACCATATAGCCGTGGTTTTGTGACGTAATGGCAATCTTCCCGGTCCGCAAGTCTTTTACAGGATGGTTGACACCGCGGTGTCCAAACCTCATCTTTTTCGTCCGTGCACCGGCGGCGAGTGCAATCAATTGATGGCCTAGGCAAATCCCGAAGATGGGGACTTTACCCATCAAATTTCTGACTGTTTCAATCGCATACGGAGCGTCCTTTGGGTCTCCCGGACCGTTGCTTAACATCACCCCGTGTGGGCTCCAGGACAAAATTTCCTCTGCAGTGGTTCTCGCCGGTACGACGATGACATCACAGTCGCGCGCCAGCAGAGACCGAACAACGCCCGACTTCATCCCAAAATCCAGCGCGACTATCCGCCTGTCTCCCCCTGGAGAGCGGTACGTTGTTTGCGTCGTCACGTGGTCAATCTGGTCCTTCTGCAGTGGCCTCTCCAAGTTCTGCAGCAACTCTTCGAGCGGTGTATCGAGGGTCGTCAAGACGGCTTTCATCGTACCTTCCGTCCGTATGAGTTTCGTGATTTTGCGTGTATCCACGCCAGAAATGCCGATGATGCCATTTTTTTTCAAGTAATCTGACAAGTTATCCAGACTGCGAAAGTGGCTTGGTACTTCGCTAAACTCCCGCACCACAAACCCGCGGACATGCGGCCCTCGAGATTCGACATCATCCACGTTAACCCCGTAGTTGCCAATGAGCGGATACGTCATTGTGACAATCTGGCCGTAATAGGATGGGTCGGTGAGAACCTCTTGGTAGCCTGTCATCCCGGTGTTGAACACAATTTCCCCGTATGATTCTCCAGAGCCTCCAAACGACTGCCCTTCGAAGACGTGACCGTCCTCTAGCACAAGCCGCGCTCTCTGCTGTTGCTCTGCCATCACTTGACCTCCCCGCTTTGGTAAATGACTTTCCCCTGCAACAAGGTCAGGTTCGAAAAACCACGTGCCTTCCATCCTGCAAAAGGTGTGTTGTTGCCTTTGGAAAAAAACTTGGTTGGGTCAATGGTGTGCGTCGTATCAAGATCGACGGCCGTAATGTCTGCCGGTCCACCAACTCGAACGACTCCTCCATCCAGGCCAAATGCGAAAGCCGGTTTGGTGCTCATTTTAAGCACCAGTTCTCGCAAGCTTAGAAGCCCTGGCTCCACCAGATGGGTGTAAAGCAACGGAAACACAGTCTCAATGCCCACCATTCCAAATGGCGCAGCTGACAGTGGCCTTGCCTTCTCCTCGTCACTATGTGGTGCGTGGTCAGTCGCTACAACATCTAGAGTCCCATCAAGAAAGCCGGCCAAGCAGGCTTGCCTGTCCGCTTCACTGCGCAGCGGTGGATTCACCTTGTAGAGTGAGTCTGCACGGTCGATGACGTCTTCTGACAGCAACAGATGGTGTGGAGTCACTTCGGCCGTCACGTGTACGCCCCGCTGTTTAGCCCAGCGAATCAGTGCCACTGCAGGCTCAACGCTGACATGACAAACATGGAGATGAGCTCCAGTTTGCTCGGCCAGCAGGATATCCCTAGCAATCATTGCCGATTCCGATTCACCGTGCTGAATGCTCACACCGTGACGGATAGCGGCTTCCTTATTAAAGACACCATCTCTCGCAATCGATTCGTCTTCCGCATGAATCGCAATCGGCAAGGAAAGTTTTTGGGCTTCGACGAATGCTTCACGCATCAGACCGCCATTTTGAACCCCTTTACCGTCATCTGACAGCGCGATGGCTCCGGCAGCTTTGAGGGCGGCGAAATCCGTCAACGTTTCGCCCGCCTCATTTTTCGTAATGCATGCGATGGGCAACACGCCTGCCGCACCGGCTTCAATTGCCTTGTCCCGGACGTACTTGACAAGTTCTGGCGTGTCTAGAGGCGGATTCGTGTTCGGCATACATGCAATTTTCGTAAACCCTCCTGCTGCTGCCGCCCGTGCGCCACTTTGAATCGTTTCTTTATGCTCAAACCCGGGTTCACGAAGATGCACGTGCAGGTCAATGAATCCCGGCAGCAAGACTTCACCATGCAATTCGATGATTTCGTCTGCACCCGGCAAGTCGGCTCCAATGGCAAGAATTACGCCAGACAGGTCATCTACAAGAATTTCTGTGTTTGTCAGGCTGCCGTCGGTCAAGTTGAGCAGCCGCCCGCCAATTAGCTTTCGTTTCACGAAATCCCCTCTTCCAACATGCTGTCCAAAACAGCCATCCGTATGAAAAGCCCATTTTCCGCCTGGCGGAAGTATGCTGCGCGCGGGTCGGAATCAAGTGCCGGATCGAGTTCACCAACGCGTGGCAGTGGATGCAAGATGCGAGCGTGTGCAGGGAGCAATTTGAGCTCGGTTTGGCCCAAGTGAAGCGCACTTGCCGCTTTTAGCGCAGCTTCGTCCTGCAGTCGTTCCGTCTGAATTCTGGTTTGATACACTGCGTCTGCGTGAGCAAGGGCGTCACGAAGGGACTCTGCCACTTGTACGTCCAGTCCGGCCAGCTTCAGGTACTCCAGCAAAGGTGCTGGCAACTCAAGTCCCGGCACCGGAAGCATGGTCACCTTCACGCCCGAGAACTGTGTGAGGAGGGTTAACAAGGAGTGTACTGTACGCCCGTAACGTAGGTCACCAAGTATGCTGATGGAAAGGTTGTCGACTTGACCTAGTTCCCGTTTGAGCGTGTACACATCAAGCAAAGCCTGAGTTGGGTGTTCTCCAGATCCGGTGCCAGCACTGACGACGGGCACCGGGCAAGCACTTGCAGCACGTCCCAAGGTGTCATTCTCGTGATGCCTTACGACAACAACGTCTGCATAGCTCCCGACAATGCGCAGGGTGTCTTCCAACCGCTCGCCTTTTTTGGCAGAGGAGTTCTCAAGTGCGTTTTCGGCGCCGACAACTTGTGCACCAATGCGCAGCGCCGCCGTTTCGAATGACAGTCTCGTCCGCGTACTAGGCTCATAGAACAGCGATGCCACGACTGCACCTTGATGTAACTGCATGACGTCCTTTCGCGAGCTCTCCCGCAGTAATTCCGCCTGTGAAATGTAGTATTCCACCTCGAGTCTGGAGAGTACGTCAACCGACACAAGGTCTCGTGCTGCCCTGTGAAAACCAGATGTCTTCCGAGGTCCTGCAGCTGTGTCTAGTGATGTCGTCTTAGGGCTGGCCAACAATCCAAACACCATCCTCTCCGTCGACTTCCATCAGGTGAACAGCAATCTTCTCATCTCTGGCCGTCGGCACGTTTTTTCCGACAAAATCCGCCCGAATCGGAAGCTCTCGGTGACCTCTGTCGATGAGAGCAGCAAACTGCACTGTCCGTGCCCTGCCTGTTGCCATCAACGCGTCTAGCGCAGCTCGAACGGTTCTACCCGTGTATAGCACGTCATCAACCAGCACGACGGTCTTCCCTGTCACCTCAAATCCCTGAATCGGCCGCCGCTCTGTGTTCTTTGCTACGTCGTCTCGAAACGGGCGGGAATCGAGGTGATAAACTTCCACCTTGGTTCCTTCAATGTCCATCAGCCGGTCTGCCAGACGGTCTGCCAGGCGTGCTCCTCGCGTGACAATACCTACCAAGACCACCCCGTCGAGGCCCTTGTTCTTTTCCAAAATCTCATGGGCCATGCGGGTGATGGAGCGGCGCATGGCGATACTATCCATAATCTGTGCCTTTGGATTCACGCTTCTCCGTCCTTTCGGTTGAAACTGACATCACACTGCGACTTATTTCAGTCACGTGCTTGTTTTGCGTGCCTGCCCTGGTCCCGGACATAAGAAAACGGCTGCTTCCGTCAGGGAAAGCAGCCGAGTGTGAGGGGTCTGCACCAAACCAAGGTACAGCAAACCCGTCTTATTCCGACTCCTTTCCAATCTCACGGGACTGGTTTAAAGGCAGTACTTGATTCCGTACAAACGTATCAAATGAATAGCCCACTCGTCAAGTACCGGAACTGTCCGTTGACGCCAATATACGGAGCAAGCGTTCCATGTCTTCCGGTAAGTCGGCTGTAAACTGCAGTGACTCTCCCGTGGACGGGTGGATGAAACCGAGTGTCGCGGCGTGCAGCGCTTGTCCTTCAATGGGCAGTGTGTGACGGGGTCCGTACACCGGATCGCCAGCCAACGGAAAACCAATGTATGCCATATGCACGCGAATCTGATGCGTCCGTCCAGTCTCCAGACGCAGTTCCAGGTATGTGTATTTCCCGAACCGCTGGAGAACGCGAAAATGAGAAATTGCCGGCTTTCCGGACTCCCGCACTGCCATCCGCTGACGGTTTTGTGGGTCGCGTCCAATCGGCGCGTCAATGAGACCTGTATCATGCTCCAGATTCCCGTGAACGATAGCCTTGTACAGACGCGTAATGCTATGTTCCCGAAATTGTTCAGACAATCGATGATATGCCAAGTCCGTTTTCGCCAACACGAGAAGACCGGAAGTATCTTTGTCAATTCGGTGGACAACCCCGGGCCGCATCGCGCCGCCGAGTTGTGACAATCGCATCCCCTGCCCGACGAGCGCGTTGACAAGGGTTCCTGACAAGTTTCCCGCTCCAGGATGGACCACGAGACCGCGCGGCTTATTGACAACAACGACATGCTCGTCATCGTACACGCGGTCAACTGCGATGTCTTCAGCGGCAATCTCAAACGGGCGTTCGGCCGGCAACATAATCGTGTAAAGCTCACCGGCCTGCACCTTGTCGCTTGGTTTCAGACGCGCTCTGGGTCCACTGATGACACCGTCCTGAAGCAGGGTCTGCACTTGATTGCGCGAAACCTCGACATCATCATCCTGCAGTGCTTCCGTCAACCACACGTCGAGGCGTGTACCTTCGTCATCATGCCCGGCGACAACCTGCTTGATGTCGTCTGTCATTGTATGTCCTCCGAGGAGCCATTCGGTCGATTTTGACTAGATCCGATGCTCTGCAACAAGATTAGGATAACACCAATTGTAATTGCACTGTCGGCAAGGTTGAATACAGGGAAATTGATGATTTGAAAATAGATGTAATCAATTACCTTACCGTACACAATCCGGTCCATCAGGTTACCGAGAGCCCCGCCCAGGACCAGGCCAAGGCCAATCTGAAACCCAATTTTAGGTCGATACCTCGACTGCACGTAAACGACCGCTGCAATTACAATCAAGGCAATCAGAATCAACAAGTAACGTGCATGCCCGAACATTCCCCAGGCCGCGCCAGGGTTCCGGATATAGTCAAGGACCAGAACATGCGGCCAAATAGGAATCATCTGGTTTACAGCCATCGATGTTCGCACAATGTATTTCACAAGTTGATCAAGCCCAAACACAATCACAGCCAAAATGTAAACCAACACCCCGTCCACCTCCACTGCTCGTCTTCCACTGGTTGGTACACTGTGACAGTCTACCATATTTGCAGAAGCTGAAGTGAAGGTGAAAACGCTGGCTATGGACGCTGTGCGCGGTACTCCTCATTGGAGATTCTATCCATCGGATCGACGATGCCTTCATTGTCGTCCATGTGTTCCCGGTCCACCGGGATGTCATATTCTTCATCATATCCCGGTCGCTGATTGTATCTCGCAACCGCCTGCCATGAATCCTCACCGTCAAACTCGTTTCGGTCCGAACCGTCGAGGTTTGAACGGCCGTAGAAGGGCATTAGAAACGACTCCTCCACGGGCCGCACCAAGTCATAGCGCAAATCCTCCTGACGCATACGGCAACCAATACATTCGACGGCAAGCGGATTTGCTTCCATGCGCTCATCACCGATGGGTTGTCCGCAGTTCTGGCAGATACCGTAGCGACCCTCCTCAAGTGCGACGAGGGCGTTTTCAACCTCATTGAGCCGTTGCTCAGTCAAACGCTGCAGCCCAAGGTCCTTGCCGCGTTCGAACAACTCCGACGCTACGTCTGCAGGATGGTTGTCGGCCATTGACAGTTCCCCAAGTTCATCACGCATCGCAGCATCAAGCCCGTATCGACCTGTCCGCGACGTCCTGTCTAAAAGTTCCTGTTTCATTTTGAGTAGGACATCTTTTACGTTTGCACTGTCTTTCACAGGCACCTCTCCTCTCGTGCCAAGACAAGGTGTTCATCATACAACGGTGCTTTGAAGTTTCTCCACTGCTGCTTTCATCGTCACTGCTGCGTGCTGCTTTCATCGTCACCGCTGCGGCAACTTTAACCCTTACAACCGTACGCCTTATGTTCCACTTTCGGTCACCACGTGATACGTTGGGATAACTGGAAACTGAAGTTCACGAGTCTGTCACGCCATCTTTCAACAATATCCTGTATCATAGATAGCAATTGACAATGGGGGAGAGAGAGGATTGCGCAGGCACCAAATCCAAGCCGTTGCCCTCATCCTCATGTGGATAGGGGCCGTCGAAGTCGTTGCTAGTTTTCTCGTACATTACTGGTTCGAGTACAATATCCCATATACATCGTTGTTTTTTCTGGCTCTCATGCTCGGGGTTGTAACGTATCTTGTCACTAGAATTGTGTGAATCCATGTCCACTAGAGCTATACAGGCGCGAAAGAGGAGGCCGGACCGGCCTCCTCTAGTACGTATCAGACTGTAGACGTAAACGCATGGAGCACGTTTGTTGAGACAGCTTGTTTCCGACGGCTAACGGTATCAGCCAAAAATGTACATAAGCCGCACATGTCCATTCGTTAAGGAATGACGGCCTCGTCAGCCTTCCTGCGACGCAAACTCTCTCGTGAACCCTTCACGCATCGGGCTCTCTGACCGGGTGCTCACCTCGCGGTCAAATTTGTCCCAGTCACCCGACTCAAGCATTTCCAGCTGCGCCTGAATGAGTGAGCGAAACCTCGCCCTGAAGATGGCGGCGTGTTTCTGAACTTCCTCCACTTCGAGAGCAATCTTACGAGATTTGTTCAACGCTTCGGAAACGATGCGATCAGCGTTCTTCTCCGCTTCCTTGATAATAAGCTGGGCTTCCTTACGCGCGTTGTTCTTTACTTCTTCTGCCGTCTCCTGAGCCACGATGATGGCCTTGCTCAAGCTCTCTTCAATGTTCGTGAAATGCCGAAGCTTCTCTTTGTGTTGCTCAACATCTTCTTCAAGGTCTTTGTTCTGACGAATCAAACTCTCATAGTCCTGAATCACACGTTCCAGAAAATCGTCGACTTCGTCTTCATCATAGCCGCGAAAAGAACGACTGAATTCCTTGTTGTGAATATCCAACGGGGATAATGGCATCCTCAAGCCCTCCTATCACAAACGCACATGGCAATTGTCTGTGCGATAAATCGACGTCATGCGGGATGGTTCTAATGTAAAATCGGGACAATCCCCAAACAATCGACAAAGCATGGCGGCAAACGCACAAAAGACCGACCAAACGTGGTAACGATTTCGACATATGACGGACATTTCCTGCTCAGGGTTTGGATTTTAGTATGCCCACCTCAACGCGCATCCGCCCTTTACGTGATTCGCCAACCTGTCCGAATACACGAATCCGTCCGAAGTGTCGCACTGAGATGATGTCGCCATCTGTCAGGCTCTCGTCCGGAGAGTCAATTTCACCGAAGTTGAGTGTGACATCACCGCTTGTGACGGCTTCCTTTGCCTTGGTTCGAGACCAGTGACAACAAGCTCCAATCAGAGCGTCAAGCCTTAGAGAAGCCAGACTTACATGCTCTCGTTCGTAACTTGGGCCATGAAAGACGGCTTCTTCAGTCATCGCCACAGAGATGGCGTGTTTGCCTGCCTGCAACCAGTTGGTTCGGAGAAATGGGACAATGTCTTCACAAACAGCGACCACAGCATTGCTGCCGCCTGTCTCAATGTCCCCGATTTTCCGCCTATCAATGCCTGTACCGAGAATCGAGCCAAGTACGGCGCCGTGACTGAGGCTCTCGTCCAAGGTAGACGCTTTAAGCAGAACCACCGCAAAATCATGGGGCTGCGGTTGCCAGTCGTCAGGCATGATGTAGGCGCGTTGTCTCTCCGAAACCTCGGCACCGCCGTACCCTCGGACGATACAGTTCATATGTCTCGCAACCGATTCAAGGATTTGAAACTCACGAGGAGTAAGAAAATCGGTTAACTTCCAGTTCATTTCACGGCGAACAAAGTCAACCCAATCCATGGCCCTGCGGTAGAACGGTTGTTCAGATGGCCGCAGCCAGTTGCTGCTTCTTGGCTCGTCAAGGCTCATCCGACAATCCTCATGGCGATAGTGTACAGGAGAGACAGGATGCCCCGCTCCACAAAAAAGTACACAATGATAGCCACCAAAAAGGCGATATCGAGCATGATTCCACCCAACTGAACGGGTGGGATAAACCGTCGAAAGATACGCAGGTAGGGATCCGATAAACGGTCCAGAATTTGTCCCAACTGCGTCGATGACAAATCTGGAATCCAGGAAATAATGGCCGTTGCAATCAGGACATAACCATAAACCGCTAAGATGGTACCTATAATCTGCAAAAGCACATTAACGCCGCCCATTCACTGGCCTCATTTCAGGTAGATTCCCGACTCCTTAGCCGCCCATGAGTTTCCGCCCTACGCGGATCATGGTCGCTCCTTCTTCAATTGCCCATTCAAAATCATCTGACATCCCCATCGACAGTTCGGTGAGGGAATTGATTCCGAGCGACTGCTGCAGGTCTTCGCGCAAAGCGGCTAAGCCCCGAAAGACGTCTCGCACAACTGGTTCCGAGGCCCCAGCCGGTGCCATCGTCATCAGACCGATGACATGGGTTCTGGAACACTTGAGAGAAGCTTCAAGTAAAGCCTTTACTTCTCCCGGGTCAGCGCCATACTTGGTTTCCTCACCGGAGACATTCACTTGAATCAGCGCCTTGATGTCGCTATCAAATCGCCTTGCCTGGTGTTCAATTTCCGATAGCAGCAAAGCCGAGTCAACAGAGTGGATAAAAGTAAAGTTTGGTACGATATACTTGGCCTTATTGCTCTGCAAGTGCCCGATAAAATGCCACGTCGCCTGTTTGGCTCGGGGATGCTCGAGCATGTCACGCGCGTGCTGCCAGCGGTTTTCGCCGAACTCACGCACGCCTGCGTCGAGCAAAAAATCGAGCGTAGGTGAATCCACTGTTTTCGTCACACCGATAATTCGAACTTCGTCAGGAGAACGGCTCGAACGCTCACAGGCAGAGGTAACCCGCGCTGACACGTCCATCCATCGTCGTTCAAAGTCAGCCTTGGTGTCCATTCCAACTCCCCCTCCTATCTAGTTCAACGGCAAGCACTCAAGTCCTCCCTGACTACGCTCCTGAACTGCAGGGCAACCACACAACTACACGCCATGACGCCACGAATTTGTGTTTTTGGAATCACAGGGCTTCAGGAACGAAGTCTTGCCTCTTCAGAGGAAGCGTCCTCTCTGCTCAGCCGTTTAGTCGAATCAAGCCCGACTGCCGGCCTGTTCGTCCATTTTCCGCGCGATGCGAAAATAGGACATCGGTGTGGCACGCAGTACATACACCTACATCGTCGATATTCGCTGTAGGTACTCCCATTTTTCTCAAGTCACTCTTAATGCATGCCTGCAGGCTGAGAAAATACTTTCCCGGTGCCTGAAAACGCGGAACAAGATACTGTGCGCCAAATTCTTCTCGAACAGGCTCAGCGACCTTGTCGTCAACCTCGTAGCAACACCGACGAATCGACGGGCCAATCGATACTTGCAAGTCTTTTGGCTCTGTATGATAGAGAAAGTTCATGTGAAGAATCACTTGTTGCACGATGTGCAGCGTTGTTCCTTTCCAACCGGAATGAGCAGCACCAATTGCGTGGTGCACCGGATCGTAGAAGAGGACGGGAACACAATCTGCAGTCAAGACCACCAGTGTCGTATCAGGTTCATTGGTCACGAGTGCATCACAGTCCGGTACAGGTAAGACATCAGCCAACGCACCTTGGCTCCGTTCGGCTTGGCCGACAACGGCTACACCATTGCCATGCACCTGCTTCGCAACCACCCATTCGTCAACAGGTCCAAAGCCACACTGCGCAACGTGAGTCCGGTTTTGAGCCACCTTTTGAGGGTCGTCGCCAACATGGAAACCAAGGTTTAACCCCTCAAACGGACTGTCACTAAACCCGCCTTGTCGAAAAGAATATCCAGCGGAGACAAACTTATCGACGAAAGCGGGTCTCAACCAGATGTCATCTTTCACTCTACTTCCAGTCCAGCGATGGAACAAAAAAACGCCTCCTCCGGATATGCTATCTAGAGCTTACGACAGAAGTCGGTCCCCAGGCAACGGCCGGAATCGGCATCGGTTGTGATTTGCACTGCTAGCCCGTTTAGTAGCCGCCTGTTCCTTTTTTTCCGGACTGTGGCGGTAGGTAGTAACCTGACTCACGTAGAGGTCGCAAATCGACAAGGATGACATCGGTGCCAATTTTGACAATCTGGTTCCACGGTACGACATAATCCTGTCCACCGCCAACCATGCCAAAAAACCGTCCTTGGGAAGGGATGACGAGTGCCGAAATCAGTCCGCTGTCCGTGTCTATCTCAAGGTCACCAATTGAGCCGAGGCGTTTCCCGTCGCCGACACTGACAACATCCTTTGACTGTAAGTCAGAAATGCGCATGATAGTGCCACCTCCACAGACTCCATTCTCCTCACAGTATATGACGAAGAAAATGGAACTTGCCGGGGGCCATCAACTTGGCAGAGACAGAATGCAGAGGGTGCTAGCTGACATGATAACTCAGGCATCACTTTGGACGTGTTTTTGCATTCTCTGAATGGCAGCTTTTTCGAGTCGAGACACCTGCGCTTGAGAGATACCTATCTCCTCCGCGACCTCCATCTGCGTCTTGCCTTCGAAGAACCTCATCGACAGAATCTTTTTTTCACGGTCATTCAACCGACGCATGGCTTCTCGAACTGCGATTTCTTCAACCCACGACTTGTCCAAATTCTTGTCGTCGTGAATCTGGTCCATCACGTAAATCGGATCGCCGCCATCATGATAGATGGGTTCAAAGAGTGACACAGGGTCCTGAATCGCGTCGAGCGCGAAGACAACGTCCTCTTTGGGCAGAGAGAGTTCTGAAGAAATTTCCTGAATCGTGGGTTCACGGAGATTCTGATTGGTCAATTGATCTCGAACTTGCAAGGCCTTATACGCGATATCTCGGAGCGACCGACTGACACGAATGGGGTTGTTGTCTCGTAGGTACCTGCGAATTTCGCCAATAATCATGGGTACAGCGTAAGTAGAAAAACGTACGTTCTGGCCGAGGTCAAAATTGTCAATTGCCTTCATTAAGCCGATGCAACCAACCTGAAACAGGTCATCCACGTATTCGCCGCGATTGTTGAAGCGCTGGATAACGGAGAGGACTAACCGCAGATTGCCATTCACCAGTTTCTCCCGGGAAGTAAGGTCACCTTCGTTTAAAGCTGTGAACAGTTCCCGCATTTCGGCGTTGGTTAACACCGGAAGCTGGGAGGTGTTCACGCCGCAAATCTCGACTTTGGTACGTTTCAATCTATGTTCCCCCCAAGGTGACTGACGATTTCAGCAATATTTGAGTCCATATCGCAAAATGTCGTCATCAGTATTTCCGTGGGGGGCAAAGTTATGCACGAAGACGAGCTTTATCCATCCTTTGGAGTGTCTCTTCGCGGCCCATAAGCGCTTTTTTGCCTCACCTTCTTTCGCGGTTTCGTACTGCAAAGTCGGGCTTACCTCGAAAATCAATTGCGCCCGGTGGGACATCGCTACTTGAGCCCAGAACAAGTCAACGCTGCAGCGAGACGCTCACACCATGCGGTTAAATTCCCTGCGGAGTCGTTTGATGATACGTTTCTCCAACCGTGAGATGTAAGACTGTGAAATTCCAAGCAGGTCAGCGACGTCTTTTTGCGTCATTTCGGACGGTCGTCCAAGGCCAAAGCGGAGTTCCATGATACGCCGTTCCCTGTCAGTCAGCTTGGACAGCGCATCATAGAGCAGTACTTTATCAACCTCATCTTCGAGATTGCGGTAGATGGTGTCCGCCTCGGTGCCAAGAACGTCAGACAAAAGCAACTCGTTTCCATCCCAGTCCACATTCAGAGGTTCGTCAAACGAGACTTCTGACTTTAGTTTATTGTTGCGGCGCAAGTACATCAGAATTTCATTTTCAATGCACCTCGAGGCATAGGTAGCAAGCTTGATTTTCTTGCCTGGGTCAAATGTGTTAACGGCCTTGATGAGGCCAATGGTGCCAATTGAGACCAAGTCCTCAATATGCAACCCGGTGTTCTCAAACTTCCTTGCAATATATACGACAAGCCTCAGATTGCGCTCAATCAACATAGATCTTACAGACTCATCACCATCCGGTAACCGTGTCAGCAAATAGGCTTCTTCATCCCTTGTCAAGGGAGGTGGTAGTGCCTCACTGCCACCGACGTAGTAGATCTCCTCGGCACCACCGTTAACTTTTAGCCGGATGCGAATCCATAGGAGCTGTAAACGAATTCGAAGTTTCATGCTCATGTTTCTGAATCGACGCGTCTCGGTCATGTCTGTCATCCCCCGCAAGTATTTCTGTGTGTAATATGGCTTGAAACCGGGCGTCAACAGACAATGGTTCCATGTGCAGCGCTAGCAAACACGGCCGTGCCATGACCCGGTTACCATCTTCCTGCGTCACCCATAACTCGTCCGGACGAATCGCAATCGTTAATTTCTGGCCTCCACCAGCGCCACGAAAAGGTACCCAGTACAGTTTTGGCAGCTCTTGGTCGGATTTCAGGGTGGTAATCGCAGCGAGAAGATCGGTCCCTTGTCGACACAGACGCTTCATCGAATCGGGAACCAGTTCCTGAAAGACCACAGCATCCACGAGACAGACAGGGTAATTCGACAACGGATCGTGCAGTTGATTGCCAGTGTCCATCAGACCCGTGCAGGACACCTCGCGGTCATCCAGCCGTGCGGTCACTTGGAACAGGCTTTGTGCGCGGTGCCTAAGACCTCTTGCACGCCCAATCGCAGAATTCAGGACCCAGATGGAGAGCGGAACTGCAGCGACGATACCGAGGCCACTGACGGATGTCTCAAAAGCAATGCGCCCACCAGAGATGATAGTTCCCTGCGCAAGGCTCATGCCAGGTGCTGCAAAGTGAAGCGCGAGCACAGCACCCGCCATCACGAATGTGACGCAATAGAGGACAATGACGTTCTTGGCAATATCGAGCAAACCTCGAAATGGAACGGCGATAATGACCATGAGCAGGGACGCCAACGCTTTCCCCAACCAAGTGGTGAAAATCTGCAAGTGTGGAACGAAGAGAAGCAAGGCGTATGCGGCCCCGAAGACGGCTCCTGCCAAGACGCGCCCTGGGCGAATAGGGCGCTTGACAATCATGCAGGTAGCAATGACGATTACACCGTCCATCACCAGGTTGACCAAGAAAACCACGTCTGCATATATGACAGGCACGGCATCACCTCAAGCTGCGATGGTCACAGTATAGTACATCTCTATTTCAAACCCTGTCGGAACTTGACAAAGAATCAGTAGAAGTTTTGTTGATTCCTGAAAACTCGCGGTTGGAAATGGAAAACGAGAGGAAAACGAGACGCGTGAGGCAAATCGGAAGAGGGACCAAAACACTCCGAAAATAAATTGGCCCGCCAAGGATAAGTCCTTGACGAGCCAATGAAAGGCAAAAATGAGTCGGTTTCTGACAAGAGCAAAGAGTCGTGTGTTGTGTATCGTCTGTTACTTATCCCGCGATAGTCTTCCATCGCGGCGTCTCATAAACGCAGGGACATCCCAAGCATTTCCTGATTGCGGCTGGAAGTCTTCAATCAGGGGAGCTTTTGACTTCGGACTGGCTGTCGTTGCCGCCGCTTGATTCATGGACGGCTGGTGCGCCTTGCCTTGGTTCTCAAATCCCGTAGCAATCACAGTAACGACAATCTCATCTCCGAGTTCTGGGTTGATGTGTGCACCGAAAATCATGTTTACGTCCGGGTCTGCAGCTGTAGACACGATATCAGCAGCCTCGTTGACTTCCCACAAGCTGAGGTCCGAACCACCGGCAATGTGCATCAACACGCCCATCGCCCCATCAATCGACGTTTCAAGCAGTGGGCTGCTAATGGCGTTTTTGGCTGCATCCGTGGCGCGATTTTCACCGCTGCCGACACCAATTCCCATCAGAGCCGAGCCACGCTCGGCCATAATCGCCTTGACGTCTGCAAAGTCGACATTAATGAGTCCTGGAACAGCAATAAGGTCAGAAATACCAGATACACCTTGCCGCAACACGTTGTCGGCTTCCCGGAAAGCCTCAAGCATCGGCGTGTTGCGATCGACAATTTCAAGCAAACGGTCATTTGGAATCACAATCAGTGTGTCAACCTTCTCCTTGAGGTTGTTCACACCGCCTTCTGCCTGACTCATCCGACGCTTCTGTTCAAACCGAAACGGTTTTGTCACCACGCCAACTGTGAGTGCCCCAATCTCCTTGGCAATTTCTGCAATAATCGGCGCTGCTCCTGTTCCCGTGCCGCCGCCCATACCGGCAGTAACAAACACGAGGTCTGCACCCGTCAGTGCGTTCACCAGCAGCTCGCGGCTCTCTTCGGCGGCCTTCTTCCCGATGTCTGGATTGGCTCCGGCTCCGAGTCCACGAGTCAGCTTTTCACCAATTTGCAACTTGACTGGGGCTTTCGAGAGTTGCAGCGCCTGTTGGTCAGTATTGACGACGATAAACTCGACGCCTTCTATCCCAGACTCAATCATCCGGTTCACGGCGTTGCAACCGCCGCCGCCAACGCCGATGACTTTTATTTTCGCAAGTGGTTCATAATCGACATCGAAATCAAGCATTGCTGCTCCTCCTTGACTATCCCATCCTCAGCCATTGCTGCAACTTCCGGCGCGCCTGATGGGTTTTCTAACCCCTTCACCCAAATCTAAAAGCTTTAGATGAAATCACGCAACCAATCTTTGATTCGAGAAAACATGCCGCCGCCGGTCTTGACAGGCCGTGATGCAGAGACTGTTTCCATTTGGTTGGCCCTCAACTGTGAGCGCAAAGCGTAACCGATAATTCCCACGCCATTGACGAAGGATGGGTCCCGCACCCCGAGAAACTCGGGTACTGCGACACGCACCGGCGCTTGCAGTTCTTGGCTCGCCAACTCACCGGCAGCTTGCATTGACATACAGCCGCCGTGAAGCACGTAACCACTGGGTAAATCATGGATATAACCCATCTTTTCAATCTCTTTTCGAACCAAAGAGAATATTTCCTGCATTCGCGGCTCAATGATTGATGCCAATTCCTGCTGCGTGTATTCCACGGCCTGATGATTTCCAATTCTCGGCACTTCAAATCTCTCACTCTCGGAAGCAGCATCTACTGCAGCGCATCCGTGGCGCATTTTAACTTGCTCAGCATGTGCGGTTTGGGTTCGCAGGCCAATCGCAATGTCGTGCGTCACGTAGTCCCCACCCATTGGGATAATGCTTGTCCCAACAAGAACTCCGTTTTCAAACACCGACACCGAAGTGGCACCTGCGCCAACATCCACCAGCGCAACACCGAGCTTGCGCTCATCCTGGGAGAGGGCGATAGAACTTGCAGCCATCGGCATGAGCACAAGATTTGCAACCTCGATACCCGCCTTTTCCACACAGCGAACGACATTGTGGATGGCTGTTCTGCTCCCCGTAATCAAATACGCTTCGACTTCAAGGCGCACACCAAGCATGCCGCGAGGGTCCATAATCCCGCGCAGCCCGTCCACGATGTACTCCTTGGCCACTACGTCAATGATTTCTCGTTCCGGAGGAAGCGCGATAACTCGGGCCTGTTGCAGGACACGTTCAATGTCCTCTTCGCCGATTTCGCGGTCCTGGGAGGATACGGCAACTACACCGTGACTGCTCTGCAACTGGATATGGTTGCCTGATATACCAACGTAGGCTGATGCGATGTGAATGCCGACCATCCGTTCTGCGTGGTCAACCGCTTCACGGATAGACTGAACCGTGAGATCTATATCTACGATGGAACCATGACGTATCCCTTCACCGTCGGCTGAGCCGACGCCAATCACGCTGATGGAATTTCCGGTTTGTTCACCAATGATTGCCCTAACCTTAGAAGTGCCGATGTCTAAACTGACGATGTATTCTCCTTTGGCCAAACGTGTGGCACCTCCCTACCTCCACGACAGTGCACAATATGACTTATTGCTATTTCCACAAGCTATACGACAATCCTCTTTTTCAGTGAAATTTTTTTCGACGAATTCCTCCCTGAAGATGAGAGAGTCTTCATTGTGAACAGGCAACAGGTCCCCGGCCCTTTCAGAATTGCCGTAAGAAGGGTGGGTTCTCCCGAGGCCTGAGCCCCTATTCGCGCTTCAATCTGCGTTTCCCGGCTCTGTCAAACGCGATTCGGCGGATGACTGCGATATTTTGGAACAGACGCACACCAAACGCGACAACAGCGGCCAGGTAGAGATCGACGCCGAGTTGATTCCCAATATAGGCCAACAAGGCGGCAATGAGTGTGTTGAAGAAGAAACCAGAGAGAAACACCGCAGAGTCAAAAGTCTTGTCAAGGCTGGCTCTGATGCCGCCAAACACGGTGTCAAGGGCCGCGAGAATTGCAATCGACAGATAGCTGGAGTACATCAGCGGGACTGTAACGTTGGCGACAAACCCAATCGCAACGCCGACAATCAGACCTAGTACGGGCAACCATATCAAGTTAGTGGACCTCCTTCGCGAAACTGCCCGGTAACGGCCCCCGATAGCCTGGCACGGTGACGCCCTTCCCTGTGTGCGGAGTAATAATACATTGCTCCTGCATAAGGTTGAGTTCCGGGACTGTGTTGTTCAGCGTCAGCACAGCCTGCATGCGCTGTATGTCTCCAACCGCTGTAATCACGTAGGGCTCTGTAATCGGGACTGTGTTCACTTGCAGGGTGCTGTTTCCACTGAGCCCGGACACAAGGCGAATCGACGAAGTCGTAACCAATCGTTGTCCGTTGATACTGATGGCTGTTGCGCCGTTTGCGTACAAGTCATTCACAATTAAACCAATTTCCTGATCCGATATCTGGTCAAATAAACCCGCGGTTTTCTCATCAAACGGAAGCGTTGGGTCGTAGTAAATCGCAATCGTAATTCCCGGACCGGAAACCGACGTGAGGCCAGCCTCCTTGGCGACACTTTTCGCGTCTTGTTGAAGTGCGCTCATCATACTCGTGCCATGGCCTGCTGCGGCTTGATACTCGCTGACCTGGGCTTCTGCCTTGGCAATCTGGTGCAACAGGGTTTGATGCTCTTGGTTTTGTTCCTCTATCTGTGTTCGCAAGTCGATATAACTCGAAAGTGCCGCGGTGCCGGTGGTCTGTGGACGCGATGTCAGCTGAACGGTCAGCAAAAACCCCACAACCACAGCGATGCCGGTGAAAGACCACACCAAAGCGGTTTGCTTCACGGAAGTCACCCCCTGTCCTTTACGGTGTCCCGCTTGCCATCAATGTGCCCGTATACGCAGGCATGTTGATGGTCGGAAGGATTTTCGGCTCTGAAGCGTTCACACCTCGCTGGCGTAGACTGTCGAGAATACCTCCTTGAATCGTGAGCGCTGACTGCAGAGCCTTCGCGTCGCCAATGGCGTAAATCGTAAACGGTGCACCGATTCGGTGGTCGTTAATCTTCACGACGGGCCCGGTGCAGAAAATTCCAGACGTGGCCACGACGCGGTAGCCATTGATAGAGACAGCTTCTGCACCCGCGGTAAACAATTCGTTGATGACACTCCGGATGTCCCAGTCATGTGTCAGTACTTGCTCGACATTGCCGCCCGTTGAAACGCCGTCCATCAACGTCACACTGATACCTGGGCCGGTCACAGGTGTCACTCCCGCGAGGATACGCTCGTCTTGCAGTCGCTGTTGTAATTGCTGTAAGGCAGTGTTTCCACCGGCGGATGCCTGTTCAAAACTCGAAAGTTGCCCCGTTAGCGTTGCCAGTTGCTGCTGTGCGTTCGCGTTCGACCGCTTTAGCGCGGTGAGTTCAGTCAGCATCTGCTTCTGCTCGGGGTCCGCAGACGAAAAGACACCACTTGTCCCATGCGCCAGCACCTGCTGCTTATACTGAACAGCGACCATAAAGCCGAGCACCATCGCAACGACGGATAGGGAGTAGGCTAGCTTGGTCCGTGTCCGCATGTTCACTTTCCTTTCGTGGTATTCGCGGTCGGTCGAAATGGGATGTATCGATAAGGAGGGTTCCCGCTCATGTCGATGAGTCCAGGTCCATACCCCTGACCGCTGAAGTACGTTACGACACTACCTACATTTCCAAGCGTCGAAGCCACTTGTTGCGACTCGGTTTGGACGGCGAATCCGTTGTCCAGGTACATGGTTGCATTCCCGTACTTATCAAGCACAATCTCCGAAATCTCGTTGACTTCACTTGGCGGTGTCTTTAGGAGTTCCTTGCAGACTGTGGCAAGTCCCGGCACTGCAGCGACTTTCCCGAGTTGTACCTGTCCCTGCAGGGCGGCGGTTGACTCAACTAACGGCACGTTGAACGGCGAACTTGGGGTAAGCTTTTGGTACACAGTCCCATCACTGAGCAAACTGTAGCGCTGGCCAGCTTGTGAATATACGGCGACTTCTGTCTTTTGCGTCACTGCAATCGAGACCGTCCCGGAACTGTAATTCGTATGTACAGATACCTTTTCTACCAAAGGCTCCTTCGTCATGATAAAATGCGCTACCGCGCCTTTGTTCACTTGCCACAAGCTCATTCCCTGACGTAAATTACTGTCAGTCACGACAGTGGATGCCGGCATGGAATTCCCCGAAACGACAATGTGTCGAATCCGGGTAAGCGGTGATTCCAACAGGACAACCAAACCGATAAATATAAAAAAGGCGAATACGATTCGCCGGGTCCAAACCTTGTTTTTCCGTGCATCCTTCCGGACCTGATTGGTGCGCGAAGCAGGGCTTTGCACAGGCTTGTCCCTCCTAAAACTAGAGGCAAATGAGCAGCAAACTCCTGCTCACTTGCCAAAGGCTCAATCAATTCTCGTGATGTCTGCACCAAGGTCTCGCAGCATGGTTTCCAGCTGCTGATAGCCTCTATCAATATGTTGCAGACCCTCAATTCGGGTTTTCCCCTCGGCCATTAGCCCTGCAATGACAAGTGCAGCTCCACCGCGCAAGTCGCTCGCCTCGACGAGAGCCCCCGACAGGCGCGGGACACCGCGAATGACCGCGGTTTGAATATCGACCGCAATGTCCGCTCCCATTCGCACCAACTCGTTGACATGCTTAAACCGCGCCTCAAAGACGCTTTCCCGAATTACACTTGTTCCGGAGACGGTTGTGAGCAGTGCCATGGCGGGTGCTTGTAAATCAGTAGGGAAGCCAGGGAATGGTGCTGTCCGAATATCCGCAGCAAGACGGGAGGCCCCTTGATTCACCCGAATTATATCACGCTCGACCGTGACCTGCACACCAGTTTCTTTAAGTTTTGTCATTGTTGCCCCGAGGTGAGAAGGAATAACACCCTCGAGTGTCACATCCCCGCCTGTTGCGGCAGCCGCTATCATCATCGTGCCGGCAACAATCCGGTCTGGTATGACCTGATGAGTGGTGCCGGTCAAATGATGCACACCTCGAATTCTGATGGAGTCGTCCCCTGCCCCTTCAATACTGGCGCCGCACTTTTCGAGAAATCGGGCCAAATCCACTATCTCTGGCTCACGCGCAACATTCTCGAGGACTGTGACTCCGTCTGCGAACACCGCCGCCATCATCAGGTTTTCGGTAGCGCCAACACTCGGAAAGTCGAGGCTGATGTGGTTTCCATACAGGCGATTGGCAGTGCAGCGCACATAGCCATGTGCTTCTTCGACCTTAGCTCCCAGGTCTTTCATACCCCGCAAATGGTAGTCAATTGGACGCTGACCGATGACACAGCCTCCCGGCCTCGAGACTCTCACCTCTCCAAAACGTGCGAGCAGAGGCCCCATCAGAAAAATGGAAGACCTCATTTGACGCATCAGGTCATCGGGCACGTCCGTGCTTTGAATCTGTCTCGGGTCTACCGTGATGGTATCGTCCATCCACTCGACCGTTGCACCAAGGGACTGAAGGATACGGACCATCACCCGTACGTCCTGCAGCCTCGGCACACCCTGAATGACACAGACATCCCCTGCCATCACCGTTGCGGCGAGAATTGGGAGTGCAGCGTTCTTTGCTCCATAAATCCGTGTTGTCCCATGAAGTGGACGGCCACCTGTAACTTCAAAGGCTTCCACACCCGTCACCTCCCTGAGGCGTGCGATGATATCCACAATCCTCAGTTTCAAGCGTGTATTTTGGAATTGTCTTCGACGGGTTCCTGGGCGAGGTGCATAAGCCATCACATGACAATCACATGCAGAGCAGTCACAGCTCTGTGCACGGCATCCGGTCGTTGCTTATGCGTTTTGCCCAGGTCCGTACGTCAGCATATGGTTTGACAGCCTAAAGGGTGAGTGACGTTCACTGATGAGTGCGTTGTTCCTTTGTCTGCAGAGCATCCATTAGTAAATCGTAAAGGTCTCGGACCGCATGGTCCGTCGCCATTAAGCGAGCGTTCTGCCGAAGCTCATCGCCGTGGCTTGTATCAAGCACCTGTGCCAAAGCTGCCCACAGCTTATCTGCAGTCAGTTCGTTCTCAAGAACCATCTCACACGCACTTCGCTCAAACAGTCTTCGGGCATTTTCCTCTTGGTGGTTCGCAGTGACATATGGAGATGGTACGATAACCGAAGCCAAACCAAGTGCACAGATTTCGGACAGGGTTGCCCCGCCTGCCCGCGTCAGCACAGCAGCCGCCGACGGCAGGATGCTTGGCATATCGTGCAGAAATGGAACCACTTGCACATTGTGCGGTAGGCGGGGAAGCCCTGCACAAAACTCATCGTAATGCGCACTCCCGGTAACGTACAACAGTTGCCAGTCCGGCTTGTCCGCAAACCTCGGAATGACTTCTGAAACCACGCGATTGACTGTTTCGGCGCCGCGGCTCCCCATATACCCGACAATCAGTTTTCGCCCATCTCGAATGCCGTGCACCTTCTTTGCATCGGCGATGGATTGCGCGGGTACTTCGAGCACCTCAGACCCACGCGGATTGCCCGTCAAGACCAGACGTGTGCCTTTTGGAAAAAAACGTTCTCCGCCAGGGAAACAAACCGCGACAGCCGTCGCCTTTCGCGCACATAGCTGGTTGGTCATACCCGGCCGCGCGTTCGCTTCCCAGACGACCGCGGGCACCTTTAACCGTGCGGCGGCGTAAACCACAGGCAAGGTAACATAGCCGCCTGTGCCAAGCACCACGTCAGGGCGAAAGCGCCGCACCAATCGCTTTGCTTGTCGATATCCCCTCAGCGTCAGCCATGCGGTCTTCGCGGCACGCAGACTCAGTTCCCGCCGGAGCCCGGCCGCAGGTATCGTCGCAAACGGGATTCCCGTTCTTGGTACAATATCCTTTTCCAAACCTTTTTCCGATCCGATGTACAAAACCTCCGCGTCCGGGTGTTGACGCAAAATGTAGTTCCAGACCGTCAAAGCGGGATATACGTGTCCGCCAGTCCCGCCGCCCGTAACGAGTATCCGCATTCTGTCACCTCTATCTGCCAAGTGCGCTCAGAGCGATGGGCCAGATTTGACCAAAACAAAAAACCGGAGCGGCAGCCCGAGCGATGACCGTACCGGTACAGAGCTAGACACAAGGCGACCCTCTGCTCACCTATCATAGCAGAGGGTCGCCTTGTCACGCGACAGCGTATATCGATTGCCGTGAGATGTTCAACAGAATGCCCACACCGGTGAGCATCAGCGTCAGGGACGAGCCGCCAAAGCTGATGAACGGCAAAGTGATTCCTGTGGCGGGAATCGAGCCGGTTACGACACCGACATTAATGAGTACCTGTACCGCAATCATACCCGTGATGCCCGCGCCAAGAAGTGACCCAAATTCATCCGGTGCAAACATCGCAGTTCGAAAACCGCGCCACACCAACACCGCAAAGAGGGCCAATACAGTTACGCCGCCCAGAAAGCCAAGTTCCTCACCAAGGATGGAAAACACGAAATCGGTCTGGGGCTCCGGTAAATAGAGAAATTTTTGCTGACTGTGACCAAGTCCAAGGCCGACGAGTCCGCCAGACCCTAATGCGTAGAGTGACTGAATGATTTGATATCCTTCCTTCAGCGGGTACTTCCACGGATCGATGAACGCCACAATCCGGTCCATTCGATACGGCGCAACCGCGACTAGGGCGACGAACCCAGCCATGCCAAGGGAGAACAGACCCAAAAGATGGCGCCAGCGCGCTCCTGCCGCGAACAGAAGGATAATGGTGGTGCCCATTATCACCACACTCTGTCCAAGGTCAGGTTCAAGCATAATCAACAAGACAGCTACGAGTGCCATGGACAACGGCGGCACAAACCCCCGCCAGAAGGAGTCCATCTTGTCTTTGGCATCCGCTAGATAGTGGGCAAGAAAGACTATCAGCGCGAGCTTTGCAAATTCCGACGGCTGGATTCCAAATGAGCCAAGCCCGAGCCAGGCCTGGGAGCCGCCACGGTTTTGGCCGACACCCGGAATAAGTACCAGCAGTAAGAAGGCAAACGCGGCAACCATTAATTTTGGTGCCAACGGTCTGAGCCGATGGTAGTCGTAATTGGCTGCGAGGACCATGGCGACGACGCCGAGTGCCGCCCACAAAAGTTGCCTTTTGGCGTAGAAAAACGGATCATGGAACTTTTGTTCAGAGAGTACGGAACTTGCGCTGTGGACCATCATCAAGCCGATGCCAAGCAGAAGCACCGTCACCAGGACAATGACAAAATCGAACCGGATGTGCCGGTCGAACACGCCCTAGCCACCTCCTTCGAACTACGGAACGTAAGGTATCCCTGTACCCTGTACCGGGTTAGGTTGTCCACACTGTGACCCTACAGTCTATGCACAACCTCTTTGAACATTCGTCCGCGTTCTTCGAATGATGCAAACATGTCCCAACTTGCACACGCAGGTGACAGCAACACAGCGTCTCCTTTGTTGGCGAGTTCTTTCGCTCTCGTTACAGCATCGCCGAGATTTGTCACACGGTCGATTGCGGGCACATGGCAATGTGCACATACCTGCGCCAGGTCGTCTGCAGTCTGCCCATAGAGCACAGCGGCCCTGACACGCTCACGCAGAACGTCGTGCAGAATTGTGTAATCGTCTTTGCGGTCAAGGCCTCCAGCAATCCACACAATCGGTTGCTTCAGAGAGCGCAGCGCCTGCAAAGCAGCCGTTGGGTTTGTCGATTTCGAGTCGTTGTAATAAGCAACCCCCTGCACCGTTCTTACAAATTCAAGCCGGTGTTCGACACCTTGAAAACGCTGCAGGACCTTCCGGATGGCATCTGCACGCGCCCCTAGCAACCAGGAAACTGCGATGGCTGCAAGGGCGTTCTGGAGATTGTGATGACCTGGCAGTGCCACTTCATTGACCGGGAGCAGCACAGTACGCTCGCCATTAAAATGCATCACGATGTCCCCTGACTCCACACAAACGCCCTTTGCAGATGCCGGAAGCTGTTGCGTGCTGAACCACAAGACCTGTGCGGCAACCTCATCAGCTCGTTTTTGCAGTCGTTCATCCTCGTAATTCAAAACGGCGTAATCCGCCTCGGTTTGGTTTGCAAACACCTTCCACTTGGCGTTCATGTACGATTCGAAATCGCCGTGGTAATCGAGGTGAGCAGAGTACAGATTGAGAATTGCCGCAACGTGCGGGTGGAATCTCTCTGTACCCTGTAACTGAAAACTAGACACCTCAAGCACCACTGGTCGGTCCACCTCTACCCTCGTCACCACGCCAGAGAACGCCGTGCCGATGTTTCCAGCCACGATGGGGTCGCGACCCTCGGCAGCGAGCATTTCTCCGACGAGGGTCGTCGTGGTGGTCTTTCCGTTCGAGCCGGTGATGGCTGCGAGCCGACCTTGAAAGTACCAACTGGCAATCTCAATTTCAGTGTAAATCGGGATGCCTTGTTCCATTGCAGCGACGAGAAAGGGAACCCGGTACGGGATTCCAGGGTTCTTGACGAGGAACTTCACGGGTCCGTCGAGGAGTTCGAGCGGATGGCCGCCAAACACAAACGCAGCGCCGAGGTCAGAAAGCTCCTCGACCTCGGCGTCCATTTTATCCGGATACTGTTGATCTGTGACCACGACCTCAAACCCTTGCTCCAACAGGAGCCTGGCCACAGCTCGCCCGCTTCTCGCCAAACCTAATACAATGACGCGATTAGTTGATTTGTCAAACATGCGATATCCTCCAATTTCGCTCTCTTGGGTCAGGCGAGATGCGTGCTGACCAAACCAGCCTGCACTCGGAGCGTAACTCAGAACGACAGCAGCAACAGCGCGCCGAACGCCGTCAGAAATGCTGCCAGCCAGAAGAACAGGACAACCTCCCACTCCGACCACCCTGACAACTCAAAGTGGTGATGAATAGGGCTCATTTTGAAAACACGTCGTCCAAACACCTGGAAAGAGAAGACCTGGATAATCACCGATAAAGCTTCAACTACATACACAAAGCCAAATAAAATGAGGCCAAGTTCACTGTGCGTCAAAACGCCAACCAATGCAAGTGCTCCCCCGATGGCAAGCGACCCCGTGTCACCCATAAACACTTTTGCCGGATGGCGATTGTAATATAAAAACCCAATGAGTGCGCCGACCATAGCAGCACAAAACATCGCGACATCGTATTCCGTTTGCCGATAGGCGTAAAAAGCGTATGCCGCAAACACAATCGCCGCGGTGCCACTGAGCAGCCCGTCAAGTCCGTCTGTGAGGTTGACCGCATTGGTCGACCCCAACAGAACCACCATCAGAAACAGGATATAGAATGCGCCGAGCGGAATAATCAAATGAGTAAACGGGATGAAAACTCCAAACTTTTGCCCGAGCGCTGCAAAATGCACCCTCAGCAGCAGGAACAAAATGACCGTGACAATCGCTTGCCAAAACAGTTTTTGCTTTGCCCGCAGTCCAAGATTGCGTTTCTTGACCACTTTAATAAAATCATCTGCAAAGCCGATAAGTCCGAATCCAAATGTAGCAATCAGTAGAATGACCACATCTGTACTTTGCAAGGCAAATTTTAACGTTCCAACGAGCAGTGCGATGAGAATGATGATGCCACCCATCGTTGGCGTTCCTGCTTTCGCCTGATGGTGCTTTGGACCCTCCTCGCGGATTCGTTGCCCGAACTTCAGTCGATGCAACACCGGAATCAGAATGGGTCCGAGCAGCAGCGCCACAACGAGTGATGCTCCGGCCATTAGCAGCAACGCTTGTAAATCCATGACTTCGTTTCCCCTCTCAACCCGTTGTCACCCGTTAAAACGCTCGTCGATAGCTTGTTTCGCCACTTCCCGGTCGTCGAAGTGATGCTTCGTGCGGCCAATAATTTGATACGTTTCATGGCCCTTGCCCGCAATCAACACCACGTCGCCAGGCTCTGCATGAGAAATAGCCGACGAAATTGCCTCGGCCCGCTCGAGGATGCGGTGATAACGATAAGCCGCGTCCTTTACACCCGCTTCCATATCATCAAGAATCGCTTCTGGGTCCTCCGTTCGCGGATTGTCGCTCGTCAGCACGGCGAGGTCGCTTTGCTCACAGGCTATCCGGGCCATAATCGGACGTTTCCCCTTATCACGGTCGCCTCCGCATCCGACAACGCAAATAATCTTCCCCTTGGCAAACTCGTGAATAGTCGTGAGTGCATTCTCCAAGCTGTCAGGAGTGTGCGAGTAATCCACAAGTACTGTAAATGGATGATTCCCAGGTACGCGTTCAAGTCGCCCAGGAACGCCTGCAATGCCCTTCAAGGAGGCAAGGATGTGTTCTAGCTCAATGCCTTCAACCAATGCCACAGCTACAGCAGCAAGCGCATTGTACACATTGAAGCGGCCGGTGATCCCCATCTGTAAGTGACCATCGCCTTTCCACGTATGTACTTCGCATTCCACACCATCCGGCCCAATCCGCAGGTCTACCGCCCGCACATCCGCATCATTTTCGATGCCGTATGTGACGCACTCAAAGACCGTCTGTGAGGCGAGGTACTTGCTTGCATTATCGTCAGCGTTTAGCACACCGAAACTCATGTCCCGATGATGCTCCCCGTAAGCGTTGCCGAGCCGTGAAAACAACTTGCTCTTTGCGGCGAGATAAGCGTCCATGGTGCCGTGAAAGTCGAGATGGTCCTGCGTCAGATTCGTAAACACCGCAACCTTGTACTGTACGCCCGCATTTTGCCGCCGTTCCAATGCGTGTGATGACACTTCCATGACACCGTGGGTACATCCCGCAGCAGCCATGTCGCTCAAGATACCGTGCAAGACTACTGGAAATGGGGTCGTGTTGTTCAACTCAACCGTTTGCCCCTGAAATCTAGCACCGAGCGTGCCGCATACTCCCGGGACCTTGCCTGCGTCAGCAAGCACTCTTTCAATCAAGTGTGTCACGGTCGTTTTGCCGTTCGTGCCGGTAACACCTATCATTCGCAGACGTGAAGAGGGATGTCCATAAAATACATCTGCAACAATCGCCGAGGCGAGGTGACTATCCGGTACGACAATTTGCGGAACGCCAACGCGATGGTTAGGCCGCTCCAGCAAAACCGCAGCAGCCCCCCTCGCCACGCTCTCCTCAACGAAATCGTGTCCATCTACAGTATATCCAGAGAGCGCGACGAAGAGGCTCCCCTTTTCGACTTCGCGCGAGTCAGAAGTGATAGAAACAATGTCAACGTCCGCCTCGTGAACGATGCGGTAACGAAGTAATGCGTTTGTCAAACTTTTTAACTGCACCGCGATGCCTCCCTCTTCTAGCATTGACTCAAAATACCACTCGAGTCAGTCACCCATGATTGCCAATCTATTGCCTTTTTTGCCCTTTGTCAACGAGCAGCAGCAAACACAGAACAAGCTCAGGAGGACGGAGGTTGATTTCCCAGGTAAATTCTCACAGTGCTGAGCGGCGCCAATTTCGTGCCTGGAGCGGGCGCCTGCGACACGACATACTTTCCGGTTCCGAGGACCTGAGTCTTAAACTGAGCCGTGCTCTGAATTGCTGTCTTTTGCGCGTCTCCAATCGTCAGGCCGACAAAGTTCGGTACAGCGGTCGTTTGGACGTCACCGTATTTGGGCTTCTTCGGCAATCCGTTGGGATCCGGTTTCACACCTAAGTACTGCAGCGTGTCCGCGATGATACGACCGTCTATCGGTGCTGCAATGACCCCGCCAAAGATGACGCCCGCCTTCGGCCTCGGATGGTCAATCGCAATATACGCGACAATCTGTGGATTGTTTGCAGGCGCCATGGCAATAAACGAAACAATGTAGTGGCCAACGGCATAATGTCCATTTTCCGCAACCTGCGCCGTCCCTGTTTTGCCGGCAATCCGGTAGCCTTCTTTGTAGGCATTCGTACCTGAACCACGGGCTACCACGCTCTCGAGTACCTGCTGTACCTGAGACGCTATCTGTGTAGACACCACACGTCTCACTTGTGTGGGTTGGACCTTTTCAAGCACTTGCCCTGTGCTGGGGTCGATGACCGCTTGAAGAACATGGGGTTGCATCAGAATGCCCCCATTTGCAATCGCCCCCATCGCCATGACCTGTTGAATGGGGGTCACCGAAACCCCTTGCCCGAATGACGTGGTCGCTAACTCCAGGGGCCCGACTTTTGACAGTTTGAAGAGAATGCCGTTGCCTTCACCGGGTAAGTCGATGCCTGTTTTGGCGCCAAACCCGAATTTCTTGATATAGGAAAACAAGGTCTGTTTACCGAGACGCTCTCCCAGTGCAATAAAACCCGGGTTGCAGGAATTTTCAACCACGTTCAGAAATGATTCGGACCCATGGCCTCCTGCTTTCCAACAACGAATCTTGTGCCCTGCAACTTCGTAGTAGCCAGGGTCGTAGAAGTTGTCATTGAGGTTGACTTTGTTCTCTTGCAAAGCTGCTGAAAGCGTCACAATCTTGAATGTCGACCCAGGTTCAAAGGTCTGCCAGATGGCAAGGTTGTGGTTATAGGCGGAGGCCGGTGCCGACCGCCAGTTTGCAGGGTCAAACGTTGGATAATTCGCCATCGCCAAAATGGCACCTGTTTTGGGGTTCTCCACAATAGCGGTGACATGGTCCGGGTTGTACTCGGCTACTGCCTGTTCAACTTCACGTTCCACAAACTGTTGAATCGTGGCGTTAATGGTCAATTGAATGTTGTCTCCTGGCTGAGGCGGGATATACTGTTCCCCCGTTCCCGGCATTCGTTGACCCCTCGCGTTGGTGGAAAGGGTGATGGCCCCCGCACGCCCTGTGAGAATACTGTCGTATTGCTTTTCGATGCCGGTAAGTCCCTGATTATCTGCGCCTGTGATACCCAGGACGGATGCAGCCAGCGTACCAAACGGGTAAACCCGCTGTCCTTCCTCGGTCAAATAAATGCCGGGGAGCCTCAGGTCACGAATCGCCGTTGCTTGGGCGTCCGTGATTTTTCGCCCATTCGGGTTGATCCACACAGTCAGTGCTCTTTTCTGCAGCAACTTGAGAATGTCAGCGCTAGGCATGTTCAGAATTTTCGCCAGTGCGGCTGCAGTGCCCGGCTTGTCCGTGATTTGAGCAGGCATGGCCAGTACCGAAGGAGCGCTGGCTGTGTATGCCAGTTGTTGCCCGGTACTGTCATAGATTGTGCCGCGGGTCCCCTGAAGCGGAATCGTCCGGTTGTGAAGGGCCTCGGCCGCCTTCGTCAACCAGGGTGACTCGATGGTCTGAATGAACCCTAACCGCCCCATCAGCGCACCAATAGCAACAACCAAAGTCAACAGCAAGACGACCAATCGGCGTCTAATCATCCCATGGGTAACTCGCACGTTCGTCGCCTCCACATGCTCCATCTAGATGGAGTCTATGCGGACAATCCCCGGCTTAGAAGCAGCGAGAGATAGGGCAAAACATAGGGCAAGAGATAGGCCAAGAGATAGGGAGTATGATGGGGAAAACAGAGCGCGGCGAACCGGCAGACTGCATCGCTGGTTCGTCGCGAATACGGGGTAGTTATATTGTAGTCTATACGCGCCCTGTCTATGGCACCTGACAAACCAACTTCAAGACAGACCCCGGTGTCACCAGTTGTCCTGGTTTGACCGACTGGGATGTTACGTAACCGACGCCACTCACATCGGCTGTGAGCCCAAGCTCTGAGAGCACACTCATTGCAACTCGAACCGATGCACCCGTGAAATCTGGCATTGCGATTTTGCTGCCCCCGCCGCCGTTTGCCACGGCATAAACCTTTGATCCTTTCGCCACCTGGAGTCCTGGACTCGGCCAAACGTTCCCGACGACAGTGCCTGTCCCAACAATCTGCGGAGACAGCCCAAGCTGTACGAGTCTGGACTTGGCAGCGGCTATCGTCAAGCCGTTTAACGCAGGGACGGTCGTCATCGTGACAGCGTGCGGACCCTTGCCTTTTGTCACTTGAGCCGGATTTACTTTTGGCAACGTCGCGGGGTCATCCGGCGGAACATGGCCATACTGCAGACACTTTTGCAGGATATCGGTCGCCGTCGGTGCAGCAATCGTGCTCCCCCACGTCTTTCCGATTGGTGTCTTCGGCCAATTCACCGTGACATAAACTTCATATTGCGGATTGCTCGCCGGAGCATACCCCATAAAGGAAACGGTAAATCGGTTCGAATAGTATTTGCCCGTTTTCGGATCCACGACGTTCGCTGTACCGGTCTTGCCGGCAACTTGATATCCAGGAATGGCGGCTGTCGTGTCAATTCCTTTCGTCACGTCGAGGACAAGTGTCTGATTGATTTCCGCAGCGACGCTCTTCGGAACGACTTGCGGATTCTCAATGACGGGCGCGAACTGCTTGACCACTTTGCCAGTCGTTGGGTCAATCAAGGCTTTCGCCAAATGCGGACGAATCAACTTGCCACCGTTAGCTATCGCAGCATAAGCCACCATCTGCTGCAGCGGAGTGACGGAAATGCCTTGCCCAAACCCGGACGTTGCCAACTCGACAGCGTTTCGAGCGGACGGGGGAAAAATCTGCGATGTTGCCTCTCCTGGTAAATCAATGCCAGTTGGGTTAAGAAACCCGAACACCTGCATATAGTGGATAAGATTTGGCCAGCCAACCTTTTCCGCAATCTTTGCGAAGCCGACATTACTGGACATCTCGAGCGCCTGACGATATGTGAGAACCCCCCAGCCAACCATGTTCCAGTCATAGATGGTGCGCCCTGCGATGGTTGTATGGCCGGACATAAATGTATGATTGAGGTTAATCGAATTGGTGGCAAGCGCAGCGGCCAGCGTCAATACCTTAAACGTCGAACCCGGCTCAAACGAGGCGTCAACGGCCCAGTTGTTGTTCAGAGCCGTAGAGCTTGCTGTCCCATACTGATTCGGGTTAAACGTCGGACGACTGGCCATTGCCAAAATCCCGCCCGTCTTCGGGTCCATCACAATAATGGCCGCGTGTTCAGGCTTGTAGTTCTGAACCAACTGATTCATGTCCTGTTCGACAAAACCTTGAATTGTCTGGTCAATCGTTGTCTCGAGATTATCTCCAGGGGCTGGCGGTTTTACGGTATGCACAGTAGACTGAATCGGCATCCCCCAGAGGTCCTGAGTGTATGTAATCTCTCCGTTTGTTCCAGACAATTGCTTGTTGTATTGTGCTTCGAGTCCATTCACGCCTGTTCCTGAGTGGTCAACAAAGCCAATCGTGTTGGCAGCGAAACTACCATAAGGATAGAAGCGCTGCTCTGTCGGAGTGTACGTTACATCTTGGGAGTAATCCGTTTTATCGGCTTTCCCAAGTGCGGCAAGGACTTGATTAACCTTGTCCTTGGTCGTCGCCAAAATCGGAGTGGGCCACTGCCTCCAGTGGACAGCCGATTTCAAACTCTGAAGCAAGGCGCTCTGACTGGTGCCGAGAACCGGGGCTAGGGCATTTGCAACGCTTGAGAGGTTTTTAAAAGCATCGGTCTTAATGTCGAGCATGTAAGCTGGAACGTCATATGCCAGCATGTTGCCATTTCTGTCAAGCAGGGCCCCGCGCTGTGCGAGCTCGATGCGATTCACGTCCTGGACTTTTGCCGCCGAAGCCAAAAGTCCCGGTCCAAACGTAGACTGAACGAACGATATGCGATAAATTACGGCTCCAAGTGCCGTCAGTAGTCCAAGCTGGATAAAATACATCCGAGTTCGGTGGCGACTTAGCCGCTTGTTGCGAGCAGGTTGTGCAGACCTTGTCACCTGTTGTCACCGCCTACCCTCAGTGTTGTTTCCCCGTAACAATGGTCACCGGGTTTGCGTAATGTGCGCCGTCTTTAAGAGCCTTCTGAAGCAGCAGAGATGGTTCCTTGAGTTGGTCGACCTTCGCCGTTAACGACGCATTCAATGCCGCCTGAGACTGAATCTGACTTTGTAAATTATCAATCTTGTAATTGGCTGCATCAATCCGGGCACCCATTGTGGCGATAAACCAAAAGGCAGCCACGCCAGCAATGATACATGCCCACATCGATACCATGCCGAACTTCTTAACAGGCGCAGTCTGTACGCCTGTACGAATTCTTGGGGACTCGACCGGAAATGCCTGTGAACTTGCAACCCTTGCTACACTCTCGTTCATAATTGCCATGCGTCTTTCCTCCTAAACTTTCTCCACAATCCGTAATTTCGCTGACCTCGACCTCTGATTTCGACTCAATTCGACCTCTGAAGGAGTGATGGCTTTGCGACTCACCTGCATCGCCCTGGGTTTTTTTCCACAGACACAAACCGGAAATTCCGGAGGACACTCACACCCCTTGCACCAATCCGCAAAGCGGTGTTTTACTATCCTGTCTTCCAGAGAATGAAACGTGATTACGGCCAACCTGCCGCCAGCCCCAAGAACCTCGAAAGCCCCGTCAAGAGCTTCATCGAGCGCTCCGAGTTCGTCGTTAACAGCAATTCGCAAGGCTTGAAACACTCTTCTCGCCGGATGCGGGCCGCTTCGTCTTGCCGCTGCAGGAATTGCAGACCTGATGATGTCCGCCAAACGTCCCGTCGTCGCTATCGCTTCTTTGGCTCGTTCGCGAACAATCGCCCGTGCAATCGACTTGCTGAACTTTTCCTCGCCATATTCAAAAAAGATGCGGACCAAGCGGGATTCCTCAAACCCGTTGACAATGTCGGCTGCGGTCTTCCCGCGGGTCTGGTCCATTCTCATGTCAAGCGCTGCATCTGCTCTATAACTAAAGCCTCGCTCTGCGATGTCAAACTGCGGTGACGAAACACCGAGATCGAACACCACACCATCCACAGGTCCGACGCCAAGTTCGGGCACCACTTCACCAATCCTGCGGAAATTTTCATGAATCAGACGCAAGCGAGTTTTGTACGCCGCCAACCGCGCTAATGCGTGGGTCATAGCGGTTTCGTCCTGGTCGAACCCAATCACAATGCCATCTGGGGCAGAGAGCTGCAATAAGCGCTCTGTGTGCCCCGCACCGCCTACAGTGCAGTCGACGTACACACCGCCAGGCTTAGGCTGCACACTGTCTACCAACTCATGCAACAGAACTGATTCGTGCTGAAACTGCAATTGGCCCTCCTCCATGTCGTTCCTATCACCGAGTGACATGACCAAGTACGTCAGCTTTGACTCAGAGAGAACTATCTGCGACTTAGAATGACAAATCCACCAAGCTTTCAGCGATATCCGCAAATGATTCGGCAGCCGCATCGGAGTACTCTTGCCAGCGTTCCTGGCTCCAGATCTCGACCCGATTCGACACCCCAAGGACAACAATATCCCGGTCCAGTGTTGCGTAGTCTCGCAGTAGTGTCGGAATGACGATGCGCCCTTGCTTATCAAGCGCACATTCGGTAGCCCCTGAGAGAAAGAACCGTACAAACGAACGTGCATCAGCTCTCGTCATGGGTAAACTCTTGAGCTTTTGCTCTAGAATCTCCCATTCGCTCTGCGGGTATACAAACAAGCATTTGTCCAGGCCACGTGTCATCACAAAGGACTCGCCCAGTCCTTCGCGGAACTTTGCAGGAACGATGACTCGTCCCTTTTCGTCCAGGGTGTGTTGATACTCCCCCATGAACACGCTACTCATCACCGCCCAGCTCCATTTTGCTCCACTTCACTCCACTTTCCACCACTGTGTTATGTCTTCGCTCCACAGAAAAGAATTCCTGCTTCAATATCAACTTTTCTCATTATTTTCTTGCACGGCGAATTCCCGTTCATTCTCTGGGTTTTCCTGTGATGGCCGCCTATCGTGTCACACCAAAAAAGGCTGCGCGATGTCCGCCTTAAGGGACGTCGCGCAGCCATATAAGTTGTCACTTCACATTTTTTTTGCTCACAGGCCAGTGCTTCCACATGGCTCGTCCATTCACTACATCAGAACGTCAAAAATCCCACGTGGTAACGAGTAATCACCCCAGAACGGCAGTTCAAGGAGCCAATCGAGGCCATACCGCGTCCAGAAGTTAAGAGGGCACAAGCGACGCTCCTGTTGATGCCCGTCCACCCATAACCATCGTTCAACATGGCGCAGTTGCCTGAGTTCCGTTTCGTGAATCCGGGCTAGGAAGTTCTTTGCTTTCTGTGTGGTCTTGTGAATTCCCGCTGCTTCACGCTTCGCCTCGGCCTCGGCCATCATTTGAATCTGAGGTCCAAGTGAAGCGTGCTCCTCGCCCCAACGCTGCCATCGTTCTTTGGTTTGCAAAAGCATCCGTTCATATTCAATGTCGAACTCCGTCCCACCGAGCGCGTGAACCGCTCTGGATTCAAGGTCTGCCGGACGACCCACATCAGCCATGGATATCTCCCACTTCTCCATGCTGCGAAGTACGGTTGGCGGATACAGCGTGAGTCTGTCCCGCAGCAACAATGGCGGCAGTTCTCTACCCAGTGTTTCAAACACAGCAGCAGACAGAGCGTGATAAGCAATCTCTGCAGGTCCCCCAACAAACGCCAGGGTTGGTAGAAGACAATCCTGAACCACGGGTCGGAGCAAGACATTGGAACTGAACGAGGTTGGACTCTCTTCAATCTTATGGAGCCAGCCTTGTACCGAGTCCTCCACACCGAGTCCACGCACCCGGAGTCGATTGGGTATAGAAGTGCGCTCAAGGACATAGCGTTTCCCATCCGCCACATAGAACAGCGTCGTGTTTTCGTCATCTCGAATGACAGCCGGCTCAAATCCACGCCGGAGAACCTCCGTGTATTTTGCGTCTAACCGCGTTGCCAACTCATCCCTTTTGGTCACCACGTCTGACCAGACGTGTGCCACGAGCTGCCTCAGACCCGGCAGGCAAGGGTCAAGCATGACCAAGTTGGTGTCTCCAAGCAGCCGGTACATCAGAGAGGCGAACCAACCAACTAGGGTCGTTGATTTGCGAGCACACTCTTCCACTGCTTCTAAAACCTCAGACCGCCACGGTCCCTGCGGCAGTGTCCTCGCTAGTTCCTCAAGCACAGCTTGCGCCGACGGTCGAGACACGGGGTAGTGGTGAACCATCTGGTGAAGCGGAGCCGGCTCAGGGAGACGAATCCGCTTCACATTGTCGGAAGCATCAAGGAGGTAAGCGTGATCGACCTCACCCCAGTCATGGTCTTCAGAAGCGATCCAAAACACAGGCACGACAGGTTTCCCGAGCTCAGCCTCGAGACGACGTGCCAGTCCAACTGCGGATAGCGCCTTATACAGCGAATATAAGGGGCCCGTAAAAAGCCCTGCCTGTTGACCTGCAACCACCACGGTGGCCTCAGGGTCAAGCAATCGCTCTACTTCCTTTCTCGCAGCGGCTGGTGCATCGATGGAGGCTAAAAACGGCCGCAGCGCCTCAACCAACTGTTCTCGATGAGGCATCGTAAACTTTGGCTGCAGTGTTTGTTCGCGACGACGATAGGTCGCTGAAGACTGGGGATTCTGGTTATGGTATAGGTCAGCCACCTGGGCAAAATCAGTGCTGTGCAAGTCTGTCAAAGATTGACCCGTCGGTTCTGACCGTAACGACCACTTCATGCTGACAACTCCATTTCCTAGACGGGGTACACAGCATGCTTACGCCGTCCAAAGGTCATTGACTTTGTCTCGTACACCGCCAGTCTGCGGCAAAGTTCACCCCGCAAGTCATCCGGCTGCACAATCCCGTCAATCACCAGTTCAGAGGCGAGGCGATAAATATCAATATCCTGCTTGTACTCTTCCCGCTTCTCTTCGATAAAGCTCGCCCGTTCTGACTCGGGCAACTCTGCAATCTTATTACTATAGACTGCGTTCACTGCCGCCTCTGGCCCCATGACGGCAATCTGCGCAGTCGGCAAAGCAAGACAGCAGTCTGGCTCAAAGGCAGGCCCAGCCATCGCGTACAGCCCTGCACCGTAAGCCTTGCGCACAATCACACTCAACTTCGGCACAGTCGCTTCGGACATGGCTGCAATAAACTTGGCTCCATGACGAATGATACCAGCTCGTTCCACTTTTGTCCCTATCATGAAACCGGGAACATCCGCTAAAAATAAGATGGGAATATTAAAAGCGTCACACAGCGTGATAAAGCGCGCTGCTTTGTCTGCGGAATCGACAAACAAGACACCGCCTTTAACACGCGGTTGATTGGCCACAATGCCAATCGCACGACCATCCATACGAGCAAAGCCCGTGAGTAGTTCCTGGGCAAACAGGCGTTTTACTTCATAGAAAGAGCCCTCATCAACAATCTGCGTAATAAAGTCCAACATATTAAACGGCGCGTTCTGGTTGGCAGGAATGATATCGGCGAGTTTACGTCCAGTGTCCGCAGGCAATGTAGGTGTAGTGCGTTCCACTTTTTCACCAGAGTGACTTGGCATAAAAGATAAGTACCTGCGCGCAGACTCAATGGCAGCAGACTCATCTGGAGCAAGAACGTCCCCACAGCCGCTGACAGAACAGTGCATCCGGGCGCCGCCCATCTCTTCAAGCGTGACCTTTTCGCCAATCACCATCTCCGCCATTCGGGGAGACCCAAGATACATACTGGCATTTTTGTCGACCATGATGACAATATCGCAAAAGGCCGGAATGTAAGCTCCGCCAGCTGCTGACGGGCCAAAGAGCAGGCATACCTGCGGAATCATACCCGACAGTCGGACTTGGTTGTAGAAGATGCGGCCTGCACCTCTGCGGCCCGGGAACATCTCGACTTGGTCTGTAATTCTAGCCCCGGCTGAGTCGACGAGATACACGAGCGGAATCTGCATCTTCTCAGCGACTTCCTGAATCCGAATGATTTTTTCCACAGTACGAGCGCCCCAACTGCCCGCTTTGACAGTACTGTCGTTGGCCATCACGGCAACGGGTCTGCCGTGAATGGTCCCGATGCCCGTAACAACACCGTCGGCCGGGAGCCCGTCTGCTTCACAATTGGCAAAAAGTCCATCTTCGAACGACATGTCTTCATCAAAGAGAAGGCGAAGCCGTTCACGCACAAACAGTTTCCCAGTTTCTGCGTTCTTTTCGTGATATCTCGGTGCCCCACCAGAGAGGATACGGCTGACTTTATCTGCGTGACTCGCGCTGTCCATGAACGACACTCCCTACTTACCTTTATACTGCGGCTTACGTTTTTCCGCAAACGCTGCAAGTCCCTCCAACCTATCTTCCGTTGGAATTACGACTTCGTACGCAAGTGCCTCAATCGCCAGACCCGTCCGCAAATCGACGTCCGCACCGCGGTCAATCGCAAGTTTTGCCTGCCTCACGGCAATCGGTCCGTTTTTCTGAATCTCACGGGCCAATTCTGAAACCCGACCAGAAAGTTCGCCACTGCCTACCACTTGATTGACCATGCCTAGGTCATGGGCGGTTTCGGCGTCAATCCGCCGTGCAGTAAAAATGAGTTCTTTTGCCTTTGCAACACCAATCAATCGGATGAGGCGCTGCGTACCGCCTGCACCGGGAATGATTGCGAGACTTGTCTCGGTGAGTCCAAAAGTTGCGCTTGCGACGGCAATCCTAAGGTCTGCCGCCAGTGCGAGTTCAGTGCCTCCGCCGAAAGCGACGCCGTTCACCGCTGCAATCACGGGTTGCGGGAGTGTAGACACGGCGTCAATCGTCGACCTTATTAACTGAACTGCTGCCCGCACCTGGTCCGCATTCATACCACGTCGTTCTTTCAGGTCAGCTCCGGCGCAAAAAGCCCGTTCACCCGCTCCCGTTATCACCACAACGCGAACGTCTGTGCGTGATTTTAATTCACTTACGTGTTCCTGTAAGCTCAGCAGCAGGTCTCGAGACAAAGCGTTTGCGGCGTCCTCACGATTCAAAGTAAGCGTGACAATGTTGTTCTCTTCCGCTCTTAGAATCAGCGGTGTACTCAACAAGTAACACCTCCCCGTTTGACCGCCATCGCGTGACTCGGTAGTGCACGCCCGGTCTCTCCCTCAAACCACTGTGCCGCCGCGCCTGCGAGTTCCCTGTTCACGCCTGTTTGAATACCTAACTTATCAAACAGGTACAACAAGTCATCCGTCGCTACATTCCCTGAAGCTCCGGGTGCGTATGGACATCCGCCGAGGCCGCCGAGGGAACCGTCAAACCGCTCAATTCCGGTGGTTAGCCCGGCGTACACATTTGCCATCGCCATACCGTACGTGTCATGGAAGTGAAGTGCAATCCGAGACAGCAGTACATGACTGCCGAGTGCCTCAACAATACTAACGACCTGACTAGGAACAGCAACGCCAATCGTGTCCCCGAGGGACAGCTCATCGACGCCCATATCGAGCAGATGGTTGACAACTGAGACCACTTGTTGAGTGGATACTTCACCTTCGTATGGACAGCCAAAAACGGTTGATACGTATCCGCGCACCGGTAAGCCCGCGGCTTTCGCAGCATCTACAACGGGCCGCAAGACCGGATAGGTTTCGGAGATAGACTTATTGATGTTTTTCCGGTTATGCGTCTCACTTGCGGACATGAAAATACTGACGGCATCGACGCGTGCTTCCAAAGCCCGTTCCAGGCCGCGCTCGTTCGGAACAAGTCCGCTGTACGTCACACCCGTCTTTCGTTCAATGCCCTGAAACACCTCGACGGCATCTGCCAACTGAGGAATCCACTTTGGGTGAACGAAAGAACTGACTTCAATATAGCGAAATCCCGCTTCTGACAATCGGTTAATCCACGCTATCTTGGTTTTCGTCTCTATCAACATTGACTCGTTTTGCAGGCCGTCACGCGGGCCGACCTCGGTGATGACCACCGCTTTCGGCAGACTCATACCCATCCCTCCAGACGCATCAGCCTTCGAGGTCAATCAGCACGTCACCTTCATTGACAAAATCGCCAGGTTGTACGTGGATATTTGCAACTTTACCAGATGCATCAGCTTGTACCGGAACCTCCATCTTCATCGATTCGAGTACAATCACATCCTGCCCGTCCTCGACTGTGCCGCCGACCTCCACCAATACCGATAACACTGTTCCTGCCATAGTTGCGACTACGTTCACTTGAATGACTCCTTCCAGGTGATATGCTGTGAGATAAAATCAGTTGTTGTGTCACCGCGCAAAAACGCGTCTGCAGCGATGATTTTAGCAAGCAGCGGCAGATTTGTCTTGATGCCATCGATGTGGTATTCAGACAGTGCTGTCGCCATCCTCTGAATTGCCTCATCTCGATTTGCTCCGTAGGCAATCAGCTTGCCCACCATCGGATCGTAAAATGGGCTAACGACGGACGAACCCGTCACTCCGACATCGTTGCGAATTCCATCACCTTCTGGCAGCACCAACTCACGAATGGTGCCTGGTGACGGCAGCATCTTGACCGGATCCTCAGCGTACACGCGGCATTCAATGGCGTGTCCCGAGAGTTTGACATCTTCCTGTCTAAACCCGAGTATCTCACCGCTCGCGATGCGAAGCTGCCACTCTACAATATCGAGGCCTGTGATGAACTCTGTAACGGGGTGCTCCACCTGCAACCGGGTATTCATCTCGAGAAAATAAAAATTCCGGTCATTATCGACAATAAACTCCACGGTACCCGCATTCGCATAGCTGATGCTGCGTGCCGCGAGGAGTGCCGCTTCACCCATTTGTCGACGTAAGTCAGCGTCCAGAAACGGGGATGGAGCCTCTTCGACCACTTTCTGATGGCGTCGTTGGACAGAGCACTCCCGCTCCCATAGATAGACGCCGTTTCCGTGCGCATCAAACAGGACCTGCACCTCAATGTGGCGCGGACTCACAATCCGTTTTTCGATGAACATCTCACCGTTTCCGAAATACGCCTTGGCCCTTGTCTGGTTCGAAGCAAACGCTTTCTTCAAAGCGTCAGCATCATCGACAACCTGCATCCCGATTCCGCCGCCACCCGCAGAAGCCTTCAACATCACCGGGTAGCCTAGTCGGTCGGCTTCGGCCAGAGCCTGCTCTTCATCCGCCACAGCCCCGTCTGAACCGGGTACGAGCGGAACACCCGCCTGCTGCATCATCTGGCGTGCTGCAACTTTGCTTCCCATTTGCGCAATCGCCGCACTCGAAGGGCCCACGAATCGAATCCCTGCGGCTTCTGAACGCTTTGCAAATTCGGGGTTCTCGCTGAGCAGACCGTACCCCGGGTGTAAGGCATCCGCTTTAGTACTTCTTGCAGCTTCGATGATAGCATCCATCTGCAAGTAGCTCTCTGCCACGGGAGGCGGGCCGATGCGCACCACTTCATCCGCCAGTTGCACATGCAGCGCGTCTTTGTCCGCATCTGAATACACGGCGACGGTACGAATGCCCATCTTCCGGCAGGTTCGAATAATTCGACACGCAATCTCGCCACGATTCGCAATAAGAACCTTTCGAATCAAAAGCACACTCTCCTCCCCATATTCGCCTTTTAAGGTTAGCAGTTCAAGCACCCCTTTGCAAAGTGAAAGATACTGTCATAATGCCTGTCAGACAGGCCTTTTGCAGGGCCGTGCAAAGTGTCGATAGGGGGGCTCTTGATGCCCGGGACAAACCCCCACACGTATGATACAATTTCACAATGCGTTACTTGTCAAGGCTCGTCATTTTTCTTGGAGTGACGGGCACGGGTCATCAACTTTACCGCCTGCGGGTCAGCATCGTCCCACCTGTGATGTGGGCAAGGAGTGACAGTCATGATGAACAATGCTGAGATGTTTTCCACTACACGACCACTCTACGGTCAAACAGCGATTGTCACAGGGGCGTCCAGAGGCATCGGACGTTCCATTGCGGTAGCGCTTGGCAGAGCAGGTGCCCATGTGGTTGTGAACTACCTTAAGTCTCAAGAGGCCGCTCTAGAGGTAGTCGACACCATTTTGAATCTTGGGAGCAAAGCCATTGCCGTACAGGCGGATGTCAGTAATCCGCAGGAAGTAAAATCCCTTGTGACGGCCGCTACGTCTCTCGGCGCACCACAGATTTTGGTCAACAATGCGGGTATCAGCCAGTCTCGTCTACTTCTCGACACCTCGCTTGAAGAGTGGGACCGCATGCTCAAAAGCAATTTGACTGCACCATTTCTCTGCACGAAAGCAGTTCTTCCCTACATGCTGCGCACAGGTTACGGACGCATTGTGAACATTTCTTCCATCTGGGGTATCTCGGGCGGGTCATTCGAAGTCGCGTACTCTGCATCGAAAGGCGGTATTATCGCCTTTACGAAAGCGCTCGCTAAGGAGATTGGCCCGTCTGGCATCACGGTGAACGCTGTCGCTCCGGGTGCCATCGAGACCGACATGCTTCAAGGTCTTTCGGAGGAGGAAGTCTCTCAGTTGCAAGCCAGAACGCCCGTCGGTCGACTCGGTCATCCAGACGATGTTGCAAATGCTGTCGTGTTCCTTGCTTCCCCGCGCACGTCCTATATTACGGGTCAGGTTATCAGCCCAAACGGCGGGCTCGAATCTTAGCTATCTGACTGTGCTGTCTGCGACGGTCGTCCATAGTTTGACATATATGTTAATTCGCGTTAGTTTGCTCCCATATACTTTTGCATCGTCTTTCGTGTAATCTTCGCTTCCAGGGCATTTGCACTACAACGATACATGCTGCTGCTGCATCTCATGATGGTGAGAGTACCGTGTGTAGCTATAAGACAATGGACTCTGGGAACTCCCAGAGTCCGTTGTCTTGCACCGCGAAGGAGGATTTCGATGCTGGAGAAGCCAATGAAGAATCACCCAGATAGAAAGCAGCAACGTCAGCCCGGGCTCCGCCTTCGTGGCAACGGAAGGACCAAGCGACTTCGTCTTTCGAGAAGGCTGGAACAGAAAATTGCACAAGAGGCCAAGGAACTCGGGCTTGCACCCAACGAGTACCTTCGTATCGCTCTATCCATGTCAAAGTCATTCATGGATGTGGCAAAAACAGACAGCTCGTTGGACTTACGGTCGGTCGCAAAAATTGTTGACAGCCCGGTTTGGAGTATCGTCATTCAATCACTCGTCCCCACCATCAATGGACTCTTGGATACAAAGCAGGGCCAGTCGACAGAATCCAGTACGCCGCGAGAACGGGAGCAACCGATGAACCGTCCGCCTCTCCCACCTCCGGGCTATTGGTAAGCAAGCGAGAAGTCGGACAAAGAGGCGAAAAAACGGCTTCATGTCCCCTTTTTGAGAGGAATTGTCTGAATGCCAAATCTCCGAATGTGCAACTTGGTGTGGATGACGATGCTTGCTTGCTTCACTTGCTGCATCCATGGATACGCCGTGAACTGCTGGTCCGTGGTGAACTGGGCGCGGATGTGGTCAGAGATGGGGACTGGGTCGACAGCATCTTCTACCAGTAATCGCGTCAGCACCGTTTTGAGCTCACTGTCAAGCTGTTGACCGACAGATTGTTCCAACTTGGCGCGCATCTTTGGCTGGGTGTAATCGGCGCTTGACTCCGTGTTCTCGATATCGGCTTCGAGCGGTACGGTGATGTCAATCCGAACAGGCTTGCCAAGCGTGACGTGATAGACCGGTTTGTCCTCAGCGTGCAATGCAAGTCCGACGTGAGCCTGTTTGTCCAAAGGATCGGTAAAAGTAATCAGTGTCCTTCGCACTTTGCCCCGAAGCATTTCCACGTCGCGCGTCTGCTCCCCATCCAGAAAATCCACCAATTTATCATCCCGAAAAACTCCACTCCCGCTCCACTCTACAGGATTTCCACCGCTTCGCGGCAGTGTCCCAGCCGCCAAATGAGGCTCTACATCTGGTGAAATCGGGTTCTGTCCCTTCGGGTCAGACTTGACGGCTTGATTAATGGCAAACAACGGCACCAGCCCATCCACGTTGCTGGTCTGTAGTTCACGTGTGAAATCATGTAAGTATGTCACTGGGATAATGCCCAGGTCCTGTCCCACCAACGCCACGCTTTCCGCAGCCCGGGAGGGTGACTTTTCAAGCATCGGTGTAAATGATTGCATCAGGTCTTGTGCTTTGCCCTTCGCGAGAGTCAACAAAATCGTTCCGCGAAACTCGCGAAAGCGAATCAACGACTGCAGCAGGTTACCGAGCCCATTTTGGGCCAGCGACTGGCCAAAAACAATCATTGTTAAGTGTGTGAAAGACAGACTGCGTTCGACGCTGGCATTGGCAACCGTCAACGCTTCTGCCAAGCTGTGCGCGCGAACAACCACACGGTTTGGCGATTTGGTGGCAGAACTCGCAGAACCCCCATCAGGGCTTTGTGGGCTTGCCAGTTCAAACGTACAGTCAATCGTCCCGCCGGGCCCATTGTCTAATCCGAGTACAGTCACAAAAGCCTGCTGCTCCAGTTCCTTCCTGTCGTAACACCCAGACAGCGAGAGAGGCATGAATCCAAGCCATAAACAAATCATCCATTTCGTAACACGCGTGCGCATGAAACCAGTCCTCCAAAGCACAGTCGGACGTAGTCTTGCCGAAATCTGCAACAGCGATGCAGATAGTGGAACAGTCATGATACGATGTCCTTACACATAACGACCCAAGGAGATTGATACCGATGCCAGGACCGAAGACTAGCAGCCACAGTGGAGAACATGACGACTCGAAATCTGTGTCCGTTCGACCTGAAACAACACCTCTCTACACCGCATCTGTCTACACGTTCCCCACACTCGACGATGTACGCAGCTATTATGCCGATTCGAGTTCAACATATCTCTACCGCCGAAATGGTAACCCAAACACCCGCCAGGTCGAAAACATGATAGCTTCCCTGGAAGGTACAGAAGCAGCGGTTCTCGCCGCATCCGGCATGGCAGCAATCGCGCAAGGGTGCTTCGCACTATTACAACCGGGCGACTCTGTGCTGGCAACAGAAGTCTTATATGGGGGCACGTATGCATTTTTCGAACAAGTACTTCGTCCATGGGGTGTCGACATAAAGTACGTGGATGTGAACGACATCAGTGCCTTGTCAGAAGCCATGACAAGTTCTGTAAGGATGATTTACGCGGAGACTATCGCCAACCCGCTGCTACAGGTCACGAATCTTGACACACTCGGCCAATTTACTGCAGAGAACCATCTCTATCTCGTCGTGGACAACACGTTTGCCACGCCGGCCCTCACGCAACCGACCAGCTACGGAAGTACACTTGTTGTGCACAGCTTGACCAAGTATCTGAACGGACACAGCGATGTCATCGGTGGCGTCGCCTGTGGCAGTAAAGCCATCATTGACCGGGTGCGTCGGTTCTCTGAGACCTTCGGCGGCGTGCTCTCCCCGTACGATGCGTGGATGACAGAAAGGGGCCTGCAAACCTTCGAAATTCGCGTCAAACAGCAGTTTGACAATGCGTATCAAGTCGCAGCAGCACTCCTTGAACACAAAGCAATTCAAAAAGTATATTATCCTGGACTCGAGACGCACGAAACGCACGCCGTCGCCAAGCACATCCTGAAAGGCGGTTTTGGCGCAATGGTCTCGTTTGATTTGGTTGGAGGGGAACCTGCGGCGAATGCATTTGTCCGTGCTTGCGGCTCGATTCCGTTTGCCCCGTCGCTTGGCGGTGTGAAAACCACGATTTCGCACCCAGCGCTGACGTCTCACCGCGCCTTTTCACCCGAAGAGCGGTTGCGGCTTGGCATCACGGACGGCGTCATCCGGCTGTCCGTCGGTATTGAGCCATTCGAACGGATATGGCAGGACATTTCTCAAGGGCTGGAAGCCGCAATGGCGTATTAACAGCATATTGACGAGAACCGCCTAGGCCCTGGATTCTCTCCCGAGCCTAGGCGGCAAAGAAAGTGCACAGGTTGTTTCGCTCAACCCGTTAGGTGTGTACGGATACCCCCAAACAGAACTGAATGACAGATTACACTGCGTTCACTCTGCCTGTTGCTGCCGATCATCCGGATTCACGCGTTCCAAGTTACCGTATTCATCGATTCGGTAGATAAAACCCGCGGACATGTCATCGCCGTCGAGAAATGCTGCCTTTCGTGCACGCTCGACGATGTCCACCAAGGCACGGTGGTCTTGTGCCATGGTCTCGTAATCGCGCCGCAAGCGCTGCAACTCTTCGCGCGTTTGAGACGCCTCCCTGTTCAGGCCGTCATATTTGGCCTTCCATTCATTGCTTTCACGCTGTGCTGCACGCCATCTCGAAGCCCATTGCTGCGCAGTGTTTTTTTCCTGTCGAAGAAAGCGCAGCACCTGCGCCCAACTCATCAACGTAGCCGTTGGGTGGTCATAGTCTCCGCCTTCCAGTTGCGCTTGGATCTTTTGCGACTTCTTCTCTTTCCGGTCTTCCTTAGCCAGTTCTATCTGTTTTCTGTATTGCTTGCGTACACAAGCATTCCAGCGAAATCCGCAAGCCGCTGCAGTTCTTCCGAGACGTCGACTTGCCTCGTTGAATCCTGCCAACTGGGTGCTCCCATCCCGGATGTGCTTGAGCACAACCTCTGCCAGCGCGGAGTCATCCTCCGTTGTCCAGGCATCCTGTCGCATGGTTCTTAGAGTTTGTGACATATAGAGTCCTCCTGCATTCGCAATCCTGTCTCTTTGTTCGAAAACTACTAATCATCATTTCCGAAATCGCGAGTCTTTAAACACGAGAGACAGATTCTTTTTCCAAATGCAGGAGAACAGCCGAATGTTTGCGACGAATTTGGGTCATTTAGCCAAAACTTCGTCGTTCAGAATTGTCGGCGCGACTTTTGCAGTGTAATGCGCCGCCATCCTTCGCGTCGGTATATTGCTGGTTCACTGCCGTCCACAAACTTCAGTGCTGCCGTCCGTTTGACGCTTCGTACCCTCTGTCTGCGCAATACGCGAATCAGAGCCACAGCCACGGCAAAGGAACGGCTCTTCGTGAGCGCTTGCCAAGCTCCGTATAGGGTTAGGAACAGGCGAATGACCCTGTAGGCCATGCGGATTGTTCTCATTTCGACCACCCTCCCCGCATAGGGTGCGCAGAGGGCGGTGGAATCAAACCACCGGCAACGCAGATTCAACAAATTCTTCCGCAACATACGTCTTCAGTGTTGTCCTGCGGACGGCCTCCTTGACCAAATTTGAAACATCAAGACCAGCCTCAGCCTGTTCAGCTTCTTCCACCCTCGGTCGCGTTCGGGGACTCTTTGGCACAAAGATGGTACAGCAATCCTCATAGGGCAGAATCGATGTCTCATACGTTCCGATGTGGCGTGCCCTCTTTACGATGTCGACTTTGTCCTCCGTAATGAGCGGCCTGAGTATCGGTAGATTCGTCACCGCATTAATCGTGCGGATGCTTTCGAGTGTCTGGCTCGCCACTTGTCCAAGGCTCTCCCCCGTGACAAGGGCCAGAAGTTTTCGTTCGCGGGCAATCTCCGCTGCAATCCGAACCATCATTCGGCGCATGATGGTGATGCCAAGAGACTCCGGGCAATGCTTGCGAATCTCTGTCTGCACGTCAGTAAAGTGCACCGTGTGCAGACGTACGCGGCCCGCCCAATTGGCGAGAATTTGTGCTAGCGTCTCAACTTTATCAAGGGCCCTTTGGCTCGTGAAAGGAAAACTGTGAAAATGAATCGCTTCGAGTTCTGCACCTCGCTTCAAACTCAACCAACCCGCAACCGGACTGTCAATGCCGCCTGACAACAACAGTCCAACACGGCCCGCAGACCCAACAGGCAACCCACCCACGGCCGGCAGTTTGGTGCCAAAAACGTAGGCGCCATCCTCGCGGACTTCAACGAAGATTGTGCTGTCTGGATGATGAACATTCACAGTCAGGTTTTCGAGTGCGTCAAGCACACGACCTCCGACCTCGGCCGCCACCTCGAGAGAGTTCAGCGGAAATTGCTTGTTCGTCCGTTTCACTTCAATCTTAAAGGTTGCAGCGCGGCTCTCATGTTCAGAACGAAGAATGCTGACCGCAGCAGCAGTCATATCATCGATGGTCAAAGGGCATACCTCAACAGGGCTTAGTGAGATGACCCCAAACACGTTTGTGAGTCTGCGCTCTACGACTTCGAGGTCTGCCCCGCCGAGTGCAGCGAGAATCCGTCCACCCGATTTATGCAAACGGACGCTCGGCATGTCCGCCACCGCTCGTCTCAGATTAATCAATAGGCGCTGCTCGAAGTCCGAGCGGTTTTTCCCCTTTAAACTGATTTCACCGTATCGAATAATGACTTGCTCAATCATCGATGAATGCCTCCTACTTCATATAGCCAGTCGACTTGTTTCAATATTACGTCCGCTGCGTGCAGCACTTCTGCTTCCGTCGTCCAACGCGCCAAGGACAACCGTAGCGTGCCAGTGATTTCCTCTTCCGACACGTGCATCGCCTGCAGCACATGACTCGCAGCAACCCGACCGCCTTTGGTTGAACAGGCCGATCCGGTCGACACATACACCCCTTCCATCTCCATGGCGTGCACCAGGACTTCACCCTTCAACAAACGAAAGGACACACTTAAGATGTACGGAGAAACCCGTCTCGGTTCGTGAACAATGCACCTTGGATGGTGCTTCAACCGGTCGCGCAACAGCGTTCGCAAATGGAATACGCGCTTTTCCTGCTCGGCTTGCTCGTCACTTGCGAGTTTTGCAGCCACCGCAAACGCGTGAATACCGGGAATGTTTTCGGTACCAGAACGGAGACCAAATTCTTGACCACCCCCGTAGAGCAAAGGATGGATATCGAGCCCTGCTCGCACGTATAGTGCGCCGATACCTTTTGGAGCACCAAGTTTATGCCCAGATACGGAATACATGTGGATGTTCTGCGAATGCAGATTGGTCTTCACTTTCCCGAAACCCTGAATTCCATCAACGTGCAGCAGTGTCTTCGGAAATGCGCTCAGTCCATCCGCAACCTCTTCTATCGGAAGAACGGCTCCTGTTTCGTTATTCACGTGCATCATGCTCACCAAAACCGTCTCCGGCGTAACGGCATGAAGGATGTCGGATGCCTCAACGGAACCATCCGATTGCGGCATGACATAGCTTACGCTCCATCCCTGTCTTTCCAGAGCCCGGAAGGCTTCGAGCACTGACGGGTGTTCAATGGCCGTCGTGACCAGGTGGTGACCTCTACGCCCATGTCGTGCTACCGTTCCAAAAATGGCGGTGTTATTGGCTTCCGTGCCACCGCCTGTGAAGATAATTTTACCGGTTCTTAGCCCAAGTCCACGCTGCATCTGCGTTCTCGCCTGGTCAAGCACGCGCTGAGCCTTGGCGCCCTGTTCATGCAACGAGGATGGATTTCCATAGATGTCGAGCACCTCAATGAGGGCTTGTTTCACCGCAGGCAAGACGGGTGTTGTTGCGGCGTTATCCAGATAAACTTCCACTGCAATGACTCCTTTACCTCTGTATGACCCAACGACTGCCTCTGTATGACCCAACGACGCATGCGTGGTGTCTGCCACAGCAAGCGCTGATTCACTTTCCTTCACAGGCCTTGTGACACACGCTGTTCTGTTTCGTTCCTAGCGTACAGAAATCACGGAAAAAATGCACGTCTTCCTTGTGAATCATCCTACGTATCGGTGGGACAGCATAAAAAGGTGTCGACGCGGCTGCTTGGAGCCCCTTCGACACCTGACCGAATGTGATTCAGAGAGAGAACAGACGACGCAGACCGATTGCTAGTGACTTGCCGGGAGCATGAAATACACGACAATTTGTTAGGCGAGAGACTGGACCCGCCGCAAAAACGACTCTGTTTCGTCGAGGTCCGAATCCATCCCCGTCTCGGCATAGGCGCTGCCAGGAGAAGCATCAACGTGTCCCTCGCACAGCCCCATCTGCCTGGCGAGGTCAACAACGCGGCAGGAGTATCCCCATTCGTTGTCGTACCAGGCCAGAACCTTCACCGTTGTGTCCGCTATGACCATTGTTGACAACCCGTCCACTACTGCTGAACGGCTATCACCGTAAAAATCAACCGATACCAACGGTTCCTCGGTGTACCCGATGACACCGCGAAGCACCCCATTCGCGGCCTCTTCCAGAGCCAGATTGACCGCCTCTGCAGATACGGGCTGCGACAGCTCAGCGACCAAGTCAATGAGTGACACATTCGGCGTCGGGACGCGCACAGACACGCCGTTTAGCCGCCCTGCAAGTTCGGGGAGCACAAGCCCAATTGCTTTTGCAGCGCCCGTGCTTGTAGGAATCAGGGATTCTGTACAGGACCTGGCTCGTCGAAGGTCTTTGTGGGGATTGTCGAGACTGTTCTGGTCATTGGTGAATGAATGTACCGTTGTGACCATCCCGTGATTCAGTCCGAAATTTTCATGTAGAACCTTCACCACGGGGGCGAGACAATTGGTGGTGCAGGAAGCGGCCGACACCAGGTAATGTTCCTTCGGATTGTAGGCGTCATCATTCACGCCAAGGACCATTGTCACGTCAGCGTCTGTGGCACTTTTAGCGGGTGCCGTCAGAAGAACCCTTTTTGCACCTTGCTGCAAGTGTACCTCGAGGGTTTCCCGGGTACGAAATTTTCCAGTGGCTTCAATCACCACATCAATATCCAAATCACCCCACGGCAACATTTCTGGATTTCGGGTCGAGAAGTACCGTGTAAAATGGCCCGACACTTCAAACCCATCCTCAAGCGGGACAATTGGCACGCGCCAGGTTCCGTGGATGGAATCATATTTGAGCAGATGTACGCAGGTATCAACGTCCGCAGTTCCGTTGACAGCCACAATGTCAATATCGCCCATTTCCATAGCGCGGCGGTAAACCATACGGCCAATTCGGCCGAACCCGTTGATAGCGACTCTGACTGACATCCGTGTGAACGCCCCTTTTCTGTCCGTTGCTTATCATGTCTGGAATGAGTTGTATGACGTTCTATACTGCACACTCTATATATAACACAATTTGTTTTCAATGATCCATACCAAATGAGCCTGATTCACTTTATTAGTATGTCACATTAAGGCAAAAAAAGACTGTCTCCAGCCCGGAAATGGGGCTTGAGGCAGTCTGGTGGAGGCAAAAGGCGGAAGGCAATATCCGTTCTTCGACACACCCGTGTGACCAAACCTAGATGCGCGTATGTGACATGAAGCCTAAACCTAACATCAGAAAGATAACACCTGCAATCAGACATGCGATGGCGAGTTTTCTTAACACCTTTGTTCACCGCTCCCTCCCCGCTTGGTGAAAACAAAGGCCGAGAAGCGTTCACCCATACCTCCCGGCAGGACTAGCTGCTTAAGCGCGGATGTCGTAGACAGACCCGCTTTGGACTCACCATGCCCCAGTTCCCGCGACAAAGGAGTGCTGCCGTTTTGCTGCGTGAGCTCCATTGCCACGTCCATAATACCGTTTCTCATCAGGAAAGACCCCTGTGTCAAAATGTCTTCAACCAGGACCCCTGCACAGCTAGCTGCATCGCGTGCCAGGTCCCAGTTGACATCCGCAGTTATGTCTGCCTCGCCTGGTTGATGAAGAACATTTGCCAGGGTGTGCTTGCGAAAGGCACGAAGCGTACCCTGTGGACGAATCCCCGCTTTCCATTCGTGGGCAAATATCCCGTAATCAAATAACACACCGTCAATTTCACGCGCTAGTGATGCGCACGCGCGAAACACCTCATCATAATCGCGACAGACTTCGGCACTGTGACTCTGCGGAACAGGCGTGTACTTCTGCGCCAACTCCCTCAGCCTCTCGTCTGCCGGAAGGAATACCTCTTTGAGCGGCGCGTCGGGCCGTGCTACCCCAGCAACGTGCACAAACCCCTGTTCAAACCCATCTTTGGCACGGCGGACACGCTCCACAGGGAGCGCGTCGAGGAGTTCGTTCGCGATGACAAACGCATGCTCCGCTTCACCGTTCAGCCGCCCCACATCATAGGGCTCCAGCCAATTAAAGTCGATCCGCTCCGAAAGTGGCGCCAAGCGCTGTTTCTGTACCTGTCGCAAGTAATCGGATCGTTCGACCAAGCTGTACTCAAGTCGCCCTGCGCCCGTATCTTGTTCGCCAAGGACGGACAACAGATACGTGCAGACCCAATATGCGAGTTCACCTTGTCCGGGTCCGAATTCGACAATGGACGGCATTGCCCTTCGTTCACTTCGCTGCCATAGCTGGTATATGTAGCGCCCGAGCGTCAAACCAAACAAGGGAAACTGAGCGGCCGTATAGAAATCAGCGCCCGCTCGTCCCAATCTGACCTGCCGCTGATAATATCCACCAGGGCCGTACAGCGCAATGTCCATGTATTGTCGAAAGCTAAGTAAACCGTCATCGTCTGCTGCTTCACACAAGCTTCGCCATAAGTCAAGCGTCGAAGCAGCCGACGCCGTCGAGTCATTTTCGAAGGATGACATCGTCAATCAACCCATACGCCTTTGCTTCATCTGCAGACATAAAGCGGTCTCTGTCTGTGTCTTTCTCTACCTGTTCAAGCGGCTTCCCGCTTCGCTCGCTGAGAATTTGATTCAGGCGCTGGCGTGTCTTGAGGATATGTTCCGCGTGAATTTGAATATCCGACGCTTGTCCTCTCGCGCCCCCGAGAGGTTGGTGAATCATAATCTCCGCGTTTGGGAGCGCAAAGCGCTTACCCGCCTCACCAGCTGTAAGGAGTACAGCCCCCATGCTGGCAGCGAGGCCTACACAAATGGTTGAAACAGCCGGTTTGACATGCTGCATCGTATCGTAGATAGCCAATCCCGCAGATACAGACCCGCCTGGACTGTTAATGTACATTTGAATGTCCTTGTCTGGGTCTTCCGCCGCGAGAAATAGCAATTGCGCCACAACAGCATTCGCTACATCGGCATCAATGGCACTTCCGAGAAAAATGATTCTGTCTTTCAGCAGCCGTGAGTAGATATCGTAACTGCGTTCGCCACGGCTGGTTTGCTCGACTACGTACGGGATGAGACTCATCATCGGATTCCCCCTTGTCCACAGCGTCGAGAAACGACGTCAGGCAATCTGCACTTTGTTACAGTACCCAGTATGACGCAGGCAAATTATTTAGTCAAGAATGGTCAAAGTTGAGCGCTTCGGTGACAAGTCTTCCTCTTAACACATCATGGCTGACGAGAGGGACATACTAGGCATGGAACTCAACAGTTAAGACACCAGAAAGGAGTTTTTGTGTGAGCACTCAGCCGCTTGCTCCATCGGAGAATGCCGCAAACTACGGACAGGGCTCCAGCGGGCATTTTGAAATCCAGCCAAACATTGGGAAGGTCGACCGTTACATTCGCATGACAGCAGGACTTTTCATGCTTGGTAGTGCTCTGACCCATCGGAAGTCGGGGTTCGGAAACAAGGCACTGCTTGTCGTTGGTTCAATGAGCCTCACAGAGGGAATTCTCGGATGGTGTCCGATGATGGCCATGTTTGGCATTCGGGATACAAAGGGTTCAGTTGGAGAGAAGGAATCAGTCGCGCCAAATGAAACCTCCGCGAGCCGTTTCGGCAAAACATCGTCACGTTCCGCAACGGAACCTGCGTTTGATGCGTCAAGGGAATCGTCGTCACATTCCTCAAGTGAGAGTTCCTCTGATGCGTCAAGAGAGTCGTCGTCACATCCAAGTGAACACGCTCAAAGGAAACTGGCAAGCCACGCACGCGAAGACAGGCACGGACCCTTTGCCGGTCAGGATTCAAAAAACCGGCACGAAGACGACAAATGGCCCTCTCCATCTAGTGCCGCAGACTACATGGAACCTACAGCAAACCAGACGGAGATGGACCACGAACACCGCAAAGACAAACAGTTGGAACCGGACGACGTTGCCTTCGCACTGAACACGTCGTTTCAGTAAATCGCATCAAGCAAATCGCGTCAAGCCATGCCCAGACAGCGAGCGACCGATGGCGCCCTGCGACCTTGAGAACGAGAAAGCCTGGCATTCGACGAAGCAAAGGACCTTAATGAATTTGCGACAGCGAAACGTCCGGTGACTTGCGGAATCTCACGCCGAACTTGCCATGCCGCGTTTGATACACCTGAACTTCAGTGGGCAAAGTGGTGCCCCGTATGCGTTCGTCTGCTTCAATCCACATGACAGCACAATAAGCTTCGAATTTGGAGCCATAAAGACCTGCAAAGTAAACCCATCCATCCACAAAGCACCGCCTCCCCGTGCACGTAGTATGCTCGGGGAGGCGGATTCACAGCCTGTTAGACCTTACACGTAAACGCGATCGCCACCAATATTCACAACGTTTTCCGGGCCGAGGATATGTCTTGCAATCATCATTGACTCCCAGTTCCGTCCATGATATGACGTTACAAGCCGCTCGAGAATTTTCACCTGGTAGCCGGCGTCAAAACACGAGAACATCGTTGCCAGCACAGCTCCTTCGGAATCAACGCCGGTAATGTGAACTTCCTGAATGCCCCGTTCGTCAAAGACCGTTTTTGTCTCTGCGGTAAGCCCAGAATACCCACGCTTCTCGACAATGACAGCCTTTGGATGCTGCACTAAAAGCTTGCTTTTTCCTTCCGCTTCCTCGTAAATCCAATGTGTTAGAATGATGGCATCGTAATCGTTTGCGGCCGAGTTGATATACCGCTGACACAAAGGCGCTATGTAGTCCAGGGTGTTGCCAAGAAACTCACTCTGTACATCGAGGACGACTAAAGCCTTTTTCACAGACCTCAATCCCTTCACCTGCATTTCCACAACATCGTACCACCACGACTAACAATTGGGAAGGTACAAACCTACTGTTTTGGGAGGTTGGCGCACATTCACAGTCGACAGCCATCAACACTTGCCCAAAATCCATCGATTACTTTCCCACACAACTCCGACAACGGCCATTATGTTTGCCAACGGACTCCTTCTTCTATATAGTTTACGATTCTGATAAAATAAATACAAAACTAGATTACGCCATCTCGTTGCACCGATTTTGTTCGCCAGCATAGGCTGACTATAGACGACATACGGAGCCAAGGCGTGTTTCGCATTAAGACAAGTGGATATTTTGAGAAGAACGGAACGTGTGTTGCTGACGATCCTCTTTTGTAAAGGAGGGGTATACATGATTGCCAAAGAAGAACTGCTCCTGTTAAAGACGAAAATTCTTCCTCAGGGTGGGGATATCGTTCTCGACTACCTCACTTCTAGAAACCAACAAGTCGAACTGACACACATCGTGCTCGAAAACGTACCGTTGTTGATTATCGGACGACATGGCATGATTGCGCGAATCCCTGTGAACGGATCGGTCCAGAAAGTCAGCAAAGCGGACGAAATCCTGCAACAGTTGCGAAGTTTTTTTAACCATCAGGAGACACTGTACCTGTTCGTGAACCTTCCAGATATACCTGTTCCATCGGAAGTCACCGAATTGCTGAAGGAAGTGCAAGCTCGAGACGCCAGGAAGGAAGCCTTGCGTAAAGAGATCGATGAAGCACTGCTCACTCGTGACAAGGATGCCTTCATTCGGGCGACGAATGCGCTGAACCAACTGATGAGCGAGCGGCGTATGTCGGCTTCACCAAATCGGCGATTCAGCGTATAAAAAAGCGTATAAGAAGGGATATTTTCGCCAACCTTGACTTCACAAACCTGGCTGTCTCTGGAGGGGAATCATGGAAGACTGGATTTTGTACGATGACACAGAACACACATCCACGCGGTATGTCGGATACGCAGGAGAGCACAGTCGCTTCGACTTGGCGATTACGACAACCGCGCATTTCTACGGCAAAACACTCGTCACGCTCATCCAAACCGGCCGAACCGCGATATTGAGCCAAGATGAAGCCGCAGACGTCGGTTATTTGATGCATGCGTTCAACGTTACCAAAGACGAGGAAGCCACCGAGCTTTCTGAGTTCCTCACTTCCAATCTGCTTTAACCGGGCGCATGTAGGTTTGCTCGGACGCCGGTTTGCTTAGACGCGGACGTCTTCACGTATAGTTTTTAACGAAGAAGTCCGCGGCTCGCTGGTATTCTTCCCCTTCGACAGGTTCCAACTCGAAGTCTGGCGCCTCTCCGTTCAAGCGAAACAAAACCACTTGAGGCGGATCTACGTCCCGTTCATAGTACGCACCGTAGAATTTCCCTTCGATTTCAAAGTAGCTGCCAAGCACATAGGATTTTGACTCCGCATGCTCGCCTTCCTGAACCTGAACAAAAAAGATGTTGACCACCGTGTCAAGAACACGCTCAACGAACATCTGACCGGGAAAGTCCAGTGTGATATCGGTTGCCGTCTGGTCCGCAATACGATAGACAAATTTGGCGTCGTCTCTTGCGTAGGTCAAGAGCAGCACATGTACGTTTTCAAAGTAAAACACGTACGGCTCGGCACCTTGGAATCGAACAGTCAAATCTTCAAACTTCACGATGCATCCTCCTTTATGTACACGCGTTCACTCAGATGCCCATGATGGGGTCATCAGAGATCGGCCATAGACAAGAAAAACAGCAGGGGTGCTCCCTGCTGTCCACTGGACCCGCTGTCGGCTTAAGCCTCATCTACTTCTGTTGCAAGGGCTCGGTCAAAATTCTCTTTCGTTTCTGAAGCGCAGGTCATGAGCATCCAAATAACTCCAATTGCAGCAACCGCCATGCCAATCAGTCCATTTGTCACATCCGTGCCCCCCTTCCGAAAAGAGTCAGGTCCTATGACTAAGATTAATCAATCAAGCCTAAGCGGTCAAGGTAACGAATCATGACTTTCTGGCGCGCCAAGATTCACGTATAATAGAGGTATTGGAAGTTGTAGGCCGAGGCTCTGCAGAGGTCTGCAGACCGTTTACTGTGCCTGCGCAAAGTGTGTTCCAGGTACATCCCCAGAGGAGAGGAGTTACTCTGATGAACCGGACCCTTGGCATTCGCTATGTACTGTTTGGAATGTTGTTTGTACTGGTCGCGATAGGGCTTGCTGCGAAATCTTACGTCATGCTGGCGATTCTCGCAGTCGCGGGGATTGTCCTTGCAGTCGTCGGTGACCGCATTGAAAATCGCCCTACCGATGAGTATCGTCAATACAACGAACTGCACCACAGACAGGGCCATTAGACCCTCTTTACTGAAACTCTGGAGGTCATTGTAGTGAATCAAAGTGAACTTTGGGCTGAGACTGATGAGTTGGCAGAACTTATCATTCAGTCGCCAGAAATTGTTGCATTTCATGAAGCAGAAAAACAACTGAAGGCCCATCCGAGGGCGAGCCAGATGATGGCAGAACTTCGTGAACTACAGGGTCAAGTTGGGGACTTTCAGGCACGCAAGGTGCCGCCCAAGCACTACATCCATCTACTCAAGAATTCTGAATCACTGCTTGAAGAGTTGGAAAAGATACCAGAAGTAGTCGCTTTCCAGCGCGCGCAACAGAACGTCAATGATTTATTAAAGTCGGTGACAAACCGTCTGGCCCAAGCTGTGTTGTCAGGTGTGGCAGACGATGACGAGGACAATCGAGTCTGAGGCCCCGGGCCTCTTCAGACCGGGCGTCTGTCGTAAATTGGCTCCCGCACAGCAGTCTGGTTGGCGCATTGACACGACTTCCGGTACATGCTATGTTGGACAAGTTATTGTTGCCTTGGGCAGAAAGAAGGGTTGATAATGGCGGATCAGGAACACGACCACGACCATCATCATCACGACGACGAGTTTGACGAAGAGGTCATACTGCTAGAAGACGAAGACGGTCAGGAACACCGCTTTGTACTCGGCGACGTCATCACTGTGGAAGAACAGGATTACGCGATTTTGCTGCCGATTGACGAAGAACTTGAAGAAGGCGTTATCTTCAGAATCGATGGCGAAGACGGCGACCAGATGGTTCTTGCAGACATTGATACCGATGAAGAATGGCAGAAAGTCGTAGACGCTTACAACGCGTATATGGATGAATTGGAAGAAGAAGACGAGGAGGACTAATCCACCTCGTCTTCTTTGTTGTCTCAGACTCTGCATGCCTACCCATGTAAGCAAGCCCGCACTTGGCCCTAGTCATTACATCGACTGGCTGTGGTTGTCGGAGCCTTCGGCTCTATCCTCTAGTTTTTTCCGTCGGTGTGAACGCACCTTCCACCAGACGTACAACCCTACTAAGACGACTAGAATTATGATGGATGGCACCATGTAATGGAGAACCAGCCCGTGATACTGTTTCCACAACACCCCAATATAACTCCCCAGTAACACAAACGTCACAACCCAAATTACCGCTGCGATGGCGTTGTACAAGGTGAATCTAATAAAGGGTGTCTCGTTGATTCCAGCCAAATAGGGTATCAACACACGAATACCTGCAATAAACTTGCCGACAAAGATGATCCCCGACTGGTACTTACGAAACTGCATCTCCGCTTTGTCGAGGCGTTTTTCAGTGATACCGACGTACTTTCCGACCCGTAAAATCACCAACCGTCCAAGATACTTGCCGACGAAATAGGCGATTGTTGAACCAACAATATTGCCAAGCGCCGCCATGACCACCAGTGGTACTAACGACAATTGACCCGCACTCCAAGCTATCCCAGTTAAGGTCAAGGTGGTTTCCGCCGGGAATGGAATGCCGATAACCTCACTCATGAGGATAAAGAACACCCCGATATACCCGTAGTGCGCAAGCCAGAAGTGCACATCTAGATTCATTTCATCGTTCCCTTCGTATTTTTCCGCGTTGTGTGGATAGACCCTGGGATGACGATTCACGCAAATGCCCGCATATTCATTCAAGGCGAGACCCTGCAGGCACTTGATACCGATGTGACAATTATAGTCTACAACGGCACTACCCTCTCCTACCAGACCCAAACTAAGCCAAATATAAAATGAGAGCCAAGGAGCAGTCTCCCTGGCTGTATCGGGTGGTGGCGGCGAGTGGATTCGAACCACTGACGCCACGGGTATGAACCGTGTGCTCTGACCAACTGAGCTACGCCGCCATGGCGGAGAGAGAGGGATTCGAACCCTCGAGACGGGGATAAGCCGCCTACACGATTTCCAATCGTGCTCCTTCGGCCAACTCGGACATCTCTCCAAAATTCCTTAGAGTGTTTGCTGCCTGGTCCGGACAGCGACATCGCTTATATTAACACGACACGTCCCTCGCCGCAAGACATAAATTGAACAAACCTCTAAGGAAAATGGTACCGAAATAAATGGGTTCGGTCAGTGACCGACCTGGTCATCCGATTCAAGAAATGCTTGATGGAGACTCGTTACCGCCCGTTCCATATCCGTGGCCGCAATGATGCATGAGACTTTGATTTCAGACGTACTGACCATCTTAATCTCAATCCCATCCTGTGCGAGCACTTCAAACATCCGCGCCGCCACACCTGGGTTGCTAATCATGCCCGCGCCAACAATGGACACCTTAGCAAGTTGCGTCTCAAGCACAAGATGGCGGTAAGCCAGTTCCTCCTGCATGGCTCGCATCAACTGTAGCGTCGCGTCTGCGTCACTCTCCCGCACTGTAAACGACACATCGGCATCGACAGTCTGCACGACACTCTGAACAATGACGTCGACATTGACGCCTTCGCGTGCCAGTTTTCCAAACACAGCTGCCAGCCCGTGCTTTTCGAGCGACACGCCAATCACTGCCACGCGGGCAACTTCACGTTCAAATGCGATACCTGTAACCACGCTCGTCTGCTCGAGATTCGATGTCTCCGTCACGTACGTCCCTTCCTCCTCCGTAAAACTGCTGCGAACAACAAGGGGCACTTGATAGCGCTTCGCGTTCTCCACTGCCCGCGGATGCAAAACCTGCGCCCCAAGGTTGGCCAATTCGAGCATCTCGTCATAGGAGACTTGCGCGAGTTTGCGGGCTGAAGGCACCATGCGCGGGTCAGTCGTGTAAACCCCGCTAACGTCCGTAAAGATCTCGCACCGATCCGCTTTCAGTACCGCCGCTATCGCCACGGCCGTCGTGTCGGAGCCACCTCTACCGAGCGTGGTTACATCGTCGCCTGCATATCCCTGGAACCCGGTAATCACAGGGACAACGCCATCAGCAAGAGCTTCTTGCAATGCCTTCGTGTCAATACTGGCCACTCGCGCACTTCCGTACACGGGTTCTGTTTGGATTCCAGCCTGACGGCCAGTAAAGGACCGTGCAGGAACACCGCGCTCCATGAGGGCCATTGCCAGCAAGGCTGCGGAAACCTGTTCCCCCGTAGACAAGAGCGCGTCCATTTCGCGCGCACTGGGTCTCTTCGTCATCGCTTCAGACAGAGAGACCAATTGGTCTGTTGTGTGACCCATAGCAGAGACCACGACGGCAACTGATAGCCCGGCACTCACAGCCCGGGCCACGCGGTCGGCCACCGCTTGTATCCGTTCCGTCGTGCCGACCGACGTTCCTCCATACTTCTGCACAATCAGCAACGCTTCCACTCCCAGCGCGGGTGTAAGTCAAGGGGTGAGACAGTACAGAGCCGCCTTCACTTCACCCAATCTCTCTATCGTGTCTATTTTAACCTGCCATAAGCGCAGAACTCCACGTCAATCCATGGTAAGAGACGACACTGCTGTGAGAATTTTCTTCGCCATCATCAGCTGTGTCGAAACAGCCGACGGCGCTGTCCCTCCACGGGCCGCTCGAGCTGCAACGACACTTGTCGGATCGAGTTTGGTGTAGATATCGTCGGTAAACAGCACACTGACCGACTGATAGACCTCAAGCGGCAATCCCATCAAATTTGTACGGCGTTCCGTGGCCTCCAACACAAGCCGACCAACCACGGCATGGGCGTCACGAAACGGCAGACCCTTTGCAGCCAAATAGTCGGCAAGGTCCGTGGCGTTCGAAAAATCGTGATCGAATGCGCGCGTCAGTCGTTCTCTTCGAATGGTGAGCGTCCGAATCATTCCGGTAAACAACTTCAGGGCCGGGAGTACGGTGTCGAAGGCATCAAACACACCCTCTTTGTCCTCCTGCAAATCCTTGTTGTAGGCGAGCGGTAGTCCTTTCAGGACGGTTAGAAGTGCGAGTAGATGTCCGTACACACGGCCCGTCTTGCCACGTACGACTTCAGCGACGTCTGGATTCTTCTTCTGCGGCATCATGCTCGATCCGGTGCAATAAGCGTCGGCGAGCTCTATCCACCCGAACTCCTCAGTCGACCAAAGAATGACTTCTTCTGATAAGCGGGACAAGTGCATCATGATGGTGGCAACTGTGGACGTGAACTCAATCAAATAGTCCCTGTCGGAGACAGCGTCCAGAGAGTTTTCATACAGCGCAGCAAACCCGAGTTGTGCTTGCACAAACTCGCGCTCAATTGGAAATGTGGTTCCCGCCAGTGCACCGGCGCCAAGGGGCATCCAGTCCGTTCGTTTCTCGGTGTCTGCCAGCCTGCCCCTGTCACGCTCGAGCATCCAGAAGTAAGCCAGCAGGTGGTGGGCGAACAGGATGGGTTGAGCGCGCTGGAGATGTGTATAGCCCGGCACAATGACATCAATGTTTTTCTCCGCCGTCTCGACAAGAGCACTCTGCAGTTCCTTCACCGCAGCGCTGACTTCTCCGATTGCATACTTGACAAACAGGTGCATGTCGAGGGCAACTTGGTCGTTTCGGGAGCGTGCCGTATGGAGTTTCCCGGCAACAGCTCCGACACGGTCTCGGAGCAAACGCTCGACGTTCATGTGTACGTCCTCATCATCGATGGAAAAATGCAGGTTTCCAGCCTCATAATCGGCGCGAAGGCCGGACAGCCCGGAAAGCAGCTGTTCGGCCTCGTCACTCGTCAGAATCCCGACGCGTTCGAGCATGCGAGCGTGAGCCATGCTTCCTTCCACATCGAAGAGAAACAGGCGATAATCAAACCCAATGGATGCTGTGTATTCAAGTGCCAGTTGATTCAACTCTTCGGTAAAACGACCGCCCCAAAGCTTCAACTCTTGACCCCCTCGAGGATGTGCGCCGTGACATCAGAGAACTTCGGCGTAGCCGGTGAGACGTTCCCAGACTTTGCCGAGACATCGTGCTGCAATTGTGCATGCACTGTTGTCGGGAGACCCCACAAGGAGATAAACCCAACCGCATCCTGATGGTTGAACGCGTCGCCGGTGGAGTACGTCGCGAGGTCATGGCGGTACAAAGAGTACGCGGACTTGCGGCCAACCACTTGGAAGTTTCCTTTATAGAGCTTGACGCGAACATCACCCGTCACATGTTTTTGCGTTTCGTTGATAAAGGCGTCGATGGCTTGCTTCAACGGTGAAAACCAGAGTCCATTATAGATGAGTTTGCTGTATTCGAGCTCAATCCCTGCCTTGAACTGTGCCACTTCCCGCGTTAAAGTCAGACCCTCGAGTTCCTTGTGCGCTGCAACGAGGACGAGACCCGCTGGCGCTTCGTAGAGCTCACGTGACTTGATGCCAACGAGGCGATTCTCAACGTGATCTATCCGCCCGACACCATGCTTTCCCGCTTTCTTGTTTAATTCGGTAATCAGTTCGTGCAGCTGCATGACGTTTCCATTTAAAGCGACCGGTACACCTTCGTCAAACGAGATCTCCAGGTACTCAGGCTCATTTGGAGCGTCCACGGCGTTTACAGTCCATTCGAACGCGTCATCCGGGGCCTCAACCCAAGGGTCTTCGAGGATACCGCACTCAATCGCGCGTCCCCACAAGTTCGCGTCGATGCTGTATGGACTGTCAAGCGTGACGGGAATTGGAATGCCATTGGCCTTGGCGTAGCCAATCTCCTCATCACGCGTCCATCCCCACTCACGAACGGGCGCGACGACATCGAGATTTGGCTCAAGTGCCTTAACGGATACCTCAAAGCGCACTTGGTCGTTGCCTTTTCCTGTGCACCCATGTGCAACAGCCACGGCACCCTCCGCCTTGGCCACTTCCACCAACAACTGAGAAATGAGCGGACGGGAAAGCGCGGAAGCCAAGGGATACTTTCCTTCGTATAATGAATTTGCAAGCAGTGCGGGCTGAATAAATTCCTTGGCAAAGCGTCCGACTGCGTCCATCCGGTAGGACTTCACGGCGCCGACAGTCAGTGCCTTTTTCTGCACAAAATCGAGGTCCTTCCCCTCACCCACATCCACACACATCGCAATGACATCGTAACCAAACTTTTCTTTCAACCATGCAATCGCAACAGACGTGTCCAAACCGCCCGAATACGCGAGTACCAATTTTTTGCTCATGCGAGCCCCTCCCCAAATGCGTCTGTCTCAGCCATCAATGCGGACAGCACCGCTTTTTGTGTATGCAGACGATTCTCAGCTTCATCAAACACGACAGAGTGTGGACCGTCGATGACTTCCGCTGTAACCTCCTCCCCGCGATGAGCGGGCAGACAGTGCAAGAACAGATAGTCCTTCTTCGCCAAAGCGGTGAGCGATTGATTCACTTGATAATCTTGAAAGAGAAGCTTGCGCTCTTCCGCTTCGCTTTCATCCCCCATACTCGCCCACACATCGGTTGTAATGACGTCGGCGCCATCGACGGCGCGCAGCGGATCGGTCGTTATTAAAAGTTCTGTATGATTCGCCACTGCGATGCGTTTAGCCTGCTCGACAATTCCCTGGTCAGGAAGGTACCCCGTCGGGCTGGCAATCCGGATGTTCATCCCGAGCTTGGGGGCAATTTGGAGCCATGAGTGTGCCATGTTATTTCCGTCTCCGACATAGGCCACGGTGACGCCTTCAAGCGTCCCTTTGTGCTCCTGAATTGTCAGTGCATCCGCAAGCAACTGGCACGGATGATGTTCATCTGTGAGTCCGTTAATCACCGGAACAGAAGCGAATTTCGCAAGTTCCTGTACTGTCGAATGTGCAAACGTACGAATCATAATGCCATCTACGTACCTGGACAGCACGGACGCCGTATCGGAAATCGGTTCCCCTCGTCCCATCTGCGTTGTACCGCTATGCATAAACAGCGCATGTCCGCCGAGTTGCACCATCCCGACTTCAAATGACACACGCGTGCGAGTCGATGCCTTTTCGAACACCATGGCAAGCGTCTTTCCAGCGAGCACATGATGGGTAAATCCTGTCTTTTGGGCTTCCTTCAGGACCGTTGCCAGTTCGAGCAGAGACATCAGTTCCTCTGAGGTGTAGTCACTGAAGTCAAGCAAGTCACGTCCCTGAAGCTCGCTGTGCGCCTTCATTAAGGCGTTTTGCAAACGGACGGACAAGTAACCTCTACCTAGCGGTGTCACTGTATTCTTGGCGCGGCCGGTTTGACTCATCACGTGAACGCTCAAGTGTTTTCTCCTCCCGTCACGGAATTTTCAGCGTGTTACGGGTGTTACGGGTGTTACGGGTGTTACGGGTGTTACGCCGCTGTTGTGTATTATTATACATATCTATGTATGAATATCAAGAGACGAGCCAGGAACAATTTTGTCGGCTTCCTTAACCAAGGTGGGACCGAAACGGCTTCCGGGACACGGCCCGGACACCATCGGGGGAGTTGGAGCTGTGCCGGGGAACTGCCCCGGTGGGCTAGGTGGGCTAGGTGGGCTAGGTGGGCTAGGTGGGCTAGGTGGGCTAGGTGGGCTAGGTGGGCTAGGTGGGCTAGGTGGGCTAGGTGGGCTAGGTGGGCTAGGTGGGCTAGGCAGGCTAGGCAGGCTAGGCAGGCTAGGCAGGCTAGGCAGGCTAGGCAGGCTAGGCAGGCTAGGCAGGCTAGGCAGGCCTAAGGTGGGCTAGGTGGGCTAGACAAAAGTAAGCATGTGTGGAGGCGTTATCTTCATCCCCTTATCAGCAATAACGCGCTCGCAGCGCGTTATTTCCACTCAATGCACTCTCGAAGCCAAGAAATAGCGCGTTGTAGAAGCGCTAACGCAAGTGAGGTTGACATTTGCAGGCCATAACACACTGGCAAATCACTATCTTACCTTCGTAACTGGATAACGCGCTCGCAGCGCGTTATTTCCACTCAATGCACTGTCGAAGCCAGGAAATAGCGCGTTGTAGAAGCGCTAACGCTAATGAGGCTGACATTTGCAGGCCATAACACGCTGGCAAATCACTATCTTACCTTCGTAACTGGATAACGCGCTCGCAGCGCGTTATTTCCACTCAATGCACTCTCGAAGCCAAGAAATAGCGCGTTGTAGAAGCGCTACGGTCTGCGTCGGGGCAACATCCCGGCAAATAACGCGTTGTGGAATCACTATCTGACCCTATCAAAAGAATAACGCGCTCACGGCGCGTTATTTCCACTGAAAATGATGTTAGGTAAGGTGAATAACGCGTTGCCAGCTCGTTATCGACTAAACCATGCTGTACACTCGCGCTGATTTCTCGGGTACGCAATCGCACGTGTCCCATCGACTGGCAACGTCATGCCAGCACCTTACTCTGTGGCGATGTCCTGATCTGTTTGGCCGGAAGACGGGCGAATCATCCGGAAGTGTTCACTCGGATTCTTAAGCAACGGCGCCAGTTCCTGTGCGGCATCCGTCTGCCCGCTCTGTCGAAGTTCACGGTGGTATGCGAGCAACAGATCCGCGACATCCAGTTCACCCTGGGCGTCAAGGATGCTCAGTCTCACTTTGGCCCCTTTTGCAATCCGGCGACGTACGGCTTCGTCAGTCAAACCGAGACCAGGTGCATACCGTACGTAGACGCTGCCACCTGTCATCCCGGAACAAATCCACGGACCTGGGTCCCCGAGAACCACCACTCGTCCTGCAGTCATATACTCAAACGCAAAACCTTTGAGGTTGCTGCGTGCTCCAATCCACCCCATGCTGTCATCAAGCGGCGATTTCACTTGCCCGCCAATCACCACGTCCGCCCCGGACAGCCGAATGCCAGCTCTGGCATCCGCATTGCCCTGCACGATGATGAGGCCGTGTTGAGCACCGTATGCGAGACCCTTACCAACAGAGCCCCCGACCCAGTTTCCGTTGGCCCCGCGCGTCTTTAGGACAACGACGCGGCCGCCAAGCGCGGACTTTGCCGTACCGTCCTGCGCGCCGCCGTGCGCCACCGTGTACTGACCAGGCGCGTGATAGGCAGCAAACCCGGCGCCAGCAACGTCTCGGTGAACGACCAGGGCACGCGTGTCTGACCGACCCTGGCGTGCGGATTCACCGCTCTGCCAGGTGCCAACAACTCTATCGACCGGACGAACTGATAATCCCGGCAGGCTCCGAGCAGCATTTGCGGCAGCTGCACTTGAGTCAGCCTGACTCAGACCACGTCCCTGTTTTACCGTCAGATGCGAACTGCCGAAGCTTGTAGCACTGGTTTCACCCACCGCGTGCGACATGCTTGTCACCTGTGCGTCAACCTGCATCCCCCGTGCAAACACCGATTCACGGTAGGAAATGTGCGCTCCCACACCCCGGTAGGTTTCATCAAGGTGAAGCATGTTCGACAGATCCGCTCGGTCATGTCCGAACTCCTGCACCAGCAAGTCGCGACGGCCTACGAGGTCCTGCGTTCGAGTGGCTCCAAGCATTGCGGTGAGCTCACGGATGTGCTCGCCGACGGCCGTGAAGAAGCGCTGCAGGTTCTCCACAGCAATGTCGAATTCACGCGGCGTAAACTTCGCCACACCTTTCTCTGCTGCTTCTTCCTGAGACGTCATCTGTGTCGCAATCCCCACGTGACACGTGTCTTTATGGCAAGCGCGGCACGCTGTACAGCCAAGAGCAACCATCGCCATTGTTCCAAAGCCGACGCGATTTGCTCCAAGCAGGATGGCCTTGACGACGTCGGCCCCGGACTTCATGCCGCCGTCTGCCCAGATTTCGGCCAGGTGACGAATGCCCGCTTCTGACAGTGCGCGGTGTACCTTGTCGATGCCGATCTCGACGGGTAAACCCACACGCCGCAGCGCATGCGCACGAGCCGCGCCGGTACCTCCATCAAACCCGCTCAATTCCACGACATCTGCCCCAGCCTTGACAATGCCGATGGCAATCGTACCGATATTCGGAACCACCGGGACCTTGACCGCGATGCGCGCAGTTGGATTGACAGCGCGCAGCTCGTAGATGACCTGAGCAAGGTCTTCAATCGAATAAATATCGTGATTGTTGGAAGGTGAAATCAGGTCGATGCCAGGCGCCGCGTTACGAGCACTTGCCACCAGTTCGGTAACCTTAGACCCTGGCAAGTGTCCGCCCTCACCTGGTTTTGCACCTTGACCAATCTTGATTTCAAGCACGTACGCTCCGTTACAGAGCTCAGCGTTCACACCGAAACGTCCTGACGCAATCTGCCTCCCGCGGTTTCTTGGATACTTGGTGAGCAGGTCTTTAATTTCCCCGCCTTCGCCGTTCATCGCGACAATATTCATGCGGTAAGCCGCTTCCGCGTAGGCCCTGTATGCCGTCTCCCCCTGCGATCCAAAAGACATGGAACTGATGACAAGCGGATATGCGTGCCCGTCAATCGTTGTATCAACATCTTCTGGTTGCACGGAAACTGCCGTCGGTGCCTGAATGCTCAGCAAATGCTTCAGATTTACCGGATTTTCCTGTTCAAAACCCTGTAGACGCGTGTAGTACTCGCGGTAGTCGAGGCTTCCCTCTGCCACTTGCCCAGCAGACTTCCATATCCGAGGATATATTTGGAAAACGCGTTGCTTCATGACGGCACGCTCATCCGCCTCTGCATACAGTTGCTGTCGCAGCACGGCGTTTTGCTCCAATGTCTCAAACGTACACCCGACTTTGTTTCCGCCGTAAAATTCCGGCACGCCGAGCACGTCCGTAACTTCGCGACTAAGGCCAATTGCGGAGAACAAACGCTCGTAACCTCGAAGTTCGTGAATGCCAATCGTCGAAATGACCTTCTCAATCCCTTTGCAAAGTGCCGTGTACATGTTCTCCACGCCTGTGATGCTCGCTTTTTCCGCAGCTAGTTCCCACATCAGGTAGGGAACTACGCCGTCTGCTCCAAGCCCCACGGCAACCATGACATCATGCAGATTGCGGATACCGGCACTGCGTAGAATGACACTGGTTCTGCGGCGCAGATGTTCTGCCTCGCCATCTTTTCCAGGAGACCTCTGCAGCGACTTGTGCACCGCTGCGAGGGCCAGGAACGGATCGAGATACTGGCCACGGCGAAACTGCAGCCGGTCATCAAGCACAATAGCATGGGCCCCGGCTTGGACAGCCTCTAAAGCCGTCCGGCGAAATCTCGCCAGAGCCGCTTCAATGGACTCTCCATCCTCACGATGAATGAGAATCTCAGCGGTTCCGTTTGGCGTGGTGTGAAGTGACGCTAACGCTTCTTCGTAGGTCATGGTGCCATAACGATTGGCGAGCGATTGAATCGATTCGCGCGGGATATCAAACGCATCCGGCAGCCAGTCAAAAAACAGCGGTGACTGTATTTCAAGACGGGGGGCGTCGTGGTAAATGCCTGCCATCGACGGCCGTTTCCCGACAATCATCCGGGTGCTGAAATGCTCTATCTCACGTTCACGGTCAATCGCCGGATTGGTCACCACAGCGACCGTTTCCTGAAGATAGTCGGATAACAACGTCAGACCAGAGTCGAGGACGCCCATGGGGCCGTCGTAGCCAATCGATCGGATCGGTTCAGCGCCGGTACTGACTTCTGCTTCGAGCAGTTTTAAGTCGTCGTCGCGCCAGCCGAAGGCAGCAGCGCGAACCATCGCCGGCCGCTTCTGATTCCAGTATGGAGATGCGACATCGCGCTCTTCGTAGGACCCTGCAAAATGGATTGTGCGCCGTTCCCCCGTTAAGGTGTAACGCTCCCTGGCACGCCCCAGTACTTCCCGTTGCAACTGCGTATAAGCAAGCAACCTGACGTTGCCTTTCGTCATCTGAATCCCAATCTTCTCGCCTGGGGCCAGTGGCCGTGGGTCTGATGCCCAGGTATGGGGCGGCACGATGCCCTGCTCTGAAGAAAAGCAATAGAACTCAGGCGTCTTAATTTCCCACATCGGACGAAGTCCCAAGGCGTCAACCGCAAACACGACTTCCTGACCGGACCTCATCATGACAGCCGCTGGGCCCTGTGAAAACGGTCCCCACATGGCTCTGTAGAACATGTAGAGGTCTGCCAAGTCAGACGGCATTTGTTTGATCTCGTTGAGAATCGGCGGAAACAACATCTCCGCGGCCTCGAACAAGGTCCATCCCCGTTCCGTCGTCAAAGCTTCGACGACCTCACTCACCATTTGCGAATCGCTGAACTGCGGGTCTAGCGGAATCCCAACCATCCCAGCCTCTGAATAGAACCTGGCAATCGTGTTGATTTCACCATTATGTCCGAGAGTCGCAAACGGTTGGACTCTCGAGAAGGTGGTCTGTGTATTGGTCGAATAGCGCGTGTGCGCCATCACAAAGCTGCTTTCACAAAGCGGGTTTTGGAGGTCTGTGTAGTAGGCATACAGGGTGTCGCCATCACCAACTACCTTATATATGACACTGTCCGTACTGCAGGACGAAACATGAACCCCAGGAGTCTGCTCAAGAAAACGTTTCACTTGAAAAACACTCTTGCAACCGACTTCAAAAGCAGCCTGCAAAAACGTCGGTTCTTCACGTCGCGCCGACGGGCCAAGTGCGCCGTCGTTGGTCTCGCCTTTACGCGCCAAGAGAACCTTTGCCCCAGCTTCCTCGAGTCGAGTCGTCAGAGCGTGAATGTCGAAATCCGATTTTCTACCATCGTGAAGAACGTGGACAACTGCCACGTTGTCCTGGCGAATCGCTTCGGGGTCCTCGCCAGCATCCGTCAACCACTTTGACCAAAGTACATAGGGAATGTCCAGCATCAGCCCGCACCCATCACCTTCGTCAGCGACGTAGCCAGCCCTGTGCTTCATCGCTTTGAGCGCGTCTACCCCCATCTGAATCGGTTTGTAACTCGCCACTCCCTGTCTGTGAACGCATGAGAAAATACCGCATGCATCTTGTTCACGATCCGCTTGCATGGTGAACGCGTTTAAATCCAACTACGTCACTTCCTTTCAATAGATAAGGTATGATCCCGGGCATAGCTCAGTGAAGATATTAGAAAGAATATACGACATGTTGCATATAAATACAACATGTGATATAACTTCTCCCATAACCCGCGCACCCGACAGGAGGTCGTTAGGATGCGAATTCGCAAAGCTACCGTCGAGGACGTCGACTCGATTCAGGAACTAATACAACAATACGCAGCCATCGGTTTGATGCTGCCTCGGACTGCCAAATCGCTCTACGAGCACCTGCAGAACTTCACCGTAGCGGAGGAGAATGGAATCATCGTCGGAACCGTGGGACTACATGTCTTGTGGAAAGACCTTGCAGAAGTGCGATCACTAGCCGTCTCCGCAGAATGCCACGGCCAGGGTATTGGCCGGAAACTGGTGCAACACACCGTTTCCGAAGCAGAGCAACTTGGTATTGCTCAAGTGCTCTCGCTAACCTACCAAACAGATTTCTTTTCGAAGCTAGGCTTTGACATTGTCCACAGGGACACATTGCCCAGGAAAGTGTGGAAGGATTGCGTCATTTGCAAAAAGTTTGACCGTTGCGACGAAATTGCTATGATATATTATACACAATCTTTCATCAAAGTGCAGCCCCTTGTCGAGATGGACAGCACGATTTAGCAAATTTTTCTCAAAATTTTATTTTCGACGTCCACATCACAATGAGCCCGGAACCCCGGGCTCATTATATGTTCATTCGGACTAACGGTATGTTTCGTCCAATGGTATCTTTGTTCCAGCTTGATGCTCATTCGCATCGGTCGTATGTTCATGCAGACTAACTGTATGTTTATTCAAAACGATGACATGCCGAGTCAAGTTGGCTCATGCTCATGCTCATGCTCATGCTCATGCTCATGCTCATGCTCATGCTCATGCTCATGCTCATGCTCATGCTCATGCTCATGCTCATGCTCATGCTCATCTTACCTGGCTGGCTGGCGGTTGGTTGGCGCTTATCTCGTAGGCGCTTGCAGTGGTTCGAGCCGCCTCTGCATCTCATCCACGTGCTCTTTCTCAATGATGAGCGGAGGTACCACGCGAACCCGGTGCTCACTCACAGCTGTCAACAGCACGCCCGCCGTTGTCGCCTCCGCGACAAACTGCTTTGCATTCTCTACAGTCATACCAAGCATGAGACCAAGCCCGCTCACCTCGGTGCCAAATCGTTGCAAAGTATCTTTCAGATACGCGCCGACCTCGTTGACGTGTGCGAAAAATCCAGGTTGAGACACAATCTCAGTCACCGTCAGCCCTGCAGCCATCGCAAGTGGATTCCCGCCGAACGTCGTCCCATGCGCTCCAGGAGTAAAAGCCGCAGCAACGTGCTCCTTGGCGAGCACGGCACCAATCGGCACACCACCCCCAAGTCCTTTGGCCATCGTCACAATGTCCGGATGTAAGTCAAACTGATGATGTGCGAGAAAACTGCCGCAGCGACCGACACCCGTCTGAATTTCGTCGATGATAAACAGAGCGCCAACGCTTTTGCACTTATCGGCAATTGAATGCAGAATGTCTGGCGCAATGAAATTGACGCCACCTTCCCCCTGCACCACTTCCACGATACACGCGGCTGTATTCTCTGAGATGACATCAACCGCCCCTTCATACGTTTGTGGCGTCAGACAACCAGGAACCAATGGTTGGTACCCTTCGTGGTACTGCGGCTTTGGCGTGATAGAGAGAGAGCCCATGGTGCGCCCGTGAAATGCCCTTGGCAACGAGACAATCTCAATTCGGTTTTTCTCTCCATGCAGATAGGCATGACGTCGCGCAAGCTTGATGGCAGCCTCATTCGCTTCAGTCCCGGAGTTGCAAAACATCACCTTGTCAAGTCCAGACAGGACCTGGAGCCGCTCAGCCAATTGCTCTTGCCAGGGGCTCCGATAGAGGTTCGACGTATGAATGAGCGTTGCCACCTGCTCCTGAAGGACACTTGTCAACTTCGGGTGTGCATGTCCCAACGCCGAGACCGCAATCCCGGCCGTGAAATCCAGGTATTCTTTGCCGGTCTCATCATACACGTAGACACCTTGCCCCCGCACCAGCGAAACGGGGCGCACCCCGTAATTGGACATCAACGCCGCCGGTTTGGACTCGGTCTGTGTCGTAGTCAGTTCTGTCACGAAACATCGCCTCCTAAATGTAAAGAATGTAAAGCTGCCACTTTGTGGCCATCCTGCTGTACCGTCACTCGAACGTCGTCCATCACGAGCTATCGTACTGTCTCTTTGGCGCAGTATTGCTCTATACGGCGTTTGCCACCTTGTGTGCTCGCACACAAGTCCCTGGTGCCAGGCCAGCGGCTTGCGTTCGTTTCTCGGCTTCCTCCTCTGACGACGGAAAATGTGTCGTAACGGGCTCGGACACTGCCCACAACGCAGCATTCGGACGTCCCCCGTGGATGACAAAAGCCGCTTCAACGGAGGATGCAAGGGCCTCAAGGACTGCTGTCACCTTGGGACGCATCCCGCCTTCAAACTTGCCTGCGGACAGTCCCTGCAGAAGTTCCGTTGAGGTGGTGTAGGTGATTCGCTCCCCCGTTTGGAAATTCGAATAAATCCCATCCACATCTGTGAAAAACACAATCCGCTCTGCCGACACCGCTCTAGCAATCGCACTGGCGGCAAGGTCAGCATTGACATTGCAAGCAAGATCCGTCTTCTGCTCTGTCGCCACCGGCGCCACTACAGGGACCTCGCCGGACCTAACGGCGGCAAGCAGCGGCAGCGCGTCCACACCCGTCACGATGGCGGTTCGGCCCATGCCAGGAAGTGGACTTGCAAACAACACGTGACTCGTTCGAACGAACGATACTGCAGGAATTCCCGTGCCGCACAGTGCACTTGTCAATGCACCGTTGACCTCATCACAGAGCACCCGTTCCACAATTGGCATCGCGGCGGGCGGGGTCAAACGCTGCCCGTCAATAAACGGCAGGTCGATGTGTTCTTCAGACAGAGCGGCAGAAATACGCGGACCGCCGCCGTGCACAACAATTGGTACCCTGCCTGACTCTGTAACCTTGTGAATGACTGCTGTAAGGCTCGCCATTGCTTGAGTTCCGAGGGAACCGCCAACTTTGAGAATCACAATCGGTTCCATTTCCCCCATCCCTTCTGGTCGATCTCGGTGTTCGAATACTCTGTTCGATCCCTCTGTCCGGACCTTCGGTTCGATCCCGGTGTTCGTTCCCGGTGTTCGTTCCCGGTGTTCCGGCTCTCTCTTATGGGGACACACCGTATCGAGACAATCCCATGGTTTCCGGCAAGCCGTGCATCAGATTAAAGTTTTGAACCGCTTGCCCTGCAGCACCCTTTTGCAGATTGTCGATTGCCGAAAATACCATCAGGGTCTCGGTCCTGCTATCCAGGTGAACCTGCAGATGGCAACTATTCGAGCCACGTACCGCCTTTAGCTGAGGCACAGCCGCGTCTGGCAACAGGGTGACAAACGGCTCGTGTTCATAAGCCCCCACAAAAATCTCACGCACATCCGCCTCAGACACATCGCGAGACCACGGTATATAAATGGATGCGAAGATGCCACGTGTCATCGGCAAGAGCTGTGTCGTCAGCAGCACGCGCGCACCTGCACCCAACTCTTGTTCAACTTCCGGTGTATGCTGATGTGACCCAACGCGATATGGAAAAAAGTTGTCCGCCAGTTCAGCGAGCTGATGAGCCAGTTTTGGCCCTCGACCAGCACCGGAAACACCAGACTTGGCGTCAACTGTCACCGCAGTGCCTGACGTGAATATGCCTTGACGAGCCAAAGGCAACAGCGCGAGCAGGACGGCAGTTGCGTAACACCCAGGATTGGCAACCAGTGTCGATTCCCTGATGTGTTCACGATGCCACTCAGACAGCCCGTATGTGGCCGTCTCCAGATACTTCGCCGCGACCGCGGTTTTGCTATACCACGTCTCATACGCGTTAGCTGGCAGCCTCAGATCACCAGATAAGTCAATCACACGGCAACCTTGTTCCCACAGCTGTGCTGCAACATCTCCAGAGCTGCCGGATGGCAGCGCGACAAACACAGTGTCGCAAGCCTTAGCGCAAGCTTCACGGTCGTACGCTTGAATTTTTGGCAACGGGGCTCCTGTAAATTGCGGAAACACGGCCATTGCATCAGGGACGTCCGAGGTGGCTCCAAGGTACGTAAGATGAGCCCCAGGGTGGCCGAGAATGAGCCGGATGAGTTCCTGCCCGCCGTACCCGGTTGCACCCACAATCCCGACGCGGATCCGTTCTGAATGGTCCATGAATAAACATCCTCTTTAATGTATTTTAATTCAGTATAGACCAGAGAATCTGCTTTGTCATCCGTTTATATTCCGCGAGTGTCCGTATCATCAGGCATTTGTCCCATCATTTGATGAGGTATCTCAGGAGGAGGGATGCAAGAATGTACGGTGTTTTTGGTGGTTACACACGATGGGCGGTAGTATTCCTCATCATCTTTGTGCTGTTCTTCCTGCTTGTGCCTGGGTACCTCGGTGCCCCAGTCGCAGCGGCGCCGGGAGTTGCCGTCACCGCCTATTCGGGTCCTCACGTACACGCGCATATGGGCGGGTACAACATGATGGGCGGCTACGCATACGGGCATGAAAGCCCGAGCAGTTGACCGAACACGAGTCAACTGATTTGTTCCGATGTGTAAATATGGCAGCCAGGGTCCATCAGCGGACCCTGGCTGCTCGTCGTTCACATGGGCCCGCCCCGCCGCCGCTTCGATTGCATCCGGTCGCATGGAAGCAGTACGATGATGCAAAAGGAGGGATTTCCCGTGTTTCAGAACCCATCCAACAACGAAATCAAAGACATTCTAACCAGCGCGAAAACCATTGCTGTGGTCGGGTTATCAGACAACCCGCTGCGTGAAAGTTACGCCATCGCAAGCGAAATGCAAAAGCACGGATACAAGATTGTACCCGTCAATCCCAACGTCACTGAAGTCCTTGGAGAAAAGGCCTACGCCTCTGTCACCGGCATTCCCCACCCAGTTGATATCATCAACATTTTCCGAAAAAGCGAAGCCCTGCCTGCCGTAGTGCAGGATGCTGTACAAACCTCCGCCCCCGTCATCTGGGCGCAGCAGGGCGTCTATAATGAAGAAGCAGCAGAGATTGCGCAGTCCGCGGGTAAGACGATGGTGATGGACCGCTGTATCAAAGTGATGCACAGCCTCTTTGCCAACGCCTGACGAGATCGGCAGGATAGCAGTGGCGTCGTGGTACCTTGACCGAGATCGGCAGGACAGCAGAAGCGTCATGGTACCTTGACCGAGATCGGCATGTTGGCTTCGTCGTCATGATACCTTGACCAAGATTTGGCTTCCTCAGGATTGCGTCATTCGATACGTTTTTCGACCGCGCACAGCATAGTAACCCATCAGCAGGAACAGAAAGATCAACCCTGACCACACCGATACACGTGTATAGGGCGACGTGAGGATAGCGATGAATGCCACGATGAGCAACACCAGACCGACAACAGGCAGCGCCGGCCACAACGGCATCGGCATCCCGATTGTCGCTCCGGATCGTTTCGCTCGAGTGCGAAACACAAGCTCAGAAACGAGAATGACGCCCCATGTCCACAGGGATGCAAAGGCGGATGCGCTGGTGATCCAAATGTACACGTAGTTCGGTGCCAAATAGGTGATGAGGGTACCAATGGAAATCATCAAAGCTGTTAGCCAGACAGCACCGTGAGGCACTTGATTGCGATTTACTCTGGCGAGAACCGATTCCGGGTTACTCTCTGCTGCCATGCTGTAGAGCATGCGACTACCACCGTACAGGCCAGTGTTGCACGACGACAGACCTGACATGATGATAATGATGTTTACGACCGTTGCCGCTAGCGGTATACCGACCTTTGCAAACAGCAAAACGTACGGGCTGCCGCTATGGGCCGTTAGATAGGTCCAGGGGAAAGCAGAGAGCATAATCAAGATGGATCCGATGTACAAAACCAGTATCCGAACTGTCACAGCGCGGAAAGCGCGACGAATGTTTTTTACTGGATTCCTCGTTTCGCCGGCTTCTACCGCAAGTGTCTCGATGCCGCTGTACGCCTGAACAACCAGCGACAGCGATGCGAACACGGCTGCAACCCCGTTTGGCATAAACCCCCCGTATTTCCACAGCGATGAAACACCAACCGCATGCCCGTGATTGAACACTCCTCCAAGCATAATCAAGAGCCCGAAAACCATGAACAGAGCCACAGCAAATACCTTGAGGATGGCAAACCAGTACTCGACCTCACCAAATACTTTCACAGCCAGCAGATTAGAAACCGTAAACAGAATCAAAGCCACGAAACCGGGGATCCAAGCGGGAAAGTGTGGGAACCAAAACGCAATGAGTTTTCCGATGGCTGCGAGTTCTGACATGACAGTTGCAGTCCAGAAAAACCACCACATCCACCCCGTGACAAAACCGACTCCTCGTCCAAGTTGTGTTTCTGCATAATCCCGAAACGACCCTGACACAGGACGTTCGACGGTCATTTCACCGAGTGCCCGCATGACAATTGCCGCGATGGCCCCGCAGATGACAAAACCAATCAGGACCGCGGGTCCAGCTATCTTGACTGACAACGACGCACCGTAAAACAATCCGACACCAATGACTCCACCAATCGCCAGCATTTGTACTTGTCTACCACTGAGCGCGCGTTTTAATCCTCTGGGTCTCTGATTGGGATGACCAGAAGCACCACCAGGTTCCACAATACCCCTCCTTGGAATGTCTGAACTGTATGTCATCTTATGCGACTCGTCATGGTAACTTGAGCATGACGACAGGATGACATCAAAATCTGTCATCCTGTTGCCTGCGTGTGGCCGACTATGCTGTACATGGGAAACCGCGACTTTGGCTCGGTTGGACCACCAATAATGAGCCCGGAACGCGCTATTTGCCCTACCTCAAACACCTGCAAGTGCAAATAACGCGCCCGGGGCGCTTTATTCACTGCAACTTAACAAAATAACGCGTTCACACATCGTTATTGGATGAAGTAAAGTAGTTTGTGTAGCAGGATTTGGATATTCGCGGATAGTAAAAAAGTAGGGTATCCTTGGGATTGCGACATCACCAAAAAAGGAGCCCTACCAATGACTAGTGTACACGAACTTGGCACGTCGGATCTAATGGAAATTCTCGTGAAGGACTTCGTCAAGGAAAAACTTGAGTTGATCATGCGTGAGGAGATCGACAATTTTCTAAAGGTTGAATATGAGGGCAAGCGTCCCAGCCGAAACGGAACCTATGGTCGCTCCCTAGAAACACGGTTTGGAAAAATAGAGAATTTGCGGGTTCCCCGAGACCGTAAGGACGCCTTTCAAACTCGAGTGTTTGCGCCATACCAGCGTCGAGAGGGCTGGTTAGAAGAGGCTGTCATTCACATGTATAAGGGTGGGATGAGTACCCGCGACATCGCAAAATTCATCGAAGGCATGTTTGGCACGCAGTACTCCCCAACGACCATCAGTAACATCACGAGTACCGTCTTGGAAGATATCGAAGCATGGCAGCAACGTCCATTAGATAAACGCTATTCCGTGATTTATTTGGACGGCATCTATATCAAACTTAAGCGCAACACGGTGAGCAGTGAAGTCATCTATCTGGCGATGGGCATCAACGAAGATGGATATCGACAGATCCTCGGCTTCTACGTTGGCGGAAAAGAAAGCGCCAATGGCTGGAGGGATGTGCTCAAGGACCTGTATCGTCGCGGAGCGAAGGAGGTCTTGCTGGGGGTATTTGACGGGTTACCTGGCCTGGAAGAAGCGTTTCGAGAAACGTACCCAAGGGCAGACGTTCAACACTGCATCGTACACAAGGTGCGCAGTACGTTCCCGAAAATTCGAGTCAAGGACAAGGTTGAGTTTATCGGCGACCTCAAAACGATTTATACCGCATTGGATAGGGACTTAGCCTTGGCAGCGTTCGATACGGTCAAGAGCAAGTGGAGTAAAACCTATCCGAAAGAAATTCAATCGTGGGAAGACCAACTTTCAACGCTACTGACGTTTTACAAATTTCCAAAGCTGATTCGCGGGTCCATCTACACATCCAACGCAATCGAGCGGACGAACAAAGAGCTACGCAAGAGGTTTCGACCGATGAACAGCTTAACGAACATGGATGCAGCTGAGAAAATCATCTATCTTGAAGTCACGACTTATAACGAGAAATGGAGCACAAGAGTCATCCGTGGCTTCGGGGATGCGGAAACGAAGACAGAGCTGAAGCGAATGTATGAGGAACGCTACCCAAGCATGTCAGAAGTCTCTGCGCAGGAATAAATATCCAACAACTTGAACAATCACGTTTACAACAACGACGACAACTTGCTCTGAAAATTCAAACAAACAGGAAATAAAAGGGAAATTCCGGTGGGGGGTACCCCCCACCAACCTTAAAACAAATCAATAATGATGTTATCCATCTCCGATGGATAACCCTACTTAAAGCGAATTACACAAACTTCTTGACACTACCCGTTATTGGCTCATGGTGGGAACATAGTGCTTCCACAGCACGCTATTTTTTATCGGCTCTATAAATTCCATCGGACATAACGCGCTCAGGGCGCGTTATTACAGATTACTAATTACTGATTACTGAATAAAACCAAGGCCATGTCCATGTCCATGGACCCTTGGGCATCCAACACGGCGATTACCACATCCTCGAGAACAATGCCGGAAGCGCCAAATCAGTATCAATGGCGCCACTGCATGCAGCCCCGTTTTCGCCGTACTGCCAGGCCCATACTGTCGCTCTACAAGTCGTTGACGCCGGGTTCCAAGTCGGCGCACTGCCCTTGGTGCTGACACCCGGCTCAAACTCATTACTCCAGAGGATGGTTTTGAGCACAGCACTGTTTGCTGAAACAGCCGAGCAATATGCCTGATTAAATGGCCCGCTCACGGGATTTGCGTAAATACCCGGCAGGTACGGGGATTGGAGCATCGTGGTGACAAATCCCTCTATCCACTGCGCATCCACCGCGTAGGTTACTTCAACGTCCGCAAAAATCACGACGCCATTTGGCACACCGAGTCCCTTTGCAGCGGTAATCGCCATCTGGGCATCCTGTTGCCCGTTGCTGTAGCCAGTAGCCTGGCTAAATTGATTAAAAATAGGCAGAATCTTGACCCCATTCGAGTGCAGAAAGGATACTTCGGTCGTAGTCAAACCGTCACTTACCCCTGACACGCGAGTTAAGTAGCGCCCCCAGAAAGTCGGTTTGCCATAGGCGCGCAGGACGCAGTCGTAGAACGAAGATGTCACTTGCGTTGCCGAGTCCACGCCCCAGTAAGGCTCGGTTGTCCCTTGCGCAGACGGGATCTGCAGAATTGGGCATGGTACGTTTGCAGCACCGACACAACGCTCTTGCGGTTGAATCACTTTCGGGTACGTACGAAACGCAGTCGGCATGGTGCCCGTCACGGCATAATAGGTGTAGGCGCAAGCAATCTGAAGTGTGTCCAGGGCAGACGTGCCAGCGGCGTTCACAAAGTAATTGGCACGCGGGCCAGTGTCCGTCGGCGTGTTGATGACAATGAATGGCGTGTGACCTCCCGGGTGATTGCCGGGATTAGTCCAGCCACACGGATTGTAGTAGAGCGCATAGAGAGCCGCCCCCCCAACAGCTATCACAAGTTGCTTACCAGCGGCAACTGCATTCCACGCGGTGATGAAGTTTCCTGTCACTTGTGTGGCGGGAATTCCGGACATTGCGGCTGCTCCGAGAGCCATTTGATAGTCGGGCGCTCCCGCCGCGTACAGTAAGACCTTACTCGCATCAAGCGGCACCAAACTTCACTCCTTTACACAAGACTTACGTCCAACAAGCTCTACGTTTGAAGACATATGTTTGACAAGACTTACGTCCAACTAGCAGGTGATTGAAACGTTACTTTCCGCCCCATTCGGGCATTCATGCGCGGGTGTAAGCAGCTTCGGCAAGGGTCCCATGCCACCCGGATACTGCCCGTCGAGTGCATAGTACGAAATCAGAACAGCAGCCAAGTATGTGTCTTGCGCGAGGTACCCACCTGCGTTTGCAAAATAATTGGGTCCCGGCAGTTGATTGATAGGCACGCGTGTCAAAGCGAAAGGTGTGTGGCCGGCGGGTGTACCCGCAGGATTTCCCCAGCCACAAGGATTGTAGTAGAGTGCATACAGAGCAGCGCCCCCGACAGCAATAACAAGATGTTGACCAGCCGAAATGGCATTCCAAGCCTGCGTAAACTCTCCGGAAATTTGGGTCAATGGGATGCCCGTAGCGGCAGCCGCGCCAATAGCCATCTCAAAATCGTGCGGGGTTGCTGCGTAAAGGAGTATCTGCTGTGCGCTTAAGCTCACGGTACGCTCCTCCTTCGTCGTTGGTTTCAGTGCCTCAACCTAATTGCTCAGCCTTGTTGCTGAGCTCAGTTCCTCAGTCTTGTTGCTGACCCCGATTGCTCAACCTGATTGCTGAGCCCGGTTGCTCAGTCTTGTTGCTGAGCCTGATTGCTCGGTGTGGCTCTCAAGTTACTCAGTCTCGTCGAAAGAGCAATCGCAAATGCGGCCTTACCTAACAGTCAGTGCAAGTCGGCTGGAAAGCGTGTGGACCGCTGTCCATAATTTCGCAAGAAATTTGTCGAATTGCGCAGACTACCGGCAGGGATTCTGCAACGAAAAGCGAACAGTCTGATGGTACGAAATCAACCAGTCCGTAGAAAAAGGGTGGACTGCGTCGTGGCATGCCACAATTGAATGCCACGCTTTATGAAGGGGGATTTTTTGTGTACAGGAAGTGGCTTACCTCTGGGGTGGCTGTAGTCACCCTTGGTGCCTTGGTTGCAGGCTGTGGCGCCAATCAAAATGCGAACAATACTTCAGGCGGCACCAATAGCACGACCGGTGGCACAACTGGCGGTGCACATGCCAGTTTTAAAGTCGGGCTCGTCACGGACACAGGTGGGTTGAATGACCATGGCTTCAACTACCTCTCGGATCAAGGACTGATTAAGGCTGAAAAGGACCTTGGCATTACAGGCAAAGTCGTTCAGTCCACCAACGCAAGTGACTACGTTCCGAACTTGCAGAACTTTGCACAAAACGGGTACCAGTTGGTCATTGCAGTTGGTTACTTAATGGATGGAGCCGTCAAACAGGTCGCCAAAGAATATCCGAAGACAAAGTTCCTGATTATCGACGATCCCATCACTGGCGTGCCAAACGTCACGAGCGCCATCTTTAACACCGAACAATGCGGCTATCTCGTCGGTGCCCTTGCCGGTCTGATGGAAAAACAACCCGGAATCAAAGGCATGAACAGTAAGAACGTGGTTGGCGTCGTCGGCGGGCAACAGATTCCACCTGTCACGTCGTACATTGCAGGATTCCAACAAGGTGTACAGAAGACCGACCCAGGTGCAACTGTACTTGTACGTTTCGCCAACAGCTTTAGTGACCAGGCCCTTGGCAGCCAAATCGCCCAAAATGAGATTGCAAGCGGTGCCGACATCATCTTCCCTGTCGCGGGCGGAACCGGTATTGGGTCAATTGACGCCGCTCAAAGCGCGCATGTGTACGCAATTGGCGTCGATGCCAACCAAAATTACCTGGCGCCAGCCACCGTCATCACCAGTGCAACGAAAGGCGTGGACACGGCTACATACGACGTCATTCAACAAACCCTCAACAACAAGTTCCAAAACGGTATCCAGTACTTCAATTTGAAGAACAGCGGTGTCGGAATGGCGACGCCCAACAGCGCTGTGCCACAAAGTGTGGTACAACAAGTCGATGCCCTGCAGCAGCAAATCATCAGTGGTGCCATCACCGTTTCTGCCAACATGACACCGTCCAAGTAACCCGTGGTAACGGAGGCTGGCTACGAAACGCAGTCGCCAAGATAGACATTCCTGACGCAGGCAACCCGAGCCGACAGTGGTTCGGGTTTCCCGTGTCCAGGAAGTGCGGAGGTTGCAAATGACACACTTCCTTGAAGTGATCGATTTGAAGAAACACTTCCCCGGTGTAAAAGCCAACGACGGTGTCAATCTCGTCGTCAAGGCTGGGGAAGTCCATGCGATTCTCGGTGAAAATGGCGCAGGCAAGTCGACACTAATGAACATGATTTATGGTCTCTATCAACCAACCAGCGGAGAAATTCGACTCGAGGGAAAAGCCATTTCGTTTTCCAGTCCGCGGGACGCAATTCACGCAGGCATCGGCATGGTTCATCAGCATTTCATGCTCATCCCAGCGTTGTCGGTCGCCGAAAATATCGTGCTTGGCGACGAACCCGGCGGTATCGGATATGACCGCAAAGAAGCCATCCGGCGTGTCCAGAATCTCTCCGACCAATACAAACTTCAGGTTGACCCGAGCCGCAAAGTAGGAGACCTCACGGTTGGCCTGCAGCAACGGGTCGAAATTCTGAAAGTCTTGTATCGGCGTGCGAAACTATTGATTCTCGACGAGCCAACCGCGCTCTTAACGCCGCAGGAGACCCGAGAACTGTTCGAAATCATCGGACACCTCAAAGCACAAGGCATTCCTATTGTATTCATCAGTCACAAGCTTGATGAGGTGCGGGAAATCGCTGATGTCGTTACCGTCATGCGGGCCGGCAAAACGGTCGAGACTCTGCCCATTGGAGATGCAACGCCACAGGACCTCGCCAATCTGATGGTTGGTCGTGACGTTGTTCTTCGAGTGGAAAAAAACCCTCTCAACCTTGGTGAAAAGTTACTCAAGGTACAAAATATTCGGGTTCGCGATGCACATAAACATGAACGCATTGTCGACTTATCTCTCGACGTTGCAGCAGGTGAAATTGTGGGGCTTGCCGGAATTGACGGCAATGGACAGTCTGAACTTGTTGAAGCAATTGCCGGACTCCTTCCCGTCGCGAGTGGCAGTATCTCCTTTCGCGGCGAAGACATCACACACAGAAAGCCTGCCGAGCGCGCAAATCGAGGGATTGCATACGTTCCTCAAGACAGGCAAAAGGACGGTTTGGTTCTTGACTTCAGCCTTGTCGAAAACATCATTCTGCGCGACTTCAACAAACAGCCATACAGTCGCCGAGGGACGCTGAACTTCAAAGCTGCTCGTTCCAATGCCGAGCGGTTGATTAAGGAATTTGACGTTCGCCCCGCGGATGCCAGCCGAAAAGCAGGGGAGCTCTCCGGCGGCAACCAGCAAAAAGTCATTCTCGCGCGTGAAGTCAGTCGCAATCCGCATCTCCTCATCGCAGTTCAGCCCACACGCGGGCTTGACGTCGGTGCGATTGAAGGGATTCACCGCCAGCTCCTGCGACTGCGAGACAGCGGCAAGGGCATCCTCCTCGTATCGCTGGAACTGGATGAAATTCTAAGTTTGTCAGACCGCATCGCTGTCATTCACAACGGTAAGATTGTCGACATTGTCGACGGAAACAGCGCCACGCGTGAACAGCTCGGCCTGTTAATGACGGGCGTCCAAGCAAAAGCAGCAACTGTTGGGGGTGAGAACGTATGAAGGCTGTCTGGAGAGCCATTGGAACGCCCGTAGTGGCATCCCTTATCGCCATCGTGATGGGCGGGATTATCGCTGCAGCCATCGGATACAGCCCCTTGCAGGTGTACGGATCTCTCATCAGCGGCGCCTTCGGTGGCGCAGTCCAGACTGGAAACACGCTTGCCGGTTCCGTACCGCTCATTCTTGCAGGTCTTGGTATCGCTGTCGCGTTCCGGGCCGGTTTGTTCAACATCGGTGCGGAGGGACAGTACTGGGTGGCCACCGTGGCCGCAGTTTGGATTGGGTACCATTTCAAGGGAATGCCAGGATTTTTACACCTCATCCTCATTCTCGTCGGCGCGATGGTCGTTGGCGGATTGTGGGCTGGCATTATTCCGGGTCTGCTAAAAGCATACCGCGGTGCGCATGAGGTTATCACGACGATGATGCTCAGTTACGTGGGGATTCTCTTCGCACAGTACTGCATCGAACCAGATGGCCCGATGCTGGAACCGGGGTATCTGCCCCAATCCCATGCCGTTGCACAGAACACTTGGCTTGGACCGATTATCTATCACTCACAGCTGACGTGGGGCTTCGCAATCGCCATTGTCGTCGCCGCCCTTGTGTGGTGGATACTCTTCCACACCACGTTTGGGTTTCAACTGCGCACGGTCGGTTCCAACCCGTATGCAGCTCGCTACGCAGGCATCAACGTACCGCTGTATACAATTCTCGCCCTCGGCTTCAGTGGCATTCTAGCTGGCCTTGCAGGTGCCGTGCAGATGCTGTCCCAAGACCATCGACTGACCCAGAGTTTTAGCGCGGGATACGGTTACACCGCCATCGTCGTGGCCCTCCTGGCGCGAAACAACCCGTTCGGCGTCATTCTCGCCGGCATTTTCTTCTCTGCACTTAGCACGGGAAGCCAAAACATGCAGTTGGTGTCTGGCATTCCGCAGAGTCTTACAAACGTGCTGACAGGGCTGATTATCTTCTTTGTTGCGGCGGAGCGCATCGTACCGATGGTCATTCGCTGGTTCCAACGTCGGAAGAGTAATCGCTTGCAAGTTTCGCTCCCGGAAGGAGGTCGCACAGACGGATGAGTGTTCTAGCTAACCCGCAACTTTGGTTTGCCACCCTGGCCATGGCAACGCCACTGGTACTTCCAGCCCTTGGCGGTACATTTTCTGAACGAAGTGGTGTCGTGAACATCGCCATGGAAGGAATCATGCTGATTGGGGCGTTCTTTGCAGTTGCATTCTCTTACTGGACAGGAAGTCCGTGGATTGGACTCCTGTGCGCGATGATTATGGGCGGCGTCATCTCCGCCATTTTCGCATGGGCTGCAATTCGCCTGTCTGCCGACCAGGTCGTGCTCGGCATGGCCATCAACATCTTCGCAGCTGGCCTGACGACATTTCTGTTAAACACCATTTTCGGACTCGGCGGAACTCCCGACGCAACTCCGCGACTGCCAACTGTCAACTGGCCATGGCTCGCGAAGATTCCATTTTTCGGCGGCGTATTGAATCAGCAGAGCGTTCTTGTATACATCATGATTGTGATTGTCCTGGTGTCGCATTGGTTCTTGTTTTACACACGTCTTGGTCTTCGCATCCGATCCGTGGGCGAAAACCCGCTCGCAGCAGACACCGCGGGCCTTAGTGTCAGCCGTCTGCGGTATACTGGCGTCATCATCGGCGGTTTGCTGTCTGCGCTCGGCGGGGCATATCTCTCCATCGGTATTTTGCATTCGTTTGACGTGAACATGACGAACGGACGCGGATATATCGCGCTTGCAGCAATGATTTTCGGAAAGTGGACGCCTTTTGGTGCATTCGGAGCGTCCCTTCTGTTTGGGTTCGCTACAGCACTCGGAATCGCGCTGCAGGCATACAACGTTTCGTCCAACCTGCTTGGTATGCTTCCGTACATTTTGACCATCCTGGCCCTTGCCGGACTTGTAGGACGCAGCACGCCTCCAGCAGCAGACGGTATTCCATACGAGCAGCATCGGTAAGCAAATTGCTCTCGTCGCACACTGAAGCCCCCGTGCATAGACACGGGGGCTTCAGTGTGCAACCTGCGCGGTGGCAAAATGCAATCTGCCAAGCCATAGATTCAGGACACTTCCAAAGGCACGATGCAGTCTTTCGAGTCATTGCGTACGTTCCCAACGAGCGGTGAAACAGGGTATGCGCGCATGTATTGTGCTGAGTATGGGCCAAGTAACGAGCACGCCAACTCACCATCCGTGATGCCACTGTCCAGCCAGACTTTTTCAGCCTCCGCTGTCAAAATCACGGGCATACGGTCGTGAATTTCCGACATCACCTCGTTTGGCTTGGTCGTCAGGATGAGGCAAGTACTCAGTCTTGTCCCGTCAGGTCCGGTCCAGATGTCGTACAATCCCGCAAGGCCAAAGAAAGGACGATTGTTAATAACAATGCGGTATGGTTGTTTGTTTGAACCGCTTCGTTTCCACTCAAAAAACCCGTCTGCCGGAATCACACAGCGTCTGCGTGTCACCAGTTTCCGGAACATTGGCTTCGATAACGCGGTTTCAAGACGCGCATTGATGGATTGTATGGCCGATTTACTGTCCTTCGCAAAGCTTGGAACCAGCCCCCATTTCAACCGTCCAATCCGGTGGCCCGTCGGCGAATCAATAATCGCGGAAATCTCTTGGCCAGGCGCAACATTATAGCGGGGGCCCTCCGAGAAATCTGTGTTGATGATTCCCCAGTAATCGAGCATCTCCCCCCAGTTTTCATAAGCCAGACTGAATCGGCCACACACGGTCAGATTCCTTCTTTCCAAACATCCGTCGTCACGTCGCCACATGTAAATTGTGTCACGTATACCATAACCATATGAAATATTGAACAATCAAGAAGAATACAAATCTCGCTGAATCTGTATTAAGCTGATAGTAAATCAGGCACAAGGCGGCAATAGGCCGTGGCCACACGGGCCTGTCACACGTGTAAAGCCACTTAGAACCAACCGTCTAGCAAAGATTGGAGAGACCACATGGGCTTGAAACGCAAATTTCGCTGGGCTCGCGACCTCATCTTACCGGTTTCCATCGGGGTGACCATCGCGTTCGCATCAAGGACATACGGAGTCAGCGCAGCAGAAGTTGTCTCCGGCTCCATGGAACCGACTCTCCCCTATCCAACCTACCTTCTTGTGGACCATTTCGCAATCAAGTTTGGTCAGCCCTACCGCGGTGAAGTCATCCTGTTTCGTGCACCGCCCCATACAACCACGGAAACGCCTCTCTTAAAGCGAATCATCGGCATGCCTGGGGAAACGGTCACCATTCAGGCAGGGCATGTCTACATTAACGGTACGGTTTTGAATGAACCATATCTGCATGGAATTGTGACACAAGGGACGTTTGGGCCTTATCACGTACCTCAAGGGGAATATTTCGTGATGGGGGACAATCGAAACAATTCGTTTGACAGCCGGTTTTGGCAGAATCACTACGTGCCCCGAAGCGACATTGTCGGTCGAATCGATGCTGTTCTTTGGCCAACAAGTGACCTTCGCATCGTTCATTAGGTCCACAGTGCTCATACTGGGGGATTCCTTCACGGACTGATTGCTGACGCTTAGCAGTTGCCCTCACTGGGTGATTGCTGACACTCGGCAGTTACCCTCACTGGGTGATTGCTGACACTCGGCAGTTACCCTCACTCGGCGGTATCTACGCAGGTTAGGTTATGCTTTAGCCCAACTTGTTTACAGAGTCACGCGTCTTAACGAGTCGCTCGTGGTGCGTCCAAACATAGTTTTGTGACTGCTGATGAGGCGCTGTGACTGCGGGCGTGGCCGCGTGCGCAATCTGACTAGAATCCATCTTTAATACCAGGCTTGTCGCTAACAATCCGCCCAATATGACCATCGTGATGAGATAAACGTTCACCTGGCGCCGCATTGTCGTCGCCTCCCGCCTTTCAGTTCTCGCCTCTATGGAGCCAGTATAGCGGGTGAAACCGATTGACAAAATGTAGCACAGGACTAATTGTCAGAGATGAATTGGACTATATTTCCCTAGTAAGATGCTAACACCCCCTAAGTCCGAGTGGAAGACAACGTGCGCACAAGCGCGCAGCACTTTTTCCTTAATTATAGAGTCGCCTCAGTCTCGAGTGTGTGGCGGGTGTTTGTACCTCACAAACCAGTCAATCGTCACATTGACTAGGAGAAATGAAGGGGGCTGGCGTCCATGTTCATCAGCGCACTGAAGCAATTCCTTCTGGACAATCACGAGACTGAAGATACATCGACTGATGCAACTCCCTCCCCGACTCAAAATGAAGCGCCTCCGAGCCAACAGCCATGGGATATGCAGGAAGGCATGGCTCCTTTTCTTGGTGTAAACCCCGGGTCAGGCCAACCTGCCTCGCCGGAAAGGGGACTTGTGCAAAACGGAGGCAACACGACACGAAGTGAGACCAAGCCAGCCGAGAAGAAATCATGGCGTTCCATTTTCGCGAGAAAGCCAAGGACACAAACAACGACGAGGACCCGCGCTGCCGGACCCAATGTGCCGCCTGGCGCGCAAGGGCGACTTGGGAGAGCCCCGATGTCACGACAGGCGCCGCTAAGGATGCAGCCTCCCCAGTTCGCGCAGCCAAGGTGGACATCACCTCAACAAGGAAACAGACAACCGAGCACTCCCCTACGAATGGTTGGCGGTGCATATCCAAATATCCGGATGCAGCCTGGGATGCGTCGTTCGCCTCAGTTCGTCGATGGATGGGGTGTCCCACCGCAAAGGCATGGCATGGTTCCGCCCGGTTTCATCCCACAGGGAGGGTTTGGGAATCTGCCGCGGTCGCGAATGAGGAGCTATCCGCTACAACAAGGGAAGGTCTATCCCCCACGGCCCATGCATCCGGCCATACCTAGACCGCAGTTTATACGGCAACCTCGGCAGCCATGGATGTGAACGCAGAAGGAACAGTTCCTCTCAAGAAACAGCCTATTCGTACAAGAACACGAAATCTCTATCAATAGAACAAGGGTTTCCGCATCATTCGCGGAAACCCTCGAATTTGTTAAACCTTGGTGCGCTGTGTGGTGCGCCTAGAGGGACTCGAACCCCCGCACCCGGTTCCGGAGACCGGTGCTCTATCCTCTGAGCTATAGGCGCAAGGGACGCATATCAATATACCACACGGCGATAACCGGTGACAAGTCCCGTTTCTGCCGTCATTTCTGCAAGCCCAGCACAGTCAGAACAGCACCTGCTTTATGGCCGCATTCAAGCCACTCCTGTGTTGGGTCACTATCCGCCACGATTCCTGCTCCCACCTGCACGTAATAGGCGTCTTTCGTCTCAACAAGCGTACGAATGACAATAGCCGTATTGGCGTTGGCGTTCAAGTCAATCATTCCAATCATACCGCCGTACGGTCCTCGTCGAAGTGATTCCAGTTCGTCGATAATCTCCATCGCCCGGATCTTCGGAGCCCCAGATAACGTCCCTGCCGGAAACGTCGCAAGCAACGCGTGAAACACGCTCACATCTGCACGCAGTTCACCAGTCACTTCAGAAACCAGGTGAAATAGGTGAGAATACGCCTCAACGTGCATCAGGTTCCTCACCTGGACAGTTCCAATCTCGCACACCCGCCCAAGGTCGTTGCGGCATAGGTCTACAAGCATGATGTGTTCCGCGCGCTCCTTTTCATCGCGAGACAGTGCATCCGCGAGTGCAGCGTCCTCCCTTTCGGTTTTTCCGCGGCCCTTTGAAGTCCCGGCAATCGGCTTCATCTCGGCAACTCCGCCGACGCACCTAAATTGTACTTCCGGGCTTGCGCCAAACACGCGCATGTTCTTGTACTCCGCAATGAACATGTAAGGTGAAGGATTGAGCTTGCGCAACTCGTCGTAGATGACGTAAGCATGACGCTGCTTCTCAGCCCTCACACGCTTGGACAGCACAACCTGAAAGATATCCCCTGCCGCGATGTACTCTCTGGCACGGCGTACATTGTCCTCAAAGTCAGCCTGGGATACTTCATCCGTAGCAACCGCTGTATCAGGACTTCCATCACCGATTCGCGCTTGTGCCAGAATTGTTGGCTCTTGAACAGTCGCGTCCCTCTCCAGCAATCGCTTTACGCGCAGCACTTGATCGCCTATCGTCCGTCGCATTTGCTCATCAATAACGGTCGACAACCCCGACACACCGTCATATACAGCTACATCGGCATTCACCATTTGGACGACCACCGCATGGAACTGCAGACGAATATCCGGCAATCCACGGTCATCTACGGTCGTTTTCGGGAGCTTCTCAAGGTAGTGCACAGCATCGTAGCCAATGTATCCGAGGAAGCCGGATGCGAACGGTGTGTTCAGAACGTCCGTGTCAGCATAGAGTTCTCGCATCCCCTGGCGGATGCCTTCAAGGATACGCATCGGATCGATCTCGCTATACAGTATCGGCGCCTCCGCCACCACACTCTCGCAGACGTGTATCGATTCGGCAGCGGTAGCAATCGCAGAGTCTGGTGGAACCAGACAATCGATGCCAGATGAAGACAACTTCGACACCAAATAGGCATCGAGCCCTGCCACAGCAAACAACGACGTGACGCCGTCCTTGACTTGGATTTCAATCACAGGGACACCGGCCACAAGGCTCATCTGATATTTGGAGGTTTCTTCCGCGGCCGCATCCAGCAAAAATGCGCGCCCCGTGCCCAACTCTTCAACCATTTGCAGGTAGAGGTAGTAGGGATCGATATCAACGTGTAAAGGTTCAGATTGTACGCTTGCTGTGGCATGGTCCATCATCACCTGAGACTTGGTCATTGATATCCCTCCCCGGCTGCGGCCGCTGCAAATTGCGCTCCGTCATCCTGGAGTCGTGGTTGCCCTACTTCAGCCGTGCCGACCGTGTCACGCAGGAAGTTTCTCAAAATCAGTTGACCGTCTGGTGTCAAGATGGACTCCGGATGGAATTGCACGCCTGCAGCGCCCGTCGGTTTGTGCCGCAAGGCCATGATGACATCGTCACATTCGGCGGTCACTTCAAACGTATCAGGCAGGCTTGCGCGGTCTACAATCAGGGAGTGATAGCGCGTGGCTTGAAACGGGTTAGGGACGTCAGTAAATAAAGGATCGTCAACGTGTGTGACAAGAGAGGTCTTGCCATGCATCAGACTCTTTGCTCTTGTGACTGTAGCACCAAAGGCTTGGCCAAGGGCCTGGTGTCCTAGGCAGACGCCAAGGACAGGAATTCGTCCGCTGAAATAACCAATGGCATCCAAAGAAACGCCAGCGTCATCTGGGGTGCATGGGCCTGGAGAGACAATCACGGCTTCAGGACGCAGTGCACGAAGGGATGACAAACTGACATCGTTGCGACGCACGCATACCGAAGCACCGAGATGACCACAATACTGAACCAGGTTGTACGTAAACGAATCAAAGTTGTCAATGACGAGAAGCATGGCTCACATCCTCTCAGCTCACTCGAGCTGAAGCGGGAGGACATCGAATCCACAAAAAAACCACAGCTATGCTGTGGCAAGTATACGTGGATTACCCATGTTCAGATTCCTCGGCTCCACTTCACTCGGCTCTTACTTGCTCAGCTCATCTATAGTCAGCTTACCGTTGTTTGCTGACATCAGTCAATCCCTTTCTCAAACCTGTTGGCTCACACATCAGCTGGCGTGCCTTCAGGAATACTCAAGGAACCTTGATGGAAGGTCTCCGGCCCAGTGGCTCGAAACAACGGTGTGAAAAAGCCCCATACAAACACGCCAATCTGAATGACGCCACCCGTCGCGAGTACCAATGGAGCCCCGAACCACTGGCCCATCGAACCTCCCACCGCCGATCCGACTGGCATAGACCCCCACACCACCATGCGAATGGCGCTGCTCGCGCGTCCGAGCAGTCTGTCAGGAATCACCGCCTGTCGAAGAGAAACAGACTGCACGTTCCAGTTGACGGCTGTAAAACCGAGCAGGAAGTTCGCTGTAGCCAGGGCCACCGTCCAGGGGGCAAAAGCGAACACAAACATTGGTATGACCTGGATGCCGAGAGCAATGGCCATTATCTTCCCCATCGTCACAAAGCGCGATATAAAACCTGCGACGACAGAGCCGGTGACCGTTCCAACACTCATACCAGCCATCACGAGTCCAATGAGTTGTGGGGAGAGATGCAGATCTCGTTGCATGTGATACATCAAGACAGCACCTGCAGCGGAGCCCGCGATGTTGAGTGTCATCGTAAACAGGCTGATTAAGCGGATCAACCGGTGGCCCCAGACAAATTGCAGACCTTCCGCTATCTGCTTGAACATGTGTGCTTTATCCGCCCCAGTCCCCGCAGCCGAGAACGGTCGACGAATCACCCAGAGCGACAAAATTGAAACCACGAACGAAGCGCTGTCGATGTACAGAGTGTTGGCTGTTCCAAACCACCCGACCATTACGCCAGCGAGTGCAGGCCCGAGGATTTGACTGGCAGAGACACCGGACTGAAGCCCCGCGTTTGCCTCGCGCAGTTCGTCTCGCCCGACAACATTCGGCAGGCAGGCAACGTATGCCGAATCAAATACCGCATTGAGCGCACCCATCGCGGCGAGGACGCCGTAAATTTGCGCGAGCCCAAGAACGCCAAAGGCGGAAGCGACTGGGATGGACAAAATCAGCACGAGACGTCCCGCGTCCGCAATCATCATCAGGGTCTTACGATTCCACCTGTCGGCGTACACACCGGCTGGCAATGACACCATCAGATACGGCATCATCATGACGGCAAAGGCAAAACCCATTTGCATGGCCGATCCGGTTAGTTTCAGCAACAGCCAAGGCAACGCAAAACTTGTAATCGCCGATCCAAACTCGGACACCGTTTGTCCGCTGATGAGCAAGACGAAATCTCGATTCTTCCACACAGTTCCCTTCATCAGCTCGTGCCTCGCCCTCTGGTCGCAATCGTCCGCTACCGTCTCAGACAATGGCAACGCGTTAATCTTCAGATGATACGATTTATTGTAATAGAAGCAGTGGAAGAAAGTATATCTCGTCGTTAGTCGCGTTGTTTTTCAGGGGGCATCTCTCGGGTTCAAAATGTTGAAAATGTTGAAAATGAAGCCAGATGCTTGGCACTTTGATACAGCGGACGGTGCGTCGATGCCACATCCGTGCTGGATGAGTGGTGGCGCCTGCGCCCGTGTGGGTTCTGGGGTTCTGGGGTTCTGGGGTTCTGGGGTTCTGGGGTTCTGGGGTTCTGGGGTTCTGGGGTTCTGGGGTTCTTAGGGACTCACGAGCCCAGGACCCTGTCGGCCTCACTCATGAAAGTCATCATGAGAATCGCGATGGCGACGGAGTACACCAGCATGCCAACGACAATTAGTATCGCGAGAGGAGGAATCTTGAACATGAATACAACAACAATGGAAACAATTAGTAGCACTTTGAACATGAAATAGTTCGCCCACCTTCTCTCCGCCACGTCGGCAAATGCAGGGTTTCCTCTGTTCAGGGCAACGTCCGCTGTGCCCATGCAGATGTGGTGAACAACCAGCAAATTGAGCACCAACACGACAGCACTGTACAACATGCCAAATAAAGCTCCCCCACTCAAAGGAAAAAGAGAGTCAACTGAAGTATTCACATGATATCCTAGCTGAAACGGGGACGATCGCTGATAGACTTCAAATAAGGAGAGCACAAACAGTGCAAAGGTCCATGGGATAGCGGATCGAAAATGGGGGCTTGAGTCTGACAAACGTTTTAGACCCGTTGCAATGAGTATGTAGCCAAAGAAATCGGGAAGGATGTCAATGCCTTGAACCCGAAAACTCAGCATTGTAAATAAGAAACCCCACATGATAAATCGGAATCCCACCCGGCTTGCCCCCTGTAATGAGACTGATTGTTTGCTCAAGTTTTGCAATATCTGCCAGTATATCACAGAGGGCATCAACCGGGATGTATGAATTTGGAGAACATACTGACTTACTGACTTACTGACTTACTGACTTACTGACTTACTGACTTACTGACTTACTGTCTGTCCACTGTCGCCCGTCCAATTCCGCGAAGGACACCAATGACCAAGTCAAGTCCAGCAAGTACGTCTGGTTGCTGCAACTGTTCCATCACTTCTACTAGGTCACGAGTTGCAGGTTTACCTGATTCAACCGGCACACTGCTGGCCTGTGCAACACGTGTTAGCGTTTGCGTGAACTTGCTCACTTCAGGGATAGACAACAACCCATCTGCAAAGTTTACTGTGCGAAAAAATTTATCGGCAAAAGCTCGCACCTCATCGCTCGACTTTCCCTCTGTTGCGTTCGCCATCAGGACCAGTAGTTGCCCCACTTTGTCGAGCATCCCCTCGTGCTGCCAATCCTCAAGTTGGCTCGCCAGTTGATATCCCAGTTCAGGGAAGTCGTCAAGAATTTTTTCACGGTCCAAGTTCATCATGGTCATCAGCTCCAATCGACCAGGTAGTCGTCAAATGTCTTAGAAAATCTTCAACAAAATCCATGTACTGATGTTCATGAGACGATCGTAAGGCCTTTTATCAGCGCGCAACAGTTCCCGATGAGGCATCTATTTATAGTCCAAATCGCTGTAGTCCGAATCGCGCAGTAAGAAGAGAGGGGGCCTAGGGGGCAGCATAGAGGGGCGACAGCATCGGGGGGGGCAGCATATGGGGGGCAACCAACAAACTAGCGAGCACATCTGCTACACCATTACGCGCCCACGAACATAAGCCTGGCGGAAACGGCTGGCCAAAACGGGTGGGTGGTCGCGGATGGCCGCGGATGGCCGAAACAGGTGGCCGAAACAGGTGGCCGAAACGCGTGAATGGGCACTCCCCTACGCTTCCACTTGTTCAGAGCTATTTCTCCATATGACTGTCAAATTCCATTTCACCCTCTGGCTTCGGCTCCGTTGGGAGTAGTTGGGCTGCCGATAGCGAGCTCAGAACGCGTTATTCACCCTAGCCGAAACACGCTCAAATCGAAATAACGCGCTCGTGGCGCGTTATTCACTGAAAGGAAGCAAAATAACGCGTTCACACGTCGCTACTGACTCAAGGTGTGAACATAGCGCTTCCACAGCTCGCTATTTTTTGTCGGGACTATGGATTGAATTTGTAATAACGCGCTCAGGGCGCGTTATTACAAATTACTGAGTGCAGCCAGGTCCATGTCCACGTACGCTTACCTATCGACGATGTCAGCCATGAATGCAATCCTGAGCTATGGTAGCCCCGGTCCGCCTGGGCCTCCAGATCCCACATTGCCTGTTCCACAACGACAACTCTTAAATATGCAGCTCTGAGCTGTTGAGACGACGGCGTAGAATTGCCTGCCCCCTATCAACGTGCCGAGGTGACAATGGAGAGCATGAATGTCACCTCCGAGCATCACCCGCTATGTGGCGGTTCTTGCTCAATGATTAAGACTTTGGTTATCTAGTCGGGTTTCTACAAGTAACCAATAGAGGAGAGGAGAGTAAAGCAGAAGACTGGTGCGCATGTGCGACAATAGCCGGACATCTTCCGGACTGCATATCCATACGGTCTACGCCGTTTCATCATGTTGCCTTACGAAGGCTCCTATGTCCCTCACCACATCAGCATCCGACCAATGTACGTAGTGACCACTGGGGACGGGGTAATAGTCAACTTGCGGATTAAGGCTGTAGCACTTCTTTATGCTCTGTTGGACACGCCGCCGAAATTTTACATCTGCATTCGGGAACAGCCCGTGCATGAGCATACACGGGAAGGTGATTTGGGGAATTAGGCTCCGGGGATTCATCCGGTAAAGAGCTAACCACAGTGCCATACCCTCGACTGACATCGACGGTTCAAATTCAAGCGCCTTGCGTAGATACTTGTCGTCCTCCAATGAGTACCAGCCCCGACTCTTAACATCCGCTATTCGGGCATCGAGATCATCCTGCAATTTTGAAACGGTTTGGGCTTCGCCCTGAGATAACTCACTTCCCATCACCTTCTGTAAGATTTTCGGACCGAATGCTCGTTCGAGTCCTGATACGACTGGGGCTAAATATCCCGCACTGCCTAGCATGTGAATCGGAAAACGAGGCACTCGGGCATATCCGATGTCCAGAAGCGTCAGAGATTTTACCCGATGTGGATTTTGAACTGAGAACGCAAGTAAAATCGCTCCGCCTAACGAATGGCCGATGAGATGGCTGCGACCAATTCCACGTTCATCGAGATACTCCTCGACCCACTCACCCATTCTCTTAGGCGTGACTCGCCCTTGTATCCCATCGCTTCTTCCGATACCTGGTAAGTCGACCAACCGAACCTGATGATCTGATTTCAGCTCATCCGCGATGTTCATTCCGGCGTTTGCGCACCATCCACTTCCAGGAAGAAACACAACGGGCGAACCGGCACCCACTGACTCCTCATACCAACGCATGACACCACTCCTGTAGTCTGCCACTACTGACGGATTCTCAGATGCACCAACAATACCATATATATCCACATACGCACGGTGCTTTTTCCTGCTCAACAACGTGGTGTTTTCCTTATCGTCTGTCGAACTCAAACCCCGCCACAAGTAATGCAATGCAGCACAATATAAGGATTCCAAATAGGAATCTGTTCACTGATAGTTCCACGGACACAAGAGCGATGGCTTCAAATCCCAACAGTCCAATTACAAACAACATCTTAGCAGGTCTGTAGAAAGTCCTATTAAAGCTCAGTAAAACTAAGGCGACAGCAATTGGAGCAATTGTTCCGACATAGGTCATTCTTTACCCCGCCTATAATCCTTATTTTCCAGAATTTGACACGAGTTATAGAACGCAACACACATTTTTATTCGAATGACATCGGACGCCAATTGATATGTAAGAGGTATTCTAGGTTGTATTTTTCAGTTTGAAGAATCCACAATCAGCGAGGCTGTCTTTGATTGTCTTCCTGCTTAAGCCAGTAGCGCAGACCCTTTCCTGCATGTGGTTCATCAGCATATCTTGGAACCACATGGAAATGAGCATGGGGAATTGTCTGATTCGATACTAATCCGACATTCCAACCCAAGGTGTAGCCATCAGGGCTAAAGCCTTCGTCTAGTTTGCGTTTCGCTAGATGTAGCAGCTCGTATATGCCGGTCCATTCTTCTAAGGTCAGATCAAACGTGGTCCGCCGATGCTCTTTAGGCACAATAATCCCGCAACCCTGTAGAACGTCCTGGTGTTGGTCATGTTGCAGAAAATAGCAGCTATCGTTTTCTAACACTACATGTTGGTGAGGGTCCTCTCGGGGATGACAAAATGGACAATCTGGGCTTTCAGTCATAAGGTCACCTCTCATCCATTTTATACAAATATATCATGTCCGATCGTTAATCACATTGTTGCGCTATTTCCTGCCCAAGTGTGACATAGCCTGCGTCCTTGGCGAACTGCATGAACAGGCGGTTGTGGGTTTTATAGCTTGCTTGGTCGAATGTATCCAAAGATCTGCCGAGGGTGTCTTCTGTTCGCATCCATGGCCAGTCACGTTTAGCGGTACCAACGGTATGAGGTCGTGGTAGAGATCTTAACCAGCCCGGAGCGCTCCAAGACTCGACGTGAGTATTCGGTAGAATCACTGTAAATCAGCGTTTTGCCCAGGTCCAGAGCAGAACGGGACCGAGCAGCGGTGAGCGCTCGGTAAATACCTCGACCGCGCCAAGCCTCGAGTGTGGCTCCGCCCCAGATTCCAGCAAAATTCGTCCCGGCGACTGGTTCTAGCCGACCTGCGCTCACTATCTGTCCCTCTGCCTCCGCTACCCATAGTTGCATCCCGTCCTTAAGCGCTAGTCGACGTAGCAGCGCATCCGCCATGTCGCCAGAGGGCCTTCCAAAAACGAGATCCTGCATCGCCATCATTGCACGGATATCCGCTTCTTCGGTCACACAGCGCAGTGTCACCCCATCAGGCAGTGGCACATTGACGTCCAGCATCTTGGCTTCCCCGATCATGATCGACTCGGGATCGTCCGGCTGGAACCCGTTTTCCAGCAATGCCTGATGGAGTCCAAGGATACCGTCATGGTCGCGTGTCTTCCACTCGACCTGGGTGATAGTTGGGTTCTGACGATAGTGCTCGAGAACTCGTGGTACCAAATGGGGCAGTTCCGTCGCTTCGGCATCGTCTGGATATGGATAGGTCACGAAACCGAGACCCCCATGAAACGTGACCAAGCGTAGTAGACTGAGGTGAGTCACGGATAACGCGTTTTGGGTTTCTGCATCAGTGCGTAACTGTTGGTCGTAGGCTCGGAGCAATGTCTGTGCATCCATCATGGCGAACTCCCTCCTGATATCCGCGATTCTTACCGTTAGTCTAATCCAACAATTGTGGTCGTATTGCACATAACTGTGTACGGGTGACAAAACCCTGACAATCCCACTACGTGCATTTATGTAAATAGGGTAAGCAAACTCTTTCTAACAATAAACTCCTTATGGCAAAGTCAACTAAAATGCACTGTAAAAATTAATTTCTCATGCTCTTAACGGCTAATGCTTTGAGCAACAATCCAGGCACAGTCTTCTGGCGACGTTTCTGTGGTATCAACGGTAATGTCATAATCCATACCAACGTGAACTGCAGTGGCTTGTAACGCTGCCATCCCCGCTGTACGATCCCCTCTATAGCTCTCACGGGCGGACGCTACGGCAGGAGTGCAAAAGACGCCGACCCATAACACGCATAAGCCTTCCAAAGCAGCTTCCCAGCGGTTACGACTGTCTATACCGCCGAGGAATACGTCGTCAATAATGACCTTGGGTCCTCTACGAACCATCTCCGCAATACCATACATCCATGCGGATTCCAGCGTACGAAATTCGCTGCCTGGACGAACGGCTCCGTCGTCTTGTATGGTGATCCCGCTGTCTGCATTTAACATGGCATCCGGCATGGCGTCGACTAAGTCATCGATGCTAAACCTTAACCATGACGTTGACAGAGAATTTTGGAGACACTTTGCCGTAGTTGTTTTCCCCGAACTTGACCCGCCATTGAGTATAATCACGTCTACCATGCCATTCAGGAGCTCCCTTTGTTCACTGCGATTTTTTGTTGTCTAACAAGAGTTTGTAAATGGCGTCTAGTTTGGCAGATGTGTTTTGCATCGAGTTACGCATCTGGAAGACCGCAACCATCAGTACAACCCAAAAAATCACCGTCAAAATTGGAATCAGAATACCTAATGCCATGAAGCCAGCATTTGCAACCTGCACGTAAAATCCCCCATTCATCCGTACCCGGTATTTGCATTTCCAATACTACCATTGACATCCAAACTACACATCCATCTTCTTTGAGATGCGCCGATCCGATGTTCCCTTACGCGCCCACGACGCCCAATCCACGCTCAATCCACGCTCAATCCACGCGCAATCCACGCTCAATCCACGCTCAATCGGCGCTCAATCGGCGCTCATTCTCCGCTCGGTTGTTCCCTGCATCGAGGCATGCAAGCAACGCTGATTCAGTCGTTCCCGTACGCCCCTTGCGCATCACAAAAAAACCTGCCAAGCGGCAGGTTTCAATCAATTCTATGGTGGGCCTAAGAGGACTCGAACCTCTGACCTCACGATTATCAGTCGTGCGCTCTAGCCAGCTGAGCTATAGGCCCATAGTCTTGAACCAATGATTGAAGTGAGTCTTCACAGCCCGTGGTACAGATACTCTTACATTCCGCGTTACCTTCGGTCGCACACGAACCCTCAGGTTCGTACAAACTGGCGGAGCTGACGGGATTCGAACCCGCGGTCTCCTGCGTGACAGGCAGGCATGTTAGGCCTCTACACCACAGCTCCATTTGGTTGCGGGGGCAGGACTTGAACCTGCGACCTTCGGGTTATGAGCCCGACGAGCTGCCAACTGCTCCACCCCGCGATAGACAAATCACAATCAACCAACAGACACATTGCAATGTTTTACAGACGTACATCACATACAGATAAAGTCACATCACGTCGTAGAACACTGCATGGTGGGCGGTGGCAGGATCGAACTGCCGACCCCTCGCGTGTGAGGCGAGTGCTCTCCCGCTGAGCTAACCGCCCAGATGGTGACCCCAAGGGGATTCGAACCCCTGTTACCGCCGTGAAAGGGCGGTGTCTTAACCGCTTGACCATGGGGCCAATACCATGTGCTGTAGTGAATACATGGCTCCCCGAGTAGGATTCGAACCTACGACCCTCCGGTTAACAGCCGGATGCTCTACCGCTGAGCTATCGAGGAATATTTGGTGGAGCTAAGCGGATTCGAACCGCTGGCCTCTAGAGTGCGATTCTAGCGCTCTCCCAACTGAGCTATAGCCCCACAACTGGTGCCGAAGGCCGGAGTCGAACCGGCACGGTTTCCCGCACGATTTTGAGTCGTGTGCGTCTGCCAATTCCGCCACTTCGGCACTTCTGGCGTGCCCGGAGAGATTCGAACTCCCGACCTCTTGATTCGTAGTCAAGCACTCTATCCAGCTGAGCTACGGGCACATAATCCCTTGCTTCTGACGTTTCCGTCCGGAGCGACAAGGCTTATTATACGATGGGGTTTTCCAAATTGCAACCGCTGATTGTGAGGTTTTTTCTGGGCCGTTTGCTGCTGCATTGCTGACAAGACGGCTACAACAAGGCGATCGGTTTCACTCGCGCGCACCCCGCTGACCGCCACTGCTGTCAGTGTTCAGCTCGATCCGCTCCGGGTGAGTGTATACATTGAAGCGATCCTCTCGCACAAACCCCACTGTTGTGATGTTCAGCTCCTCCGCTATGTCGAGTGCGAGTGCTGTCGGAGCAGATCTGGCAACAACAACACCAACGCCAATTTTCGCCACCTTCAACAGTACTTCTGACGACAGCCGGCCGCTAAATGAGATAAATCCTCCGCTCAGGGACACGCCGTTGCGCATGGTATATCCAAACAGTTTATCGAGCGCGTTGTGGCGGCCAATGTCAGACCTCGAGACGACTGTCCCATCAGCCAGGTGCAGGCTTGCAATATGAACCCCACCGGTGTGCTTAAACAACGTTGCCTCTGCGTCCATGCGACTGACCGCCGCAAGCACCTTTGCCGGTGTCAGGACAAGGTGGTCGTCAACACGCTTCGCCGTATGTGCATCGTTGTAAAAATAAAAGGTCTGCCGACTCTTTCCGCAACACGAAGCGATGTACCGCTTGTTGTAAAATGCCTGGTTGAAATTGACGGCGTGATTCGTAATGACACGGGCCGACCCGCGTGTCGGGTGAATCGTGATGGATTTGACTTGCTGCAGATTCCGAATGACACCTTCCGAAGCCAAAAATCCAATCACGAGGTCATCCATAGCATCCGGTGTGCACACAACGGTAGCCAACTCCTCGTCGTTCACATAGACGGTGAGCGCGTATTCAGTCGCCACAGCGTCTGAAGTTGGCGCCACCTGTCCGTTTAAGGGGCCTGATGCACCCTGATAAGTGAGAACCGACCTCCGCTCAGATACAGGCAAATCACGGCTAAAAATATCGACGTCCGCAAGCGAAGCGATTTCTGTGTCCGCTGCCGGCAAAGCCCCTCTTGCAGATGACTCTGCCCTGTCATTTGCCGATGGCTCCGGCAGAGCTGATGACGAATCCGCTGTACTCATTTCCCATCCCCCACCAACGCATCAACTGCCGCCATCAACTCAACATTTGATAGCGGGATTTATCATTGACGTCGAACTCCCTGGCCGATGCCTTTTAACAACGTAAAAGCAAATGCGAAACCGGCACTGACATCCGGGTCATGCATCAGTTTCATCATATCAAATACTCCGTTCACCGTGACGCGCTCACCTGTCCCTGCGAGTTTTGTACCTTCCGCCACTCCGTGCAGGAGACCCGAGAGTCCTCTTGCATCCATCGCACCGAGTCCCTGAACTAAGGCAATGACGTTTTTCAGGCCACCCACCCCCTCAGGCTGGTCTACCTGGCGGACGACAATGTCCAAAAGTTCACTGCCATGCTCTAACGCTGCAACAAGTGCTTGGAGGACCCCTTTTTCGTGTAACAAATCAATCAAGAGGAGTGCCTCAGCCAGACTGTGGCGATGTCCCTGAAGGAGGTTCAAGGTTTCAATCCACTCGTTTGCCTTGGTACGCCCCGAGTCATGTTGGATTTCGTTCTCTGTTTCGCGTTCGTGTTCCCGTGCTATCGCCTTCGCCATGATTTCCGTCGTCCCCCCTGCTCGTCATCTGCAGCTGTAAATCCCCTCTGGCTGTGACAATATACTCCCTAGTCCCCTGGGACTGGCTCTGGATTGATACCGTGTTCACCGTGTTCACCGTGTTCACCGTGTTCACTGTGTTCACTGTACTCACTGTGCTCACTGTACTCACTGTACTCACTGTACTCACTGTACTCACTGTACTCACTGTGCTCACTGTACTCACTGTACTCACCGGCCTCAGTGTGGTCAGTGTTCCGTGTACCGAGTGTGCTCCGCATACCCAGCCCCGGCGTCCTCAGTGCCCCCCGCATGTGTAGCCAGGATGCCAGCAAGTGGTTCGTAATCTTGTCGAGTCCATTTTTTCTCAACCCGAACCCCTGGCTGCGGATTCGGGTGTCCGAGTCGAAAGTTCCCCACTTTCATCGGAGAATCTCCGTCGCGGCTGAGAATCTCCATGTGTACCGAGCACTCTTTGTACGCTGGAGTGTGTGTGTGCTCATCGTGATAGCTGCTCGTCAGATAGTTGATGGCTTCCTCGTCTTTAGGCGTGTTCATCGGCATATACAGCTCTTTCCCAACCACCCTGTCTGTGATGACAGTCTGCACCTTCACCTTTCCGTATGGTGAAACCAGACGCACGAGACTGCCGTCTTGCAGACCGCGTTCTCGAGCCAGTTCGGGTGACACCTCCACGTAGGTTGTTGGGACCTTCGATTTGATGCCGGCCACACGATAGGTCAAGTTGCCCTCATGGAAATGTTCAAGCATCCGCCCATTGTTGATATGCAGGTCATACTGGGCATCAAATGACAGGGGTTCTGTGTACTCGAGTGCAATCAGCTTGGCGCGTCCGTTGGCAAATGGGAAGGACGAGATATACAACAAAGGCGTGTCCGTGCCATCCGGGAGTACCGGCCATTGCAGACTCCTGTATCCCTCCAGCCTAGCGTAACTGACACCGGCCAGAAGCTCCGCCAGGCTCGAAACCTCACGCATAATGTCGCTCGGATGCGTGTATGTCCAAGTCGCGCCGAGGCGCCCTGCCAGTTGAGTTAGAATCAACCAATCCGGTTTCGAGTCCCCAAGTGGTTCCAGGACCTTGTACAGTCGCTGGATGCGCCGCTCTGTGTTCGTGAACGTCCCGTCTTTCTCAAGACTTGGTGACGCCGGTAGAATGACATCTGCAAACTGGGCTGTCTTGCTGAAAAAGATGTCCTGCACCACAAAGAACTCCAGTTTTTCAAACGCAGCTTGTACGTGATTGGCATTTGAGTCGACGAGTGCCATTTCCTCTCCCATGATGTACATCGCCTTTAACTTCCCATCATGGATGGCCTCAACCATCTGGTGGTTGTCGAGACCCTTTCTTGTCGGCAGCTTCACGCCCCATGCCGTTTCATACTTGGTACGAACAGCATCGTCTGAAGCAGATTCATAACCCGGAAAGACATCCGGCGCACACCCCATGTCCCCTGCCCCCTGCACATTGTTGTGCCCGCGCAGTGGGTATGCGCCTGTGCCGCGTCGTCCAACCTGTCCCGTAACCAATAACAGGTTGCAAATCGCTGTGCTCGTGTCCGATCCCGCTACGTGCTGCGTGACCCCCATTGCCCAACAAATCGACAGCCGCTTTGCATCTCGAATCATTTCGGCGGTTTGGACTAGTTCCGCGCGGGACAGCCCCGTTGCTTTTTCCGCGTAAGCGAGCGTAAATGGTTCAAGCGATTCCTTGTACGCTTCAAAACCGTCCACCCGGTCGTTCACAAACGATGCATCGTAGCAGCCATTGTCAATCAGGTACTTCGTCACGGCTGACAGCCAAACGAGATCGGACCCTGGTACAGGATGCAGCCACAAGTTGGCGCGATGAGCAAGGTCGTTTTTGCGCAAATCGGCAACGATCAACTTCTGCCCGTGTTTCTTGTGGGCTCTGCGGATGCGCGTTGACAACACAGGGTGAGATTCAGCGGGGTTCGCCCCAACCACCATCACCAAATCTGCCGCTGCGATGTCCTCTATCGATCCGGTGTCGCCCCCGTATCCCATCGTGGCCCGCAATGCATAAGTGGCCGGGGACTGACAATAGCGTGAGCAGTTATCGATGTTGTTTGTCCCCATCACAGCACGAGCAAACTTCTGCATGAGATAGTTCTCTTCATTGGTACACTTGGAGGACGAGATGTAACCAACCGCGTCAGGACCATCCTCGTCCCGAATTTGCTTGAGCCGAGTCGCGACAAAGTCGAGCGCTTCATCCCAAGATACGGGAACAAAAGCGTCTCCCTTGCGCACGAGCGGCTCTGTGATGCGCTCCGTACTGTTCACAAAGTCCCAGCCGAATTTCCCCTTGATGCAGGTTGAAACCTGATTTGCCGGAGCCTCCATCTGGGGCTCTACTTTGAGTATCTTTCTGCCCTTCGTCCAAATGTCAAAACTGCAGCCCACACCGCAATACGTGCAGACGGTCTTCGTCCGTTCAATGCGTGATTCCCGCATCTTCGCCTCCATCTCCGAGATGGTGAAGATAGGCCCGTAACCAGGTTCCGTCTCTTTCGTAAGGTGAATCATCCGTTCAAGTGTTGGGATTGGAATACCGGTGAGGTACCCTGCTTCGCCAAGCATCGGCTTTTCCATTAATGCATTGCATGGACAAACCGTGACGCAGTGTCCGCAAGAGACACAGGACGACTCGTTGATAGGGACATCGTTGTCCCAAATCACACGCGGTCGTTCTCTCTCCCAGTCAATCGACAACACCTCGCTCACCTGCAGATTCTGGCAGGCTTCGACGCATCTCCCGCAGAGAATGCACTGATCTGGGTCATAGCGATAGAAAGGGTGGCTGTTGTCCTGTTCATACGGCTTTGGTTCGAACGGATATTTTTGGTGCGCGACTTTCATCGCCATGGCCGTGTTGTGGACGGTACAGTTCCCGTTGTTGTTGTCACATACCGTGCAGTAGAGTTCGTGGTTATGGAGAATACGGTCCATCGCCTCTTTGCGAGCAAATCGGGACGCGACGTTCTTCGTTGTCACATTCATCCCTGCAGACACAGTTGTCGAGCAAGCGCGGACAAGCTCTCCGTTCACTTCTGCAATGCAGGTGTCGCACGTCTCAATCGGACCCAATGCAGGGTGATAACACACATGTGGGAAGTCGTTCTGGCGACAAAGAATAGCCGAGAGAAGGGTCTCCCTCTCTGAAACGGAGACCCTTTCACCGTCCATCAAGATTTCTATCTGGGACAGTGTGTTTGTCTCAGTGGCCCCGCCCTGTCGGTCAGGCGTCGCAACTGTCATTTGCTCGATTTTCGATGTACCTCGCATTTTTTCCACCTCCATCGCGAGATTTCAAGCCGCATTAGCGCGCCTGTTGATGCTTTAGCGTGCAACACTCTCCATACGTGACGGTACGCCCGTTTAAACGTTAACGCACCCCATTGATACCAAGAGAATAGCAGTGCCGCCTCGACGACGATGCGCCGGGCGGCATACCTGTGCCTTCCTTATTGTTCATTTAGAAGTGCTGCTTCATCCATCATTGTTCATCAAGCAGGACCGCTTCATCCCATAACTTCAAAGGGAGTCTCGGAGAGAGGAGGCTTAGACCTCCTGACTGACCGACAAAATGGAGGGGTCAGACAAAACTTCAATCACGGCAAATTTCTCAGTCTGAAGTGCGCTCTCAAGTGCAGGAACGAAGGCTGCGTTCGTCTTTACAGTGACTCCAAAACCGCCGAAAGAGCGTGCCAAGTCAGAAAACGACGGGTTCCAAAGGTCAGTGCCAAGCGGTCTCCCCTTGTGTCTTCGCTCCTGGTGCGCCCTGATGGTCCCATAGCAGTTGTTATTGATGACGATAGCAATGACTTTGACACCGTACATCATGGCCGTTGCCATTTCAGACATGGTCATCATAAACCCACCGTCACCTGCGAACGCCACGACCGTCTGTGCTGGTCGGGCAAGCTTTGCTCCAATCGCTGCCGGTAACGCGTACCCCATTGCTCCTGAGGTCGGCCCAACGTACGTGCCAGCCATCTCAAATCGATAATACCGGGCCAGCCAGCCAAAAAAGTTCCCAGCGTCACTAGTGATGAGCGTATCAGCAGGCACCGTCCGAACAAAATCGTACATCATCCCTTCCAGGTTTACGTACTTCGGACTATCGAGCTGCCTCGCGTCAGAAAACTGTAAATAAGCCCGGTGCAGTTGATGGACTCGGTCTTGACGCAGTTCCCGCACCGCATGGGAGAGGTTATCCTCGGGCCGGCTTACCAGCAATTGCCGGCAAAAGGCATCTGCATCGGAGGTAATCGTCAGTTCGGGCGGGTGCGCTGTCACGCCCGAGAGCGGATCGACATCAACGACAAACACTTTTGTCTCGCGACTGGGCAGAGAATAATCTTGTGTCGTTATCTGTGACAAGCGAGTGCCCACCGTCAGAACAACATCCGCGTGACGAAGTTCTTCAAGCAATGTGCGATGGGGGCCAAAGCCGAGCCACCCAGCGTAATGGTCTGCTGAATTCGGGATGGCATCGAAACGTCGAAACGCCGTGACGACAGGCATCGCATATCGGTTGGCCACCTGTAAGACAGAATCCGTCGCACCAGAGCGACTGACACCTCCCCCAACTATCAACATGGGTCGCTTGGCTGCACTCAGAGCGCTGTGAACCGCCTCGACCGCAGCTGCATCGGGTTGCATTGCAGAGGCATGGTAAGGTGTAATGACGTACGTGTTCGTTGACTGGGCCTCGAGCACATCCTGCGGGAGAACAACCAGGACGGGGCCAGGTCGACCGGATCTTGCCACATAGAACGCACGATGAATCAGCTCTGGGATGCGGTCGACCTCTCGGATTTCCACTGTCCACTTGCAAACAGGGCGAAACCATTCAGCAAGGGGAACTTCCTGAAAAGCTTCCCGTTCCTGATGTGGTTGCGGCACGTGTCCGACCAAAGCAACCACTGGCGTCGAGTCCTGCCTCGCCGTGTGCAAACCAATTGATAGGTTCGATAAGCCGACTGCTCGCGTAGCCATGCACACGCCAACCTGACCCGACGCCTTCGCGTACGCTTCCGCCATAAAGGCGGCTCCGCTTTCGTGACGCGCGGAAATCAGTTGCATCTCCGGAAAATCGTAAAGACCGTCCAAAACCTCCAGATAGCTCTCCCCAGGTACGCAAAAGACATGTTTCACATGTTCGCGGGAGAGACAGAGGGTGACAAGGCGCCCCCCAGTCATTGGCTCTGACATCACATAAACCTCCAACTCATATCTACATGCTTATACACATGCTCATCTAAAAGGTTGTCTGCGCGGGTATCTACGCGCTTATCCGCCCGGATATCTACGCGCTTTGATTTTGATTCTTACCCCCTACTATACTCTCACTATACCCTGAAAATTGAGATATACATGAAATTCGTGAGACTACAAAAGCTCGCTTCCCGTACGGCGAATATTTGCTGCGGTTCAATCACGCAAAGCGAAGAACAAGGCGGTAGCAACGTACAAAAAGGACCACAAACGAGAGGCAAAGGAGAGAAAAACGAAAGAAAAAAGAGAGAAAAAGGACCACAAACGAGAGATAAAACAGGAAGAACGGATGAAGCACGAAGGAAAAATAAAAAAGGCTATCCCGAGTAGTCTTCTACAATCGAGACAACCTTTATGGTGGGCCTAAGAGGACTCGAACCTCTGACCTCACGATTATCAGTCGTGCGCTCTAGCCAGCTGAGCTATAGGCCCATAGTCTTATGGTCAGTCGGACAGTCAGTCGTACTCGAACGCTTCGTGTCAAATACAAACTGGCGGAGCTGACGGGATTCGAACCCGCGGTCTCCTGCGTGACAGGCAGGCATGTTAGGCCTCTACACCACAGCTCCATGATTCGACCAATTTTTCAATCTTCGCTACCATACCACGCCTTGTCCAAAAGAATCAAGTACCCGCCTTCATACCGTATCCTAATCGCATACCCATAGGAGTATGTGAGAAAATGCAAGTATCAACTTGGTATTTATCGTCATACCTAGCAGGGTATGTGACTCAAATAGCGCTACCTTCCTATCCCTATTCGTCAACCCCTGAGGGTATCGTAACTATCATCCTGTATCCTACGGCCGATCCGATACCCCTACCCCTGAACGCGTAACGATACTTTTGTTCCTTCGGAATTGGACGATACCCCATCGTTTTGACCCACAGCGATAGCTTTGTATGCTACAAAAGGTCGGGTACCCTCTGACACTCGAATTTGGAGAGGGACCCGTTCCTCGGGTCCCTCATCGATAAACCAGTAGCTTGGATAAACCAGTAGCTTGGTATCAGCCTGGTATCTCGATTTCTGCCTGTATGGTGTGACTAGAGTTCGGGATGCGCGTGTTTCGCCTGCAGTCGGCTCCAGCGTCGCTCAACTTCCGTCTCAAACTGACTCAACAGCTCGCTGTTCTCGGCCTTCAACAGATGACGAGTCTTACCCATCGTTTTCAGCCAATCTGTCACCGGGATGCGTTCGCCCTTTTCATCCGGGTTATACGTAATGTGTGTCTTGCCGCGCTCCACCTCGTACAGAGGGAAGAAACAGCTCTTTACAGCAGCCCCGACAATGACGTTCCCGAGCTCATCTTTCGACTTCCAGTTCAGCGGGCAGGCAATCAATATCTTGCCGTAAACCAAGCCCTCGTGGTTCGCGTACCACTGTGCCTTTGCAGCCTTCTTAATTAAGTCCTGCGGAAATGCCTCTGTACCCGTGAACACGTAGGGAATGTTTGTAGCCGCCATAATTTGCGGGGTGTCCTTGTGCGGAAACGTCTTGCCGCTGCCCTTTGGTCCAACACCGGATGTTGACGTCATATGGCCAAGCGGTGTGGAGTAGGACAGTTGAGCCCCCGTATTCATATATCCTTCGTTGTCATACTCAAGGATAATCATCTTGTGATTCCGCAGTGCAGCTCCGATGGCCGGCCCCATGCCAATGTCCATGCCGCCGTCACCGGTCACCATGATAAACGTGATATCATCGCCGACAGCAATTTCACCGCGCCGCTTTTTCTCCCAGAACATTTCTACAAGACCGGATAGGGTCGCGGCACCGTTCTGAAAGAGATTGTGCAGATATGTCACGCGATGAGACGTGTACGGGTAGCCGGTGGTGGTTACCATCGCGCAGCCCGTTTGATACAACACAACAACATCGCCTTCGATGCCCTTGAGGAAGGTTTCGACACCCGGGAAAATACCGCACCCGGGGCAGGCACCGTGACCTGGCGCGAGACGTCGTGGTTTTTTCGTCAGTGCTCGCAGGTTGGGCGCTTTGACAGCAAGTTCGCCCGTCTCTTCATCCTGGCTGACAGACACGTAGCCGCTCATTTCTTCCTTCGAGAGCGCGGGTAGGCCGGTGTGAAGTGCCATGGCTGCAGCAGTTTGGTCCCCCGGTTGAACCCCGAAGTAGTCGAAGTCGGGCACAGCGTCTCCGTCAAGCCACGACGTGCACATGTCAAACAGGCTCATCGCATCTGCCGGGTAGAACTCTTTTCCACCGAGTCCGTAGACGCGAGAAATCACGTGTGCTGGGGTGTGCAACTCCTGCAGGGCTGCCTTCACTTCGTGTGTCAGATTGGCACCGTGACCACCATATGAGTCGGCGCGTTCTGCAACGAGTACAACCTTGGCTTTAGCGAGCGCTTTTTGAATCGCTGCTTTCGGAAACGGACGGATGATGTTCGGTGAAACGATTCCGGCCTTGATGCCCCGTGCCCGCAATTCGTCCACAGCGTCCCGAGCGGTGTCTGCAGCAGAGTTCAAAATGAACAAAACCACGTCCGCGTCATCCATGCGGTACAGGTCAAGCAGGTCGTAAGGACGCCCGGAAATTTTCTCATATTCGGCCGCGACGTCGAGAAATACCTGTTCGGCCCTGTACATCGCCAGTGACTGCTGGTATTTGTTGTTCATCTGGTCTGGGTCGTTCATATAGGGTCCAATCGTCACAGGGTGCCTCGGGTCGAGTGAAGTGACAGGCGGAACTGGGACTGGACCCACGAAATCCTGTACCACACGCTTATCTGCAAAAAATTTCACGCGGCGTTTGGCGTGTGAGGTAAAGAACCCGTCGTACGCGACAATCACGGGTAAACGAACATCACTGTGCTCCGTGACACGCAGCGCAATCATATTCATGTCGTACACGGCTTGCGGATCTCGCGCAAGCAAGATGGGCCATCCGATGTTTAATCCGTAATACAAGTCGGAGTGATCCCCGCGAATATCGAGCGGCCCTGAGATGGCTCTCGTAACAAGGTTCAGGACCATCGGAAAGCGCGTACCCGACTGAACAGGCAAGTTCTCAAGCATGTACAAAAAGCCTTGGGAAGAAGTCGCGTTAAACACACGGCCGCCACCAGTTGACGCACCGTAACAGATACCTGCAGCGCCGTGTTCACCGTCTGCGGGCACCATGGTGATGTTGTGTTCACCGCGCACGCGCATTTCGTCGAGGTACTCCGCTACTTCGGTGGATGGCGTAATTGGAAAGTACCCCATCAAGTGGTAGTTAATCTGTGCTGCCGCCTGCGCCGCCATCTCGTTACCCGAATGAAACTCCTCAATCTGTTGTTTCTCCGGTTCCATTCCAGCCGCACCTGACTGCTTTTCGATGACGTTCATACTCATCTCGTACCAACCCCCTTTACGCCGTTCTCCTGCGGACCCCGACTGACCATCGGTGCAAACTTTCGAATCCTGTGCGAGGCAACGTAGGCATCAGCCTCTGCGACGGTTTGCAGCGCATCCGTGGGACAAGCTTCCACGCACTTTTGGCAACCCTTGCAATACTGATAGTCAATCCCAACTAAGAATTGAAATTCGCGGCCCTTGCCATTATCGCGAGACTCCCAGACAAAGCAGGCGTCCGGACAAACATGGTCACACGCTGCGCAGTTGATGCACGTGTCGAGGTTAAGCGCAGGAATAAATCCTTGCCGCGAAGCACTTAGGTCCTTTGCGATAGAGTTGCCCGCGTACGGAATCACCCCGCCAATAAACTGAGTCTCATATCCAAGCGCCCGGCCTACCGATACTTCGTTTGCCGGCGCATACGGCGTGTCATCGAGTGGTCCCTGTTCAACCACTTCTTCCCTGGCCCCATCAAACGTGCGCAGGTTTGCCTCGAGCAGATGTTGGTACTTCGTCGTAAACGTTTCAGCTATCCCCGCCCGGACAGCATCCACGTCGAGCAGTGGAACCACATGGCACATCGCTCCAAGCATGGCGGTATTAATGCGCGTGCCTTCGCGCACAGAAATTCCAAGTGCGTCCACGGTCGCCACGGTGATGTCGCGTCTGTCAACCTCTGCTCGAATCTCTTCCGGCGTACGCTTGGTGTTCACAAGCAACGTGCCGCCAGTCCTCAGTCCTGCAGTCGTTGACCGACTGTGCAGCAACGCTTCGTGAAATACAGCGACGACATCCGGTTCATCAACAGGATACGTGCCTCGAATCTCAATTTCGTGAGGAGCAAAGCGAACAAACGCCTTTACTGGGGAACCTTTCTTTTCCGAGCCGTATGACGCTGCATACCAACCGTTAAGACCCTGCCGAATAACACCCGACTCCGAGAGAATCTTACCAGCCAGGTTTGCGCCAAGACCACCAATCGATTCCATGCGGATCTCAAGAAATCGATGTGACGTATCTGTTTCGGTCTGTTTCATTGCTCGTTCACCTCCGCAATGGCCGTGAATACAGGGGTATAATCCAACCTCCAGGAAAACTGTCCCACCTAATTAAAGGTCACTGTATTAACGGGTACGGATCAAGCGTAAATCCCTGACCGTGCGTGCAGAAGGCAAATATGTCCTATTTGTAGATAGCTCGTTTGTACCAGTACGAAATCCTATTTGAATCATCCCCGCAATAAAAATCGACCCAGAGTCAGGATGTGACTGACCGTGAGTCGACAGAATTCCGCCTGCACAAGCATCTGAATGAAGCGGATATTAGAGGCGATTGATAATCGATCGCGCTGCATGCACACCGCTGCTCGCGGCTTGCGAGATCCCGCGCGAGATACCGGGGCCGTCGCCAGCACAAAACAAGCCGGCAATGGGTGTCTCCAAATTATTGTTCACTTCAGCACGTGATGCGTAGAATTTGGCCTCCACCCCGTAAAACAGCGTGTGTTCACTGGCAATTCCCGGTGTGACGTGATTCAGTGCTTCAATCATTTCCTGCAGGGCTACCATCGTTTTGTATGGCAAGACTAGGCCGAGGTCGCCGGGAACGGCTTCGCGCATCGTCGGTTCAATGAATCCCTCGTGAATGCGCTCCGGTGTACTGCGCCGTCCTTTCAAAATGTCTCCGTATTTCTGGACAATAATCGAGCCGTTAGACAACTCGTTGGCGTGTCGGCAAATCTGCTTTGCGAACTCGTTTGGCCTGTCAAACGGCTCTGTGAAACGATGACTGACAAGCAGAGCAAAGTTTGTGTTTGATGTACCAAGCAGCGGGTCCTTATAGGCATGGCCATTTGCCGCCATGACACCTGTGTGATTTTCAATCACGACATGACCTGACGGGTTGCTGCAAAAGGTACGTACACGCAGACCCGTAGAGGGAGAGTTGAAAATGAACTTTCCTTCATATAGGTTTTCATTGATTTCCTGCATAATGATGTTGGAAGTCTCTACGCGAACGCCGATGTCAACCTGGTTGTTGGTCATCCGCAGCTTGTGTCGCCTCAGCAATTCAGACAGCCACGTCGAACCGTCTCGACCGGGAGCCATAATGACGTATGGCGCCGTCAAATCTTCGCCGCCTCGTACGGTGATGCCACGTACCTGTCCGTTTTCAACAATGAGGTCGTCCACAAACGTGCGGAAACGCAGTTCTACCTTTTCCGACAAATAATTAAAAATGCTGGTCATAAGCTCAAGGTTGTTATCAGTCCCGATGTGTCGCACCTGTGCGCGAAGCAGCTTTAACCCCGCACCAATCGCCCGGCGTTCGATGTCTGCTACAGCATGTGTCGTCGGATCGGTAATCGTATCTGGGGCACCATGGCGCATATTGATATTGTCAACGTACCGGATGAGTTCCAGCACTTTGGACGGCGGTAAATAGTCCGTCAAGAACCCACCAAATTCTGAAGTAATGTTAAACTTGCCATCGCTGAAACTTCCAGCCCCGCCGGCACCATTAATGACACCGCAAGCAGGCCAACAACTAGCGTAGGTTTTAATGCGATTGGCAGGCGGACATTTTTCAATTTTCCCTTCCATGATTGGACAATGACGATATTTGGCTTCCACACCCTTGTCGACAAGGAGTACTTTTGCCTGTGGTGCTCGCAGAGAAAATTCATAAGCTGCATAGAGTCCTGCCGGTCCGGCCCCTACAATAATGGCGTCGTACTGGTGCTGCATCGCAACCATCCTTTCGACGGTTCACCGTTAAACATCGAACGTTTACGACGAATCCTCGTACAACGTTCGGATTTTGAACCATTTTCATTATACACGAGCAAGTGACCCACTCAACACTTCATCCGCCAACGAGAAGATGACTCATACTTTTGCAACGAACATTGACCCTTCGCCCATCCGCTCACTTACCCCATCGCGTATGCTGTATCGTCTCACATCAAGGAGGTGATTGTATGTACGGAATGGGAACGTTCGGTGGGTACACCCAGTGGGCAGTGGTGTTCCTCATCATCTTCGTTTTGTTCTTCTTGCTTGTTCCAGGATACGGAATGGGCGGCGGTTCCTGCGCAGGTGGAGCAGGCGCATACTAAACCAAACCGATGGCCCTCACCCGTTGTGGGGGCCATTGGTACGTCTATTGAGGGTCTAGTGCTTTTGGGGGCGCGCCATATGCCTTGATGGAATGAAATGCGCCTCTTTGCCCATACTACCCGCGAGTCCATCGCGGAGAGGAATGGCATCTGTCATGACGACCACAGAAACCAGTATGGCTGACCTCTTGTCTCAGTCGCATTCCGTAGCCCTCCTTGGCGTATCGCCGAGACCTGACACGCAAAGTTATGCAGTGGCTGCTTATTTGCAATCCCAAGGATACCAGTTGCTTCCGGTCACAGACGGAGATGACTCAATCGTAGGTTTTCCAACCGTATCGTCGCTTGGCGGTATCAAGAAACCTGTCGATCTCCTGTCTGTCTTCCTGAACAGTGAAGCACCCCCCTCGCTGAAAGATGACGTTTTGCGACTTGGGGTAAGGGCAATTTGGGTAGAACCGGGTTGTTCGCAAACCGTGAATGCGGCGTGCCAATCAACCGGGCTCCCAGTCTATAGCCATCACTGCATCATGGATGACCACCGAAGCCTTCTTGGCAACAAAAAGAACTGACGAACTGACTGCATAGGGCACAGCGACTTAGATGACAGGCATCCACTACCGGAAACGACCAGTGTCGTTTCCGGTATTTTATTGTCGCCAGAACGAAGGACTTCGCGAGAATGGTGTCGAAACGTCTAATTTGCATATAATGAATCTTTTGGGGGATTACCCTGTGCTATCCATCGCTCGCTATCCAGAAAGCAACAAGCTATCCATCTGGACGACCCTCATGACCTTACTCGGCATGATTCTGGTGGCCAGAGCCGTCATCCTCATGGCTGGGCAGCCAGCCGCACGCTTCACCGAGCTCATCGAAATTGGTGCCATCTTCCTGCTCATGGCTCCTTGGTCGGTTCAGTTGCCCAGCGGAGCATCGTGGCGTCCTGCCATGCCGCTCGTCATGATTAGCATCTTCGTTCTGCCGCCGCCTCTAACGGCTGTTGTCGCAATCCCAGGCCTCATCATGACGACTGCGCGCGCCAAAGGTTCCTGGTGGAAATACCCACAGACGTTCGCACATGTGGGCCTTGGCCTATACTCTGGCGCACTCGTGTACCGTTTCATCGCTCTCGTCCTCGGCAGAACGCCGCTCGCCGCGGTTACCGCCATGGTCTCCGGCGTGGTCGTTCACTTGCTCGTCAATCGCGTGATTTCGGCGCTGATTGTTGCAGAACGCACCCATAAATCGCTCGGCGAGCAGATCCGGTTAAGTTTGAAAGAATTGCACCTCGGATATTTGAACTCATACCTTACAATTCTTATGGCCGGTCTCTTGTACCCGTTTTACGGCTCCATCACGTTAGTCTTGGCTGCCATAGCGCAAATCGGCCTGATGCGCGCAGTATCCTACTATAGTTCTGCACGTCAACTCCAACACGCCGCTACGGTGGACGGTCTTACAGGCGTCGAGAACCGCAGTGCATGGGAGAACTTCGCAGCATCCCAGGCGGAGAGTCTCATTCACGGCAACATTGTCGTCATCGATATGGATGGTTTCAAACTGATTAATGACCAGTTCGGGCATCTTGTGGGTGACGGGGTTATCCACGACCTTGCGCAGTCCATTTATCACCTGTTGCCGAAGCGAGCCCGCATGTTCAGGTACGGCGGTGATGAGTTCGTCATTTATGATCCGAAAGCCACGCCAGACAGTCTTCGCGCTTACATCGTGGATGCCGTCTCAGGGGCGAATGAAGAATGGGAAACCAAGGGAATCAATGTGGGTATCAGCATCGGATCGGCTACTGGACCAGAGGACGGGCGGACACTGTCAGACTTGTTTTCCGTGGCCGACGCCCGCATGTACGAAGACAAGCACCGTCATCGCATGATGTTCGACGGTCTTGAGGTTGGTATCTCTGAAACGGTGCTCGGCCTCATCGCCGCCACCGAAACGAGAGACCAGTACACGGCCGGGCATAACCTGCGCGTTGCCTTCTATGCACTGGAACTCGCAAAACACTTCAGACTGGAATCGCAAAAACTGAAGAGTATTTTTCGCGGCTCTATCGTTCATGACATTGGAAAAATCGGAATTCCTGATGCATTGCTGAATAAACCTGGAGCATTAACGACCGAGGAACGCCAAATCGTCGAAGCGCATCCGCAAATCGGCTACGACATGTGTACACAATTGGGCTTTTCAGCCGATGAACTAGCGGTTATCCGATTTCATCACGAAAAGTGGAACGGCACGGGCTACCCGCTGGGACTCAAGGAGGAGGGTATTCCACTTGTAGCGAGAATCGTTGCTCTTGCGGACATCTACGATGCCTTAACTTCCGACAGGGCCTACCGAAACTCATGGAGTCACGACGAAACCATGAATTACATCATCCAAAATTCTGGAATCCTGTTTGACCCGGCCTGTGTTGAAGCATGGATAGCCTCGAACCAAAACAGCCCCCTCCTCGAACGCCAACCTGCATGGATACGCCAAGGTGGGGTCGCAGAGGCTGTTGCGCGAATGGCCACGCATTGACTGGCGGGAAGTCCCTTTGGCATGACCTGCTACGGCCTGCTGTACAACTCACACATCTTTCGTTGGAGCTTGTGCAGCTCCACGCCGGCGCAAAACGGCGCCCATGATTCCGCGAACGACCTTTCCTAGGGCAACTGCAATGGTGACGAAGGCTGCGATAGCCACAAGGACTTGAATTGCGTCCGAATGGGTTCCCATGTTCACACCTCAAGTCAAGTAATCACGAATCTTGCATGTGATGGAATCGATAATTGAAGTAACGACTGAAACAACAATTAAAGCAACCGTGGTGAAGCAACTCAACTATTGAAGCAGAAACTGAAGCAGAAACTGAAGCAGAAACTGAAGCAACCGTGGTGAAGCAACAATTCGGTTCAGTGAGGGTATCAATTCGTCCGAGTGACGGTATGTCCTGCCGAATCGGCGAGAAATCCTTGCATTCGGGAGTGAAATGGTCTAAATATACTAGCGGAACACATTTGTGATGTGATGTCCGTCTTCTCGGATGGACAGCCTGGAGGTAGCGAGCATTGGATTCGAATTCTCTTGATGAAGTAAGACAATCTCTATACCAATTGATGGATGATGTGGTTGACACGGTAGCCACGTTTGATGGCAGATTCAGCTATACCCTGACCAACACTCGAGGCGAGTGCTTTATCCGCTTTGCCGCCTCAAGTTCCGTGCTTACACTCTTGCTTACTGCCACCGTCTCCGAAAATGGCGATGTGAAGGTCGAACTCACGGATGAAGGACCGAATTTGGGCGATGCGAAAGACCCGAACAGCAACAGCAAAGATAAACACGTCCAAGATAGCAAACTCCCAGAACCCCGAACCAATCAACGTGAAGCAGGCAAAATTCTCTACTCCGGCCCCTTTGCAAAGTCCGAACTTTATCAGGTTATCGGTGCAGGTCTAGCCACTTGGTACGGTGAGACCGTCCGAAGTCAGTCCTCCGGCCAATAACCAATGTGTCATCCAGGTGGGTTCTTGATTACTTGGGGCAACGTATATTTCGACACGCCGCATTTGAGGTCAACCTTGTTAGCATAGCCCCCGAGGAATGTCCCTCTAAGAATAGTCCCCCTAGGACTTCGCATGCTATAAGCATGCGAGTCCACACCCGCTCTACCCGATGTCAGACAAAGCGGCTTTGTACAAGGCATAAAGCACAGACAACAGCCGAAGTTGCGTCAGGGTTGTCTGAGTGGCTGAACAAAGGGGGACAAAATTCAAAAAATGCGAATCGGACAAATGATATTCCTGCCTGCCCTGATTAGCGCGGGCCTGTTGCTCGGCGGATGTACCCACGCAAGTCCTGGCGCTCTGGCAGCAAACAGCGCCTCTTCCCAACCACCGCCTAACCGAGTGCTTCCGCACACAGTTACACGTAGCTTCACAAGTGGTGGGCAGAAGGTTCGCGTGGACATGGAAAAACATGAGATGGTCATTCAACTGATAGGAATGGAGAAGTTCCATGATCATTCACCACTCGACGATTCTGCCTTGCCGCAACGACTGCAGATTTATGTGCCGCTCGGTTGGGCCGTGCACACGATAGTCCCAGAAAAATCAGGTTACCGTGCCTTTGTCACCCCTTCGTCTGCAACCAATCACTCTTTCGACGGCTCGGTGGAAAAACTGCTTGACGAATCCGAGACGGGATACGCACCGGCCTTTCGCGCAAGCATTCCGGGGACATACAATTTAATGTTGACGCGGATTGGTCAAAAAGGGGGACACATCGTGGACTTGCTCGTGGTCTCCAAAAGGCAGCTTCCTGCGATTCAACCGCTTTCGTCCTGATGCATACAACACGAATGCGTTTGACAACTAACACCATTGCGGATGGGCAATTACCGCGACCTCACGTTCCTTCTGCACGTACCCTGATGGTGTAGTATCTCTGAACATCGCGAAGGAGGGACGGTATATGTACGGAGTCTTCGGAGGTTACACCCGTTGGGCGGTTGTATTTCTCATCATCTTCGTGTTGTTTATCCTGCTGGTTCCTTACGCAGTCACAACTTGCACAACGACACCGGTGTACTAAGGAACGACGACCCGCCTCGGCGGGTTCTACATAGGCACTTCATCCATATTCCCCTCTCACCTGACACCCGGTATCGGTCTTTCGCATCGATACCGGGTTTGACAGTTCACATTTTATTCCTCTCGCTACGCTATCCAATGTCCGGAGGCAAACAGCCCTGTGAGCCATGCCATAAACACTGCACAGGCGACGATGACTGCGAAGTACGTTTCGACTTTACGGATGGATGCGCCGACGAAGAGAAAAAGTGGAAACGCCATGAGCACAAATCGAACCATCGACATCGGATAGGTTCCGGCAGATGAGAACAGTGGAATGAGAAGAACAAACGCCGAAAACAACCACTGCTCGAGCGGCAAGCGACCAGTGGCCGCGAGAAGGATAGCAAGGAATAAAATCGACGCTACCAATCCGAGTGGGTCATGGTAATAATCTTCATGCAGAGATGTCCAGATAAATGTGAAGTGTCGGTGCCAATGGTGTTCTTCCGCCCAGACAAACATCAGCGGGTTGCCAAAGACATGCTCCAACCACAGAGGGTACGCGGAAAAGAGTGCGACGGGAATTACGGATACTTCCAGCGCACGCCCGAAAAACTTCATCACCCGTCGATGGATTCTGAAGTCACGCCACACCAGCCAGAGTAGAGAAAAGATGCCAAATACACCGAGATCCCAACACAGAGCAGCCAATCCCATCAGAATCGCTGCCCACAACCACCGATTCTTGTACGCACAGACAAATGCAAACACAATTAGCATCAGAAACATCGATTCACTGTAGGCCGCAGAAAAATAATAACTACTCGGAAACAACGCCAAGAGCCATAACCCACGCGCTGCTTGGCGAGGCGTTCGATGTTGACGCGCAACGATATACAGCCCAACCAATGCGATGAAAAAAGACACGTTGGAAATAGCGATACCGGCTAGAAAGTAGGCCCTATCGCCTGGAGGCTTGTGCGGTCCCACACTGCCCAAATGCGCGAGTGAACTCAAGAGGTGGCCCATGACACCCATCGTCATCGGAAAGAGTGGGAAAAACGCTGCCATATCTGGATTCGAACGAACGTACCCGTTCTTCGCAACCTGCAAAAACCACTTGGCATCCCAGTGCGACAAACCGGCGATGAATGTACCAAAGCGCTTCGGTGTTACCGTATGCGACACTGTTCCGAAATAGTGCTGCCATAACACGCCCGCAGTAAGCACAAAGAGCACATGGACGACAAAAATCGGCCACGCGACCCGTACGGGTTCAAGTGTCGCCGCAAACTTCTTGCCTACGCCTCCAGACCTCATGCCCCTTGTCCCCCATCCCAACCATTTCGTACATGAAAGCTTCCCATCTGAATGACCGACTGTGCTGTGAAAAAGTTCGATTGTTCATACACGATTCGTTGGGGTTGGTTTGAAGGTTTTCTACAGAAGTGAGACGGTGTCCGACGCACATCATCTCTGCGTGACGGATAGAATGTGTCAGACTCCGCTTTACCCTGACGCTGGCGTTCGGGATTTCTACTCACCGCGGGACAACGATTGCAACACATTTGTTGCCAGGTGATTTCGGGGAGATGTTCAAGCGTGGATATCGTCAGTTGGTTACTGGTTCTGGGCTTCGCCCTGTCTTCCAGCATCGACAATTTTGGCGTAGGTATGTCCTATGGAGTCAGCAAGATTCGCATTGGGTTTGCGGCCAACCTTACCATTGCGGTTATCGCCTTTAGTTTCAGTATGATTGGCATTTACTTTGGGAAGTACATTACAAAGTTGATACCAGGCACTTTAACCACCGTTGTTGCAGCACTATTTGTCCTCATTATCGGCGTGCGCATAATCCTGATATCGCTGATGGCCAAGCGCAATTCAATCCACTCACAACGAAAACAACAAAACGGTGCCATCGGCCGATATCTGAAAGACCCTGCACATGCAGATAAAGATAAGTCTGGCGAAATCAGTATCGCTGAATCTCTGGTTCTCGGCGTGGCGGTGTCAATGAACGCGCTCACCAACGGACTCGGTGCTGGGCTGATGAGCCTGTCTCCGTTTGCTGTGTCAATCAGTGCAGGCATTTTTAGCTTTCTCGCCATTTGGTGGGGCGTGGGTCTCGGCGAGCGCGTTGCGAATATTCGCATGTTTGGGTGGAATCTCGGCCAGTTCAGTACACTCATCAGCGGCGCGATTTTATTGCTGATTGCTGTGCACATGGTATTTACCGCACTTTCCGTGTAAGGATAAGCCACAACTTTCGCTGCGAAAGGCATGGTGAGGAACGTGCTGAAAAGATGGACGTCTGTTGTGTTGGGAGTATCCTACGTAACCTTAGGTCTGCTCTTGGTGCTTCACCACGCACCCATGTAGCCCATGCGGCCAGACGTCACACTAAGACAAGCACAGCACCCAACCTAGGTTCAGGTGGGTGCTTCTTGTCATCGAACACATCATGGGACGCATCACCAAACGCGTTATGGGCGGCCAACCAGGGCGAATCGTCAGGGCGAATCGTCAGGGCGAAGCGCCAGCGGCAAGCGGCCGATGCGAAAACTGCCAGTGCAAAACTGCAAGGCCAGTTGTCAGCCTCAGCCAACCGGAATGTCGTAGTTGCTGCCACTGTTGCTGTCCCATGTACTGTTTTGGTCGTGGAATGCGACATTGATTTCTGTTGCTCCGCTTGGAACGGTGACGGTCGCGGCCCATGCGCCGTTTGATTCCTTGGTCATCGACGCGTCGGTGACTCCGCTCCAACCATTGTATCCCCAATGCATGATCACAGAGCTGGCAGAAGGCGCAAGTGAACCGTCGTAGTAAATCGTCGCAGTCTGCCCTGCCGCCAGAGGTTGTGGATTCGCCGTGACCGTACTTGGCATCTGAATCTCCATGTTGTAGTTGCTTCCGTTGTTGTTATCCCACGTGCTGTTCTGGTTGTAGAATGCCGTATTCAGTTGATAGCCGACGGGAACCTTGATGGTCGCTGCCCACGACCCGTTCGGTTGCTTCGTCATCGCAGTGTCAGTGACTCCGCTCCAACCGCTATACCCCCAATGCATGGTGACAGCACTTGCCGAAGCTGCGAGCGGACCGTCGTAGTACACGGTTGCACTCTGACCTGCAGTGAGCGGACTGGGATTGGAACTCACAACAGGCATCGATGCCCCCGCCACCAGCGGACCGCCTGTTTGTTCCAAAACGGTGGCATAGTGTCCGTCAAGCGTCACGGAAACATTTCCGTTGCTGTCGACTGTGTATGAACTCGGTTCTGATACCCCGTTCACCAGTGGGGTGATGTTCGTGAGCGTTGAGTTATTTAACACTCCTGCCTCATACGCCGGAATGGTCTCTGTTTGCGTGGAGTTACTATTGTTCATAATCACGATGATCCGCTGATTCGCATCCATCCGAGCGAAGGCATAAACACCGGTGGTGTTGTCTGCTGTCAGGGTCATAAATGACCCATCCTGCAGCGCCGAGTTATTCTGACGCAGCGAGATGAGCTTTTGATAGAGCTGAAAAACGCTGTTCCCCCCATTCGCCACCTGACTCCAGTCAAATGTCCAGCGTTTTCCGGCATCGTTTGTCCCGCCGCCCATCATGCCGTATTCATCTCCGTAGTAGATGGTCGGGAGTCCGACATAGGTGAACTGCAAAAACGCTCCCAAGTAATCTTTCCAGTAGTTCGGTGTTCCTCCGTACGGTGCAGTGAATGTCGATCCGTTCGGTTCCGTGTACGTCTTGTCGGTGATGCTTTCTGCTGCCCGCTCACCAAACCTCGGCACGTCCTGTGTACTGAGTTCATTGACCTGAGTCAACTGAGCCGCACGCGGCACCTGAATTAACGTGTTGTGCAACCACTGGTCGAGTTGCGTCACATCGATGGAATTTGAATTGAATCCGTCATCGTACCCAGTAATCCATTCAGAAGCGGGTTGCAGAAATCCGTTGTAGTTTACGGAACTGTCCCACTGGTTTCCACTCAACCACTGATAAGGCTGCGAGCCTTCGAACCACTCCCCGAAGATGAAGGCATTGGGGTTCACGCTTTTCACGGAAGCTCGGAACCCTTCCCAAACGGCATGATTGGTTGAATCATTGTAGTTGCCGTTCGCCTCGGGGTCATATCCATTTGCCCCAACATGGCCAGGGGCATCGAGGCGCCAGCCGTCAACTCCGTAGGGCGGAGCTAGATAGGTTTGCGCGACACTGTTGCTGTTCCCGTATATTTGACCGATGAGTGCAGAGGAACCGTAGTTCAGTTTAGGCAAGTTGGAAACGCCTTCAAATGTTGCGTAGGAATTTGGCCACGAACTGAACGTGTAGTATGGATAGTAAGGGCTAGACTGACTCTGCTGTGCCCCTTGGAACCAGGCATTGCTTTTGCCAGTGTGATTGAACACGCCGTCAAGGACGATACGCCCACCTTGTCCAGCATTGTCCTTCGTGCCATGCGCATCCTGTATCAAGGTCTGTAGCGCTGCGTTTCCACCGAGGTGGGAATCGACATTATAGTAATCCTGCGTGTCGTACTTGTGATTCGTGTTCGCTGTAAAAATGGGATTTAGATAGAGTACGTTGGCGCCAAGGGATTTCATGATATAAGAAAGCTTTTGGTCAACCCCTTGCAAGTCGCCGCCTGCAAATGCAACCTGGTCCTGCCCACCCTGGTCACCCAACTCTGGGTCCTGGCCCCATGATAACTGATAGGACGAACTGCCATTCCAAGAGTACTGGCCAGTGGTCACGTCGTTCGACGTGTTCCCATCATAGAATCGGTCCGGGAAGATTTGATACTGAACGCCCTTTTGTGCCCATGTCGGTGTCACAAATCCCGGCGAAATCCAAAATTCCCCACCCGACGGGCCAGTGCTCGAAGGTGGGCTTGACGACGCACCAAATCCACTGTAATAGGCAACACTCGACCCATCATCTGCCTCAAAGTAATAAAATCTTGCATCCGGGCTCGCTGGTAAAGTGTACGTCCAAAATTCGTAGCGCCCGTTTGAATCAGTACCGGCGTCACTCATGGAATACGTCGTCGTCGTGTTGGTCGACGAATCGTACACAATAACCTTGGCTCCGGTCAGATTGTCTGCGGTTGCACGCAAGGTCACTGTCACCGGATCGACAGCAGAAGGCTGCTGCGGCAGAAAATAGAGCGGTCCCTGGTCCGAGAACAACCCATCCCACTGAACAGTGGAATAGGAAGTTGCATGAGCCTCGGTCAGGGGAAGCATGGTACCAAGCGTCAAAGTGATTGCGCCAGCCGTCACCCCCCACCACGAGCCAAGAAGATGCCGTCTCATAACTTCTACACCTCCATTTTTTGAAAATGTACCCCAAGTGATTCAGCCGCCAGTTCCTGCAATCGTTTGTACGACTGTAATCGCTTTCTCCCATATTATAAAATACATGTTGAAAAATTCGTGAGCAATCGTTTGCATTACTTTGTATGATTTTGTCTTATCAGCTGACATCCTCAAGCCCGTTTCCGACGGGCTCGAGGATGTTCACTATCACCTATCCGTCATGGTAAATGTATGAACGTCTCGAGGCTGCGGATTTGCTTAGGACGGGTTGGAACTTGGCGCGGACGACCCATACTCCACGTTAAACCCATCGGTGTCGGAGTCCGGATTTGAGGGGACTGAAACAACAGCGTTGTGTTGCACCATGTACCCCCCGTCTGAGGAACTCAATCCTGGATTCCCACCATTCACCGTTCCGGGGTCAAAGGTTGTTTCCCCATAATTCGCAAGCGGTGCGATTGTTCCGTTGACTTGAGGCGCTTCCTGAATCCATTCCGCAGATGTTCCAGGGCCGGAATAAGACTGGGTGGTGGTAAATGTCTCGCCGCGTGTAACATCCTGAAGAGTAATTGTCCACGTCCCGTTCCCGTTATCATGAATATGTGCGGACATGTTGTCTCCCGGATACACGGCCATGTTCGTGATGACGGTCTCAGCCGCGGGTAGTATTTCCCACCATGCATCGTACTGAGCCCTGCCATTCACATAGTCCTGCTCGGTACCAGTCTGAATGAGGTCGCTGTTGTTAAAACCGTCGATGCCAATCCACGAAGATGAATACGAATTCCTTCGTGATGCCTGTACACTCGGAACCACCCATTTGCCCGTAATGTCGGTGTATGTCGACCCCGTGACGGCGTACCCCGACCAGTTTGACGCAGACCAGCCATAATTGAGGATGCGTCTCCCCCCAGCCGAGTACATCGGTTTCTGTGATGCTGCCTGTCTTGCCAGGTTCCGAATCACGACACCCGAGTGGACATAGTTCGTACCGCCGTGAAACCCCGCACCCGCAGTCTCTTGCACGGATGCAAACGCCGTTACCGGCAACAGCGTGGTTCCCATGGCAGTAGTTGCAGCAACGACCTTCAGCAGACCTTTTCTGTTCATTCCGTGTCTCCTCCCAAAAAACATCGTAGTCATGCAATAAATTTGAGATTACAGGCGTGCGCACAAGACTTGACGTCAATCACGTTACCAAACCATGCAACTAACTACCTGGAACTAACTTCTTGGAACTAACTACCTGGAACTAACTACCTGGAACTAACTACCTGGAACCAACTTCTTGGAACTAACTACCTGGCACTAACTTCCTGGCACTAACTTCCTGGAACTAACTCTCCTCCTTCTGTCTGTGACTCTTCACACATACTCCACTTCTCGAACTGGAATGCACTCCCTGCAACGGGAATTATCATTAATGATGTTGGAACATCCCGCCCGTTTGAACCTGCCGTGCACGTCTAGAGCGTAAGAATGCGGCGATTCCTGAGCATACGATGAGGAAAAGGAGGGCTGACGGACTCCCTGCGAAGGCATGCTTGTAGATGTTTTAACTGGGGGAAAAGATGATTGGGCCGTAGGGTTTAATGAAGTCTCGGGTTTGAAGATGATGGCTGACTTGTAAGCGCTGAACGTAGAGCCATATTAATAATATTTTTCATTCGAACGAGACATTGAATAATTGCCCTGTGCCCGGATAGTAATTAAATACACACGGCTCGTCGGTACAGGGACGTTAACCACGACATCACAAAACGCTGGAGGTATTGCAATGAAAAACGTCTTTCGCATCATGACGGTGTTCGTCACGGTGTTCACTGCAACAATCTTGTTCTCACCGATTGACAATTCACAACCACCGTATCCTTCTAGTTCCACCCGCAGTTTCTCCGGAGCCTCAAGACAATTGCCCACGCCTCTCCTTGGCACAAACAATGTCTTGCCCTGAATGACGTCACTTCAGGTCGACACACCAGGTTTGAGTGCCAGCGCGCTGAATCCAATGGACTTGTCAAGTGACACGTGACTGGAAATGAACTCCCGGTACGTCACGATAGATTCTCTCCGCAGTGCATCTACCTCTAGTGTGAAGCCACGGTCGTCGGAGTACAGTTCAGCCAAAATCTCACAAGCGAGTGCGTGTTGGAGCGGGTATCTGTCTCTGGTGACTTCGTAAGCACGCCTGGCCGCTTGGATTTTCTCTGGCATCGATGCATGGACAAACGTGCCGAGCACTGCCGCCATCGCGATGGTTCGTGCGTCACCCGACCTGTCTGCCATCTCGCACGCGGCAACGTAGTGACTCATGACCTCCTCCGTACGCCCGAATGCAAAGCAAATTCGCGTCATAATCATATGCAAAGAACTTACTGTGACAGGGTCAGTGTTCCTGTTCAGTGCCTTCAGGCACCACTCCTGTGCTTCTGGAAGTGAATCGAGCGACTCCAATACGTTCGCTAGATTCAATTCAACCCGCGCCAAATCCGCTTCACCAGCCCCCCACTTCTGCAACACCGTATAGGACTGTTGGAACGACTTTTCCGCATCATGATATCTTCCGATACGGGATTGAATGGTCCCAATCAGTCCTTGGGCTTTTCCGTACCGAAGGATATCCGCCTGATGTTGAAATTCCTCAATCGCCAGCTTGGCATACCACATCGCCTGCCCATAGGATTCCAGTTGGGTATACACGCAACCCAGATTGTAGAAGACGAGTCCGTGAAACTTTGCATCGAGTTGTTTCAACTGTTTTTCCGCAAGGAGCAGGTATTCGCTACTCTCCTCCATTTGCCCCAAAAACAACAACGCAGTGCCAAAGTAATAGGCACCAAGCGCCTTCATATCGCCGCTTATCGCGTTGTCCAGGATTCTTGCGGCCATGTCTTTCAGATTGGAAAAATCGCGGTTTTCGTAAAACATATCGCAAAGATATTCAGCTAACTTAAAATGGGCGGCTATCCAGTGGGCACGATTGTAATCGAGGATGTTGATGATGTCGTCTTTGTCCGGGAGTGGAATTTCTCGCATGTGCATGACTCGGGAAGTCAGAAGCTGTGTATATCGACGCAGCAGTTCGTCGTTCAATCGCTCATTGAGCAGCACCAAAACCTCGTAGGCCGGGATTTGTCTGCCTGTCTCAATCTGACTCATCATCGACTGCCCTACAATTCCCCGTGCTAAACTCAATTGGGACACATTTTTTGATTGTCTAAGCTTTCGTACTCGATATCCAATCAATAGTGCGAGCAATCTTTGCTCATCACTCATCATCCTGAAACACCTTCCCCTGACTGAATTATATGTTTTTTACACCTTCCATTCCAGTCACCGCGCTGCGCAGCCATCGATCCGTTGCTCGGTAGATCGGCCGCCGATTGATTGATTGATTGATTGATTGCAATGAATCCTTCCAATTGTCCGAATAAGTTGATACGCTGACTACAACTTGTCCTAATAAGTTGATTCGCTGGCTACAGCTTGACTTCTACGTCATCGAAAGGGGACTTTGCGTTGAATCAGGTGACGAGAAATCTTCTCGGAAGATTGCCTCATTCCCAAATTGCCGTGCTTGTTGAAAAACCTGAGAACCGACGATATCTATCAGGATTTACCGGATCAGCCGGATTTCTAGTCATTACAAAGGGTATGACGTCACTCATCACGGACGGCCGATATGCAGACCAGGCGAGAGCTCAAGCTGAAGGCTGGAATGTCGTCGTGCACAAAGGCGATGTGGTCTCTCTAGTTGGGAAACTTTTACAGGAGCAGGACATTCAAGAAGTGTGGTTCGATGCGCTCTTTACATCATTCGATTTACACAAGCGACTTGAGGACGTACTTGTTCCCGAAGGTGTACAACTGATTCCTCAATACGACCTCATTGAAAGCTTGCGGCAAGTCAAATCCGACGACGAGCTCATCTACATTGACCAAGCTTTTGACATTACCAACCGCGCTTTTGACTACATTTTCGGGGAACTGCACGCGGGGCTCAGTGAACATCAAGTAAGTTGGATGCTCGAACGCTACATGCGAGAAGCCGGTGCCGAGAAGATTAAAGAGAATCACGTCATTGCATCTGGTCCGCGCAGCGCTCTGCCCCATGGCCGCGCAACCAATCGCATCATCGAACAAGGAGACTTGTTGACGATGGACATTGGAGCTGTCGTAAACGGCTACTATGCTGATATGACACGAACCGTCGTCATCGGAAAACCCGACCAAAGACAGGTCGAAATCTACCGTCTGGTTCTGGAAGCTCAACTCTTGGCACTCGACTTGATGCGCCCGGGTACGGTCTGCGGACACGCTGATGACACCATACGGGAATTTTTCAAAAAACAAGGCGTAGCTGAGTACTTTGCGCACACCCTTGGTCACGCTGTAGGGCTGGAGATTCATGAAAGACCTGGACTGCGCGGCAGCGACACAACAATTCTCCAAGCGGGTCACGTCATCACCGTGGAACCCGGTCTCTATTTCCCAGGTTGGGGCGGCGTTCGAATTGAAGACCCTGTGGTTATCACTTCGTCGGGACATAGAAACCTAGCAACAGTAACCAAAGAACTGTTAAGTCTGTAATTGTTCGGGTTCAGACTACTGGCTACATCACTTGACCATTCCGGTCCGGATGGCTATCACCACGGCCTGTGTTCGGTCATCAACTTCAAGCTTTTGCAAGATGCGGTGTACGTGGGTCTTAACGGTGCCTTCTGTAAGAACCAGAGCACGCGCTATTTCACGGTTTTTCCGCCCGTAAGCCATCAATTGAAGGACCTCAGTCTCACGGTCTGTCAGGGATTCTGACATCGACTCTGAATTGGAGTGAGGAACATCTCGTCCCGCGACTTCGTCATCGGACCCGGCCCGAACAGCGCGGGCAACGGCTTCGGCCGCTGTCTGTGTGCGATAAACTGCTGCACCTTGATGAGCTAATCGGACTTGAGTGAGCAACTCCGTGCTGTCCGCATCCTTGAGCAGATATCCGACTGCACCCGCTCGAATGCCTTCAAACACATAATCGGTCACATCGAATGTTGTGAGCAAGACGACCTTCGTTTTCGGCAGGCGATTCATGAGTTCTCTCGTCGCATGAATACCGGACTGACCTGGCATTTGGATGTCCATGAGGACAATGTCAGGTCTTAAGTCGAGGACAACCTGGACGGCCGCGTGTCCATCCTCCGCTTCGCCAACGACGTGCATGTCTGCCTGACTTTCGAGAATGTATCGGAGTCCTTGACGAATCAGTGCCTGATCGTCCGCGATCACGATACGAATACCATTTTCCGGCATAATTCCAACTCCCAACGGATTACGTTTCTTGGCTGACTTCCGTATACGGCAAAGTGGCCATGACCTTCAGACCGTGCGGCAAGTTCACGCTCCACCGACAGCCTCCGCCGACAGCCGCGCACCGTTCCACCATATTCCGCATGCCAAAGCCAGGTTCGATAGGTGGGTCCCCGGTATAAACACCATCGTCGGCAACCCGAAGCGAGATGTCTTCGCGACCTGCCTCAACGTGTACTGAAACCGTCTCTGCCTGTGAGTACCGGAGGATATTCGTCAGCGACTCTTGCAAAACCCTATACAAGATGATGCTATGCTGAAGCGGCCAGTCACCGTCATCGATGGACGCGTAAAAGTCAATCTGAAGTCCTGACTGGGCCTCAACCTGTGATACCAAACCACGCAGTGCTGCAATCCCGAGTCCCGTTTCGTCCTCGGCAAGGTCTCCGACGACTTTTCGAACCTCCTTCAGCCCGGAGCGGGCAACCTCCAACATGGCAGGTACCCGAGTGGCGGCGACAGCGGGATCATGTGGAAGCATATATTGCAAAGCCTGCAGTTGGACGATGAGCGTCGTCAAATTGTGACCAATTACGTCGTGAATATCTTTGGCGATGCGAGAGCGCTCCGAGAGTGCAGCGTAACGGACAGATTCTACGGACGACAGCTCAAGCTCCGCGTGTGCCCGTTTCAGTTCCTCGTGTGCAGCGCCAAGTTCTTCGAGATGCTGCTCACGAAGCTCGGCGGCTTCGCGCCTTAACCTCCGGCCACGAACGAGAGCGTACGTTCCCGCAACACCAAACAGTGTACCCCATGGAAATGTAGCGTCATAGGAAACCACGACCACAGTTGCCATCGTGATGATGCCAAATACCAGCGAGGGAATGGTACGATACGAGGGCGTAGCCGCCAAAATGACCACCATCGGCCAGAGCAGTAAGTTCACCGCCGGTTGACCGTGAAAGTGAATGTAGAGCGCAAGTGCGCACAGGAAAACAACGATGATTGCCTGAAAGGTCAGGTTCCGCCGAAGTGGCAACCAAATCAGCAGCTGATAAGTTACCAGTGCCACTACAGCCACAGCGAATGTCATTTCCATACTGGCGTGGAACTGTTGGTAATACAAAACAACAAGGACTGCGGACCCCACCGTACGTATGATTTTCTGATTAATCCACCGTTCAAAGAACTCGGGCGGAGAACCAACAGACTGCACCACAACACCCCCTTGCACACACGTGACAGAAGATTCCACCAAAGCGTACGTGTTTCCTGCTGACCTCGCCCCCTCTATCTACAGATAGAGTAAGCAGGACGCAAAATCCACCCGTGTGTAGATTCTGCAAACACTTGCTCGCATTATCATGGAATTATCATCAAGTACGCAAGGGAGCCGATGGAACCAACGGCCGCACTCACGTTCCCGATGGACTAACCCATTTTCCACATACATTTTCCATATAGAGGAGACAAGATGATTGTGAACACAAGTCACCTGGTTACAACGCTCGTTATCGTACTCATCATCCTCTTTGTGATAGCTCGTCAATTGTTTCCAAAACGCGTCACACGGATGACGCTGTATGGACTCCCCATCTTAGCAGCATACGGCGCCATCCGCTCACTGCCATACCCCACCATCCCGCCAAGCGAGGTGGTGGAAGCTGCAGTCACGATACTCTTATCCATGCTTGCCGGGTATCTACAGACGCGCGACACGAAGCTGATACAGCGACCGGACGGAATCTATTATCGCGGCGGCTGGATTTATGTGACCACCTGGTTTGGGTTACTCATTGCTCGGTTCCTCGTTGAGATATCGTTTCAAGGGATTCAGGGAGTGACCAATGTCTCCAGTCACGAGTGGATCCTCTATCTTGACGTAGCGATTGCATGGGGCATGCGTTCACTGATGCTCGTACTCCGTCACCCGGAAATCCTCACTGAGGTACGCAGGCAGCGAGCCGCCCGACGCGGATGAAAACCGGGATATCACGAACCGTGAAATCCCGAAAGCAGACAGCGTCGGTCGCCCGATGCGGCACTCCCTTAGGCATCCACGATGCGTAAGGAACGCCTCTAGGCTGACATCAAGCTCTCCCACGTCTCTCCGCCTCCTCAATAACGCTTTCGCAACTCGCTATTTCATCTGCAGAGACGGATAGTACGCTCACAGCGCACTATGTCAATCTGGGATGAGTTGAGCAGAAGGAGATAACGCGCTCGCAGCGCGTTATTATTCGAAGGGAGTTCAAATAGTGATTCTAGAACGCGTTATGTCCAACCGTGGAGGGTTGACGCGCTCACAACGCGCTATTTTTGAGGCGTCTCAACACTTGGCGTCCAATAAGGCGTTCTCGAAGCGCTATCTCCGCTCGGCAACGCTCTTCCACCACGCTCTTCCACCACGCTCTCTGCAGATGCCAGCTTAGGTAGCGAGCAATGCTCGAACTTCCGTAGCCCTGTCCACATCGCGCACTCTCTAACGACGTGCGCTCCCTTACGGGTCCACGATGCATAAGCAATTACGAGTTAATCGACACTCTCGTGGAGTGTTATCAACTTACATGGGGTTATTACCTTAGATTTGGATGACTTTCATCTTTTCATCGATTTCTCAGTTTCCGTTCAGCCCTGTTTCAGTCACATGGTCGATGATGGGTTTGTACCAGAATATTTGCCATCAGGAGGCGAATACATTGAGACGGACCTCTAAAACACTACTAGGTGCGATTGTAACAGTGGGGATCATCGGCGGATCGATTACGGCGTACGCAGCAACCAACACGACTGGCGCTACTCCTTCCAACAGCTCTGCATCGACAACCACACCTGGCCTTCACAACAGATTCGGTGGACCGGGAGGCATGCGTGGCTCCAATGACATGGGTGGATTTCTGCAGGCAACGGCGAAGGACCTGAACCTCAGTGCAGCCACACTTCGCTCTGACCTTCAATCCGGCAAAACCATCGCTGCAATAGCGCAGGCGCAAGGGGTCTCAACGGCCACGCTGATTTCCGAGCTTGAGACGACGATGAAAGCCAACTTGGCGCAAGCAGTCACAAGCGGCAAAATGACCAGTGCGCAGGAGCAACAAGCACTGTCCGGTCTCGACCAGCGTGTGACTGACTTTGTCAACGGCACCATGCCCTTTGGAGGTTGGCGTGGATCCGGTGGACCAGGCGGACCTGGCGGCTTTGCGGGTCGAAACGGAGCCGGGAACTTAATGACCGAAATGGCCAAGGACCTGAACCTGAGTGTGACAACGCTCCGTTCTGACCTTCAGTCTGGCAAAACTATTCCCGCAATAGCGCAGGCGCAAGGAGTCTCGACAGCCACGCTGATTTCCGAGCTTGAGACGACGATGAAAGCCAACCTGGCGCAAGCTGTCACAAGCGGCAAAATGACCAATGCACAGGAGCAACAAGCACTGTCTGGCCTCAACCAGCGTGTGACTGACTTCGTCAACGGAACCATGCCCTTTGGAGGTCGGCGCGGACCTGGCGGCACCGGCGGTCCTAATGGATGTCAACCGGGAACATTCCGCAGCAACGGTCAAGGTCAAGGCGCTCCGATCAGCTCAAACAGCTCAAACAGCTCAAACAGCTCAAACAGCTCAAACAGCGCCAACAGCTCAAACACCTCAAACAGTTCAAATAGTTCAAACAGTTCAAACAGTTAAAGCAGTTAAAGCAGTTAAAGCAGTTAAAGCAGTTAAAGCAGTTAAAGCAGTTAAAGCAGTTAAAGCAGTTAAAGCAGTTAAAGCAGTTAAAGCAGCTCCAGCGAGTCAAACAGCACGAGCAGCGCATCCTAACGAGAATTTTCGATGGTCGCAACTCAACGGAAGACCCACCCTTTGCTCTCATGGCGGAGGGTGGGCCGTCTCTTCATGCTGTTTGAAAACGCTTCCAAATCGTCTTATACTGCAGATAGGGACTCTGTTTGAAGAGAGTGCCTTACGAGGAATCGGCCTATGGCCGCAGGAGGTCGGGATGACAATGGTGCGAGTCATCGACGGGAAGCGCTATGATACGGACAAAGCAACGGAAATTGCAACTTGGACAAACGGCTTTGAACCAACAGCTTTCAAGTATCAAGAAAAAACCCTGTACCGTACTGCAAAAGGCAATTGGTTCGTTTCTTACGACGGTGGACCCATCTTTGACGCTAGCTTCCATGCCGAAAGGAACATTCATTTCGAGCACAGCAACATCGAAGCCATAGATGCTGACACCGCTCGCAAACTTTTGGAACAATGGAACGAAATCAATCAACTCGAAGAATACTTCCCAGATTATGTTGAAGAGGCCTAGTTGTTAACTGTGTGCTCTTTTTTATAATGCACGGTAATCGTGCAAGGAAGCCCCTCTCCCACTGGGAGAGGGGCTGTGAAACAGCCATCACATGATAATCTCGCATCAGACTCATGCTAAGGCTACTTGAGGGGTGCTCATCATACAACGGGGGCCGACATATCTCCCATCCGAACAATACCAGTCAGTTCTGAGGGGTACTTGCCGAACTCGATGACGGCAAGCCCGTTGGTGTGAACCCCATTGTAATCAGAGCCACGAGGGCCAAAACAACGAAGGCAATCTCAATCACAACCGATGCAGATCCTAGTGTCCTTACGTTGCTGAACATTGGCAATATGCCGTGTGTCACGCCCGCAAAATGCGCACCGTGTGCACCGCCCACCGCGGCGGATCCGCTCCCAGACGCGTGACCAGCAGAAGCGCCGCCCGTGGCCGTATGCCCGCCGCCCGATGGGCTCCCTGAAGGACCCTGTCTTCCCCCACCTGGTGGGCGAAACCCTCTACCTCGACGTCCCATGATGAACTGTGCCAACCCGGGAATGCGAGTCATAAACGACTTGGCGAACGCCGCGCCACCGGCAACAAGGATTCCAAGTACCCAGCCATACCATTTGGGACTGAGGAACAGCAGAATAATCGCGACGACAGCCCCCACGGCGTTCAAGAGGAACAACTTTCCGACATTCTGGGACAGTCCGAACATATTCACCAGGATTGCGAGATGGATGTAACCAATCAAGAGAAGCAGCAACGCACCCACCCATCGATACACCGAGACCACTTTCGGTACTCGTCTGGCTCCCATTTGATTTCCAAAGCTATCTTCGACGGCCACAAACACCCCTCCATCATTACCAGCAGTGTTATCGTTTTCCGAGTATTCATCGAGATCCCTGAAATTACCGCATATGAAACTGAATTTTCGCTGAATGTCTCCTGAATATCCGCTGAACGACTGGCTGAGAATTTGTTCAGCCAGGCCTGAAAGTCTGCTGAATTTGTAAAATACAGGCGTCTTTTCAGGTACACTGTCTACGAGGTGAATCACGTGTACGATGCGCGGGAGATTAAGATTTTAGTGGTAGATGATGAGTCTAGCATTTTGGAGTTTTTAGAACTGGGACTCGAAAACGAAGGGTTTCAAGTCATGAAGGCTCAAGACGGCATTTCTGCCATCAACATGGCAAAACAGTTTCATCCTCACATCGCCATTCTCGACGTCATGATGCCTGGAATGGACGGCTTTGAGGTTTGCAAAATGCTGAAAAAACTCAGTCATGTTGCCGTGATTATGCTGACAGCAAAAGATGACGTCGGTGACAGGGTCAAGGGTCTGACCATCGGCGCTGACGACTATATGTCTAAGCCGTTTAGTTTCGAGGAACTTCTGGCACGCATCCACGCACGTATTCGAAACCAGTTCCCTCATCTTTTGGACGAAGTTGTCGTCGGTCCCTTTCAAATCAAAGATGGACGAAAGGAAATTCGTTTTCAGGGAGAAACGCTCACACTTTCGACCACAGAGTACGAATTGCTCAAGTACCTGGTTATCAACCACGGTATCGTCCTTAGCAAGGCGAAAATTCTGGACGACGTGTGGGGCTATGATTTTGGCGGACAGGAGAACATCGTCGAGGTCTATATTCGCGCAATCCGCGAAAAGCTCGGCGACACGGAACACCAACTAATTCGCACCATTCGCGGGTCAGGATACCGCGTTGACTTACCATGATGAAACGGTGGGCAGACAAAGTCACGCGTTTTTTCAAGCCAAGGTCGCTGCGGTTGCAGCTGTTATCGAGATCGCTCGTAATTTTATCTGGACTGCTCGTGCTCATCGGCATTTTTCAATACATCATCATGAGCCACTTTCTGTATCAAAACACGGCAACCAATATTCGCAACGAAATCCGAAGCGCACCGCCGCACGCTTGGGATCAACTTCTTGGCGGCAACCAGACAGGCTCGCCCTCGCCCACAGGCCAGGGTCAAACCGCTCCGACGCAGTCCGCCGACAGCCAAAACTCTACAGCAACTTCCGGCGCTCCCGTCCGTGGAAATCGAGGCCCTGGCAACGCCCGTGGTCCAGGTGCGGGTCAAGCAGGCGATCCGTTTTTCTCATTTAACATTTCGTCCATTGCGTTTGTGGACACGAGCGGCACGTTTACTTCGCTGCACGGTGCAGCGCCAAGGCTCGCCCAAAATCAGTACCAGGCGGCACTTGGTTCGCAGCTTCGCAGGGCGTCATACATCATTGCCCGCGACAGCACAGGCAAGAGTCAACTTATCGTACTTCAACCTGTAGCGACATTTGGTGGAGGCACCATCGGCGTATTGCAGATTGGGACATCCGTCAGTTCGCTGCAACGGGTCCTCGTTCAACAACTGCTGATTTTCATCTTTCTCGCGTTGATTGCACTCATTATCGGCCTTTTCACCTTCCTGCCGATTTTGCGGCGAACGCTCGTTCCACTCTCACGGATGGTCGATACCGTTTCGCATATCAACGCTGGGAATCTGAATGAGCGTGTTGCAGCCAGCCATGCACAGCTTGAGATTGAGCTTTTGTCTGCGTCTTTCAACGCCATGCTTGACCGATTGGAAGCGTCTTTTGACGCGGAACGTGAAGCGAAGGAAAAGATGCGACAGTTTGTCGCAGACGCATCACATGAGCTGCGCACCCCACTGACTTCCATCCACGGGTTTCTTGAAGTTCTGCTCCGCGGGGCTGCAACGAAGCCTTATCAATTGGAGAAGGCCCTGCGCAGCATGCACGGGGAATCAGAACGCATCATCAAGCTGGTTCAGGACTTGTTGTTGCTGGCCCAACTCGACAAGGAGCCGAACTTGGCTCTGACGATAGACCGACTTGATGTCGTGATTGCTGACATGGAGCCGCAGTTGCGACTGCTCGCAGGTGAGCGTCACGTTGACTTTGCCCTTAGGGCGCGGGTTGAGACTCAGTTTGACAGGGATAAGTTGAAGCAGGTCATCTTGAATCTATTCCAGAACGCCGTACAGCACACGGACCCGCAGACGGGTGTCATCAGCGTTCATCTGACAGGCGATGGTACGAATGTTCAACTGACGGTGTCAGACAATGGACCCGGCATTCCCGCAGCGGAACAAGCCAAGGTGTTCGAGCGGTTTTATCGGTTGGACGCATCGAGATCGCGCTCACATGGTGGAGCCGGACTCGGCCTCGCCATCACAAAGTCGATTGTCGAAAGCCACGGGGGCACCATCGCGTGCACAAGCGGAGAGGATGGCGGCACCCAGTTTACGGTCATTCTGCCCTGTGGGGAAGCGTCGGTTTAGCACCGCGTACACCGTACGGCGCACTTCGTACGGTGTACGGTGTACGGTGTACGGTGTACGGTGTACGGTGTACGGTGTACGGTGTACGGTGTACGGTGTACGGTGTACGGTGTACCGCGACGCGCAGGAGATGAATGATTGTCATCGCAGCGACCATCGCAAGCGGCACTGGCAAGCGGCACTGGCACTGGTAAGCCCAGCATGGGACATCCATCATACCCCTTCGGGTATGCGGCGAAAAATAGCTATCACTCTGTACCTTGCGTCTATACCCCGCGTGGTATATAGCAACAATAGCGATACCTCGTGTATCCTTATTCGTCAACCCCAGGGGGTATGGTAAGTATATCCTTGAGCGTTATGGCCGATCCGGTACCCCCTCCCCGGGCCTCGCAACTATACTTTTGCACTTTAGCAAGTTATGGGTACCCCCAAAACTCGCGAGCTAGCGATACTTTTGTGCCTTCCATCACGCCCGGTACCCCCTGCGGTTCGCATATCCAGGTGCATCGCCCATGGTGGCAGCCTAAATACAGGATAATTTTGTAGATTTAATGATTGACATGGAAAGCGCGGCATCTAGCTGCCGCGCTTCCTTTCCCTCCCCTTTAACCAACTGAGCCCACCAAGCAGGTCTTCAGGGGGAACTGTGTGCCGTTCATCGGTTCACCACTCGTTGCATCTCGTGGCTTTCGAAATAACGCGTTGTCAGCGCACTAATCAACCGACCGAAAAGTAGGTTCAATGGAGATAACGCGCTCGCAGCGCGTTATTACCTCAATCAAAATGGATAACGCTGTCACAACGCGTTATATGCCCGAATGGAGAACGTAACGCTTCTACAACGCGCTATTACTCGCGGGAAAGTCTAATTCAAATGAAATAACGCGCTGGCGGCGCGTTATCCCTTTCTAGATCTGGTGACCTCTCGAATTCAGGCGCGTTCGTCAATTCGGGCCCATTGTCCAATTCACCGCTACTCGGCCGGCCACTTCCTATGCTCGAAACGAAGTCTCAAATCTCGAGGTTTTCCGGTAATGGCCGACTGGGACTTGAATCAGGCACGTTCGATTGGTTGCCCCGAAATTATAGATGTCATCACACACTGCTTCATCGTATCCGAGCAACGGGTGGCCGCCGAGCCCCATTGCCGACGCCGTCAGCAGTAGGCACTGCAGCAACATGCCAACTTCCATCTGTTGTATGCGGTAACCTCTGTAGCCAAAGTCACTTTGGTGAAAGTCACGCAGACCCACCACGTGAACACATAGCGGGACTTGAAACAAATTCACGGTCGGCATGGACATCCCCTTTTGAAGTTTCATCCGATGGTCTCCCTCTCGAAGAAGACCCAAGGTATGATCTCCACTGTCATACAGGTAAGCCCCATCCTCGAGGCCGTCAATCCCATGCACACAGCAGGCAATGGCAAGTTCAGACCTTGGCGCACTATCCGCACTAGCCGCACTAGCCGCACTGGGCGAACTCGGCGCACTCGGCCAACCCGGCGGACATTCCACCAGCGACGACTCGGCAGAAGTCCCTCTCGTGTCGGTAGACATGTAAGCACACAAATGTGTTGTCGCCCGCAGCAACGAAGCCACCTCAGTTAGACCCACGCCTTCCGGAACAAAATCAAGCCCCGGTGAATATCTTAGGCGACACGCTTCGGAGAGATTGTCATTCAGTCGCCGTGCTTCTGGCAGTGCAACGATTCTGGATGCGCAGGACTTTATCCAATCAAGTTCCTGTTCCCCCATGGCAGATAGCTTCGTTCTCCTACCAATCTCATCATTTGTCGCGGCAAAACATCCCGTAGAGTGGAGCATGGATGCCTCGTTGAGAGCGCTAATCATTGGATGTTCGAGCAAGCGTTTGGATTTCATGTAATGCCGATGCTGTAATCTAGGGAGTTTCCAACAAAGACTCTCAGAGTTCTCAACGACGGTGTTCGTCGCACGCCTTTGGCCCATCTCATCATTATCCGGCTCTGACGCAGGGACGGCATCGGCAGCGGCACGGGAAAGTGTTTGGCCCGTCTCGCACCTGCCCGTCTTCTGCACCGTGCACGCATCTGGCGTGCGCCACAATGGCACAACAGCGTACGCGGACTCTTTTTCCGCATTCAAGCCAAGCATATGATTCACTGCAACATCAAGAAACTGAAAATACACTGTCGCCTCGAAGCCATAACGTGTGCTCACTTCGAGCAGTTGACCAAGGACCGCTCCCGCATCAAGCCCCTGCAACCGATACGCGAAGTTATTGTACTTATAGAAGTTCTTCAAGAACATTGTCGATACAAACACCGCACCAACGGAGGCGCTCATGTCACACCGGTGACCAAGCACACGCTCAAGATACCCGTCAAAGTTGCCTTCCCGTAGTCGCACGAGCCGATGATGCGCGACATCGTAGTGGTAAATTCCTGACCCCAGCTGCTCGATTTTCAGATACGCGTACAGCTCGCTTGGGTACAACCCACCGCCGGACGGCACATATCGTCGGAGCAACTGCATGACATCCACGTCCCGCTCCCCTTCAACCGGTGGAAGTGCCACCTGACATACGCCCGTCAGGCCGTAGGTATACCAGAGCAGACCCGAGACCGTCTCAATGTCGACACTCGAACATTCTGCCGATCCGCTGTCACCCTCGCCCGCACTCTGCGACGTCCCGCCAGCCTCGTTCGCCCCCGCACTCTGCGACGTCCCGCCAGCCTCGTGCGCCCCTGCACTCTGCGACGTCCCGCCAGCCTCGTTCGCCCCCGCACTCTGCGACGTCCCGCCAGCCTCGTTCGCCCCCTCACCTTGCGAGGCCTCAGCTGCCCTCTGCATTCCTCTACTTTGGTTCGCCCCACCAACTCCCACCGGCAGAGACAGCGGGACGTCAGCAGTTAACGGAACCGTTGGCAGGTCATAATACAACTTAAAGGGAAGGGGAGCGTCATCCCAATCCACCGCTTGATCCGGCGGACGGACCTTGTCGATATCAAAGTGGAGGTCATGTAAGAATTTATCGAGATCCATTCGCGTCACTCCCGTGCGCATGAAGTCAAGTCGTTCAGATTCGTCGGACCTATAAAACCTAATGAGACGTATAAGGCTGATAAACTTGTAGTCGTCGAGGCGATGGTTCAATGAGTCAGCCAAAAAGTACTCATTCCCTGGGGAGTTAACCAGGCCTCATATCATCATCAAGGAAACGGATGTGGAAAGGGGTTGATATCTGCCCGTGTCAGCCGTCTGTTCAGATAGCCAAGTTGCATCGGGACGTCTATCACCCGGTCTAGGTGTTCTAAGCGCGTCAAGTGATGGCCAAACGTCATCGGCAACATGCCTGGTATCAGGACCTTCACGCAGTAGAGGCCGTTTTTCTGAATCTCCGGCGATGTCTGATTGACAACAATGACGTCCTGCTTCAGTTTTCGGAACACCGCCAAGAGGTCCTTAAGGTCATCTGTCAAATCCATGTTTTTGCTGTCCGACTGAAGAAAAGTGCTCAACTCCTGCACACGCTTGTGCCCATCCACCCCACCGGCAACGCGTCGGCGCCCATCGTGCCCGACCGACTGGCGCCCTTCAGGCAAACCCGACTTGTGTTCTTCGAGCAGGAATGACAGTCGCGGTTCTGCCTCCGGTAAGCCGTATAGCATCGAATGGTCTTCCATCCCCCGCACATACGTCGAATCAGCCAACATTTTCAAATAGGCATCTCGATGTGCCGCGAGTTTTTCGTCAAACCGCAGCAGCATGCCTGCAGTCTCGTGAACGGCGCTTTTGATGGCGCGCATCGGATCGACATGGGCACCTGCAGAACACAGCAGATTCAGCCCGTGAGTGCGCCGATTTTTCGCAACGACAAACACCGTCGGGATGTTGTTCTCCATCGTCGCGTTATAAAAGTGGAGGTCATAACCGGCGGCCGTGCGGATGCGGTCAATCATCCACTGCAGTTTTACGTCTGTGGTCGACGTCATATCAATTCTCGGAAGGGGCAGCTTCGCATACCACGTCATCAGAAATGCGTCCCGTTCCACCACTTCGAGTATCCCGTGAAAAATCGCCTCCACCAAGCTACCCCCGAGAGCACACCCGTTTGAGGTCTCATATACAAATCCCCCCTGGCGGCCGAGGCTGTAATAGGCGAGGCGTTCGGGAACCAGGATGGGCCGATCCGCCGTCAGCGAATACCCCCACACCCAACCAAACTCCGCATCAGGATGGTACCGTTCAAATGGAAAATCCGAACGCTCATACTGCTCGGGAGCATGCAGCCCCACCGTTATCGGATTTAAGGCGTCGTGTTTCAAATTGGCGTAGGAGTCGTAGACGACGGTTCGTTTTCCCCTCGGCTGCAGTCCACAATAGCGTTCAAGCCCTTCCAAGATAGCTATCCATTCGCATTCGTCATAAGCGTCGGATCGTCCGGATGTTCCTTCGTTCCCTACGAGCAGTGGGAGGTTCACACTCACCGCCGCAAACGGCGTAATTAAATCCTGCGCTTTCCCGTTGAACAGACCACAGTTGTAATCCAGGTAATCGCACTCAAGCCGCTCGTCCAGTTGACTCAGGGATTTCGTCCGAAACCCATCCAAACTGGGTTTCGGCGTCGGTTGAAGAGACACCACGGCTGCTTCCGCGGAGTCGTCAGGTACCCATCCGCACACAGGGCACATGCCGTCAGGCAAAATAAAGTGTCGGCTTGCATCAAGGGTTTGCAGGTTCAGTATCAGCACGTGTTGGGAGAGGCCCATTACCGCTCCACCGCTCATCGGGTCCTCCGTGTTCGCACCATCCGCCGGGGTGGCCCACCGCTCTTCGTTCGGACGCTCCCCGTCGGCAGCCCACCCATCTCCGCTCACACTATCCCCAGCGGTGGCCCGCCCATCTCCGCCCATGCTATCCCCAGCGGTGGCCCAGTCCTCCTCGCGCCTACGCTCGCCACCACTGAGCACTTGCCGGACCTCCGCTGCGAGGATGGTTGCTAAATGCCGGAGTCCGCTTCGTCCTGCAAAGGTGTCCCGAACAGCGGTTCTACGGGATGAAAATTGCATCTTGAATTTGAACATTGCATGGCGATCCGTGTCAGCCATCAGTAGACGCAGATCCGCACACTCAGAGCATCCGGTTGTGCCGGGGGTTACGAGTGGCCCCGCCACCCCTTGCCCAAACATCACGAAAGCCCGCAACCATGGGACCGATGCACGGCGAAAGACCTGTTCAGCCGTGAAGTGAGCAGACGGGTTCCATCCGTCGTCAAGAACCAGGGCCAATCCGATGCCTTCAGGGACCTCCCACGATACCTCGTCTTGCCGAAGCACCTCACAAGTATCTTCGGTAGCCAATAACTTGCATACTTGCTCAGCTAACACGCCCGTGCCCACCACGAGGACACGCTGACTTGCGGTCATCGCACGCGCCCCCTTTCGATGGACACACCGAACACGCCACCGAGGCCCTGCGTCAAAAATGGTTCGACGGCGAGATCCCACACCGTAACAGTTCTCCCCGTCCTCTCCACCTGTTCAAAAGCTGCAGCGACTACGTCCGACTCACTCGCGGTAAACCCATTCCACGTTTCGACGGCTATACTCACAGGGGCTTCGCCGCCTATCACGCACGTGCTGCTTTCCACGACCCACCTTGCGTCAATCCTCGTGCCATTAGAACCCTCCCAGACTTTCGTCAGCAGCGTGTACTCCAGGGCGCGCTGCAACGCCATCGTCAGGTTCAGACCAACACATCCGACAAAGTGTCCGTCCATGCCAATCCATATAACCGGGAATCCGAAGAGTTCTTGACTCCGCCCAATCACGGGGGGCTCAGCGAATCTAGACAAGGCTTGAAGGTAAAACTGACACTTCTCATCGCGAACATCCGTAAATTTCAGCCTCTGAATCTTTGAAGGCGCGTGTTTCACTGCACGACGCAATTCGCTCAGCAAACACTGTTGCAGTCCACGCCAAAGAGCCTCCGCAGCGGTGGTCCCCGCCCCTACACCGATGAAGGACGCATTGCTCATCGGCTCACCTGCGATGGACTTGTCTGTGAGGGCATCACCTACGATGGCTCCACTAGCGAAGGACTCACCAGACAAGGACTCACCTGCGATGGCCTCGTCTGTGAACCGCTCAGCGTACATCTCGATGCCAGTGAGGCCGGCAGCGCAGCGCGCCTCCTCATGCTTGAGTCCAGTACAGACCGTGCTGGATAAGAGCCGTGCGGGGCCATCGGATAGCACGTCAACCGGTTGTACCAGACAAGTCGCCAGTGGCAGTTGCGGTAAGTCAGCTTCATCCCAAGCGTGGAAGATGCCCACGGTCTCATCCGTCAAGCTTGCGAAGTAATTCAGCAATGCCTCCGTCGACATTTGCACAGATTCCGTGCTCGGTTGTGGGTCAATCGTCCATCGACTCGTCACGTCCGCAGTCAGTCGCGTTTTCCAATTGGCGATCCGCTGGGTCCGCCAACCCCTCATCTTCGTTACTCCCGTTACTCCCGTTACTCCCGAAGGCAATCGATGCCACTTTCCCTCGAGCGTCGCAAGGTTCAGCGTGTACAACTGGGGTGTGGGCGGCTCGTCGTCGACACCGGTCAATGATTTGAACACTTGAAACGCGAGAACGTTGCCAAGGAGAGAGGAAGCCGTCCAGCTCAAATCCGCTTCGCGGGTTGACGGAAAAACGGAGGCGTGAATCCGACGCCAGGCTTCGTCAAAGGGAGAGGAAACCGCGATGCCAAGCCCATTCATGCACACTGCAGAGAACAATTTCCGGTGTTCATCGGCACCCGTCGACTCCAGCTGACGGATTACCTCACGGTCACATGTTTCGGAAACATACAGAATAGCATCCATCTGGCGCAACAGTTCACGCCAGGAATCCGCCGTATTTACTTGATGTGAGATGTCTTGGACTGTCGCCTTAATGCCAGCAGCATGCAAATCGGCGAGAAATTCGGCTAGCCGTTCAGTCATTGTGCCGTCGGTTGCGGAGCCGTTCTGCATCGTACCATTGGGCGTCATGCTGTCCGTTGCCGCGCCATCGGTCTTCGGGCTGTCGGTTGCGGTGCCGTCCAGTGTCACGCCGTCCGGCATCGTACCGTCGGGGGGCGTGCTGGCAGTCGTCGGGCTGCTGAAAATTGTTCCTCCGGAATTCACGACCACCATGTTTACCGTCGCAAGCCCAGATTCCAGCAATGCGCTGACAAGCGAATTCAGCATTTGACTTGTGCCGACGGCCAGTACGTTGGCTTTCCGGTATTTTTCAAAGCGAGCCCCGCCGTCGCCCGCGAGGTTGTCCACAAACGCGATTTGCGGGGCGTAATAACGTAAGACCTCGTCCGACAGTTCATGTGGAGTATCGGTGCTGACGTCTCGGAGATAGCCATTTTCCAGTAAGATGTCAGCAATCTCGTAGATTCTGTTGCGATATGGCGCTGGCAGACCCTCCGTCAAACTCGACAATGTATTCTGCCCGTCGAAGGCAGGCAGCAGCTTCTCTACCCATGCTTGAACGGACGTGCCTTCCATGTGGAATGACCCGAGATTGTTGCGAAAATACACCGCGCCCGTTTCATCCGGGAGAAAAAACGTGTCTGCCTTGACTTTTAGTCGCATCCAAGGTTGGACACTATCCATATTGACCCTCCTACAGCTAGGTGACCGCGAGAACAGAATGGTCGTAGCGTTTAAAACCTGGTGCCCACGCCAACAGCAAAGTAACCGTGTTTGCGAAGTAACCGTGTCTACCGCAAGTTGACCCCGTGGCCGCAAGAACCAGGCATTTCCCATATCATATCGACGACAGGGGCTCGAGGTTCACAAAAAACCCGCCCAACTACGCAGCGTGTTGAGCGGGCAATTACATGCATATTCGCGCCCTGTAGCGCCTTTAGGATATCTGGGGGATTACCAAAAGCAGCCTCCGCAGCGGAAACAGCCTGCACAGCCGAAGCACCCAGCACAACGAAAACATCCAGCGCATCCGGCGCATCCACCGCAGCGGAAACAACCGCCGCAACCACCGCAACGGAAACACCCGCCGCAACCACCGCATTGCACAAGGACTGTGTCGTACTTCCCGGTCTTTTGAGTCGGGCTCATCTGTCCTGCGTGCAGATCGCCGAGGTCCAGCTTCTGAATGTCCTTCTTGAAATCGTCCATTCGTCCACCCCCATTCTCGGAACATGCCATTGATGCGCGGCGCGGGCATCTGTGTCATTGGACCAATCGAGTGACACGCGAGTTGTCCACGGTCTCGACAGCAGCCTCGTGACGTCGTTTCACCACGCTTGCTGTCAATGTATGAAGCGTGGCCAATTGACCGTCAAGGCCCATACCTCGCGTCAAACACCCATTTCTGAAGGAGTTAGCGACGCAACCTCACCGATGCAACACTCGGTCTCAAAAAAAAGATCCGCGTTTGCACGCGGATCGGAGGCTGTAGAAGAAAAGCTCTGGGAGAAACTCGTGACCTCAGGACACCATGATTTTGCAGATGTCGTTGGTGAAGTCTACCGGATCGGCAATCGGAAGCCCTTCAATCAACAGGGCCTGATTGTAGAGTAGATTGGTAAACAGACGGAGCTTATCTTTGTCGGTTTCAAAAGCAGACTGCAATGCCTGAAACACCTCGTGGTGGATGTTCAGTTCCAGCACTTTCTCGGCTTTGACGTCTTGGTTATTCGGCATGGTTCGCAATACCTTTTCCATTTCAATGGTGATTTCTCCGTCAGCCGTCAAACATACAGGATGATTCTTTAACCGCTTGGATACCCGGACATCCTTGACTTTGTCGCCGAGAATATTTTTCATCTCATCAAACAACGCCTTGTCCTCTTTGGCCGCTTCGGCATCGTCCTGACTGTCATCCGCGTCAATCCCCAAATCGCCGCTCGAGACCGACCGGAATTCCTTTTCCTTGTATGTCATCAACATTTTGATGGCAAATTCGTCGACGTCTTCGATAAAATACAAAATCTCGTAACCCTTGTCTGCCACAAGTTCTGTCTGTGGCAGTTTGTTTATCCGCTCGTACGTTTCACCCGTCGCGTAGTAAATGTACTTTTGTTCCTCCGGCATCCTGGAAACGTATTCCGCTAATGTCACCAGTTTCTTTTCCTTCGACGAGTAGAACATGAGCAAATCCTGCAAATCGTCTTTGTTGCTGCCAAAGTCACTGTACACCCCGTATTTCAGCTGCGTACCAAACACCTTGTAGAAGGTCTCATATTTCTCTCGGTCGTCTTTTTGCAGGCGCTCCAACTCTTTGGTCACCTTGCTCTTGATGTTCTTTGCAATCAGCTTCAGTTGCTTGTCCTGCTGCAGGATTTCTCTGGAAATATTAAGTGAGAGGTCTTCTGAATCGACCATACCTTTGACAAAACTATAATAGTCAGGAAGCAAATCAGGAGCTTTGCTCATGATGAGCACGCCGTTCGAATACAGCTCGAGGCCTTTTTCGTATTCCTTTGTATAGTAGTCAAAAGGCGCGCGCTCAGGGATGTACAAAATTGCGTTATAGCGCACCGCTCCGTCAACACTGACGTGAAGATGTGCAAGCGGCTTGTCGAAGCCATAGTGCTTCTCCATGTAGAACGTTTCATAGTCCTCATCCGTCAGCTCACTCTTGTTCTTCCTCCAGATGGGAACCATGCTGTTGACCGTTTCCTCTTCGCTGTATTCCTCGAACTCGTCTTCACTGCCTTCTTTGGCCCGTTGCCCCGTCACTTCCATCTTGATGGGATAGCGGATGAAATCGGAATACTTCTTGATAATTGACCGGAGCCTATACTCTTCGAGATAGTCGTCATAGTGCTCATCTTCGCTGTTCTCTTTGATTTTGAGCATGATTTCCGTCCCGACGGTTTCCTTCTCGACTGGCTCAATCGTATACCCGTCGACCCCTGCCGATTCCCACTTGTATGCCGTGTCGCTCCCAAGTGCACGCGTGATGACGGTCACAACGTCCGCAACCATGAATGCAGAATAGAAGCCCACACCAAATTGCCCGATGATGCTGTGTTCGTCTTCGACCTCGTTGTCGCGCTTAAACGCGAGCGATCCGCTCTGGGCAATGACACCCAGGTTCTCTTCCAACTCTTCCTTGGTCATGCCAATGCCGGTATCACAAACAGTCAAGGTTCGATTGTCCTTGTCGGCTTTCACCCGGATATAGTAGCTGTCCTTATCAAATGCCAGGGTATCGTCCGTTAGGGCTTTATAATAGATCTTGTCAATCGCGTCACTCGCATTGGAGATCAATTCGCGCAGGAATATTTCCTTGTGCGAGTAGATGGAGTGCATCATCATTTCGAGTAGCCGTTGCGACTCCGCTTTAAATGGCGTCTTTTCCATCAGAGTTTCCCCTTTCGACCTGTCTTCGCTTGTCTCGCATGTGTTAAACAAACCGTACACGAGAAATTAGCACTCACGTTGTTAAAGTGCTGACAACAATGTTTATTTTACATATCCATAGGTTCTCGTCAATTTCAGGCGGCATCTTTTTATACACTCGAGGCAAAGGTTTCTGTATGATTGTCTCGTTATCCATGTCGATTCCGTCGCACTGCTGTGTTGATGGAACTTCGGCCGCGTTATTATCAGTGAGGAGTGTCGAATGTAGATGATTGGTGTAACGATAAAGGGGTATATCGATTCAATTTTGAATTTTATTTCCTATTTTGATAATGTGGTTCAGTTTTTGCTCTTTGCAGGTTCCACACTCATCGTCATCTTCATTTTTACGCTTCCCTATCGTTTACCCATTGTCACGACATTGAGAAATTTGGGCATCCCTGCCGTCCTAACTTATCGCATTGTCTGGTTATGCAGAAAAAACCCTCGTGTACACATCCGCCTGTTTATCGAGCTGAGCCTCATTCGCTCCAAAGGTGTCCATCGGAACCAACAGTGGTGGAGCAACCTTGCCAGCGAATTCATGCAGTGGTTAGACCAGCAATCACCGGGCCGCGACTATACGATTCCCGTGGAATCGTGCTTTGATTTAACGTCGGCAGAGTTCTCTGACAACATCCAGCACTATCTCTCCTTTCTCAAACAGGACAGGGCCCGTAAATTTTTTGGAATTCGACAGGACGATATGGTGTCCTTCGTGTCCATGATACATATCCGAGAAGGGTACCTAGCCCCAATTACGTTCATCACGGGCTTGCAAGACCGCTACAACGAGGACTGGAAGAAAATTATGGCGAACTACATGGCAGCGTTTGAGTCCAAAGATGCACAGAAAGTCGTTCCATCGGAATTGTTCCAAAGTTATACCTGGTTAATGTGGGGGCCGAGTTACCAAATCAACTACGACGAGAATGACTACAAGCTGATTCAGTACGGGTTTGGTGATGAATCCAATTCCATCCAGGTTGTGTTAAGGGACGATGCAGGCAGCAGAGAGACGTGGAGGGTACTCGACCGCGAGTTTGGCGGCGCTCATGATAAGAGCACCTTCGGTTTATACTGCGGTCTGACGGCGAGAATCTTTGATTCGAGCCACTACTTCACACAACAGCGTGCACGATTTCCCAGCCAGGCCCTGGCGTTCACGAATCGTCTAAGCGGTTCCGGGGTTCACTTCATCTTTGAATTGCAGGAGTCACACTCGCTGACGCCGCACAGAAAGCATACAGAGTACTTCTTTTCGGCATATCTGTGGTTGATGTTTACTGTGAATGACGGGAATCCGGAGACGCGATTCAATCCAAAAAATACGGTGATTTTCTTTGAACACGCCAATCTGGCGGATACCGGGAACTACGATTTTCTTCTCTCCTGTTTGATGTCAAAGTGTTTTCTTCACTTTTCTCAAGTGTTTGCGGACCCTTTGTCAAAGAATCGTTCCTATTCGTTTTGCTTCGCGATGAACAATGACATTAGAGATAGGTTCAATGAAGAACTCGCCAAACATCGAGCTGGCACAGACAACCCTGAACTGGCCCTCGCCTACCGCACGCGCGTGTTGGCAGAACCGAATTACTCACTTGACGAAGTACTCGATGCCTTTGATGCCTATTTTACAACGACCGAATCTCATCTGACGTTTATTGAAGTGAGCATAAAGGATGATGCGTCCATCCAAAAGCTCTGCGAGTTTTATGCTCACATTTATCTTCGAGAATTTCCCGATCCGAACGAACGAGAGAGTCTCGACAACATGCTTATGTACTTGTCGAAAAAGCAAACTCGCTGGTATGGACAGAACAACTACCATGTGACCCTGATGGTTGACCAACATCAGCGCATTGTCGGAGGCGCCATATACGACTACATCTTTAAAGCCAACTGTGGTGTGATGGAGTTCATGGCTGTTAACGCGGACCATCGAATGAAAGGCTACGGCCGCACCCTGTATAACCATGTTGTATCCGAGCTTCGATCCGACGCACGGAAATCCAATCGCAAACCGCTCCAATTCATGTTGGCGGAGGTCGACAACCCAATGTATGACCACGTAGACAGCGAAGAAGATGCCATCGGACGACTGCATTTTTGGACAAAACTAGGGTTCGAGGCGCTCAATTTCCCGTACGTCCAACCTGCCTTATCTCCGGAAAAGGAAGTCGTCAGGTCCCTTGTACTCACATATCGAACTTACGACGAATTGCCAAAGCCAACCAAGGTCCAGGTCGAAGCACTCATTCCTGCAATTGAGGAATACGCACGACTCGCAATGAGGATTGAAGACCCGCAGCAAAACACAGAAATACATGAGATGACAAACTATCTCCGTCAACATGGGGAAATCACAACCTATTCATTGCTCGACCTTGCCCCCGCTAAGCGTCGTGCCCTGATTTAACAGTATCCAGGACCGTCACCTATCTGGTACCATCACGAGTGTACACAACACTTCCTGGAGGTTCTCATGAACATCGATAACACCCACCAGACACGCTGGCAAATTGCCCTCATCTTGTTTTTTCTCACATCCGCCGTGGAATCGATGTCCATGAGCCATGTGTTTGCCTTTATGCCGGTCTATTTACAGTCGATGCATGTTTCTTACGTGGAAACCTGGGTTGGTATCCTGTCCGCGGTGACTTTCGTCGTCGGCCTGCCGCTCGTCCCGCTGTGGGGTGTATGGGCCGAGAGGTACGGTGGAAAAATCGTCGTCATCCGCAGTGCTTATGTGGAAATGATAGTGTTTGTCGTTCTTGCGCTCAGTCACTCTCTCATCGGAGTCTTTGCCGCCATGATGCTGGTAGGTTTTCAACTTGGCAACACAGGCATCATGCTCGCTGCGATCCGCCAGGCAACTCCTGATGGGCGTGTCGGGTTTGCAGTCTCCGTATTCAGCGTGTCGTCCTCAGTCGGCATGGCGGGCGGTCCCCTCGTAGGTGGAATCGTCACCGGACTTCACCTGCTGAATTTGCACGGACTGTACATGCTCGATGGCGGACTCTCCTTTCTGACCGGTTCCATGCTGCTTGCGTTTTACCGGGAACCGAAACCCAAATCTAAATCCACGCATGCATCTAGTCTCCAATCAGCGCAGGAGTCAGCTTGGAGTACGGCTTGGCGATCCATTCGCTTCACGTTCAGCCTGCCAGTGACCTGGAGTCTGTTTGCCATTTATACGGTCTTAATGATGGCTCGCCAGATGGTCAATCCCTATCTCCCTATCGCTATCGAACACCTGCCTCTACACATGCTGTCAACGACCATGTCTATCGGTGGTCTGATGGGACTAGCCGCTGTCATCGGAGCCATCATCACGATTGCGGCTGGACGATTGGGTGACAAAATTGGATTTAACCGAATTTTAATGATTGCGTTTATCGCTTCTCTCCCCGCAGTGCTTGTTCTTGGCCTAGCGCGAAATGTTGCCTGGTTTACTCTAGCTTTGACCGTGTTTAGCGCCGGTTACAGCATGGGCGGAGCCATGGTATTTGCGCTGTTCTCAACACGGATTCCCGAGACGCATCGAAGCACTGCAATGAATCTTGTTTACCTTCCTCTTTATGTGGGTGGCATCATTGGACCTGGTATTGCCTCAGCGCTTACCCGCGTGGGCCTGTTCGGTCCTTTTGCCGGGGCAGGCATCCTATTTCTGCTTGCTATCATCATTACGGCCACAACCCGTAAGCATACACAGACCGAGCCAGCCAACGCCAAGCTATCAGTGACAGGCTAAGCGCCGACGTAATCCCATAATTTACAGCAAACTTCGACGGTCAAATAAACGAATCCAGTTATCGAAACTATGTTAGAAAGGAGTATAAGTAACATCCGAATGCGCCGAACCAGTATTTGGGCGGGGGATATCTTTTCTTGGGGTGAAGGACGCTGTTGCGTCCCGGGCAACCTTTCTACCCGAATCCGTCAACTAACCTCGCAGGCGATAGAAGGGAGATCAAATGAATCGTTTTCCTTATGCCCGCTTAACCAGGACGGGTGCTGTTTGCTTATTCGCTTCTACGGTTTCGGCATGTTCCGTCGTATATACGCTGTCCGAGCATGTCGCGTTACCGATGCCGTCCACTTTAGCGACCCCTGAAAAGCCTGTGAATGCTCCGATGCTCTCTGCAGGGTCTGCAACTGCAGGGTCTGCAACTGCAGGGTCTGCAACTGCAAGGTCTGCAACTGCAGGGTCTGCAACTGCAAGGTCTGCAACTGCAGGGTCTGCAACTGCAGGGTCTGCAACTGCAGGGTCTGCAACTGCAAGGTCTGCCGCTGCAAGGTCTGCTGTTGCTCGGATGGTTCCCATCGGTCCGGTCTCTGCATTGGCTGTGAATGCTCTGATGGTCCCCGTAGATGCAAGCCCTGTATGGACAGCCAGTGCCAGATGCCCTTGGCCCGTCAGTGCGACATTGCCTGCAGGTACTACATGGCCTAGCAGCGCAACATGGCCCGTTAGCGTTACATGGCCTGTCAGTGCTCTGGCCGTTCAAATTGGTACGATTTCTCTCCTTTCCACTCCTGCTCCTGCGCCCTCATCTCAGGTTCTTCGCCTGCCGCTCTCAGCTCACACACTTGAAACATCGCTTAGTCAGGGCACGCTGATGCTCGATGTACTCCCGCCTGCCTTCATCTCCACCAGGTCTCAAGCACCGGTGCATGTGAAGACAAAACCGGTCCCTTCAAAGACCATAACCAGACCCGCCCACATTGCCCAGGTTACAGAGAAGCCACCGGTCAACGTCGCCACACGACCTACACCTAAAGTTCCAGTGAAGACGACAGTCCACGCTTCTGCGTCTGCATCGACAACGATTGCAAACATCGTTGGTGCCCCAGCCAACCTCATTCCCGTCTATCAAGCAGCGGGTCACCGCTATGGAATTCCCTGGACCGTTCTTGCCGCCATTCACAAGACTGAAACAGACTTTGCGACCTCCAACTGCGCCGTCAGCACCGCCGGGGCGCAGGGTCCCATGCAGTTTCTCCCGGCTACCTTTGCGGCCTACGGCGTTGCGGCCCCTGGGCACAGCGGATCGCCGAATATCAACAACGTCGACGATGCCATCTACACTGCGGCCCACATGCTTGCAGCAGACGGCTACCAGACCAGCCCGTCAAATGCCATTTTTGCCTACAATCATTCTCGCGCGTACGTGCGACAGATAGAAACCTTGGCTGGAATTTAATCGCCAGTTTTGATTGCGAGACGATTTGGCCCTCGCCAGCTTTGGCTGTCAAACAATTAGATAATGAACAGATAGGACGTGTTTTCGTGAATATTCTATGCGATTTAGGGACCTCCAATTTTCGAGTGGCGACAGGTGGCAGTGACACTATTTATTCCGAACCCAGCGTCATTGCATATGATAGAAACGATGGCATAACGATTGGACATAACGCATATGAAATGATAGGGAGAAATCCGCACGTAATAGAAATTGCGACGCCGATTGAAGGCGGCGTGGTGCAAAAAATCGACGCCGCGGCAGACATCATCAGATACGGCGTTCAGAAACTCACAACCAAATGGGCCGCACGGCGGTTCTCTATGACAGTGGCAGTTTCGTCTCAACTCACACAAGTGGAAATTCGCGCTTTGGAAGACGCGGCTAGAATGGCGGGCGCCAAGAAAGTTCGTTTGGTGAATGCCTGCGTTGCAGGCGCTATTGGTGCCGGCCTTCCCGTAGCGGGGCCAAACGGTTGCTTCGTCGTCAATCTCGGTGGAGGTGTGACGGAGGTGTCGCTTTTGTCATTAAAAGGCGTCGTATCGAGCGACGGATTTCGCAGAGGTGGACAAGCCATCAACGATTCGATTATCGAACGGGTCCGCAGGGAGTATCACTTTCACATCGGCATGCGATCCGCAGAAGCCCTAAAACGCACATGGTCAGTCGACGGCGAATCGGAAACCTTTCAAGTCAGCGGACGAGATCTCCACTCTGGACTCCCCCGGACGCTCAGCCTCCCTCGTTCGGTCGTGGACGATCCCGTTACGACCTACTGCAACTCCATCGTCGACCTGACAGGTCAGGTGCTCGCAAAATGCCCGCCGGAACTCGCAGGCGACATCATTGAAAGTGGCATTGTGCTCATTGGCGGCGGCGCCAACGTGAAAGGGCTCGTCGAGAAACTTCAAGCGCGGCTTGATGCGCCCATCATCATCGCTGAAGAGGCCGAGACTGCCGTCATACGCGGGCTAATGGCATCCGACGACGTTCCGAGCAACCGATTCACACTCGATTGGTTGCAGAAGTCACCATTATTCGGCACAAGAGATTTGGAAGCAGAGTCACCAAGCCGTGTGTCCAAACCGAGCTGAAACCAAGCTGAAACCAAGCCGAATTAAATATGGTGATTGGGTATCACGACTAGCTATCACACCGGCAACATGACCGGCAACACGACTGGGTATCGCGGAGACGCGGCGAGGTTTGACGATTCAGTGTGAAGATTGAGTGTGAAAGTTGCATATGGTGAGTGGGTATGACATTGAGTGCATTGGCTGGGGGGTCATCTACATGACACCATTTCGGGCAGGACAGAAAGTAAAAATCCGATCGGATGCGGATAACGAGTTCGCCGGTTGCACCGGCGTGACCGTGTTTGTACGAGACTCCGTATGCGACGTGAAGATCACGTATCGTCAACCCACGTCTCATGTACCCGAGACGCTCATTCAGGTGTTCAAGGTGAGCGATCTGGAAAACGTAAAGTGACGTCACTCGTCCGCGCGGATCTTTCTCTAGCTCACGCGTTGCCTTCACGCTGCCTCGTTCGGAGAGAAAGCTAGCTTGTTTGCCCCTACGCAGTAAACCGTAGGGGTCTTCTGACGAGCAGTGCGGAACCCATCGAGGTATGCTGGCGGGTCCAAGTATAGGTTCTGTATCTTGCACACATACCTCCTGAGGTGTACGACTGAAACAGCGCTACATTCCATATCCTTATTCGTCAACCCCAGGGGGTATCGTAAATATCATCCTGTATCCTACGGTCGATCCGATACCCCCCCTCGCCAGCACGCAGCGATAGTTCTGTGCCTTAGCTGCGTGGCTATACCCCCCCTCGCCGGCACACAGCGATAGTTCTGTGCCTTAGCTGCGTGGCTATACCCTACCCTCCGTCTGCCTAGCGATACATTTGCACCTTATGGAGGGTCGGGTACCCTGCGTTCCCGTTCAATCTCCTTCATTGAGGCAAAATTCCAACTTGTCCACATACCCACACGGGTATATTCGAATTCACAGCGATACTTTTGTACCTTCGACCTTAACCCCCCAGGGTATGTGTCACAAATAGCGCTACATTCCATATCCTTATTCGTCAACCCCAGGGGGTATCGTAAATATCATCCTGTATCCTACGGTCCGTCCGATACCCCCCCTCGCCAGCACGCAGCGATAGTTCTGTGCCTTAGCTGCGTGGCTATACCCCCGCCTTTCGCAAAATAGCGATACATTTGCACCTTATGGAGGGGCGGGTACCCTGCGTTCCCGTTCAATCTCCTTCGTTGAGGCAACACTCCAGCCCGTCGTCATACCCACACGGGTATATTCGAATTCACAGCGATACTTTTGTACCTTCGACCTTAACCCCCCGGGGTATGTATCACAAATAGCGCTACATTCCATATCCTTATTCGTCAACCCCAGGGGGTATCGTAATTATCATCCTGTATCCTACGGTCCGTCCGATACCCCCCCTCGCCAGCACGCAGCGATAGTTCTGTGCCTTAGCTGCGTGGCTATACCCCCGCCTTTCGCAAAATAGCGATACATTTGCACCTTATGGAGGGGCGGGTACCCTGCGTTCCCGTTCAATCTCCTTCGTTGAGGCAACACTCCAGCCCGTCGTCATACCCACACGGGTATATTCGAATTCACAGCGATACTTTTGTACCTTCGACCTTAACCCCCCGGGGTATGTATCACAAATAGCGCTACATTCCATATCCTTATTCGTCAACCCCAGGGGGTATCGTAAATATCATCCTGTATCCTACGGTCCATCCGATACCCCCCCTCGCCGGCACGCAGCGATAGTTCTGTGCCTTAGCTCGGGGACCATACCCCCGCCTTTCGCAAAATAGCGATACATTTGCACCTTATGGAGGGGCGGGTACCTCTCTGCCCTCTGCCCTCTGCCCTCTGCCCCTCGTCGACCTACGATCCGGTGGAGCGGTAGTGCCGCACCCCGAGGTTCCAGATGCCAAGGCAAGGCACAATAAACAGAATTCCAGAGAGTGACGAGAGCATGTACAGGTACCCTTGGCTGCCACTTTCCTTCCCAAGCAGATATTGCATGGGTAGGTAGTTCGCACTGGCGAATGGGATGACGAATGTGAAAAATCGAGCGACCCACTTCTGGTAGATGTTGAGCGGATATTGGGCCATTTCTCGCCCACCATCCGTGAAAATATTCGCCACTTCGATGGCCTCGACCGTCCAGAAACACATGGTTGCCGCCAATATAAAGATGCCGGCGAAGATGAATACGCCGCTCGCCACCATGAGAATGAGTGTGGCAACGCGCAGGATGTTCCAAGTAATCGACAAGTGAAAAACAACCCAAATGAGGACAAGAAGGCTTTGAATCAAACGCCCGACCCGCGAGAATTCAAAATTGGACCCTAATACTTGAAGGACCGTGCTCCTCGGTCGAACGAGAATGCGGTCAAAGTTCCCGTTTCGAACAAGACTTGAAAAGGCGTCAAAGCCACGTGCAAAAGATTCGCTAATTGCGAATGACATGTGGATGACCGCAAAACAGAGGGCCACCTCATAAAAGCTCCAACCGCGAATCTGGCCAAAACGCTGAAAGAGAAAGTAGAGCCCGGCGAATACAGAAAACGGCACGATGAACTGACCAAACGTCAATAGGTAAAATGACGCTTTGTACTGCATTTGTGATTGAAACAAAATGGAGAAGTAACGCATCAGGAGCCGCATTTCATTACCCCCCCTGTACGACCGTTTTTGTCACCGAGTGTTGAAACCACCGCCTGCCGAGCACGATGAGAAACCCCAGCCAAAGCACCTGGATGCCGAGACCAAGCCACGCTTTCTCCATCCCTATTTCGCCAGAATAGACCCGAAACGGGAAATCAACGGTCCAGCGAAACGGCAGAAAATCAGCCAGCGTTTGTACCCATGCGGGCATCAACGGAATCGGTATCACAAGCCCAGAAAAAAACTCTCCGATGACAGCAAACAACAACAAGGACCCCATCGGAGACATCGTGTAGAACACCGAAATGTAGATGAACATAGAAACGGCAACCAATATCAAGACACCGAGCGTCATGGCAATGAGAAATAAACATAGATGAGTTATGTCTGGCGGCAGACTGAACCGATACGGCTGAGGCAACAACAAGCCAATGATGAGGATAGGAAACGACCGCAGCATTGCATTGGAGAGCCGCTGTGCGAGTAATTTGGCGTACCAGAATCCGTAGAGGTCGCAGGGTCGACAGAGTTCATAGGCAATGTTGCCCGTCGTGATGAGCTCGAGCAGTTCTGGGTCCCGAATCCACAGTGCCACAAGGGCCAGAAGTGCTTGTTGCAGCCAAATGTAATTTACCACTTGCGAGAGCGTCATCGGCGGTGGCGCCGTCGAGTGGCTGTAAAATGCGACATACACCATAATCAGCATGAAGCCCCAAAAGAACTGTGTGGCAACGCCCGCAATCGCGGCCACCTTGTACTGCATGCCGTTTAGCAGCCGCAGCCGCAATACAGACACATAGGTCTTCATATCTGGTACTCCCGGTAGAGATGGATAATCATGTCTTCGACGGGTTGGGATTCAACGGACACGTCGACAACTTCCACTTGGCGAGAGATCTCGGTGATACACTCAGACAACTTCACCTGCTCCGTGTCGACCAGGAGAACCGTCCGCCCCCTTCCTCCTGATACCTTTGTGGTCCCCGCTATTTCCAGAAGCTCATCCGTGTCTGCGTAGTCAATCGTGATCGTTCTGTATGTACCGAATCGGTTGCGCAGATCCGCTAAATCCCCATCGTACAGTAAGTGTCCTTTGCCGATAAGCAAGATACGATCCGCCAGCGCTTCAATGTCACTCATATCATGGGTTGTCAGGATGACTGTGAGGTTTCGCTCTTTGTTGTATGTCTTGATGAAGTTCCGGACAGCTAACTTCGATACCGCATCGAGTCCGATTGTCGGTTCATCTAGAAACAGGACATCTGGATTGTGCAAGAGAGAAGCTGCGATTTCGCAGCGCATGCGCTGACCAAGACTTAACTGTCGTACTGGCGTTTGCAAGAGTTCGGTCAAACTTAAAGTTTCTGTGAGGATAGCGAGAGTTCTAGAATATTCTGAGGCGGGAATGTCGTAGATGTCCTTCAGAAGTTGAAACGAGTCCATGACCGGTACGTCCCACCACAGTTGCGATCGCTGTCCGAACACTACGCCGATGTGGCGAACATAATTCACTCTTTCTTTCCACGGCGTGTAGCCCATCACCTGACATTGTCCGCCGTCCGGAACCAGTATGCCGCACATAATCTTGATGGTCGTGGACTTTCCGGCTCCGTTTGGTCCAATGTATCCGACAATTTCACCCTGTGGAATGGAAAACGTGATGTCTTGAAGTGCGTGGATGACTGTATGGTCTCTTGTGATGAGGGATTTAAGCGCGTGCTTTAGACCTGCCGAACGACGAGACACCGTAAAGGACTTCGAAATGCCTTGAACGGTTATCATGCAAGCCCCCCTTATGAGATGAGCGCGAGAAATTATTCATAACATTTCCAGTACAGAGAGTCAACCACTCCGAATAGAAAAATCGTGGAGTTCCATATTAATACTGCATTGCCACTTTACACAGGGAGGCGATTTCCATGCCGCTTCGCGCGCATGAAGCGTACGAGTTGAACCACTTGCTGATGGGTTGCGTCAATACCATCAACAACATGGGTATCTTCATTAACCAAGCGAAAGACCCCGAGCTCAAAAGCCTGTTACAGCAGCAGCTCAATGCCCACATTCAGGATTACAACATTAAAGTTGAGTGGGCAAAGAACGGATCGTCCAGCCAGCAGTTAAACGTGCCACCAACGCCTTCGAAGACAGCTGGTACACCAAAACAACCATCAGCTGTGACGCCAAACCCTAATGGGACTGCACATGACGACAGGGGTATTGCAACAGCCTATCTGCTGGGTCTAAAGGCGAACGGAAAGGAATATGCCTCCGCGTCCTTCGAAGCGGACGACATTCAATTGCGTGAATTCCTGATGGATGCTTTTACGATGTGTAATCGACATGCTTTTGAACTCGCTGGATGGATGCGTAAAAACGGGTATTATCCAGGTGAACAGGCAAGCAACACATATCTTGCTGCTTTGTCGCAGACGTACGATGCGGTTCCGGTGAGTGCTGGGGTCCACTGACCCGAAAGGACAGGCACAGCAGGCACAGCAGGCACAGCAGGCAAAAAAGTTTGCGACTCTGTGAACGAAGAGAACAATCCACCTCCATATTCAAACAACCAGATGGCCGCGTCCAAGTGCACTCCTGCCAAGACGACGCGGCTTGTCTGCGTTACGCGCCATCGCGGGCCGCCATCGACGTTGTTGATGCGCGTGTTGCTGCACGCCCATCATCGCCATGGAGGTGGACTCGGTATGGATGGGATTGTGTAATACATGGTTGGAGCTATCAAGGGTTGCAAATGTCCATACTCGGTGCATAGGGTTCGCATAGTGTAGGACTGGTGATGTTGATGAAGACAGCGCAGGCAAGCAAGGGCGAGGGCGTATCACGGGCAGTTGCCGTTAGCGGTGCAGGCATTTTATTCTGGTTTATCTTCGTGCAATACCTGCGTCAAACGTACGGCCCGGGCGCTCCGTTTTTCATTACCACAAACCCAAGCTCGAACCCCACGGCAAACAGCCTTCCTACCCACAAAAGGCCGGTCCGGCGAGATATGTAGTGACGAAGTGAACGTCAACGTCAAGCCATCATTTCGCACGTTGTTTTTGACGGACTTTCCATCCCACGTAAATCATGGCGAGTAAAGCAGCCACGATGATGGCAGGCACCATGTATTGATGTAATACCTCGTGATACCGTGACCATTCGATACCAATGTACTTCCCAAGGATAATAAAGGTGGCGGACCAGACCAAGGCACTTACGGCATTGTAAACCGTAAACACAGGAAATGACATCTTCTCAATGCCTGCGAGATAGGGAATCAGAACGCGGACCCCAGCGATGAATTTGCCGAATAGGACCACCGGATTCTGATACTTTGCGAACATCACATTCGCCTTGTCCAGCCTGTCATGCGTGATGCCGACGTACTTGCCGAAGCGAACGATGACGGGTCGGCCGAGGAATCGACCAATCCCATAGGCGATGGTTGAACCGAGAATGTTGCCAAGACTCGCCGACAGCAACAGCGGAGTCAGTTTGAATACCCCTCGGGTCCATTCGATGCCGGAAATCGTAAGGGTTGTTTCGGCAGGAAAGGGGATCCCCAAGATCTCCACAAACAAGATAAAGAATACGCCGATATATCCATAATGCTGAATCAGCCCTTGAATGTCGAAATGGTGCAAATTCCAGTCCCCCTTGTTCAACTATGCCCTTTTCATACGCCGACAATTCGCAGCGGATGGTCAACCACCACACGAAGTAACCAGGTAAGCCATCGGCGACGACCTCATCAACAAAAAACCATTTGAATTGGGAATGAACTCATTTTGGATTTACAATGTCTTTACATTGTGAAGGCACAATTCTAGGAGTGATTTTGTGATACACAATGCCCTTGTAAACCCGTTTGACACGAAGGTTTACCATTTTATCAATGGATTTGCTGGACACCATCATTTGCTCGACGCAACGATGGTCTTCTTTGCTAAGGATGCCCTGGAAATCTACGCAGTATTGTTCGTCATTGCATGGTTTGCCTTGCCGAAGAAAGATATCCATAACCGCCATGCCTTGGTGATGGCAGGACTCTCCGGAATTCTTGCGCTTATCATCAACGTGGTGATTTCTCATATCTGGTTTCGACCCCGCCCATTCACCGTCTTTCAGAAAGGTACCTATACGGAACTTGTCGCGCATAGTGCAGATGCATCTTTCCCAAGCGATCACGCTGCGGGCAGCTTTGGCTTTGCCGCCGGCTCTTGGGGCAGGCAGCGCAAGTTAATCAGCTATCTCTTTACCATCATCGCTGTCATTGTCATGGTGGCCCGCGTCTTCGTCGGGGTACACTACCCGACAGACGTAATCGGCGGCATGATTGTCGGCATCATTGCCAGCAAAATCGTATGGCGGTTCTCAGGCGCCCTTCTTCCCGTTTCAACGTTTATCGCGAAACTCTTTCACTATGGACCTGGCGCCAAAGGCGGCAAACACGTCCGGTCGAATGTCCGGTCGAGATCACGTTCTATGTGATCACCTTCTGATAAGCCTGGCATCGACAAACGCACCGAAAGCCCCGCAGGTTTTAGCCCGCGGGGCACTTTTTTCCCGAGTTTAGCCGTTGTTGGTTGAGGTTGAGCTTAATAGGCCGCCAACAAGTCCCATACCGCTCGGTCAGTCACTCAGTTCATCACTCTACCCCGTCTTGGAAGTTGGGTTTGGACTTGTCCAAGCGATGTTCCCAGTCTTCAACGGTCTTTTCCAGCACCGTTACAAGTTCGCTAATCGACCGGTCGATAGTCTTGTGTACTGTATGCATCTCATAGTCTTGGCCCGCACGGCTCTCATTTTGAATGGTCGTTTCCAGCCGTCGCAACGCGTCAATGCTGTGTTTTACGAAATGATACACTTCGTGATGAAACATCTGATTCCCCATATTTGCGATCCTTGCTTCAAGCTCTGGCAAGCGACTTGTCAAGTGCATTCCCTCCTTCATGCGATGTTTTTCATGTTAGCACACACTTTTGTTAAAAATGTGAACGAGGCGTTCCAATCACGTGGAAAAGACTGCGAAATATCTGAACGCTCGCGAATATACATGCCAGAGAAAGGGGATGGCCGAACTTGACGACGTTGTACAGTGCCCATTCCGATGACCAGTACCGACACTCAGGCGACTTTGTTCCCCTTGATGCGCGCCTCACGATTCCCAAGTACAATATCCCCCAAGACGAGCATGACCCAGCCAAGGTGTACAGGTTTGTAGCCGACGAACTGATGCTTGACGGCAGAGCCCGTCAAAACTTGGCCACGTTTTGCACCACCTTTGAAGACACAAAAATTCGCAGCCTAATGGACCTTAGCATCAGCAAAAACATGATTGATAAAGACGAATATCCCCACACCGCGGAAATTGAATTGCGCTGCGTACGGATGTTGGCTGAGCTTTGGCATGCGCCGCAATGGCAAGGCGCGATTGGAACGTCGACCACAGGCTCGAGCGAAGCTGCAATGCTTGCTGGGCTCGCATTCAAATGGAACTGGCGAAAACAGCGGATCGTGCGGGGACAGAGAGTGGACAAACCCAATCTCGTGACCGGCCCCGTTCAAGTCTGCTGGCACAAATTTGCCCGCTATTTTGATGTAGAACTGCGAGAACTCCCGATGGAAGATGGAAGCTACACGCTGCCCCCTCTGCAACTGGCTCACTACTGCGATGAAAACACCATTGGCGTTGTCGCCACACTTGGGTTGACATTTACAGGTCACTACGATCCGGTTGAGGCCATAAGTTCCGCCTTGGATGACCTGCAATCAAAGACAGGTTGGGACATTCCCATTCATGTAGATGCCGCAAGTGGAGGATTTGTTGCCCCTTTTCTGAATCCGGAAGTAAAGTGGGATTTTCTTCTATCGCGCGTGAAGTCCATCAACGCGTCCGGTCATAAGTACGGTCTTGCGCCGATTGGCGTCGGCTGGGCCGTGTGGAGGGAATCCAGCCAACTGCCGGAAGAGCTTATCTTCAATGTCAACTACCTTGGCGGCAACATGCCGACTTTTGCGCTCAACTTTTCCAGACCCGGCGGCCAAGTGATTGCGCAGTACTATAACCTCCTTCGTTTCGGACGCGAAGGGTACACCACCATCATGTCTGACTTGCAAGATATCGCTGTTTTTATCGCCGACAAACTTGCGCAGTTGGGGATATTTCGACTCATTCACCGTGGAGACGAAGGCATCCCAGTCGTCACATGGACGCTCAGTGACGCGGTTGTCTTGCCTTTTAGCCTCTACGACCTTACACACGAGTTGCAGACACATGGTTGGCAGGTTCCCGCGTATTCCTTACCGAGAAACCTGGAGAACATCGTCGTCGCAAGAGTTGTCGTGCGCTACGGCTTCACAATCGACATGGCAGAAGCTTTCATCGCGGACGTGAAGGGTGCACTCGAGTACTTTGGAAAACACGCTCCCAATCACCCGCTTGACGCAGAGGAATGCCACAGTTTCAACCACTTGTAACTATGCTACGTATATGATTCTCCACCCGTGGCCCTCAACCGTAGCCCTCAACCGTGGTCTTCGCCGTCGAAGCGTCCCGCCACCTGGCTTTTAAACTTGAGCAGTGCGCTCACCACTTCCCGCGGGCGCTCAAGCATGACGTAATGTCCAGCATCCGCTACCGACGTCACGAGGGCAGTGTGGCACGCTTGCGTGATATCGTCTTTTGCGGTTTGAGGGAGTAAACGGTCGTCTGCTCCGTAGACTGCGAGAATCGGGACGGTTAACCTTGAAATGGCTTCGCGACCGTGGACGTAGCTGTTGCATGCCTGAAAATCTAGAAACGTCGTTTCCACGGGAACAAGAGCTGTCTCCGCTCTCTCCTGTTCAAGCAACTGCGGGTCCACTCCCTTTTTGTAGGAGGCGTAGAACAGGGAATCGGGAAACGAACCCGCTGCCAATTGCGACAGGATTTTGTCATGGACGGGCAACGCATAGTGACTGGCGACCAAGACTAGCCCTTTGACGTGCGGGTTTCTCAGCGTGAGCTCAATCCCAATCAAACCACCCATCGAATGCCCCACCACAATTGTATCGTCCTGAATGGTGTCGGAGAGTGCTGCTGCGTAGGCTTCAATAAACTCAAGGGGGGACCCGCTATTTGCGCCGTGCCCCGGCAGATCGATGTACTGCGCGCGGACACCTGTTAGCCCAGGCTGAACTTCCCTCCATTTCGACCTTGTACCCCCGGCGCCGTGAATGAATAAAAACTCCAGGTTCCCTGCTGCCACACAGAATCCTCCCAGACGCTGGAGAAGCAGACTGTCCCTGACAATGACCTGCGGACTTGATGTCCGGTCACCCGAAAGAGGAGTCTGCCTCCACGTTTTATCGTTACACTCTCGCCACTGATTCTCTCTATAACCGCTTATCCTCAATCGCTTAGGCTTAATCGCTTAGCATAACCGCTCATCGTCGGGTCAGCACCCTGTAAGCTCTCAGCTCTCAGCTCTCAGCTCTCAGCTCTCAGCTCTCAGCTCTCAGCTCTCAGCTCTCAGCTCTCAGCTCTCAGCTCTGTGCAGTCGTTGCAGCCCGATATTGCTGCGGCCAAGCCCCTTCTGGCACTCCGTACTCAGCAAAGATATAGTCCCGTGTCTTCGCTGCGAGTGTGCTAATACGGCCCATATTGACGTCGAGCAGTCGGCCTCCACGCTTCACAGCGCGCCCTGCCACAAAGACCGAGTCCACGTTACCCGTGTGCGCGGACAGGACCACGGCCCCAATCGGATCGTTCACGGGGGTCAGGTTGATGTCCGTCGCTCGAATCATGACAATGTCAGCTTGTTTGCCAGGCGTCAGCGATCCGACCTTTGACTCCAGCCCAAGCGCCCTCGCTCCGTCAATCGTAGCAAATTTCAGGACCTCTGCGGCGCTTACATTCAACGTCTGCGGCATATCCCCACGTGCCAGGACAGGGGCGTTCACGCGCTGTCTGTCGGCTTGAATCGCAAACTTCATCTGCGCAAACATGTCGCCGCCTGTAGATGTAACGACGTCGATGCCAATGGTCGGGCGACCGCCTTGCTCGAGGAGCCGCCCGGTCAGCGGATAGCCGTGACCCATCATCATTTCCACTTCCGGCGTCACGGACACCGAGGTGCCTGTCTCTGCAATCATGCGGCATGCTTCGTCGGTGATGGAGTTTGCGTGCACCAGGTTCATGTCCGGCCCGAGCAGACCCGCTTTGTACATTTTCTCAATTGAATAGTCGACAAATCCCCACGAACCAAAGCCGACATGCATCGTGCAAATCGCGTCGAGTTCACGAGCGAGGCTGATGTCGTGGAGCGTCGCTTCCCAGGAAGAAAACTCAGGACCGCGAATGGCAAGCCCCATCGTCAGCAGTTGGTCTTTGGACGAAAAATACTTGTCTTTCATGCGCTTCGCGTCATGTGAGTGCGTGAGGTGACTGTCACGGGACCAGAAGTCCCCCGCACCGAGAAGCGGTGTGCCATGCGCAAAGACGCCGCGGATGCCGGACTCGAGCAGTGCGCGCACCATTTCATCGCCGTGTTCCGGGGAATTTATCATTGACCAGTCAAGTACGGTCGTGATGCCAGCGTCGAGCGCTTCCAACGCACCCAGCAGGTTGCCGATATACACGTCTTCTGGCCGCAGTTTGCCGCCGAGTCCGCCAAAGTACAGGTGCCCGAGATACGTCTGCAACGACCAATCTGCGCCAGCATTGCGAATGACCGCTTCCCAGACGTGGCGGTGTGTATCGACGAATCCGGGGAGTACAATCATACCCGTTGCGTCGATGACCTCGGCGTCTGTGACTTCCAGGTTTGGCTGTACAGCAACTATCTTCCCGTCCTCAATCAGAATATCTGCCGTCTCGAAATTGCCCAAGGTGTCGTCCATAGTCAACACACAGCCATCTTTAATTAGAACCTTGTCACTCAGAGCAACCAGTCCCCTCTTTGGTTTTCTTGCATAAACCCGCGCTACTCTATACCAGCGACTGTTCGAACGATGTTCCCCAGCGCGTTATGCACTCATCCGTACCCCACACCCGCGGCCGTTGCGGAAAGTTTTCATGCCATGGCCGTGGTTCGAAAATACCAAGTTCAGGGACAAAAATGTCGGCGTCTGTGAACAGCTCAATCATGTTCCCATCGGGATCACGATGATAGGTCGCAATGTTGTGCCCAGCCCCATGGCGTGACGGTCCCCACAGGACTGGGATCTCGTTTTTGCTAAGCTGGTCCATCGCGCTCACCAAGTGGCTGTAATCCCGCAGTTCGAGGGCCAAGTGGTGCATCGCCTTGACATCGGAGGTGGCAAAATTAAGCACGTGGTGATCTCGATTGCAGGTCATGAAACCAAAGAAGTCCTCAATCCAGTCGGTGTTGAAAAAGCCGAACTGCTTGTAATACTCGACACTCTTCTTTGCGTCCTTGACGCGCAGTGAGAGATGGCCCACCTTGTTCGGACGAATTCCGGTTGCCTGGAATCCCGGTGCTGCAACCTCCATGGCCGAGAAGAGGTGAACAACGTAGCCATCGAGATCGACAAACTCGACGACCTCCCTGATACCCGCGACTGCGCTTGTCTTCAGCGTCGCCTCAATCCCGCTTTGGCTCAGCTCCTGTGCAGCTTCTGCACAAGAGATATGCGGCATGAGTTGCAGACCAAAGCCAATTAAACCGCTTTCATCAGACTTCGATAGGATGATGTTGTGATGGTCAATGGAAGTGCTTACATAAGCGTGCGACTCATTTTGTTCGACAACGGAAAGGCCCATGACATCCTGGTAGTACTTCAGCATCCTCGTCATGTCCTGGGTTCCAAAATGGACATAACCCAACCGAAAAACTTGAACCATACAGTTCCCTCCCGATATTTCTTGAATAATCAGTATGAATGGAATGGATGGTGTCCACCCGGGCCCTAACCTTAGGGCCCGGTGTGGGCAGCACCAGGCAAGAAGCAACTGCATCCGCTCAGCAAAGCGCTGACTTACTGGCTTAGCCCGCGCTCACAACCCTGTTCTTCTGCGTGCCTAAATCAACACGCCCGTCCTTCGACTTGACAGTGCACACAATTTCGTCGCCGTCGCGTAGGTACGCATCGATGCGTGACTGACTTTCCATCAAGGTTGCCTGTTTGTCGGCGAACGAGACAACTGGGTTATTCAGCAGTGCCGCTTCATCCTGTGACAGTTTCAGTGCTACCCCGCCTGGCGTTCCAGTGAGAATGACGTCTCCCGGCATCAAGTCAAAAATCTCCGACAACTCGGTGAGTGTCTCTTCCGGCTTGAACAAAAGCTGACTGGTGTTCGCAACTTGACGGACTTCGCCGTTCACAGAAAGCCGCAACTCGAGGTCGTGAATGAGCCCCGCCTCGTCTGCGTCAAACAAATACAGGTACGGGCCAGCGGGACAAAACGTCCGGTAGCTCTTCCCCTTATACCACTGTCCCTCAAGGAGTTGGACGTCGCGCGCAGAAACATCGTCAGCGATGAACATCCCTGCGACATATTCGACAAAGTTGGCACTCGTAACCTCCGTCTGCGCTGGGATAGATTTGCCGATAACAAGACCAACTTCAACCTCATAATCGAGCAACCGCACATTTGCTGGTCGAACCACATCATCAGTTGGCCCCGTCAGCGACGTGTCCGATTTGTGGAAGATAAGATTGAAAGGCGGCCTCTCCGGCAGCATACCTGCTTCAGAGCGGTGATTTGCATAGTTGGCGCCCTGACAGATGATTCTTGCAGGTTTCGTCACAGGACTGAGGTAGGTCACATCACGGGCCGAGACCGTCCCGTGGTCTGCAGTCGCCGCTGTATGTACTGCATCCAACCCGTCTGTTAAGAGCGCTGCGAGTGACTCGAACTCACCTGCGATGGGCTGTAATTCTGATTCACTCAGAACAACACCCCATGCCACTTTGCCATCATTACTGAACCTGCTGACCCGAATACCCATGTGTCTTCCCCCCGTCATTTCGATTCTCAAGCAGGATAGTTACGCTATCGAGTAACTTTGACATCATTTCGTGTGCACGCTGCTCATCCCGGCTGCAGACAGCATCCATCACAGCTCGATGTTCATCGAGTGCGTTTTTCGGTGATTGCTTGCGGGTTTCTTTCAAGATTGGAATCGTCGTCTTGCGGCTGTATAGGAGCGCATCGCGCATCACCCGAATCAGACTCAACATCAACTCATTGCGAGAGGCAGCGATGATACTGTCGTGAAACTCATAGTCAGCTTTCGCCCATTCTTCATCGCTGTCGAGTGACTCCGAAAGTCGGTCAAACGCAGCCTGAATCACTGCAAAGTCTTCATCGGTTCCGTTTTTCGCCGCCAGCGCCACCGCTGCGGGCTCGATGACACGACGAACCTCAATGAGTTGGAGTAAAAAGTCCTGGTTCGGTTCCGCGTCCACAGACCACTGCAGAACGTCCCGGCTCCACCACTGCCACTCTTCCCGTGCACAGACGGTAGTGCCCACTTTTGGTTGAGACTCCACCAGACCAAGGGCTGAAAGTGCCTTCAAGGCTTCGCGCGTGACTGTTCGGCTGACACCCTTCATCTCACTGAGCGTTTCAACACTTGGCAGAACCTGACCAGACTCTATGGCACCGCTGACAATCTTGCTGCCAAGGTCATGCAGCAGTTGACCACTTAACTTTCGCGACTGCATCCAAGGCCCCCATTCTCCGTGCCATTTTCCGTTCCATTTTCCCGTGCACTTGTTCCTTAATACCGCGTTTCTTTGCAATATTTTCTGAATTTAACGATGATTAAATAATAATATTAAATGATTATTGAGTCAAGTACTTGATTTTGCTGTGGCAAAGTCCAAAACTAGATTCAAGTAATAAAATAATATTTATTTAGGAGAGGTTTTATGAAGCTTGTGGGATTTGTAGGCAGCGTCCGCAGGAATTCTTACAACGCGATGCTGCTCAATTTTATTGGGAAACAATACGAGAAGGCATTCAAGCTCGATGTTGCGGATATCTCTGTGCTGCCCTATTTCAACCAAGACGAAGAAAACGACCCACCGGCAGCCGTCAAAACGTTTAAACAAACGGTGCTTGAAGCCGACGGACTCATCATTGCGACACCGGAATACAACTGGTCTGTTCCCGGCATTTTGAAAAACGCCCTTGATTGGTTGTCAAGAGGCGAACACGTCACCATCGGAAAACCGGTCCTGATTGTCGGAGCTTCTACAGGCATGATTGGGACACTCAGGGCTCAGCTCCATCTCCGGCAAATCCTCAGCAGCCCAGGTCTCGACTGCAGAGTCCTTCCTCCTGGGGGAAATGAAGTCCTCGTGACGTTTGCCGCAAACAAGTTTGACGACGGCGGACAACTCACCGATGGACCGACTGTTGTGTTCCTCAACACGGTCGTACAAAAGTTCATCGACTTCGTTTGACAGACCAACCGCTCTGCACAAACGAGAGAGACGTCCGGTATCGTAGAACGTTCCTTTGTGGAGTAGAAAACGAAAATGACATTGGAAATGACGTGTGAATTGGCTACCCAACTGACACGCCATTTTTGTTGACACAAGCGCTATATGTTGTTTGAGGGTATCCGCAACCGTTGTGGTGTAATATGGATCTCGACTAGGCAGGTGAACGACAGAGTGACACTAAGGAGGACATTATGAGTATCGATTATACAAATATTAACTCGTCCATCATTGATAGATGGGTAGATGAAAACTGGGAATGGGGGAGACCGATTTCCCACGAGACTTATGTGAAGGTGAGCAAAGGTGAGTGGAACGTCTTACTCACCCCGACAAAACCAGTTCCGAAAGAGTGGTTTCCAAATTTCACAGGTTGCAAAATTCTGGGGCTTGCTTCAGGTGGCGGACAACAAATGCCTGTATTTACGGCATTAGGTGCAGAGTGTACAGTTATGGACTACTCACAAAGGCAGTTAGACAGTGAGTTAATGGTCGCTTCACGTGAAGGATATTCAATTCAAATCGTTAAAGCTGATATGACAAAACAATTCCCGTTTGAAAATGATTCATTTGACATGATATTTCATCCCGTTTCCAATTGTTATATTGAGAGTGTTTTCCATGTTTGGAATGAGTGTTACAGAGTTTTAAAAAAGGGCGGTCTACTCATTGCAGGTATGGATAATGGCATAAACTATATATTTGATGAGGAAGAAACCACCCTAAAAAATCCACTGCCCTTTAATCCATTACGAGATAGCAAACTTTATCAAGAGTGTATGAATAACGATGTTGGAATTCAATTTTCACATACTCTAGAAGAACAGATTGGTGGACAACTAAAAGCGGGATTTATTTTAACTGACCTATACGAAGATATAAATGGTAGCGGCAGATTACACGAGCATAATGTCCCAACGTTTATCGCCACTAGAGCACTGAAACGTTGACATAATCATTTGTTCTAGATTGGTATTCGTTAACTGAGTTCTTACAGAACATGCTTGCAGGACAGATGGGGTATATCTGCAGAATCCATGATGCACCAGAGGTGTATGGCACCTTCATCTGGGAATTCAATTCGATGCTTACTAAACTCTAGGGGCGGAGTTAATTCAGTAAAGTCACGATATGCATGTGCCGGACATTAATTTCCATTCTTTAGTTCGGAATGCAAAATGGCGTACAAAAGTGAATCATGCCACTGTCCTTTGAAAAATAAATGTTCTCGTAGATGAGCTTCCTTTTTCATACCTATTTTTTCTAGAACTCGCGATGAGCCAATGTTCTTTGGTCTACAAGTTGCATAAACACGGTGTAAGCTTAGTTCTTTAAATGCGAAAATAAGCATTGCATGGGCAGCTTCAGTAGCAAATCCACAACCCCAGTATTCATGGTTCAGGCTATACCCAATTTCTCCTTGATACGGCTCGATTCTCGTTAAACTGCATGCACCAATCACCTCACTAGAATCCTTCAGTATAATCGCAAGCGTAAACTGATTTCTTGGGTTTCTAGATTGTTCAATGACTACATCTTTCATGAACTTTCGTGTGTCTTCGCTGGTATTTGGTCCCCAGTCAGAGTATCTACACACCTCTGGGTCAGATGCGTATTTATGAACGGAGTCAAAGTCGTCTAGTTGAAATTCACGCAAAATCAGACGCTTGGTCACCAAATTCACGAGCTATGCCACCTTTCCGAACTATAAACGACAATACAACAAATAAAAATCTTGTACCAAAGACAGCTTACCTTGAAGAAGAATTTGCTCCCGTCCGTACAACATAAATATACACCGAGGAATTTTGTGGCTTCTGTCTAGCGCAACAGGGCGCAGACGTTCCACATCACGTAACAAATGTGATGAGAATAGTTGACCCTCACGTTGCGTGAGGGTTTACAGTTGTCTTGCCGGCAATAAAAACGCGAAATTTCGGAACGAACAATTTCGCTGGTTCCAAAGGAAAGGAATAGGTTGCTGTGATTGAATCGATAATGGAAGCGGGACATTGCATAGAATGTGGAGCGAAAGAGCAGGGTGGATTATCCTGCTCTGAACAATTCGAATATCTGCTTGTTTGGGAACATGGTGATCCGCAGCTATACGCACTTCACTTTTGGACCGTTGGAAATTATATGATTCAGCATCGCTCAGGCTATACGACGGAAGGCTACGACTTATTGAAAAAACTGTATTGTGAGGCGTGCGACAACAATTGGAGCAACTCCCACATTCTCCGAATGAACCAGAAGTTAACTGCAAACAAAAGTTTCAAGATAACCAATCCAGTCCCCTCTTTGGACCGGGAACGGATTTTCAGGCAGTGGACATTTACAGTCAGTGACGTTTATGTAGCAGGTGAAGCGAACGCCATCGAAAGTGTTCTTAAATGGAGAAACCACATAAGAACTGAACTTTGATTGCGATTATACTCCTCAATGAAACGTTTTACCGGCATCGGCGTCTCTTTCCGTGTGCATCCCTAGCGAAGCGGATAAGCGGTGACGGCAGTGCTATCGACCTCACGGATGCTCGCATAACCGGCCAAGGCCATTTGTAAGTCAAGTTCCGCCATCATGTGAAACAGCCACTGTTCCACGCCTTCCTGACCAGCGGCAGCGAGGGCGTAGACGTAAGGTCGGCCGATTAGCACGGCATCCGCACCAAGTGCCTTTGCTTTCAGGATGTCAGCAGCAGTGCGAATCCCGCTGTCCATCAGCACTGTGACATTCGGACCTACAACCTCTCGTATCTTTTGCAGTGCGTCGAGCGCGGCGATGGCACCGTCCACCTGACGTCCACCGTGATTCGAGACAACGAGCCCATCTGCCCCCATCCTGAGGGCCATCTTTGCATCCTCCGGGTGCGTAATACCTTTTACGAGTAGCGGCAACTTTGTCTGCTTCCGAACGTTCTCTAAGTCCTCCCAAGTAAATGCGGGGTTGACGTAGACATTTAAAAACTCTTGAATTGCCGCCATCTGGTTCTCCGCGGGTGAAGCTGCAAGGCGCGATGTAAATGCGCCATCGGTCAAGAAGTTGGCAATCCCCTCTCCCAGCATAAAAGGCAGATATGCGTTCTTTAAGTCGTGCATCCGCCACCCGAGCATGGTTGTGTCGACCGTGACCACAAGCGCGCCGTAGCCTGCCGTTTCCGCACGCTGGACCATGCTTGAAACAATCTCTGGATCTTTTCCGGGGTAGAGCTGAAACCACCGCGGTGCGTCACCCATGACCGCCGCTATCTCCTCCATAGGTACGGACGAAACAGTGCTGAGGACATAGCCGATACCGCTCTTTGCTGCCGCTCTCGCTGATGCCCTTTCCCCGTCTGGATGGATAATGGACTGAACGCCAACTGGTGCCAACAAAAACGGCATTGGATAGTTCTTCCCAAACAGGGTCACCCGCAAGTCACGGTCGGCGACGTTCCGGAGCATCCTTGGGCAGAGTTTGTAGCGGCTGAATGCCTGACGGTTCTCATCCATCGTCGCTTCAGCACCTGCACTGCCCTCCACGTACCACCAGGGCCCATCGGCCAAATTCGCGCGAGCCTTGTCTCGCCACTCTTCCGCGGAGAGTGGAACATCATACCCCTGTCCAAGCAGCATGTTACTGTAAATTTTCATCTGAGCGTCCAAGCCATGCGTTGTCATCGACACACCCCTCTGCATTCTGGAAAGTCACATCCGCGTTTACACGAACTACACTGAAGATAAACAGAATCTTTGTAGAATCGACAAGCGCACTTCACATTGTCATCGTATCGTTGAAGTGAAATCTAGGATTACATGGAAATTCACTTTTCTGTAGCGAAGGTGGCACATAGGATGCAAAATTCCGCACACGCCTTCTGGAAACCTGCTTATCCATGGGGGTCAACTGAATCGAAACAGCTCACGCCTAGCGGACATACGGTTCGGAACAAGCAAGTCCAGCTATGGAGATGCGACAACGGACATCAATGGTTCGCACCACTCGAGTCCCTCAAACGGCGTTTTGCATGTCCGAAATGTACGCCCGCGAACACCTCACAAGCGGAACAGTTCCTGTTTCGCCATGTGAAGCAGGTGTTTGACTCCACACAGAATCGGGCCGATTTATTCTTCAGAGGAAAACACATCGAAGTCGACATCTTTGTACCGGACATTAAATTTGCCATTGAGTATGACGGGTATCACCATTCGTCCCGCGCCAAGAAGGATGAGGAACAGAACTACCTGCTGACAAAACTAGGCATCCAGCTGCTACGAGTTCGAGTGGTCGGATTGCCCCAGTTCCAGCACCCATCAGCAACCGTCATCACCCACGACGTTCACGACGAACACAGCTTATCGAGCTGTTTGTTTTCGATTCGTGATTACGTCAAGAGTCGGTTTCCACTCAGCGCTGACCAAGAAAATGCCATCGCGGGCTGGAGCCTCGATGTGGCAACAAGTAGCCGTACCCTGTAATCCATTTGTCATTTCAGGTAACCTTCCCTCTGGCAGTGACAGTGGACACTTCCTTTATCTCATCACCCTGTGTCATGTACAGGGCATCCGCGAGGTTTACGACCGGACAGACGTGGTTCGGTATGATTTCAACGCGATCGCCAATTCGTAAAACACCTTCCGGCACCGCTTCGACCACTGCATGCTCCTCACTGAGTCGGACAATGACCGCGTCTGGCACCTCCTTGATGTAGCCGTACCCTTTTGTCATCGACCTGTCGGTTGTCAACACCTTGCTTCCTGCATCCAGAATAAAGCGGTTCTTGGCGGGATGACTGACCACGGTTGCAACAACTGACAGCGCACATTCTGCTCTCGCTACCCCCATCATCACTTCGTGTTCATCGTTGAACACATACGTTCCTGGCCTCCATTCCGTAACCCCCGCAACAGTAATCCCGGCGCGACAAACAGGCGTTGAGCCCATACTCACTTCGTCAATGGGAAAACCGTGTTCCACGAGCAGGTCACGCGTTTGAACCATGGCCAAACCAGCATTTTTCGCGACCTGTGTCAGCTCCTGAAGGTCTTTTGCATGATACACATGCCCTTCATGCGTCATGATGCCTTTTAATACCACGTGCTCGAGATGCTTGATTTGGCGTGCCAGTTCCAGGGCGTCTGGTCCAGGCAACACGCCGTCTCGGTCTAAACCGGTATTCACAATCATGTACAGTGGGACGACGACCTGAAATCTGTTTGCTGCGTGATTGATTTTTTGCGCGCCATAAGCACTGTCGAAGGCCATCGTGATGTGGGCTTTGGTTGCCAAAGAAAGGGCGCGGTACACCTGCTCGTCCCCGACAACCGGGTAGGCAATCAAGATGTCTTTGATGCCGGCTGCCTGCATCACTTCGGCCTCGCTGACTTTGGCGCACGTGATTCCGACAGCCCCCGATTCAAGTTGCATCTTGGCAATCGCTGGAGTCTTGTGTGTTTTGATGTGGGGCCGAAGCTTCACGCCTGCACTCTTCGCTATCTTAGACATGCGCACAATGTTCCCGGACAGCACGTCTTTATCAACAACAAGTGCTGGAGTCGCCAGGTCATCTTTCATCATCTCGCTTCTTCAACTCCTCGCTTCTAGCTAACTGAACCTGCTTGAACCAACCGTCTACAAGTTCAACGGTTTCTATCACCTATCACCACACTTTTTCATCCGCAGTGCGTAAGCACCGCTGATTCAGCCGCTCCGGGATCACGCTCGTCGATAAATGACCTGCCCGGGTGTGCACCCCGTGTATGTACCACCCTGCACCACAGTCTGACCATTGACAAGTACGTGCGAAATGCCAACAGACTCAGCCATCGGATTGTCATACGTAGCCCTGTCTGCGACCGTGTCAGCATCAAACACCACGACATCTGCAAAGTATCCTTCCTTCAACAGTCCGCGGTCGTGAAGGCGCAAAAGCTGCGCGGGCGCCCCTGTCATCCGTCGGATTGCATCTTCCAACTTCAGTGCTTTCAGCTCACGCGTAAAACGCCCAAGAACCCTGGGATACGTGCCATAGAGGCGAGGATGCGGTTTGCCGCCAAAGATTGAGTCCGATCCGACCATTTGCAAGGGATGCTGCATCGCGGAGATGATGTCCTCCTCAAATCCCCAGTGCGTGATCATGGTGATGTTCGCTGCTTCCTCAAGCAGCAAATCAATGGCAGCGTCTTCAGGCTCCTGATGGCGAGACTTTGCAACTTGAAGCATATTTAGACCCTCAATCGACCGGTTTTGCGCTGAACCAACTGCTGTGATGACGATGTTTTCCCATCCACAGTTGCGCACCCAATTTTCATAGGCGTCGTCTTCGCGCCACGCCTTTTTGATGCGATTTTGAACACCTACATCACGCAGGTTCTCGAGCATCTGTGCGCTGCCGCCGTCATGCATCCAGGGCGGTAAAAGCGAATGGAACACCGTAGAACCGGCCGTATATGGATACTGGTCAAATGTTATCTCGATACCTTCAGCGCGCGCGTCTTCAAGTTTTTTCAGGGCAATGGCATAGTTTGCTCGGTTCGCCTGTCCGCCGACCTTGAAATGCGAAAGATGGAGCCTGACTCCGGAGCGGCGGGCAACCTCAATCATTTCATCAACGGCTGCCAACATGTGATTGCTCTCGTTGCGGATGTGGACCACGAAACAACCGTGATATTTGGCGGCTCCTTTACACAGCTCCGTCAGTTCTTCGAGGTCAGAGTACAGGTTCGGCGGATAGATGAGTCCTGAGGACAGACCCATCGCCCCTTGCTCCATCGCCTGTTCAACGAGGCCGCGCATTTCCTTGGCCTCAGTCTGTGTGCAGGTACGTGCAGCAAAACCCATCACCAGCGTCCGAACAGCACCGTGCGGCACCAGGTATGCCGCATTGCCGTTCAGATTGCTGCTCGAGAGGTGGTGTAAATAGTCTTCGACAGAGTTCCATGGCCAGTCCCCAATATCACCATTGAGACTCTTTAACTGCTGCTGCCACAAAGGTTTTGTTCGTTCGGAAACAGGCGCCACAGAAATTCCGTCTTGTCCCAATAACTCTGTTGTAATGCCTTGCATGACCTTGACCTTGTGGACCTCGGGGTGCAGACAGAGGAGATCCGAGTGAACGTGCGGATCGATGAAGCCAGGGGCCACGACTTGTCCTTTGGCATCAATCACCATCGCTGCATCTGCGTTTTTCAGATGGCCAATCACAGCTATATGCCCATCTTTGACACCGACATCAAGATATGTCCAAGGATTCCCTGTCCCGTCTATTAGTCGACCGTTTCGTACAACGACATCAAACATCTTTAATGCCCCCAGTCGTTTGGGATAAGCGCACGTCATGACTGCGACATTAGGTCTGACGCCGGAATGGCAGTCTGAATCACTTCATAAGCTGTTTTGCTCACGTTTTGTATATCTGAAGTATACAGTTTAATTTTATAGAATTGAATGTTTTTTCAGAAATTTACGCTTGAAACTAGTTCAATTCACCATCGTCAGCGTTGTACACGAATAACCTCGATTGAACGGAGCTCCTTGGCTGTCAGGTGGCGGGAATAAGCGAGACTGTTAGACTTGACGGTTCTTACACGGCCCATCGCTTTCGGTTGGGCCACCCGTATTTTAAATCTCTTCATTGCCCAATCCACTGGGAACGCGATGGAAATGCGTCCATCGTCGGTACCTGCAAAATTGACTGCTGCAGCGAAGTTGTCTTTCCGCCTGAGCCAGACGGACCCGGAGTCACCCGGCCGAGACACTGGACGGGGTCCACGAATCACCGTTTGATTGCGAAACAGCAATGTACCTAAACGGCCCCCATAGCCGACGAGCATGTCTGTGTTTACGGATTCGACAGTTCCGTATCGCAACCCAGTTGTGCGACCCACTTTTTTCAGGCGTTCACCCACTCGATAGGCCGTAACATGTCCAGGCACGGTCCCCACGGTAGCATACCGGGGCGACAAGATGCTGTTGCTCACTGGAGTGGAAAGAGCCACATCGACCAGATTCGATGAATTTTTTCTCAGCCGCACATAGCGTGATAAATAACCGACGCCATCCATCATCGCGCCCTTGTCGCCGGTTCCACCAGGTTGCAGTGTAGCAGCGCGGTGCCTTGTGTTGACAGGGTTCGTCAGTACGTGATTGTTACTTAAAATGTACAATTGGTTGTGGCTGAGCGCATTTTTGACAATCAACCCCACGGTGCCAGCGCCTGCGCGAGTTCCGACACTGTATCCGGCGGGAACAGGACGGATGCGCCGCTTGTAATCGGTATGGGAATGGACCCTCCCTGTCTTCACGACTCTCAAGGGGACGACCACATTTCGGTTCTTTCTCTGCAAACTTACTGTTGGTCTGATTCCTAGTAAAGTCACAGAGATGAGGTTTGAATAGATGATGACAGCAGCTCCTCTTTTTGGCTGCTTCTTATCCCAAAAGCCCACTCCCACCCCATGTATATGGGGATGTTTCAATAAGGACGCTGAAAGGCGCTCTTTCATCGCATATGCATGAGCAAACGTCGCCATGTTCATTCCCACTTCCCGCTGCGTTGTGCCTTAGTGTATTACTCATTCCTCAGCGGTGATTGGGCCATCGCTCTTTCATTTTCTTAACTTGACCTGCGGGGTTGTCGAACTCGGAGTCACGACGAACCACAGCCAACTCCCAGAAAGTGCTGTCGGTACCGATTCCACCACATACGTCCCAGTCTTGTCTGGCGTGAATGTCAACGTCGTTGGCTTCGTGGTACTGTTTGCGCTGCTCCCCACTGCCCCCGTTATCGCTGGGACCACAATCCCTTGCGTGACGTTTTCAGGACGAACCACTGCCAACTTTCCGGAGATATCTGGATTCTCGTTCCGAAATGACAGTGACACCTTCCACCCCACCGGGACATCGATTTCTGCAAATCCGTTATAGTAGCCATTCAGCGACAGGCCACTCGTAGGTAAGATAAGGGACACGGCTACGGACCGCGTCGCTGCATCTGGCTTCAGCCACTTCTCTGTGAGGGACGGAGCGCCGGCGTATTTGTCAGGCTGGTAGGTAAGATATCCTTTTGCGCCCTGAGAACTTGGATGTGTACTGACTGCCGTAACGGAGGGGGACCCACATCCCGTGACGATTCCCAATCCGCCAATCATAAGGGCCGCTGCAAACAGCCACAATCTTCTCCCATGCAACCGCTCTTCTATCACTCTGAACGCTCCTTCAAATGTCTGACACTCATTCAGTCACTCATTCAGTCACTCATTCAGTCACTCATTCAGCCGCTGCTTCAGCGGATCATAATCTGTCGCATCAACACTGCCATGACGGTAAATACTTCGTAGTATACAGAATTTCAGAAGTTCTGACGAACCTATCAAGATTTTGTCGACAACCATCCAGTTGGAAATGCATCCGGACGATGTGGGTCGCGTTATCTGCTGCTATGTTCTAGGCGTTGATGGGGCACACTAACCTTGTGACGAACCCTGTCTCTATATTCCCACAAAACCCCGACAAAAAAAGGACGTGGATCGGTGATAAAAGCGAGAAAAAGAGCAATGAGAGCCTGTTTAGGTTTTCTGTTCATCGTGTGTCTGGCAGGGTTCAACGCCACGACGGTGTTTGCTGCCTCAGCGACTGGTTCTCAGAATCACTACGTCAAACCAGAACCCAAATACGCAAAATGGGGAAAGTTGGCAGTCTTAGAGACACAAAAACGCTACCCGAAAGCCTCTGTAGTCGACTATTTGCATGTCGCAAGGCGAACGATGTCGGCATCCACTACGCAGGAAGTCTTTAAGTTGTGGCTGCGGGATGACAAAGGTGAGTTTGGAGTGTACGTACGGATTCTCTTCAATACGAAGACGGAGCAGACGTTGAATATTACATTTCAGGAGACCCATCGTTAGTTTGCCAAAACCCCACCCTTCACGCGCACAGCATTCCCCCATAAAACTCTTTTTTCTCCCTAGCACTTTGCAAGACCATGTTGCAAAAGCATTTGCGAGAGCATGTTGCAAGGGCATGTTGCAAGAGCCTCCAGTGCACGATTCATGCATGACAACATCATTACCCGCATATCATCGCTCCGAAGAGACAACTTTGTCGTACCCACAATATGGATATCCGCAGCCAATTTCCGAACACAGGAGCACGCCTTTTTGACGCGAGCAGGCAGAACAGAAAGGGGACAAACATATGGGCGCAAAGGACACGGAGCACGCCGGCAGGTGCCCGGTGATGCACGGAGGTGCCACGAGCAATCAATCTCGTGGTCCGTCACATAGAGATTGGTGGCCAAACCAATTGAACTTAAGTATTCTCCATCAACATGACAGAAAATCAAACCCTATGGACGAGGACTTTGACTATGCGACGGAATTTGCAAAGCTGGACTACGATGCTCTGAAGCAGGACCTGCTGCAACTCATGACGGACAGTCAAGATTGGTGGCCTGCGGATTACGGACACTATGGACCCCTGTTTATTCGCATGGCGTGGCACTCGGCCGGTACGTATCGCATCGGCGATGGCCGCGGCGGCGCAGGCAACGGAACGCAGCGCTTCGCGCCACTAGACAGTTGGCCGGACAACGTCAACCTGGATAAAGCCCGTCGACTGCTATGGCCGGTGAAGAAAAAGTACGGGAACAAGATTTCTTGGGCTGACTTGATGATTCTTGCAGGTAATGTGGCGATTGAGTCGATGGGCGGCAAGACAATTGGGTTTGGTGCAGGACGGCGGGATGTTTGGCATCCAGAAGAAGACATTTACTGGGGGGCGGAAACGGAGTGGCTCGGTGATAAGCGCTATACGGGAGACCGCCTTCTGGAAAATCCCTTGGCTGCCGTGCAAATGGGTCTCATCTATGTCAACCCCGAAGGTCCAAATGGCAATCCCGACGCGCTTGCGAGCGCCCGCGACATCCGCGAAACCTTTGCCCGCATGGCCATGAACGACGAAGAGACGGTCGCTTTGATTGCGGGTGGTCACACCTTTGGCAAGGCCCATGGGGCCGGAGACCCGGCACTTGTCGGCAGAGAGCCCGAAGCCGCTCCGATTGAGGCAATGGGTTTAGGGTGGCACAGTACACACGGAAAGGGCAAAGGCCGCGACACCATCGGCGGCGGTCCTGAAGGTGCTTGGACAGCAAGTCCCACGAAGTGGGACAATGGTTACTTTCATCTGCTCTTCAAATACGATTGGCAGCTGACAAAAAGCCCTGCCGGCGCATATCAGTGGACCGCACAGAATTTTGACGAAGGAGATTTGGCTCCGGACGTCGAAGACGCGTCCCTGCGTGTTTCGCCGATGATGATGACAACCGATATCGCACTCATCAAAGACCCGGACTACCAAAAGATTTCCCGTCGCTTTTACGAAGATCCCGCTGCGTTTGCAGATGCATTTGCTCGTGCATGGTTCAAACTTACCCACCGTGACATGGGACCGCGCGCAAGATATCTCGGCCCGGAAGTTCCAAAAGAAGAATTTGTCTGGCAGGACCCCGTCCCGTCGGTCAATTACCATCTCACGGACAAGGACATCGCTGAACTAAAAGCAACCCTCCTCGATTCAGGACTTACGGTCAGCGAGTTGGTCACGACAGCCTTTGCTTCAGCCAGCACCTTTCGTAGTTCAGATATGCGCGGCGGTGCAAATGGCGCAAGAATCCGTCTTGCGCCGCAAAAGAACTGGGAAGTGAATCAACCACATCAACTTGAGAAAGTGCTAGGGGTACTAGAAAGCATCCAGAATCAACTCGATAAGAAGGTGAGTATGGCAGATTTGATTGTGCTCGGCGGGAGTGCCGCAGTCGAACGCGCCGCTCGGGCTGCCGGCTTTGATGTCACGGTTCCGTTTGCCCCCGGACGCGGCGATGCCACACAGGAGCAAACCGATGTAGACAGCTTTTGTGTGCTCGAGCCTGTCGCTGATGGTTTCCGCAACTACCAAAAGGAGCCCGTCAGCGTAGGCGTAGAAGAACTCCTTGTCGACAAGGCGCAGTTGCTCGGCCTCACAGCTCCTGAAATGACGGCTCTTGTTGGCGGAATGAGGGTGCTCGGTACCAACTACGGTGGGACGAGACACGGCGTTTTCAGCCATCGTGTAGGCACACTCACCAATGACTTCTTTGTCAACCTACTCGATATGGGTATTGCGTGGACTCCTACAGACGGCGGCCTGTACGAAGGCCGTAACCGGCAAACCGGTGAATTGGTCTATACAGCAACCAGAGTTGACCTGTTGTTCGGGTCTAACTCGGTTCTGCGGGCGTTAGCGGAAGTCTATGCACAGGACGACAATCAAGAGAAGTTTGTACGTGATTTTGTCAGTGCGTGGGTCAAGGTCATGAATGCCGACAGATTTGACCTGGAAGCGTAGCTAGTCAAACGGAGTTACACGGGAGCCTTCGTCAAATGTTGCAACAGGCTTAGCCAAATCCCGTGCGCACAGCAACGGCGGGGCCATCCCCCTGGGGAATGGCCCCAACTTCATTCATCCTACCCTGTTTGCGTGAAAAATGGATGATACACCATTTCGGCGTCAACGAACGCGTTGCACCAACCCGAAGTTTCTTCGGAAAGGCGATACCAGAGACATTGATGAGGACAAGCCGAAACTGAGATGCATTAATGGACCCTGATGGCTTTGATTGCCCGCACATCAATATAGGTCAGCCCGCTCAAATCTCCGCCTGCAAATGCAACCTGGTTGTCCTTATAGCCTTGAAAATTGGTGTCGAGAAAATTGGAGTTGCTAAACCACAAACTAACCGTGGAACCAGGAGTAAGCTGCTTCAGAATTGCCATCACGTCCATGCCTTCACCCCCGCGATATGGCATGGTTTAGCTTATGCGTCCTGCGAATCGTTGGTGTGGACAACCCTCACGGCGAATCGGGGATTCCTATCGTCATTGCGCTCACGAACGGGAAGCTGAAGGTCACACGTGTACCGCCGTCCGTCTCATACCCAATGCGACCAAATAGGTCCTCTCTCACCAACGTTTCAATAATACGCGTACCGAGCGTATCGTCGGTTGTCTGCAAGTCCCAGCCTCGTCCGTTGTCTTCGACAGCAATGATGAGTTCACCACTGCTGCAGCGTGCCGACACAAAAATGCTGCCGTCTGCCTGGTGTTCAAAAGCGTGATCGAGACAATTTTGAATCAGTTCGTTGAGAATCAGCGCGACAGGCGTAGCCTTTTCCGACGGCAGTAGAATGGCGTCGGCGTGGATTGTACACTGAATCACCTTGTCAGGGTGGCCGGCCGTCTGAATCAGCATGGAAGAGATGGTGTCCATCAACTGGCGGAGTTCTACAAACTCAATTCCGCTTTGCGAAAGGGTCTCATGCACAAGTGCAATGGTCTTGATGCGATGGATGCTGTCCTGAAACGCAGAGCGGATGTCCTCTGATTTGGTCCGTCGCATCTGCAGTCTAAGGAGGCTGCTGATGGTCTGCAGGTTGTTTTTTACACGGTGGTGTATTTCCTTAATGACCGTCGATTTAATGGTCAACTGCCGCTCTTTCTCCCGAAGCTCAGTGATGTCGGAGAGCAAAATGAGCCCGCCTTTAAACACACCGTGCTTCTGAATGGAGATGGCTTTGACAAGCACGGTGTTGTCCCCAAAAGTGAACTCTCGTGCCTCGACACCACGTTCGTACGCATCCCGCAACACCTGCTCGAGTACACCGGCGAACACAGCTTCAAGCGGCGCACCCATTTCCGGACGAGGTTGGTGCAGTTTCTCAAACCACTGCAGTGCAGTCGGATTGATGTACGTAAACAGGTACTCCGAATTGCAGAGAATGACGCCTTCGTGGATGAGACTCGGGAGGTTAATCTCAGCAACCGCCACTTCCCACAAGGTCTCTCCAAGGTCTTCTGCGGTCTGTTGAAACAAACGTGCTGCCTGCTCGTGAATCACCTGGGTAGAAATGTCCTGTTCGAGAATGATGACCCCAATCAAACGGCCGGTGTGGCCGTGAAACGGCAGTATCTTCTGCTGGATGGTGACGTTCTCGTTCGTGATGGCACGGGTGCCAGTCACGTACTTGTTCGTCTGGAAAGCATAGAAGACACCGGGTTCATTGTCACGCAAGATGCGTTGCCCCACAATGAACTCGGAATACAAGCTGCGACCGGTATTCGGCTTGGCCTGTGCGACGACGACAGCTTGGTCGGAGCGACCGCGCCAGAGACAGTCGATAAACACGTCCGACGTGTTTAGGTCCGACATCATCTGCAACTGATTTGCCACACGAATGACCTCGTCAATCTCGTCTTGCGCAAGGTCTGTCTTACTTTGGCATACAGCCGCAATCAGGTTTGGGCGGGTGCCAGTGTACCGGGTAGCCATGTTCTTCACTTGCCCTCCCCATCCATTGACTGACGAACGATAATCGCGGCAATTGCCGCCACTGTAGTCTGTTGGTTCATCGCCTGTCGGCGTATCCGTTGATAAGCCTGCGATTCACTGAGACCCTCTCTGTCCATCAGCATGCCTTTTGCGCGTTCAACGAATTTGCGTTCTTTCAACTGCGACTCCAGCTTATCCATCTCATCAGCGAGGCGTTTGAGACGTTCAGCTTGGGCCAAGGCCATCTCAATGGCCGGTACAAGGTCGGATTCTGTCACGGGCTTGACAAGATAGCTGATGATGCCTGCGGCCTTGGCGTCGTCTATCAACTGCGATTGATTGTAAGCAGTCAAAACGAGAATCGGGATGTGGGTCTTTTGATAGATGATGCGACTCGCTGTCAGGCCATCCATCTTTGGCATTTTTACGTCCATGATGATGAGGTCAGGGCGGTGCAACAAGGCCTGCTCAATCGCTGTTTCGCCGTTGGAGGCCTCCGCGACCACATCGTAACCTTCCAGTAAGAGCATCTCCCGCATGTCGATACGCACCACCGATTCGTCGTCCACAAGCATGATTTTTGCCTTGACCACCAGCTTCCTCCTCCCCGAGAGGTAACAGAAGTGTCTGTCTGACTACGTCTGACTACGTCTATGACACCATCCCGTTCGCAAAACGGATGGCTTTGACGAGTACCTTGTGTGAGATTGGTCCGCCCGACGGTGTTCTAGACAGCCCTATCCGATAGCTGCAGCCCTATTTTATAATTTGTTCAGTATTTTACAACATATCATGCCGGCCGCGGCAGAAGATAGGCAAAGGCAGGGCATCTTCTACACGTGCCCTGCCTTTATTTCTTTCATCCGATGATTGCTCTACACGACTTAGAAGTAGTTGCTCGTGATACCGCCATCGACAACCATGACTGCGCCGTTGGTCCAGTCCGACTCGTCCGAGGCGAGATACAGAGCGCAGTTCACGATGTCTTCTGGCCTGCCAAACCGACCACTGGGCTGTCGGCTGAGCCGCAGCTGCCGTGCTGCTTCGTCTTTCAGCAGCCATTCCGTCATCAGCGGTGTTTCAATGGGGCCCGGGCAAATCGCGTTGCTGCGCACCCCCTGAGGCCGAAACTGGATGGCAAGCGACTTTGTCAGAGAAATGACGGCCCCCTTCGACGCCGTGTACGCATCCTGAGGCACACTGCACCCGACGAGGGCAACGAACGAAGCAATGTTAATGACTGACCCTGACTTCTGCGCGAGCATATGCGGCAGCACGTATTTGCAGGTGAGGAAAATGCTCCGAACGTTGACCGCCATCACCTTGTCCCAGGTTTCCACGGTGGTGTCGAGAACCGAGTGGTCTGCCTCAGGCATAATGCCCGCATTGTTGTAGAGGACGTCGATGCGGCCAAACGCCTCGTGTACACCAGCGACCGCCGCTTGCACACTCTCTTCGTTAGACACATCGCAGTGAAAAAACTTTGCCTCGCCGCCCGCCGTCTGAATCATTTCTTCAGCCTGTTCACCTGCTTGATGGTTCATCTCAAAGATGGCAATACGTCCGCCCTCCTTCGCGAAACGCTCTGCGGCCTTCAGTCCCATGCCTCCACCCGCGCCAGTGATAACACACACCTTGTCTTGCAATCTCATCGTTTCGTGCTCCTCTCGCTGTTGTTCAGAGTTTAAGTCCGGTTCGGGGTTTGGCCCCGTTCAGACATTGGGCCCGGTTCAGCGTTTACGCGCTCAGGGTTTAAGCCCGTTCAAACTTTCGGGCCGTTCAGGGGTTCAAGCCCGTTCGAAGTAGCGGCGCTTTTCCCAGTTGGTGACGACTTGGTCATATGCGCGTTGCTCGACACGTGCCGCGTTTAGGTAGTGCTGATAGACATTGTCGCCAAATGCAGTTTTCGCCAGTTCGCTCTGCTCAAACGCTGCAATCGCTTCGTACAAGGACGTCGGCAGAGATGGGACGCCTTGTGCCTCGTACCCGTTCCCCATCCACTCCGGCGGAAGCGGCAGGCGCTGCTCGATGCCGTCGAGCCCAGCGGCGAGCATCGCAGCTACGGCCAGGTACGGGTTTGTGTCGGCGCCTGGGAAACGGTTTTCGATGCGCTTGCCACCCCCGTGGCCAACCACGCGCAGACCGCAGGTCCGATTATCAACGCCCCAGACAATGTGCGTTGGTGCCCAACTAGACGTGATGAAGCGTTTGTACGAGTTGACATAGGGCGCAAACAGAATCGACAGCTCACGGGTATGTGCCGCAAGGCCCGCAAGGAAGTGCTGCATTACCATCGACATCTCGTGCACCTCTGACGAGGCATCGTAGAAGGCGTTTCCCCCTCTCTCGGTCCACAGACTCAAGTGAATATGGCTGCTCGAGCCCGTCCAGCTATGGTCAGGCTTTGCCATGAACGAGACGGCACGACCGTCTTGCAGCGCGATTTCTTTTGCCCCGTGCTTGAGGAGTACGTGCCTATCTGCCGCTTCAAGTGCATCTGTGTAGTACGCGTTAATCTCGTGTTGCCCAACACCGGCCTCACCCTTTGTACCTTCAATCGGAATACCGGCCTGCGAGAGCAGCTTTCGCAGCTTTCCGTAGAACGGCTCGTTTCGCGAGGCCTGCAAGAGTTGGTAGTCTTCGTTGTAGTTTCCGGCAAGGGCAAGGTTGTCATAATTTTTTGTATAAGCTGTATCGTACGATTCGTCAAGCAGATAGAACTCGAGCTCCGAGGCCATCTTGACTGTGAAACCAAGCTTTGCTGCCCGCTCAAGCTGACGGCGCAGCACTGTTCGTGGGGCCGCTTCGATGAGCGCACCATGGTGGTCCGTTACGTCCGCCAGCACCAGTGCTGTTTTCTCGTGCCAAGGCAAGGTCCGCACCGTCATCCAGTCTGGTCTCGCCGTCCAGTCGCCATAACCTTGTTCCCAACTCATGCCGGGAAATCCGGGCGGTGTGTCCATCTCCATGTCTGTACCGAGCAAGTACACGCAAAAGTGAACCCCGTCCTGAATGACGTGGTCGACCACGTACTGCCCCGTCAAACGCTTGCCCACGAGACGTCCTTGCATGTCGGAGAAGGCCACAATGACCGTCTCAATCTCGCCTGCACCAATCTTTTCTGTCAACTGATCGAGACTTGTGATGCCTTCGCTGATTTGCGTTCCCATCGCGCTGTACCTCCCTGTGCCAGTTTCAAAGTGTGAGCGAGATGTATTTAATCTCCATGAATTCTTCGAGGCCTTGGTGCCCACCTTCACGCCCCTGCCCGGTCTGTTTAATGCCGCAACGGGGCCTGCGGAACACTGATGGATGTTCTGTTGTTGATCGCAACCATCTCTACCTCAAGGCGTTCCGAGACCTCAAACACCCGGCGGACATCACGCGTGAACAAATAGGCAGCGAGACCAAACTCACTGGCGTTCGCCCGTTCAATCATCCAGTCCGAGGGGTTCACCGTAGCGGACAGTACCATCGTTGACCGCCATTGGCGGCTGTTCGTCCACTTCCCGAATGGGACCGCGAAACCAGTGCCGCACACTGCCAAACCACCACGGAATCAGGAAGGCAAACACGATAAGCAGAACCACGGGGGTAAAGTTAAAGTTGGCAGGCGTTATCGGTCCTGTCGTCGGGAGCATGAACAGAATACAGATAAAGATGACCCAGACCACCGCGAACCAGCCGACGAACCCGCCCCACTTGCCGAGCTTGAACGCCCCCTCCGGTAGTCGCTCCGGATGAAGACGCCGCAGAAAGGTTGGAACCACATAGGCTACATACAGGCCAACGGTCGCAATAGATGTCACTGCGGCATAAATCACCGTGCTGAACAGGGCTGGCAAGGCGAGGATAAACGCACAAGTGATGGCAAGCCAGATAGCATTGGCAGGCACATGCTTCGCCTTGTTGATTTTGCTCCACTTGCGCCATCCGGGCATCCCACGGTCACGGGCAAATGCGTATATCATGCGCGAATTTGCGGTAATCGAAGCAGTACCACAGAAGAACTCCGCGACAAGTGCGATGAGAAACAACGCCGTACCGACAGATACACCGAGGCGCGTTGTGAGGATGTAGAGAACGGGGTTGCTTGCGCCCATGGTCTTGGTCAGGTCAGGCATGGCAAAAACAAAACCCATCAACAACACATATCCAGCAATGGCTGACACAGCAACCGACAAGATGATGCCGCGCGGTGCGCTCTTGTCCGCCCCGACCGTCTCTTCAGAGACGTGCGCTGACGCATCGTACCCCGTGAAGGTGTACTGCGCGAGCAGCAGACCGATGAGAAAGCCATACCAGTTCGGGAAGCCGCTGCTTGAGGTCCCGGTCGTGTACGCGAAATGCCATGGATGTGGATGAATCGGTGCAAAGAACATGAGTGCCGAGACAATGACGATAACACCGAGTACATGCCACCAGGCGCTGACCGAGTTGAGCATCGAGACCACGTTAACGCCAGCGAAGTTGAGCGAAGCTCCAAGGAGCAGGATGACCGCGTAGATGACCAGCGTGGCAATGGCCCCTGCGTGACCACTGGCGGGGAATCCCGGTACAAACTGATTTATCAATGCATCGACGAAGATAGCCAGACCGTAGTTGATGCCTGCTGTGACGGCCACTTCACCAATCAGGTTGAACCACGCAGTAAACCATCCCCAGCCAGGTCCACCCAGCTTGCTGGCCCAATAATAAAGACCTCCGGCCGTTGGATAGGCAGAAGCAATTTCAGCCATCGACAGGGCCACAGGCATCACACAGATGGCGACAATCGGCCAGCCAATCGAAGCCGCCATGGTCCCAGAACTCGTCAGGCCAAAAGCAAACAGTGTCAAACACCCTGAGAGCACACTAATAATTGTGAACGAGATGGCAAAGTTCGAAAACCCACTCATTGCTCGCGCCAAATCTTGCCGATACCCAAGCTTGTGCAACAGTTCCTCGTCGTGCTTCAACTGTTCCGCTGAACGCCGTGCCATGTTTCATCTCCTCTTTTCCGTGGTATTCCAGAACGTGTGCCTGCACCCGCTGCGAAAAGATGGACTGATTCACCCCCTCTAAGCAGACAACGCCCAACACGGTCATCGTTTCCGGGATGACCGTGTTGGGCGCCATTGCCCTGTCCATTCACTTGTGGTTTGTTGACAAAAATGATACTAAATATTCATTCTTATGACAAAACTCCTGATAAAAGTCTGAGGTGACCAGCTCAGGAAGTATATATTGTTCATAAATCATCACGTGCTGGGGCAAGACCCACATTACGGGCATTGGCAGCTGATTTCTAGAGACGTCTGCTGGAAATGCGCATAGTATTGGGTTTAATCTTTACTACAGTGATTAAAGTGGGTATTGAAGGGAGTAGAACATTTGCGTAAGCTGACTGTATATCTTGTAAGTACACTAACTGTAGCCAGTGTAGTTGGCTGTAGTACGGTCTCGCACCCATCTGCACCGCGAAATTTTGCAAGCACCGATGATCCTCCTTTAAACCAGTCATCGTCGGTTCATACAACGGCGCAAAATCCTGTCGCATACGTCTCCAATAAATCGGCTGCATCTTCCGAACCAACTGCATTGTCTTCAGTCGGTCGCTCCGCTCCGTTAGCGGGCGTCTATCATCCGTATCGGCTTCATGTGGTGTCGCCACTCAAAACTGTTTCTGGAACGGTTGAAATTGTCCGGCATGAGCCAGACCATGACCACCACATCAATCTGAAACTAGATCCACAGTACGCAACTCTCATTGACACCAAGAATGACCAATACGAACACGGCAATATTGTCGTCGAAGTCATACCTATGGACCAACACGACGTACCTATTCCAGTCGTCGGTCAACATATTACTGTCACCGGTGCATACGTTAAAGACGCTGACCATGGTTGGATGGAAATTCACCCAGCGTGGTTCATTAATGGGCACGGTTCAGCCCATTACACGGCTGTTGCTGCTGCAGCCTCTGTTCAAACTGGACTGTCCGGTAACGGCGATGTTCAAACTAGGGCACAGTCGTCCCCTGCAACCCGAACATCATCATCTGCATCGTCGGCGGGTTTGAGTCTTATGAGTTTTACGCGAGATGTGATGCCCGGTAATTACGCTTCCATCACAATCCACGGAGTACCCGGAACAACCGCTTCCATCGAAGTTATTTACAAAAGCGGCCCGAGTCACGCAAGCGGTCTTCTGCCTGAGACCGTGGACACAACCGGTAATGTTTCATGGCAGTGGAAAGTAGGCACGCGCACAACACCTGGTAACTGGCCAGTATACATACAAGACGCTGGAAAGGCTCTCACCGAAACATTACGTGTTCATTGAGAAGGAACTCTTTATGTCACTTAGCGTCGGTGTTCCTCTCAAAATGCGCATGTAACCTATATTCACGGATCTACCTAGTTGCGTCATAGACGATTCCGGATCCGTGCCCAACCACCGAAGGTAAGACGGATCCTCCCCGGCTCCGATGCGCCATAATTATTCTCCTCAGAAGTTGTCAAGATTGTGGGAGTATATTATCGAGATACTTTCGTACATCTTCAGGAGATACTAAAACACTGTATGCTCGCTTTAACTCAAACTCTTGTTTCTCCAAAGATCTTTTAAGGAGCTCCTCTTCAACTCTCTGTGGTACAACGAGCACACCGTCGGCGTCTCCAACAATAATATCGCCAGGGGAAACGCTTACTCCGCCGCACGAAATGGGCACGTTTATCTCGCCCGTCCCCGCCTTACCACCTGCTGCTACTGTTGCTCCTCTGCAGAATACAGGAAAATCCAACTGTTTGGTACCTTCTATGTCGCGAATTGCGCCGTCGGCAACGATTCCGCCAAGCCCTAGGATCTGCGCCATACCCAACACGAAGTCACCCGCAATTGCACGGTATAGATCGCCCTTGGTATCAACAACGATAACCTCTCCTGGCCGCGATTCTCGGATGGCTTTCAGAAGGACTAAATTATCCCCTACTGGTAATTTCACGGTTCGCGCTCTGCCTGCAACACGATACTGAGGTTTGAGAGGCTTAATCACTGGGTCTAGATTGTTAAGCCCTTGCATCGCGTCCGAGATACAAGTCGTTGGAATATCCTTAAATTGGTCGACAATATCCATAACAAGTCGATGCCCCTTTCCACCAAGAGTGCCGAAGGACATGCCTTCGGCACTCACCGTCTTAACTCTCTTTGTTATCCTCATCGAAAATCTGCTGCGCGACTTTGAAGCTCTCCATCGCCGCTGGGACACCGCAGTAAATTGCGGTCTGCAGGAACACCTCCGTAATTTCGTCTTGTGTACAGCCGTTGTTGATTGCACCACGTACATGCAGTCCAAGCTCTGGAGGACGGTTTAAGGCAGTCAGCATCGCCAGATTAATGAGGCTTCGCTCCTTCCTCGTTAACCCTGGTCTACTCCAGATGTGGCCCCAGCAGTACTCCGTTGTGAGTTCTTGCATGGGACGGGTAAAATCGGTTGCATTCTTCAACGAGCGATCCACATGAGCAGATCCGAGTACTGCACGGCGAATTTCCAGACCCCTGTCAAACAATTCTTGGTTCATGATGCTCCTCCTTTTTTTGAAACTTCTGTATACCGTACGAATATCACCTCCTTAGCGAGGGCTCTGCTCCAAATGCAACCCACGCACCGAATCCGAGAATCATCACCAACATCAGCCACCCGAACACATAATGATGTGTTAAGTCAACCACGGCTCCAAAAAGCGGCGGAAAGATTGCAGCACCGAAAAATATAAACGAACCAGTTAAGCTCATGGCTGCGCCACTGTTTGATGAAGAGACAGACTCTCCGGCCCATGTCAGAACTAGAGCGTTCCACCCGACTGCGCTGAATCCGAATGCCACCCAGACAATCGAAACAACCCAGAGGCTCGTATTCATAGGCAACAGAGCTACGATAAGAGCACTCATGGCGCCCGAGACAGCGACACCCGATATGACCTTTGAACGATGTCTGACCCTGTCGCTCAACAGGCCAAGCAGTATTCTTGCTGCTCCACCAGTGATTTGACTGGCGGCCAATATAATGCCGGCCACCTCAATGTCGATATGATGATGCTGCAGCGCCGTAATGGAGTAGGTCAGCATAATGTATTGACCCGCTGACATTACAAAGCCAGTCAAAGCCGGACGCAACAGGTGTTTCAACTCGCTTCGTTCTATCGGCATCCATCCAGTATGGCGAGGCTTACGGCACCACGCGTACATGACGGTACAAAACGCCCATCCTGTCAGTAACAGTTCTAGAGAAAAGACTTCATAGATTGTGTGCAATCCCTGGCGAACGGCAAGTGCTGGAAGAAGCCAAGCAGCAAGAGTCACTCCTATCGGAACGCCCGTTTGTCGGATACCCATGACAAGTCCTCGGGAGCGATTTTGAAAAGCCGTGAAAACAGCTTTAGTTCCCGCTGCGGGTACAATCGCAAGGGCCATACCGACCAAAACCAACACGACAAGCAAATACGCAAAGGACTTTGTCATCAAGAGAAGCAGACTCAGCCCTGTCATCAAGACAGTTCCCCAAAACAAGATGGTACGCGGTCCTCTGGAGTCTACCATTCCTCCGATAAACACCATGCTTATCATCACACCCAATGATAAGGCGGTTGTCACCAAACCTAGTTGCGTCAAGTTTAAGTTGTACACGTTTACGAAGACCGCACCTAACACAATGAGCCCCTGTTGGACAAAAGACATGCCCGTCTGCGAAAGAAGCGCCAAACCCAAATAGGGTACAGGACCAACCCGAGCCGGAAACTCCCTGTCCGGCAAACCAGAACGTTGCACAACCGCCCCCCCAAAGTGGTTAAGATCCTTAGAGAATATCCGTTCATACACAGCGCCTGTGCGTAAAATCCGGTACAACCGCCGGAAAATGTTTACTACATGTTGATAGACAGAATGATTTTTCCGATATGCGCACTCTGCTCGAAACTGTTGTGGGCACGAGCGGCTTCACTAAGCCTAAACACGCCGGCAATCGGGACTCTTAGGTCTCCCCTCGTCAGCCACGGAATAACATCGTTTGCCATTCCCGCCATGATGCCTGGGGCGAACCGTCGTACAAGACCGAAGCTTGAACCGATGATTGACTTGCATTCGGCGTGGATATGTGTGACGTCAACATCTGCGTGCCCCCCCACATTTGTCCCAATGCAAACGAGTCGTCCGAATCTAGCCATGCACGCAATACTTTGAGAGAGGACGCTACCACCGAGAATGTCGAGGACCACGTCCACCCCCTGGCCACCGGTCACCTCCAACGTCACATCTTTAAAATCGTCTGTTGTCGTGTTGACGACGGTATCAAAGCCGAATTCCTTCAGCAAGGCGGCCTTCGAAGCGGATCGTGTTGTACCGATGACCGCCTTTGCACCAAGAAGTTTGGCCATTTGAGCCGCCACAACCCCCACCCCGCCAGAAGCACCGTGAATGAGAACGGACTCACCCCGAACCAGTTGTCCTAATCGTTTGAGTACGTTATACGCAGTAAACGCTGCTATGGGTGACCCAATAGCTTCCATTACATTCGGTACAGGGTCTAGCGCAAAGGCGTGGGTCTCATCCGCTACGACGTACTCTGCATAAGACCCTTCCTTCGGAAAGGCGATTACCTGTTGACCCAGTGAGAACTTAGTGACTTCAGTTCCTATTCCGACAATTTCTCCAAATGTATCAAGCCCTGGAATGAATGGTTCTACTTTTCCAGTTCCTCGTCTTCTGGCCACATCTGCGGCATTGACACTGGAGCCTAGAACTTTAATCAGAACCTGTCGAGGCAGCGCCTGAGGCTGTGGCACGTTGTGAACCTGGAGAACACTAGGGTCACCGAGCGAGTGAACAACAATTGCTTGCATGACAATCACCTGCCTGATGGATTTTGGCCACACCAATCACATTCGTTACGAATTCCGGGGGGCATCCCAGGGTCTGCCACCCACATCCACGCTTTACACGGTACCAAGGATACCTTCCCACAGCTCTCGTTCGGCCTTTGCAGGGTCATTTTGTACTTTGCTCGTGACGTTTAGGAGCATCGTTGGACGATTCACGAGATCATACTTAGGCCAACTGGCAATGTGCTTGCCGTTCGGGTCTCCCGAGTGCGCGAAGGCTATCCATGATCTATGGACTTGCATCGCGACGGATTCCCGTTCAGGAGAATCTCCAGTGAAATTTGTCACCCCTGGTGCGTAAAGTGTGTTAAACACGAACGGAAGGTCCTGACTATGGCATGCGCCCAACCTTCCTTCCTGTGCCGTGCTCCTCCAATCAAATCGATAAACAAACACAGCACCGCCGCGTCTTGTGTGGACCTCTGCGATTTTCAGCGTCTGCAATCCAAATTGTCGAAAAGACTGGAGAGGCATTAACGATTCAAGTGGTTCGTGCCCCGGGTTTCTGTTTAGGTAATATTCAACAGCAAAATTAGGTACCGCCCCCGATCTGGCTTCAAACCGTTGGATAATCCCAGGTGTATCAAGTTCACCCCATGATTCATCTTCGAATATAAACAGCTTGAATTCATCAAGGGCATACCCAACGAGCAGTTTGATACCGTCATACCCTCCATTATGCAGCGCATCCAAAGGATACTCAGGTAACGAGGTCCCATCCACAACAGGAGTACTTCCAGCCGTCACATTGGATGACGCAGCTGCTCTCAGCAGTTCTTCGGCCGGTATCGATTGAAGTCGGTCTAGGTCATGTTCAGAAATTCCGAGAAGGCGCAAAAGTTCCCTCGCCTTCGCCGTGGCTTTTTCGCGTGTCGCAAAATTCACCCCAGCCTGACCGCTCTGAAGAATAGCCTGATGAAATAGGCCTCGAGCTCCTGGCATTGCCATGAGGGCAGCAACACTCTGGGCGCCTGCAGATTGACCTGCGATTGTAACACGATTTGGGTCCCCGCCAAAAGCTTCAATGTTGTCACGCACCCATTCCAGCGCAGCGACTTGGTCAAGTAACCCGCAGTTTCCCGAGCCAACGAAATCTTGGTTCGCAGTCAATTCCTCTAAATATAAGAATCCCAGCACCGACAATCGGTAGTTCACGGTGACTAGAACCACGTCGCCATTGACAGCGAACGATGTACCGTCAAACCAGGGGTCAACGCCCGACCCCTGTTTGAACGCTCCCCCATGAATCCATACAATGACGGGCCTCTTCTGATTATCGGCAGCTTGGGACCATACATTTAAATACAGGCAATCCTCGTCCAAGTTCGTTAGAGCATTCCCGAGTTTGCTCATAATCACGTCCTCTAGTTGCATGGCAGCGGGCGAATAAGATGTCGCCTGATAGACCCCATCCCATGGAACCGGTGGCTGAGGTGGACGAAATCTTAATGGCCCGACCGGGGGCCGTGCAAAAGGCACCCCTTTCCACGCCCAACACCCATTCCCAAACGCTCCACTTATATTCCCGTACTTGGTTTCCACAACGCCTTCATCCACAGCTATTCCCCCTTGGTTCGCAATCTTTAAATGTGCCAGGCGGCGAAGACTCAGTTGGCGAAGTACCATGCCATATCTTTTTGGAACTCCGAAGCAGCTTGCTCCGGCGTAAGTTTGTTGGTCATTAACAACGGATAGATTGTCCGTTCGGCAATTTGTATTGACGTATCCGTGCTGACTTGGTTCCCGCTTTTAAGTGGTGGGAAATCCATCGCACTCTTTTCTCCCCATAAAACCGGAATGCCGTATTCCTTTAACCATTGGCTCGACTGCTGCTGCAGCACATCATTAGCAGGAATCGTGGTCCCTTTAATCGTAGATATTTCGCCCGCGATGTTCGTGAAATTTTGCGCAAAAGCCTGCGTCGTCGTATATTTTTCGATTTCTGTCGAAGCCTTTTCTACTGCGGGATCGGTGATTTTGTTGTTCATGGAAATGAAACCATCGACATACCATGTCATGTGCGGTGACTGGGAAGAATCAAGAGGCGGAGTGAGAAACGTACCAAGCTGGATAGACGGATTGTCTTTAAGGATTTCCGACCCAACATCCCAAATACCATCCCCGGCCATCGCCGTTTTCCCAGACGCAAAAGTCTGCGCCAACTCAGTACCTGTAGCGCCTACAGCCTGCCAGTTTGGCTCGAAGTACTGCGCGAGTTGTTGGTAGTGAGCGAGAAAACTAACGAACGCGGGGTCCGTAAACTTGGCCTGCTTGTTTACGAGTTGGCTAATATAACTCGTCGGGAGCAATGAGGCAGATATGTTTTCACCGTCCCACATGAGATTGGCTGTACCCCATGAGCCTTCGCCCATAACAGAGATTGGCGCGACCCCATGTTTCTGCAGTACATTACAGATGTTAATAAAATCAGCCCAGGTTTTCGGAGGCTGCAAGCCGTACTTGGCAAAAATACTCTTGTTATAAAACCACTGAGTGGTTTGAATCGCGTACGGAACACCGTAAGTCTTACCGTTGTACTTCGCAAAATCCAGTGAGGCGGGGTTGACAAGCTGTGAAAAGTCGACCATACCGTCTAACGGCTTGACCAATCCATTTGCAGCTAGGGGTTGGATATCACGCAGCGTAGCACCCACATAGAAGATATCGGGACCCTTACCTCCATCTAACGCAGTTTGTAAGACGGAGCCGTACTGCCCCCCGTTTATTGCACGAAATTGAATTTGAATATTGTCGCCCTTTTGATTAAGTGCGGTCTGAACTTCGTTCCATAATGGAGCATCCTGAGAACGCCACGTCCAAACTGTGACCACGGTCGGTTTACCTGACGAAGTTGACGCTCCAGACCCTCCGGACCCTCCTGTGCCTGAGGAGGAGCCGTTCGTCGTACCGCATCCTGCCAAAAGAAGTGCACTAGCTCCGACAGCCGATAAGACAATGCTTAACTTTTCAACTCGTTTCACAATAACACCCCTCTTATTAAGTAGTGTTCTCCTTGGGAATATTGGCGTCGTCACTATTTTTCGAACCTACCTTCCCTTCCCAACCATCCCTACCATCTCCCTTCGCAGTGAATTTGTGCTCATAACTTGACTGCTCCTGCAGTCATGTTTCTTACAAATTGTTTCGATGCTATGACGAACACAATCAAAGTGGGTAACATTACCATCACAAGAGTCGGTAAGAGAAGATCCCATTGCGTGTTGTACTCTCCCACAAAATCAAGTACTCCAACAGTGACTGTGAATCTACTAGGACTCTGCAACAGTACCAGCGGTACCAGGAATCCGTTCCACGAATTCACGAAGTGGAACACCGCTACCGTTGTCAATGAAGGGCGGATGAGCGGTAGTATGATCCTGGTGAATATCTGCATATAACCAGCACCATCGATCAGCGCTGCTTCTTCAAGATCTCGTGGTACGCCTCGAATGAAGTTCACCAGCAAGAACACCGCGAAAGCGATGCCGCTGGCTGAGTACACGAGAATCAAAGACCACAAGTTGTCCACCAAATTCAGTTGCCTCATCAAAACAAACAGTGGAATCGCAATTAAAGTAATGGGCATCGCGAGACCAAGAACAAAAGACAGATATATGACTTGATTTCCCCGAAACGAAAACCGCGCAATCACGTATGCAGCCATCGATGCAAAAACCAAAACCATGATCGTGGATGCCACGGACACAATCGTTGTATTGATGAGGTATTGACCCACATCTCCTTGAGACCATGCCTTCACATAATTAGACCAGTGCCACACATGGGGAAGAGTGAGGGGGTTACCCACAATACCCGCGTAGCTCTTAAAGGAAAGTAAAACGAGATCAATGACCGGTAACACGACAATCAGTGCGTATAATATTAATACCGTGTGACGTACCGCATTTTGGCCCACCGTAAATCCCCCTCATAAACGGTTTACAGATCTCTCGACGCACGCTTTTGAAACACGACCAGAATTGAAGACGCTATCATCACCACGACGAAACCGATTACAGCAAGAGCTGACGCAAGCCCCAAACCTCCAGATTGGCCGTTCATGGTTCCAAATGCGATGCGGAAAAACAGTGTGGAAAGAACATCGGTAGCGTAATTCGGACCTCCATATTGACTCTCAAGAATAAAAACATAGTCAAAAATGCCAAAGGCGGAGATAAACACCAACGTACAGATGGTTAAGTAAGTCGGCATTATCATGCGGAACACAATGGAGAAAAAGATTCGTATGCTGCCCGCTCCATCTACGCGCGCCGCTTCAAACATTTCAATTGGTATATTATTGATAGCGGGAATGAATATAAAAACGCTGTATCCGAGTGTTGCCCATACCGTAATAACAGCAATAGTTGGAAGCGCAGAACGAGCTTCCCCTAGGAAGGGGATGTTTAAGAAGTTCAGGTGCAACGCACTAAGGAAAGCGGGAATCGTACCTTGATTTGGCTCCAAATACATTGCCCACAGATAGGCGACGACGATAGGTGGAATAACCATTGGAAGGAAGTAGATCACTTCTAACCACTGGGCGTACCTTTCTTTTACACGGGTCAGGAAATAGGCGATGCCGAGTCCACATACGCTTACCAGGAAAATCGTAAGAACGAAGAAATAAACATTATGCAGCATAGCGCGCCAAAATTGCCCGGCAAAGTCGCTGGAAAAAAGAGCATACGCATAATTTTTCAGCCCGATAAAGTCTTTGAGTGGGCCAATCCCTGTCCAGTTATAGAGGCTGTAACGCACGCTGGACAGGAATGGATATATGATAAACATCGCATACAGTATACTTGCGGGCGCTAAAAAGCTCACAATAAACCAACGAGTCCGACGCCGCACAAATTCACCCCCAAAATCAATGAAATGTTTTCAACACTTTATGAAAAACGAATTTATTGAAAATAATTTTCACTTTATCAATCTCACTCCTTGCACAAAACCTCCGATTGTTATTGTATGGTGTATACAATCACGATAGTAATTTACGATTAAATGCCACTTTCCAATCTGCCAATGCACTTTCAATCATGCCTGATGCATCCTCTACGGACTCCAGGCTCCATAACTGCTTTAGCAACATTTCAGCCTTTGTACGAGTTAGATGCTCTTGTGCATGTGTCAGGAAATCTTCATTGGAGTCGACGACAACCTCCTCAGACCTGATGTCTCTATAGGGACCGCTCGGCGGTGACGTATTAACAAGATTCAGAATTTCCCACTCTGTATTGTTCGGGAAACGAAGCCAATCCATATTGGCGCTGGAAGATGCAATTTGTAAAAAACCTCCTTTGCCATCAACGGCTTGTGGGTTACTCGTGAAACCCCTTTCCGCGAGCATGACAGCAGTTACGGCATTGTATGAACTTCTGGCAAGGCTATGTTTTAGCCCGCCGACATCTCGAGCTTCCACGGTTCCTGTTGCAAGTGATGCTGCTAACCCCATGACGTTGCGAAATTCCAATAAGGCGAATCCACGTAATTTTGCCCCAGCGACTACCGCTCCAAACAACCCAGCTGTTGCACTTGGATACCACCCCCGTTCACGGTGAGAGCAGCCAAGTATCAGACCGACGCGCACGGCTACTTCCATCCCCACCGCCAATGCCAATACGAGGTCAGCGCCAGAAACTGGGCCATCTTGCGCGAGAGCCAACAAAATAGATGCCACTACTGGCGTCGGGCTTACCCCCGCGCCATGGTGAAATTCTTCTTGATGTCCAGACTGACTTTTGTACCCGTTGACAAATGCAGCCCATGGAAGCGGGAACTTGCTACCCCCGACTGCCAATGCCTTCTTTCCACCTACCCCCGCCACAGATGCAAGGATAGCAGCCTCTTCCGAAGATGGGACAACGGCCTCGAACCATCTACCGAAGGCTCTGATGAAACTTCTTTTGACTTGGTTCTGAACACCCAAGGTCATCCCATCGAGTGTTAGATTTGCTGCAGAAGTTATCAATTCTTCCAGTCGTGTCATAAACTTCCCCTCACGCCGTAGTTAGATGAAGAAGATAATTCACCGAGGCGCGGCGCGGAAGCATCTCTAATTCTGCCCAAATTTCTCGCGCCCTTCCCGTCCCTAGAACTGGGTCAATCAAGTTCTCCGCCTTCTCTAATAGCTTTTCGAAGTTCATTGGATTGTAGAGGCTACCCGTGGCATGCTCGATACGCATAGTCCGTACATCACCAGACGCAAGCTGTACTGTTGCCTGGCAACTGTCACGATTCACGCCAACATCAGGGACCACACGAATTCTCTCCTGGAGTTTGAGCACCTCCGACCTGTGAACTGCTTCGTCGGTGAAATGGCGCAGGTCTAGACATCCGTCGAGCAGGGCAGCCGCTACACAGTAGTGAACACTGAATTTCCCATCCAGACCTGTGGTCGGTTTGTACTTGTTGGTCAGTTCCAGTACCAATGGATTTACGTTTAACATCACTGTATCTATCGCATCAGCCGCACCCAAAACTTTCGATAAAGCAATTCCGGCGTCAATGGCAGGGTGTGTTACAACACCGCACGGGTATGGCTTGAAGGAATTGCTTAACAATTCCCAGGAACCCTCGCGAAACAGGCTTGACGGTTCAAATCGCCCTCCCCAAACACTGACAAATGACCCTGGGGAGTTTGTTAAAAATCCAGAAAAACGAAGTCCATTTGAGACCAAACTGGTACTCATCAAGCCATTTTGGGCAGCTATTCCGGCGTGTAATGATTTTGCCATGGACCCAAAAGCAGACTGTAAGCCCGACGCCTGACTCCCCGCCATGCTAATTGCGTTGCTTGTCAGCGTGTCGTCAAGTTTCATAACCTTGGATACTGCCAGAGCTGCTCCAACTCCACCACAGGTTGACGTGATGTGCCAACCTTCATCATAATGCTCAGGAGAAATTGCCACACCAAGTCGCAGAGCGATTTCACAGCCTAGCGCGACGGCTTCCAAAAACTCCTGACCCGTACACTTCTGTTCCATTACTATAGGGATGACGCTCGAGACAACCGGGGCACAGGGGTGTATCACTGTGTGAAGATGAGTGTCATCGTAGTCATCAACATGTGCGGCTATACCGTTTATAAGGGCTGCAGTGTACTTGTCGCTTCCACCGTTTTGGCCAAGAACCGGATAATCCCCGACACGCGATCCAACTGCATCCCATGCTAGCTGTGCTGCTTGACTTGACGTGCCATGGATGGCAACTGCTAGATAATTAAATATAGACAACAAAGTATGTTCCTTAACATCATCTGGGAGCGTGACCCAAGTCTTGCTTGAAATCCATCGAATCAATTGTTCATCCTCTCGCAACCGCAAGCCTCCTACGCAGCTCTACATGGGCGGGAACTTTGTTCTTGCGTTGAATCGACGCACATACCTTCAGCAGCATTTGGTTCAAACATCATTCGGCTTACCGGATGTCAAAAGCACTGCCATTTGCTCCTTCGACACCAGTATGTGATCTCTGAGTACTTGTTCGGCGATGGCCAATTTTCCGTCGCGAATGAAGTCCCGAATAAACTCATGGTCTCGATGTGACGCGTCCATACGGCCTGGGAGCGTTCGGAGAGAAAAAGCCCGGTATCTCAGTGTGCTGGTTTCGATGTTTTCTATCAGTGTTCGCAAATACGAATTCCCACACAGGTCCGAAAACACTTCGTGAAATCGAATGTTTTCCTGAATGTACCGTCCCACGTCCTTGGCTGCGACACACTCCTCTTGAATGGATAGGTTCTCAGTCAATCGACCCACAACCGCCTCCGCGTGTAAGTTCACCGCAAGGCGCATGGCCATAGCCTCAAGTTCGATGCGCACAGCATACATATCTTCGAGCTCATCAAGGCTCAGTTTGCTAACAAACACACCCTTCCGAGGCACGATATTCAGAAAACCTTGTGCAGTCAGCAATCGAAATGCTTCCCGAACAGGCGTTCTACTCATGTCTAACATCTCGGAAATTTCCATTTCAGTAATGGCCTGACCAGGTTTCAATTTGCCGTCGACGATGGCGTTTTGAATCATTTCCCGAACTTGTTCAGCTAGAGTTCGATTCTTAAACTCTCCCTGCGGTGGTACTAATTTCACTCCCATTTCTGCCCTCCAAAGATGCATCTGACATGGGTCTGTCGGTCGACACCAACGACTACATCGCCCTCAGTGCCGGCTCAGTTCCAAAGAACATAACCGGAACATCCGGGAACAGCGGTTTCAAATAATCTGCAACGTATTCCATCCCCGCTTCCTCGCTCTTCTGGTGACCGAGCAAGATAAATGCCTTCCGGAACCCCGCCTGCACGGCGTCTCGTACATATTCTGGCGTCTCCCATTCAGGACCTTCTCCAGCGATGATTAGATCCAGATTTTCCTGCCCGGCAAACGGGATGGTACGACGCCCCACTCCCCCATATCCGGAGAACAAGCCCACTTTCGAACAGAGTAGTGAATCGTTCCCCACCACTCTTACAAACGGAATTCCAAGCGATTGCTTAACGTGATTCACGACTTCACTGAGACTAGCTGTCGGAATATTGACCAACAATGGTGCTGTGGGCTGTGTCTTATTTGCATATTTCTCCCATCCCAGCGCCTTCAATAACCCTGCCAGAATGAAATCAGGAACATGACGGTGACAGTAATCATGGAAGCGAAAAATGGTTACGCCAGTGTCTTCAATCAACCGTCTTTTAGCCTGGTACACTTCGTCCAGCTCAAGCCAATCTGTTTCGTCAAGATGGTTAAAAAAAGTAGGTTCATGCGTAATGATGAGATTTGCCCCGGCCTTGGCAGCTCGTTCAATGACTTCATATGTAGCCATGAATGTGACTGCAATACCCGTGACCTCCCTCCCAATCTCGCCACTCTTTACCGTGTCAACTGTGTCCTTGAGCGGTTCTACAGATTGCAGCAACGCTTGGATTACGTTCTGGATCTCTGCCATCTTGGTCACTCCATTCGGCGAATTAGTGTGGTCGTAGTTCGAATTATCATCGATTGTATACAGCATATTATATGTTGTTCAATTTTCGCAACATATAGATTTTTGGATTACAATTTCATTATGGCTATACATTTTGTTATTTGTGAAGATTTTTTTTAATTTTCTATTGACAATTTCGTCAGAATTGACAGATTATCTAAACTATACAGTACGGTATGCGTCATCTGCCTGAGCCTATACAAAAACGTATTGTATACAGTACACAATTTCTTAAGGAATTTAGTTTGTCAAGGGGGCAGTTTTAATGAAATTTCGAAAAGTCGTAGGAACGGGTGTGTCAATGTCACTTATGGTGGTGAGCGTGGTTGGCTGTGGAACCGGGGCGTCGAGTTCAAACGCATCTTCAGCAAACTCTGCCACTCCTGCAAGCGGTTCCAAAACGATTAACTTTACGCTCTTGAAACACTTCAACTCTAATGAGGCGTCGTTCAATCAACAACAGGTACAGAAATTTGAGAGCCTCAACCCAAATGTCAAGATGCAAGTTGTAACCGCCCAAACCGGTTCAGTGTACACCAAGCTGGTAACATTGCTGTCTGGAGGACAACCGCCGAACGTATATTACATGAACGGTCAGTACTTTGCTCAGTTGGTGTCAGAGGGTGCGTTGTCCCCCGTGGATTACAAGGCGCTTGGAGTATCGGACTTAAAGCAACTGCAAACGGAGTATATACCGGGTGCGTTGGATGCCTACATCTACAAGGGTCAATTGTACGGAATTCCCGGCGAGGTCAGTGACTTTCAAGCGTGGGTAAACGCCGGAGATTTCAAGACAGCCGGAATTTCTCAGCTCCCAACCACGTGGGGACAAGTCGCTCAAGACGCAGCCAAATTGACTGTGATGAAAAACGGTCAGGTACAACAGGAAGAACTCGCCCTCGGCCTCAACTTTCCAGGTGGAGACTGGGATATGCTTGATGCCATCGTGCGTGAATTTAACAACGGACACGGCTTGGTGAGCTCGGACGGAACCAAAGCTTACATTGACGCACCAGGCACTATCCAGGCTTTTCAAATGCTTCAAGACCTCGTCTATAAGTATCACGCGTGGTACCCGTCTTTAAACGGCTCAACAACGGCCTCAGAACGTGTGCTGTTTGGGGAAAACAAAGCAGCCATGCTACTCGACGCCGGTTCGTGGTACACCCCTGTGTTACAACAGCAGTACCCGAACGTGTACAAAACGGCAACCGTGACCCCTTACCCCACGGAGGCAGGGCAACCGAGCCAAGCTGAAAAGTATGGATTTGCCTATGTTGTCCCGAAAGCGGCGCCGAACCAGTCCTTAGACTGGGCCTACGTCAACATGATGAAACAACAATTTGCAGAACCTACGTTCAAGATGGGGCTGTACATGGGACTCAACTCACTTGGCAACACAGCAACGGCAAAAAGCACAGAATTTTGGCAAAGCAAATGGGTTCCCTCGTTGAAAACAGCTCACTATAAAGTCAGTCTTGTGAATGGCACGCAGATCTCACAGATCTTGGACCAGGCATACGTCCAAATCGTCACAAACCATGCAAACGTGACATCAACCTTACAATCTGCACAGCAGCAAATTCAACCACTGCTAAATAAATAAACTTCAGGAGAGGTTGATCAATGAACATGGCAATCCATCCTAATGAAAAGGTAGAACGAGCCTATGTCAAGGCTCGTTCTGCTCATCGATATCTAGCATGGACGGGCGCTTTATTTACGGTACCAACCATCATCTACTTTTCATGGTGGATTATTATCCCGATGTTCTATGGTCTCGGACTCAGCTTCACCAACGACAGTCTCTTAGCGCCGCCACAATTCATAGGATTACAGAACTATCTTTCCTCATTTCACGACCCAGAGTTTGTCGCCACTATAGTTAGAACCGTCGTGTACGTTATTGAAGTGACCATTCCTACGTTGGCTCTGTCCCTGGCTCTCGCATGGCTGATAAACAGGGTAGTTCGAGCACGGGCCCTGTATCTTACATTGTTCTTTTTGCCCTTTGTCATACCAGCTGTTGCGAGTTCGGTCATCTTTGAACTCATACTCCAACCGTATGGCATATTCAATCAATTTCTTCACATTCAAGTCGGTTGGCTTGCCAATCCCCGATACGCCATGATTGGTTTGAGCATCGTAACAGTGTGGAATTTGGTTGGATATTACGTGGTCATCTTTCTTGCCGGCCTTCAACAGGTGCCTCAAGAACTTTTGGAAGCTGCGCGCATTGATGGCGCCGGCAGTTTTCAATCATTCTGGCATGTCGTCATGCCGCTCATGCGCCCGACGCTGCTGTTTGCTTCAGTAACAACCATCGCAAACGTCCTCACCAATTTTACTCAACCGTACGTCATGACACACGGAGGACCGGGAAATTCCACTACCGTTATGCCCCTCCTTATCTATCGGGAAGCCTTTGAGTATTCAAAGGCGGGGCAAGCTTCTGCGATGGCAGTTTTGTTATTAATTGCGAGTTTGATTTTAACGTGGATACAGTTTCGACTTTTGAGTGACCGAGACAAATGACAGTCATGCTAGACAGGGGGAGTAATCTGTGAATCGCAGCGGAGCAATATCGGCACACATCGTGCTTGTTTTACTTGGACTCTTGTTTGTAATACCCCTTGTTTGGGGCATCAGCGCATCACTGCATACAAACGCAACCATTTTTTTAAACCCGTTTCAGTGGTTGCCTCACCCCGCTCACTGGTCGAACTTTACCAAAGCGTGGTCTTCACAATCTTTCGGCCGGTACATGTGGAACAGTTTCTTTATTGCATTCGCCATCACAATCTTCTGTGTCATTTTCAGTCAAATGGCAGGGTATGGATTGTCCCAATTTAAGTTTTTCGGACGAGACGTGATTTTCGGAACGATTGTCAGCACCTTGCTCTTACCCTTTCCCGCAATCATGGTTCCCGTGTTTATCTTTACAAAAGACATGGGCTGGATCAATACGTTTGCTGGTGTGATTGTTCCAGGGATCATAACAGCCCATGCGGTGTTCTTCATGCGCCAATATCTCTCTGGACTTCCATCTGAGTTGTTGTGGAGTGCGCGGATTGACGGTGCCAGTGAATGGACCGTCTATTGGCGCATTGTCGTACCCTTAACCGGCCCTGTCGTCGCAGCGGTTGGCGTTCTCACGTTTGTTGCCAGTTGGAATAACCTGCTCTGGCCACTGATTGTGATTCAAAGCAAAGGCCACTACACCATTCCTCTCGGGCTGTCCAACTTTAACGACACGTACTTCACCAACTACGTTGCAATGATGGCAATGTCGATGGTTGCTGTGATACCAGTCATCATCCTGTTCTTGTTCGTACGACGTTGGCTTATCAACAGCCTGATGGTCAGCGGTGGCGGAATCAAAGGGTAATGGAGACATGGAAACGTAACCTGATTGTCTGCTGGTTTGGGTCGTTTGCAACCACTGCCGGCATGAACCTTGTCATTCCATTCCTGCCGCTGTTCATAAAAGAGTTAGGGGTGCACAGAACAGCCAACATCGAACAGTGGGCTGGTTCGGCATTTGCTGCTACCTTCCTACTTTCAGCCATCGTCTCCCCCATATGGGGGCGCGTCGCAGATCGACGAGGACGAAAACTCATGCTCCTTCGAGCAAGTCTAGGAATGGCAATCGTCATGACTCTCATCGGGTTTGTTCACAACGTGTACGAACTTGTGTTGTTGAGATTTCTCATGGGGGCGGTCTCTGGATACATCGCTGCCGCAATTGCTCTCGTTGCCACACAAACCCCGGAGACTCACTCTGGCTGGGCTCTAGGAACTCTATCGACCGGGGCAGTAGGTGGTACGCTGCTAGGACCGCTCATCGGTGGATGGCTGGTCGGTGAAATTGGATTGCGTCACGTGTTTTTTGCCACCGGATCATTCCTGTTATTGTCATTCGGCGTTACATGGCTCTTTGTGCAAGAAGAATTTGTCAACAAGAATGAGCATCGTTCGTCGATGAGACAGGTTTTCCGAAGTATCGGTCAACCAGGGGTCGTTGTTTCGCTCTTTCTGACAACCTTTATGTTCCAGTTTGCCAATATGTCCATCGAGCCCATCGTGACTGTCTATGTGAGACAGCTTTCGCACAGCAGCAATCATGTAGCTTTGATATCGGGAGCAGTGTTTTCAGCTTCCGGGCTCGCAAGTATCATCGCTGCACCGCAATTAGGGCGTCTGTCTGACAAATTTAACGCACGGCATGTTCTTTTTGTCTGCCTGGTGGCAAGTGGATTGTTGTTTATTCCTCAAGGATTTGTCAGTTCTCCATGGCAACTCATGGGACTGCGTTTCCTGACAGGTTTATTCATTGCCGGAATGCTTCCCTCCATAAATTACTTAATCAAAACGAGTGTGCCAAACTCCGTCGCGGGCCGTATTTTCGGATACAACCAGTCGGCTCAGTATTTAGGAAACATCGCCGGTGCTATGGTGGGTGGACAGCTAGCAGCGTTCGCAGGATTTCGTGCTGTGTTCTTTTCGACAAGCGGATTACTCCTTCTGAACGGATTTTGGCTGCTCCTCGGCAGCTCCGGGACGACACTAGCGAGATCGCAGAATTTGTGAAAGTCCCACTCAACAAAGAATACGATTGATTTGGGGTGTAAAACATGGAACTCGGCGCACGCCTTCTGCATGCCCAACTGTACATTGATGATTCATGGACCTCAGCTCGAGACGGAAAGACCATGGAAGTTTTTAATCCAGCCAATGGACGTGTCATCGGTGTCCTGGACGCAGCTCGCGCAAATGACGTCGACATTGCAGTGATGGCAGCTCACAGGGCTTTTCTTCATGGTGAGTGGAGTCGTGCGTCGATTCAACATCGTTCGAAGGTCTTGAACAAATTCGCCGATCTCTTTGAGGCACATCTTGAAGAATTTTATGAACTTGAAACTCTGAACAACGGGCGGCCGATTCAGGAGACAAGGGCACAGATTAGCAGGCTCCCTCAGTTTTATCGATACTTCGCCGCTCTGAACTTAACATTAAGAAGTGACGTAATTCCCATTGAAGGAGACTACTTAAACTACACTCAGCGAGTTCCGTTAGGTGTGTGTGCACTCCTTACTTCCTTTAACCATCCCCTGATGATCCTTTCAAAGAGCCTGGCACCTGCTCTTGCCGCCGGAAACAGCGTCGTGATTAAGCCATCGGAACAAACGCCATTCACGACGGTCAAACTTGTAGAGCTACTCACTCAGTCAGGAATTCCGAAGGGAATCGTCAATCTGATTCATGGGTCTGGCCTAGAAGCAGGTGCTCCGCTTACGGAACATCCACTGGTAAGAAAAGTCGTGTTTACCGGCGGAACTGAGGTCGGTCGTTCAATTGCTCAGGCTGCCGCCCGACACTTTGCGTCGACCACCTTAGAGTTAGGTGGGAAGGGTGCAGTCCTCGTCTTTGATGACATGGATCGTGATCGTGCGATAAACGGAGCGGCCTTCGCAGCCTTTATTGCCTCGGGGCAGACTTGCGTCTGCGGGTCTAGAATTCTCGTTCAGAAAACCATGTACCGCGAATTCTTAGAGCGGTTCGAGGCCAAGGTCAGAGCAATTCAATATGGCGATCCGTTCTCACCGGACACGCAACTCGGACCCGTTATATCAGAGCGTTCCCGGCAAAGGATTCTCGGCATGCTTCAGACTGCGTGCAACCAGGGAGCGAGGCTGCTGACTGGTGGCTCCTGTCCGACAGATACAAGCGGTTTCTACATCCACCCGACAGTTCTCGTTGACGTGCATCCGAATATGCAAATCATGCAAGATGAGGTCTTCGGACCCGTAACAGCTGTCATGCCATTCGACAACGAAGAAGATGCCCTTCGGATAGCCAACGAAACCAGATTTGGGCTCGCCGCCTCGGTATGGACGAAGGACGTCGAACGTGCACATCGGGTAGCTAACAACCTTCGCTTTGGAATGGTGTGGATCAATGATCATCACCGGTTAGACCCAGCTTCTCCGTGGGGTGGATTTAAGGATAGTGGCATTGGCCGTGAAACCGGCTTAGAATCCTACCTCAATTTCACTGAGGTCCGCAGCGTAACAGTCAACACGACAGGCAAAACGGTGGATTGGTACGACCATAGTACAGTCCAAAGGCGGCTCAATTAAGATCTCGCATTTGGCGGGACTGCATGTAGTTGCAATGCCAATAACGACCTGAACCCAGGTCTGTGTATGGAGGTGCTATTGATGAACAAAGAAGTTTTGATCTCTCGAGACGGTTCGATTTTGGAGTTTGTTCTCAACAACACCGATGCAGGCAATACCATCACGACATCCATGTTCGACACCATGCTTGAGACGATGAACATGCAGTTTCAAAAGCCAAGTGCGCGGTTACTTAGAATCAGAGCAAACGGAACGGTCTTTTGTCTTGGCCGTGAGCGATCTGCGAAGGGACTTATGGAGACACATGTTGAAGCAGAACGACTTGTGACTTTCAAACGCCTTCTTCGAAAGCTTCCCTTAATAACGATTGCAGAGGTGCATGGCGACGCTGCAGGTTTTGGGCTTGGCCTCGCAATATTATGTGACTATGCCATAGTGTCCAATAGCGCGTCCTTGTATTTTCCTGAGATGAGATTTGGACTTCCACCGTCAGCCATCATGGCATACCTTGCCGAGTATATTCCGCCTCGCCTCGCATTCCATCTGGTCCTCACCGGAGACACCATCCCCCCGGAAACAGCCGAGCAGATTGGATTGATCAGCGCATGTGTCCCACCGGATCAAGTTCACCAGCGGGCGGAAGAAATTTCAGAAAAGGTTCTTCAACTTGATGAACAAGCCGTTCGCGACTGTAAGTCCTTTTTTCTACAATCGTTACACAACAACTTTGAGCAAAATGCTCGTCTGGCTGTTGAAACGCTGACTCTAGATAGCTTGAGACTGCAACGGACAATTTGATGAAGCGGTAACTCTAGCAAAATCATATGCTACAAAGCACGTCAGCGTCGGCTTCACTGAGTTGTTGAATTGTAATGATCTGCCTTACAATGAAAACATCGAATGGTGGGCAGTTCCGCCTCGACTCAAGGAGTAATGAGGAGGCGTACACAGGTTGATAGACGCTAACGTAAAGGTACTCGAGGGAATTCAGGGATCATTCCCTTCTTTTAAGGGAGCATCCCGGCGGATTGCAGAAACGTTCAGGACGCAACCGGAACATGTAGTCCGCCTCAGTATTACAGATCTTGCTAAATTAGCAGAAACGAGCGAGGCCGCCGTCGTGCGCTTTGCTAAGCGCCTTGGATTCAAGGGATTCCGCGATTTGCAAATTCAGCTTGCATTCGAACTCGGCAATGCCCAGGACCGTATAGAAGAAGAAATTGACCTCCAAGATGATTTGGACGCAGTCATCGAAAAATCGTATCACGCCCACGTTAATGCCTTGACCGAAGCCCGAGATGCCATGGACTATGACAAGTTTCGGAAAAGTGTTGAACTTTTAAACCGTGCCAGGTTTGTCCACATTTTCGCACAAGGGGCAAATTACTCTACTGGCTGCGACCTTTCCTATAACTTGCTCAAACTCGGTATTGCGAACACCGCCCACAGTGACACTTACATGCAGGCCGTTGCTGCTGCAGTCTCCGATAGATATGACGTTGTGGTAGGAATCAGCCACACTGGTGCAAACCGCGACGTGATAGAAGCCCTGTCTCTGGCTCGGCAAAACGGAGCCGGTACCATCGCTCTTACGACGCGGTCGCATTCGCCAATCACGCAGATTGCCGAAATCACTTTGTCGACTCCTGAAAAGGAAATTGTGTTTCAAGGAGAGCCTTTAACTTCACGGCTCAGCTTAATGTACATTGTGGATGTACTCTTTCTTGGTGTTGCCTTAGTTCGTGGGCGACCCTCCGTAGAGAAACTACAACGGGTTCAAGAGGCCCTATCGGAGAAACGCCATCCGAATGCAAGGTAGTGACTTGAACGATGTGCACCCCAACCACATCACGTCTACGAGCTGTCAGCGACTAAAAGCCACCATCGCCCCCCTGAAGGCCGCCAAAAAGGAACTAGGCGTCATTGAGTGGTTCCTTAGCACCCCCCCATGGACCCCTGCGGTTTTCCGGACGCTACTTTGATATGTAGTCACAGTTAGAACATTAAAAAATCCTGTCACTCCAATCATTTCAGGCCCATTGCTTCCTTGTGGGTATGACGAGTCGGTACCGAGACACATTGTCCGTATTCACGTTTGACCCAGAGCTCAGTCGCCTTGTTTCGTTACATAGCGCTCATCCTTTCCAATACCAGTGATTCTATCTCATCGGTACTGTAGACAGGTCGGATCGTCTCACCCCCAAACTGGATTTACCTATTTTCCAGATGGGCAAGGAGTCTGAGAATGAACCGGATGGATTTCCTCATGCTTCACATTGACACAACCGGGTTTCCTGCATTACACCTGCTCACAGCGCATTCCCCGACACATAAAAATCGCGCCTCGCCGCGAACGCAGTAAAGCGCGTAATCTTACGATTCAAGGCGCACAATCTCAGAATCCTATGAAAATCCAACAATTAATCCCCCGCCTGGCTACGCTCGCAAGACCGCAACATTCAGTCGCTCGATTCCTGCGAGTGCGGAATCACTCGCCATCTCATCGGTAATCTGGGACCACGTCAAGGACCGACTTGGACACTTTCTCAAAACTTACGAGGAAAACATTATCTTTTATAGAATATATTATAGAATTCATACAACAGAGTGATTGCATGAATTGTGGACATCCTCAATCAGAAGATACGGCGGCACTGCGAGCGAACAACTTGGTTCGTGCATCGATAGCGTGGACATAAGCCATTAGGTTAGGTAAGCAGTCAGGATAAATCATGGGAGGCAAGATTTTATGATAAATCGCATTTTGCTAGCAGGGTGCTCTCTCGCTCTCCTTTACGGAGTTATTTATGGTTATGACGGTTCTAGCACCTCTGTGACGATAAGTAACGAGAGTGGTAGTACGGTCACCGTACGAACAGATAGACATGGGTTTCCGATACAGCCCTACGTTTATAAGGATGTAGAAACAGACATTATTCCGTTCATCAGCATGAATCACGTAACAAATGCTTTTGGATACCCGGGTAAGGCCATTGAAGGTAAGGACAACACAAAATGGCTCCGTCTGTCGCTCGTCGAACAAGCACTCAACGGAGCCGGTATTTCGACAACCTTAACAAACCAAACGCTCAACTTGAAGGTCCCCCCGTCAATCAGCATTCGTCCGTTCACGACTGCCACGAACTCCCCCGCTAGCTCGCAGGAGCTTACAGTGGACATCAATGGAGAACCTGTTGCTTACATTCCTTGGATGAAAACGGACAATTCTGCCCACTCATATGTACCTGATACGCAGCTGATGAAGGCACTCGGTCCAGTTGATATACAAATGCATTGGGGCGTCCAGGCTGGCTCGAACCTGGAAACGTTGTACATCGGATCGCCGCTATACGGGTTAGTGACCACCGTGACGACCTTTGACGGTGGTCACGGCTCAAGAACAAGCTCTAGCATGAGCATTGTTCGCGCGGATAACAACTGGATTCCGTACGACTACATTATGAATTCTTTAGGTAACGCACAGGACGATATCCAGGTGAGTATGCTCGGAGGGGGCTTCTCAGGTATCGATATCACAGTTCCTTCGACCATTCCTGTAGACATGACCAATTTGCCTTCCCAGAGTAGTCCTCACACAGGGGAAGTACCGATTGAAATCAATCATCAAGTGGTCGCCTACGCACAGTCGATGGTTCCGAAGTTTGGTCCATCAACTGGATACCTCTCTAGTACGCAAGTGATGGGTGCCATCAAGCGCATTGGGATATCTATGCACTGGAACAACACGGATGGAACATTCACACAGTGGAACATCACAGCAAAGACCATCAAATAATGCATCGAGGAAACGTTTAGGTAAGCTTCTCGGCGGTGTTCAAAGTACAGAGTCAATCGATGTGTGGGCGATTATAACCCGGTGCAAGAAGCCCGTCACTTTCGTAGCGCACAAAGTTATCGCTGTCTGCTGAAACGATAGGGTATCCCCCAATCCTGAAGGCTCAGAAGTATCCTTACGCCAAAAGGAGTGGGGGTATCGAGATCGCCGTAGGATACAAGATGATAGTTACGGTACCCCCAGGGGTTGACGAATAGGGATACGAAGGTAGCGCTATTTTGGATTTATACCCTACAGGGTATGCGTTTTAGTATAAAGTTGATAGCTACGTTCGGCCATATACCCCGCTGGGTACTCGGGGCGGGCGCTACCGACGAATGGCCCAGTTGCCCGACGGGCCGTGCGGCTCACGCCAAACTACGATTTCCCTGGAGTATCCAGAGGACGGTCTCCAGGGGTATCCAGGGGTATCCAGGGGCGTCCCCCACTTTCGTAGCGCACAAAGTTATCGCTGTCTGCTGAAACGATAGGGTATCCCCCAATCCTGAAGGCTCAGAAGTATCGTTACGCCAAAAGGAGTGGGGGTATCGAGATCGGCCGTAGGATACAAGATGATAGTTACGGTACCCCCAGGGGTTGACGAATAGGGATATGAAGGTAGCGCTATTTTGGATTTATACCCTACAGGGTATGCGTTTTAGTATAAATTTGATAGCTACATTTTTGCGTATACCCCACCAGGTATGCTGTTAGGATAAGAGATGATAGCTATCTGGCGCCCTATAGCAGGATGCACCGGATGTGCACGCCGGGGTCATGCTTGTTACTCCCTCCACGACCCCAGTGGCGTTCTAACCGTTCTAACCGTTCTAACCGTTCTAGTCGTTCTAACCCCTCTAGCCGCTCTGGCCCCTCTAGCCGTTCTAACCGTCCTAACCGTCCTAACCGTCCTAACCGTCCCAACCGTCCTAACCGTCCTAGCCCCTCTAGCCCCTCTAGCCCCTCTAGCCCCTCTAGCCCCTCTAGCCCCTCTAGCCGCTCTGGCCGCTCTGGCCGCTCTGGCCCCTCGAGCCGTTCTAGCCGTTCTAACCCCTCTAGCCGTTCTCGCCGCTCTAGCCCCCCTATGCTTTCAATGATACCGGGCGCAGTGTCCGCGCTGATTCATACGCGGCGAGCGCGACTTCCATCGCGCGCATTCCGTCAATGCCGGTTGCAAGGGGTGCCTTATTCTCCTCCACAGCAGCGATGAATCCCTTAACCATCTCGAAATCTGGATTGTCTCCCCAAGCCACGCGACGCACCCTCCCCCCGGCGTCATCATACAGGGTGTAGTTTTGGGCCAGCGCATCCACGAACGTGACACCGCCTGTACCCACAACACGCAATGTGACGTCTCCCCAAGTCGGAAACGTCTTTGGTCGTGACCAACTGGGGTCATGACTGGCAATGACGCCATTCTTGAATGTCAACGTAAGTAACCCGCAGTCGTCGATGGCGATGTCAGAGAACCGCGTGTCTATTTCTGCGTACACTTCTTCCACCTCACTGCCTGTGTACCAGCGCATGATGTCAATGACGTGGACTGTATGGTCAAGGACCGCTCCGCCGCCGGACAGCTTCGGGTCGATAAACCATCCGTTTGGGTTTTGTCCCCGGTTCGATCCGGTTAGAGCCAAGATTCGGCCCAACTCCCCGCTGTCAATTTGCCTTTTCACATGCTGGACGGGTGTGCTGTAGCGGATCGGGAATGCAGTTTGGAGCTTCACGCCTGCCTTATCGCACGCGGCTAGCATCGCCTTGGCGTCATCCACGGACGTGGCCAACGGTTTTTCGCACAACACATGCTTCCCCGCATCGGCCGCGGCAATGACCATCTCCGCGTGGTAGACGTTCTCACTGCAGACGATGACAGCATCGAAGTCGCCGTCCTTTAGCGCATCCTGATAGTCTGGGTAGAACTTCGCTTGGAACCGTTCAGCCGCAGTGCGGCCGCGCTCTTCATTGCTATCAGCAATAACAGTCAACTCCGCATTGTCCAACGCAGAGAGTGCATCTGCGTAACTGTACGCGTGCATGTGCGCGAAACTAAAGATGGCAAACTTCATCATTGGACACGCCCCTTCGTGTGATTGTCAAACGTGATGACTTCACCGGACTCTGCGGACTGCAACGCAGCCAGGCTGATTTCGAGAGCGGCGAGTGCGTCTTCCGGCTGAACGTCGGCGGGTTTTCCTGTCCTAATGCAATCCATGAAATGCTCGAGTTCAATGTAGTACGGATTGTGTACAGTGGGACTCTTCGGTACTTCTACTGTGGCCTGTCCTGCTGCACTCTGGCGCAGCGCCGTGTGGATGGGCACGCTCTCAGTGCTGTTGTGCGAAATCATCCCCTTGTCGCCAGCTACCTCAATCATCGTGCCGAACCCGGAAGGCATCGACCAAGTACCTTCCAGCTGCGCGATGACGCCGCTTTGAAAGCGCAAGCTGATGTAGACATGTTCAAGTCGATTCGATTCTTCGCGGAGGTTTTTCGCATAAACGCGCTTTACGTCTCCGAAACACCAGCGTAAAAAGTCAATGTCGTGAATCAGAAGATCGACAATCAAGGTCCCACTCATGCGTCCATTTGCATACCAGTCATTCCAAGCCGTAGGAAACACACCGCCGCGGTATGTACGAACGGTTCCGACGCGGCCGACGTTGCCCTGCAGCACCTGTTGGCGAATACTTCGGTATTCCGGGAAAAAACGGACCACCTGCCCCACGAACAGGCGGACACCGTTGTCATTGCATATCTGTATACTCTCTGCAGCGTCCTTGAGATTTCTGTCCAAAGGCTTTTCACTGATGACGTGCTTGCCCGCCTTTGCAGCCGCTGCAATGTAATCTTTGTGAAAAGGGGTTGGGACGCAGACGTCTACAACGTCGGCATCAGCTTCAGCAAAGAAGGCAGCGAGGGACTCATACGCGGTAGTGCCCGTTTTCTGAGCCAACATTTCTGCAACCTTCTGTCGATGGTCTACGATTCCAGCCAGTTCCACCCCTGGCATTTCAGCGTAAGCTTGCGAGTGCACGGTCCCCATGGTCCCTGCGCCTATTACGACAACTCTCATCGGATGGCATCTCCTTTGCTAACAATCCTCATCATCTCGGTCAGAACATGCTACACACTACACACGCATCAAGATCGAACTTCTGTCGGTGCTGAGAACAACTGGTCAATGCTCAGTGACGCAATCCCAACCAGCCCAGCCTGGGGGCCCAAGAGAGATTTCTGAATCGCGAGGCCTTCCGCTAGACCCGGAAGTGTGCGCTTTGCATAGGCAGACGCGGTCTGGAAAAAGAGATCACTTTTCCTGATGACCGCTCCCCCAAGGATAACGACGTCGACGTTCAGCATGTTGATTTGATTGGATATCGCAATACCTGTCATCTTGGCCGCCTCCTGAATGACGGTAACGGCCGTCGGATCGCCGAGATGGACATTTGCGACGAGTTCCTCGAACGTGGGCTGTGCCCCCTTGAAGTCCCCGCCCCGTCGCTGGTATTCGCGCACCATGGCGGGCGCTGACGCGATGGTTTCAAGGCAACCCTGCCTCCCACAGGCACACGTCAGCCCGTTTGGGTCAATGGTCACATGGCCGAACTCTCCAGCAAGACCCCGTGCCCCCCGGAACAAGCTGCCGTTTAATACAAGTCCCGTTCCAACGCCTGTATCTACCGAAACAAATAGCATGTTGTGCCATCCGTTTTCATACAGAGACCCGTATTGAAACTCCCCGAAAGCCGCCGCATTGGTGTCATTCTGAACCACCACCATGGCGGATAAATCCTTTGCAAGTTTGCTCTGCAAGTCAAAACCATGCCACCCCAAGTTGTCGGCCTCGATGACCCGGCCATCAGAGTCAATCAGACCCGGCGTCGCCACGCCGTAACCAAGAATCGGGCACTTCTTGTGTTCGCAATGACTCGCGACTTGGTTGAAACCACGCAACAACTGCGCGTACAACGGTTCTCCTTCAAGGGACGGCTCATCGAGGCTCTCCATGTGCGTCAGTTCCAGAGACAAATCCACAACACCAAACGACAGATGTGATCCAATCAAATCTGCAGTAATAAAATATCCCCCAACCGGATCTACTTCGAGCAACACAGGCCGTCTCCCGCCCGTCGACACCGCGCGCCCGCGCTCTCGAATCACGCCTCGGTCCTGCAGATGAGACGTGATGACAGACACCGTGCTCGGGGCCAGGCCGGTCGTTTCGGAAAGAGTCGTCCGAGAAACCGGGCCCATCTTTCGAATCAAGCGAAAAATCAACTCAACATTGAAATCTCTCAGCTGTGAATGGTTCTTGATGATCACCCTGCGACATCTCCTCATCTCTCTGCAACAGGTTCACAGAGTTGCCGCTTTGTCTGACATCTCTGTCGTTTTTTAAACAATACTACAACCTAAACGGGCAATCCTCTTTCCTCTTGAACGCGAGAGTCAGAAACGTGAAACCTGAACCGGAAGACCCGTACACAGAGAGTTGATGAGTTGCTGGTCCGCCACCTGGGTGAATCATCTGCTGCAATCGCACATGCGCATTGCAGCAGGCCCCATTACATCTCATTACATCCCAGTACATCCCAGTACATCCCAGTACATCCCAGTACATCCCAGTACATTCAATCACATTGAATTACACCCCATTACATCGAAAGGATGGCATCCATCTGGCGGGCGATGTCCATCGCGGACTGATGCGGTGCTGCGGGGTACGGAGAAATTTCAGCCGTTATCACATCGTTGTACCCAATGTCACGCAAACCGCTGACGACAGCAGGCCAATTTACATCCCCGGAAAGCAACGGAACAAACCCGTGGATGTTCCCAACCTGCGTCGAAAAGTCCTTGATGTGCACCTTTTTGATATCTTCCCGCAGCACCGATATCCAGTGTTCAGGGTAGCCAAACTGAAGCACGTTGCCGACGTCAAAGTAAACACCAACAGTGGGGGTGCTAATCTCATCAATGTAGCGCTTCATTTCGATGGGCGAGAGAAGAAACTTGTTCCACACGTTCTCCACGCCAATAACCACCCCCGCGTCCCTAGCAAACGCACCGAGCAGCGCCAGCTCCTCCTGACTTCGTGCGTAGCAGTCGTGATAACTGACCTCAGAGGTGACCAAACCGGGGACTACCAGTACGGTATCAGCACCAATTTCAGCTGCCAGTTCAATCTGCTTACGCACAATCTCCGCGCCCTGACCACGCACCATCTTGTCGGGGGAACTCAACGGGTATTTCCATAACAGTCCTGTCGATACACTAAGCAGCTGTAGGCCGCTCTCTGATGCCTGCTTCAAGATGTGACGCGCCTCATCAGGCGTTGTACGAGGCGTCAGACCGATACCTCCTTCTTCGTTCACATTGAGCTCGACAGCATCAAATCCGGCGCGTGCGGAAACACCAAACACATCCTCTAACGGGGTTCCTTCTGGAAAGCACCACTGGTTAATCGCCTTTTTCAAGTCGCTGCTCCTTTCCGGTTACCTGGTTGGGCCTGCCTGGTTGGGCCTGCCTGGTTGGGCCTGCCTGGTTGGGCCTGCCTGGTTGGGCCTGCCTGGTTGGGCCTGCCTGGTTGGGCCTGCCTGGTTGGGCCTGCCTGGCAGAAGCCATCTGGCTGCGGCTTCTGCCAACTATTTGATACCGCTCATCGCTACGCCCTGGATGAAGTACCGCTGTACAAACAAGAAGAGAATGAGCACAGGAATGATGGTCAGCGTCGTGGCAGCCATGAGCAAATTGTAATCAGTTGTATTGCCATTACTGAAGACCGAAAGTCCAAGCGGCAAAGTCTGGACCTTGGTACTTGTCACCACAATCAAAGGGTAGAAAAAGTTGTTCCAGTTAAAGAGAAACGAGAGAATTCCAAAGGCGGATATCACAGGTTTGGACAACGGGAGAAAGATTTGGAACAAAATCCTGTACCGGCCTGCTCCGTCAAGAAACGCTGCCTCTTCGAGGTCAGACGGAATGTCATCAAAAAACTGCTTGAACAGGAATACCCCGAAGGCAGACGGAATCATCGGGACAATTAAACCTGTCAGCGTGTTCGTCCAGTGGAACCCCACCAGAATCAGGTAAACCGGTATGATGATGGCCTGCAACGGGATCATGAGCGCTGCAAGAATTGCAAAGAAAATCACATGTCTCCCGACAAACTTGATTTTTGAGAAGGCGTAACCTGCCATAGCACTTGTCAGGACCTGACCGGCCGTTGCGAAGACAGTGACCAAAATACTGTTGCGATAATAGGTATCGAAAGGAGCCGCCGTCCATGCCCGCCAGTAGTTTACAAAGGCGAAATGATGGGGAATCCAGTTGCTGCTAAGCAGCTCTGAATCTGGCTTTAGGGAGGTAAGGACCATCCACAAGAACGGAAGCACCATGATGATGGCCCCTACTGTGAGCACTGCGTGCGTAATGAAGTGAGACCTGCTCAGCTGTCTGGACAATATCAACCCTCCTACTCCCGGCGTGAAAACATTCTGACCTGAACAATCGAAAGGATGAGCAAAATCAAAAACAGAACGACGGACATGGCACTCGCTGTACCGCCGTGGAAGTTTTGGAACGCCTCCTGATAAATCAGGTACAAAATGACCGTGGTGGCATTGAGCGGACCGCCTTGAGTCATGATGTAAACCTGATTGAACACCTGGAATGCCGAAATCACACCGACCACAATGACAAACAATGTCGTTGGTCTAAGCAGGGGCAGGGTAATCCTGCGAAATACGTCCCAGGAGTTGGCGCCGTCAATGCGAGCCGCCTCGTAGTAGTTTTCCGGTATGTTCTGTAAACCAGCAAGATAAATCACCATGTTGTAGCCAATCAGAGTCCAGACACTGTAGATGATGACCGTGGCCATGGCGTAATGCTGACTCCCGAGCCAGGCAATCGGTTGAACCCCAAATAACCCGAGGATTTTGTTCATGGCACCACTCGAGTCGTTGCCAAATATGTCCGTAAACACGATAGATGAAGCGATGTTTGGCGCAATCACCGGCAGAAAATAGATTGCCCGGTAAATGTTCCGACCGCGAATCTTCTGGTTCAGCAGCACAGCGACAAGCAGCGAAAATGCACTGCTGAAGAAGACAGTAAAAACGGTGTACACGACGGTATGCCACAAGGCAGCCTGGAATCCCGCATCAGCAAAGATGGTTTGGTAGTTTTGCAGTCCGACAAACTGTTTGCTGGGACTCATCATGTTGAATCGATAGAAGCCGTTTAAAATCGTCTCTATCAACGGGATAAAGTAGAAAATCGTAAACAGCACCGTCGTAGGCGCAATCAGCGAATATCCGGTTAGAGAGTCACGCCACAACCGCTTCTGGCTCCATGACCGTCTCGCTTTTCTGGCCGGCATGACCACAGTTGGTTCAGGGGTTACTGGACTTCTCATAACATCACCTCACACGTCGGCTCCGGCATCGATGCGCGCCACTTCGGTACAGATAGACACCTTGCTCTCATTACTCCACCCGGTTCGCTGTGTTCATCACTTGCCACCAGAACCTTGCATGGCGTTATTCCCCGTTTTGCTGCAAAATTTGCTCTGCTTTTGTGGCTGCTGTGTCAAGGGCCTGCTTTGCAGACACCTGTCCGTACAAGGCGGCCTCAATCTGATTGCCAAGTTCGGTCGAAATTGCATTGTAGGATTTCAGGGAGGGGCGTCCGTGAGCATACTTCAGGTTTTCTACGAGCGGCGCCATATCGGGATGGTCTTTCAGGAATTTCGCATATGCGGGTGTATTTACGACCGACGTCAGCGTCGGCAGGAAGCTTGCATTAATGTCCCACTGCGCCAAACGGCTTGGTTTCATGAACCACTCGATGAACTGCCAGGATGCATCTTGTTTGGCCTTTCCAGTCTTGAAAATGAAGAAGGTGTCTGTGCCGAGGTTCGTCGAGTAACTGCTCGTACCCTGTGGGAACATTGTGGTTCCAAGCGGGAAGTTTGCCTTGTTGAGTGGCGCCACATCCCAAGGCCCGTCGATGACCATACCGACATTGCCCTTTTCAAGGATATCAGACGTTTGCGTTGTAATTGGGTAGGCTGTCGGCTGTGCTACCTTGTACTTATGAATCATGTCTACCCACATCTGTAAAGCTTGAACTCCTGCCGGGCTGTTGAACTCGACTTTCGCCTTCGGACCGGATGTATCGATGAATGTACCGCCATTGCCCCAGAGCATGCCCTCAAACGTCCAAACCGTCCACTCGGTGTTGCCAATCGGCACGTAGAAACCCCAATTTCCGGTCTTTTGCTTAATTTGCTGAGCATCTTTCAACAGTTCGCTCCAAGTTTGGGGGGGCTTGTTCGGATTGAGACCCGCTTGCGTGAAGATATTCTTGTTGTAAAATATCCCGTAATCCCCGCCATCGTTTGGAATACTGAGCACTTTCCCCTTGTAGGACGAGACGTTTAACATCCCCGGATAGAAGTCACTCGCGTGAAGGGTCTTGGAGTTCTTGAGATAGGAATCCAAAGTAACGACTTTGCCGCTGTCGAGGAGTCCTGGACCCCACGTTGGATATCCACCAGCCACCATATCCGGCTCTTGATTTCCGGCCAAGGCGGTCATAATTTTCGGTAACATGTTGTCACCGACAGTGATGTATTGGGCCGTAACATGGATGTTCGGATGCGACTTGTTAAATTCATCGACCAACGTATTGAAGGCCTTACCTGCGGGCTGTGCCGAGGAATAATCATCCCAGATGGTGATGTTTGTGACATTGCCGCTGCTGCCTGATTTTCCGGTATTGGATGAACTTCCCGTCGTACCGCACCCTACGACCACAAGTGCCGGAATCGCGACACTTGCCGCAAGCAGTGCATACTTTCTCATCAATACTCCCCCTCTGTTTTGCTTGTATGTTGAAGGCACAGTACTCTGTACCGCACAACCCGGGCGAAACCCGTCAGCCAAGCTAGTGTCACAGAGATGTATGTAACCACTTACACCAAGAACAAAAGTTACTTATTTTGTCGAACGAACAATGATTTTGCTCAAAATATGTTGATGCTATAGGATTTACTTATGTTTATATGTCCGAGTTCGTTGAGAGATACTTACTTTGTTTTTCGATAGAAGTATATTCTCGAAGTCTACATTAAATATCATAAAATTGCAATAATTCTATTTATAATAAATACTTAAATTATATAAGGTTTGTGGGTGGGTTTGCAGAGTCGCATTACGACGCGTGGGCCAGTACATCCCCTGATACTCGCAGGGCAGTCAACAACCACTTTGTATTCTTCGTCCTTCCAGCCAAAGGACGTCCTCCCGAAACAAGCGGTTGGGGACATCCTTCGATGCCCCACCGGTGAAACCCCTTGTCGTGCTCGGGTCTTTATTGATGTGCGTAGTGCATTTTCCGTCCGAAAACTTTACTGCTGTATCGCTAGCCGTCAATGGCAGTCAGAGTTCTACGGCTGACTTCATCCAAGCGATGAATTTGGGCTTCCGTTAACTCGATGTCTACAGCCCGCACGTTTTGCTTTAAGTGCTCTGCATTCTGTGTCCCAACTATCGCCGAAGTCACGCCGGTCTGGTGCAGTAGCCAGGAAATGGCGATTTCGGACGGCATGACATTGTGTGCTTCTGCCACTTCTTTGACGGCGTGAACGAGTTCCGTTTCCTTCTCCAGGTGGTGAGGCAGGAATAGACGCCGCGTCTTGCGAAAATCGTCATCCGCCAGTTTTCGCGGGGTATCTCCCAAGTGATAGACACCTGAGAGTATGCCCTTAGCAATAGAACTGTAAGTCATGATGGCGATGTCATGTTCAATGCAATACGGAATTACCTCATCTTCGAGGGATCGATGCAAGAGACTGTATTCATTTTGAATGAAGTCCACTTTAGTGACCTCTTCTGCTTCCTCCAATTGTGCGCGAGAAAAGTTAGACACTGCAACCGCCCGTATCAAGCCTTCTTCCCTGAGACGTCTGAATTCAACCATTGTCTCATGAACAGGAATGTCCGCATTTGGCCAGTGGACGTAGTAAATATCAAGATACTCCGTACGCAACCGTTTCAGAGAGTTTTCTATCGATTGACGAACATCCGATGCCCGCAAGTGGCTCGGGGATACTTTGGACGCAATGACCACGTCCTGTCGTCGCTTTTCTAATGCAAGCCCAACGACTTCTTCCGAATGCCCGTTACCGTAGCCCTCCGCTGTGTCAAAGGAATTGATGCCGAGTTTCAAAGCCTCTTCAATCACCTTGAGATTGGCTTCATCGCTCTCCTTTTCCCACGCTCCTCCTCCGAGTTCCCAACACCCAAACGTTATTTTCGATACTTGTCGTTTTAGACTTGCAATCATGTTGTACTTCACGGTCATCACCCTCCTTGCAACACTTGTTCAAGCATGTACACAGTTTAGACAAAGCCAGTTCTTGATAGTTCCCTCGTTCCCCCATCTAGAGGTCCCTGAACACTTGTAGTCACACATCAGTCGTGAGAGGACCAGAGTCGTACCCCCATCTCTCGTCTTCTTCGTCAGCCAGATGAATGTCACGGCGTAACCCCCACTTCAGCCGTTGTAGGATGCAGACATATCTACGTGAACATCAGCCGCCGCATTCTTTACAAACTTTGATGTGCGAATCCGTTCATTCAGTTTTTCCTCGTAGAGGGTGGTATCAAACGGCACATTTATCATCAGATTGGTGAAAGCCGACAACATGATGCCGTTTGCCAGGACGAGACCGTTTACCCCTTCTTCCCCGTGTGCAACCAAGTCATCCGATTGATTCAGGATAGCATCCATAAACTTTTCGGCGACAACCTTGTGTCCAAACGGCTCCTTTGTATTCACAGGAATCTCCGTGTACCAACTCTCCACGTTTGTGAACGCCTCTTTGGTCTCCTTCAGAAACTTCAGCATCGAGACACGATTGCGGTAAAAGACGATTTCCGAGTTTTCATAGACTAACTTCCCGTTTTCCCCGATAATCTCCAGACGATTGGTTCCCGGAGTTTCCGCCGTTGAAACAATAAAGTGTCCAATCATGCCGTTATCGTGTTCGAAATATGCCGTTACCTCGTCTTCAACTTCGATATTGTGATATTTGCCGATGTGCGCGTGACCACTGATTTTTTGGGGGAGTCCGAACAGCCATTGGTACATGTCCAAGTTGTGTGGACACTGGTTGGTCAAAATGCCCCCACCTTCGCCCGCCCACGTTGCACGCCAGCCGCCGCTGTCGTAATAGGTCTGCGACCGGAACCACGCCGTATTAATCCAGGTCACTCTCATTAAACGGCCAAGTTCACCCGATTCCATGAGGTCCTTCAACTTCTTATAGTAAGGAATGGTTCGTTCCTGGAACATGATGCCAAACTTCAGTTGCGGATTGTGCTCTTTCGCCTGTCGATAGGCAGCGACAGTTTTGTAGGCATCATTGAGATGGACGCCAAGCGGCTTTTCGCACAATACATGCAGTCCCCGTTCGAATGCCGCGATGGAAATCGGGGTGTGATGATAGTGCGGTACAGCGACAATGACAGCTTCAAGCCCGGACCGTTCAAACAGGTCTTGATAGGTGTAATATGCCGTCGTGTTGTGCGCTGTTGCGTAGTCATCTGCTTTATCGACATCGATATCGCAAACCCCGACCAACTCAACCTGTTTCATGGTACTCAAATGGCTGATGTGCGTCTTGCCGATGTTCCCGAGTCCGACCAAGCCGACCTTCACTTTTTGCTCAATCACTTTGCGTTCCCTCCAATCAAACATGATGTTGCTATTCTAAGTAGCCTCTTAAAATGTCGAGGTGTTTCGGAAGTGCTGTTGCTGCCCCTTCGATTTCTGGATGCCATTTCTTCTCCCATTCGACACACAGATAGTTATCGTAGCCTGAAGCAACCACCGTCTCGACAATCCGACGAACCGGTACGTCGCCTTCACCAAAAACAACCAAGTCCCATCCGTCCGCATTTCGTTTGGCATCTTTCAAATGGACATGCTTTAGGCGATCCCGCAAATTTGCATACGTCTCTTCGACTGTTTCGTTCATCCGAACAGGATGATGGGTATCCCATATCGCACCAATCGCCGCACTTGACACCCGTTGCAACACCTCTTTGACCAGGTACGACGACGAAAATTCATCGTGCGTCTCAAGTAACACGGATACACCGAGAACCTCGGCCCGATTTGATACCCGGTTCAAGGCATCTGCAACGAAGCGAACTTCGTCTCCCTCCTGCATCTCCCCCTTATCGCCGAGACCGCCACCAAACGTCCGAACCATCGGCACTTCCATGTTGGCAGCAAGCTCGATGTACCGAAGCAACTCCCTCATATTTTCCTCACGGACATTTGCATCGGCCGTGGCAAAGCGCGTGGAGGCGCCGAGTCCAATGATGTCGATGCCACGCCTGGCCGCTAATTTGACAATTTCCTTCTGGCGAGCGACATCCAAATCGGATGGGATGACTTCCCCGTCCACCAATCGAACTTCCACACCGTCATAACCAAACCTGAGTGCATTTTCAAAGACCTCCTCCATCGACCATTCCGGGCTCGCCAAATTTGAGTATGCAATTTTCACCGTGAACACCTCGCTTTATTTTTAGCGCGCTTCATCCAGGCGGAACATCCCTCATTTCGTGCCCAGGGGGATTTTGTTCCTATCAACCAAAGACGCAGATTCAGCGTCCAGATATAAAGTGGCATTCGGATGACGCTTCAAAATCGTTGCCGGAACGTGATTCGTCTCCTCCATCTCCAATGTCTGTTTGACTGCTTGTGCTTTCACGGAGAATGGAACGCAGGAGATGATAACCTTGCTCTGCAAAATTTGATACGGGGTCATGGTAATGGCTTGATTCGGTACTTCGTCAAGGCTACGGAACCACCCTTCACGCACCTGCTGTCGCTTACACCGTTCATCGAGATGAACGACAATATACGCTTCCTGAGTGGTAAAATCAGCAGGCGGATCGTTAAAAGCAATGTGGCCATTCTCCCCAATTCCAACCAGTGCCACATCAATGGGAAGGCTGACTTCTTCTGCCAAGGCTCTCAGCGTAACCGTGACATCGTCGTCCGGGGTCACATAATGAACCCTATTTGGATGTACGAGATTTTCCACCCTCTCTTGAATATATTTTCGAAAACTCGCTGGATGCGTCGCATCAAGGCCAAGATATTCGTCGAGGTGAAAGACTTCAATGACGTCCCATTTCACATCCGCCTCTACTAAATACTTCAACACCTCGATTTGAGACGCACCGGTGGAAAGCAGCAGCCGCGCGCCCCCGCGTATTTGAACGGCGTCGTTCAACACTGTCGCGGCGTGATGAGCAGCGGCTCTGGCGAGCCCATCAGAGGTTTCAAATACCTTCACATGCACTTGTATTCCCCGCTTCCTGTCCCTAAGGATTCCGTTGCCCAAGCCTCGAAACCAACAACATAGAGACTGCAAGCTTCGAGGCACAGGCTGCCTGGCACGAACAGCACGCACCATGGGCGGAACGCACAGCGTAAACAACATAACAGGACTAGCCCTACGTTTCCTCGCAATTCCGTCTGCGAAGCTCGCTAGGATTACTGTTGCAAAGCGGATTGGACCTGGCTGTTTGCAGCCGCCAGCACGGATTGAATGTCACCACTCTTGTACTGCTTCGTCGCAATCTCGGTGGCAATTTTGTTCGCCGCTCCGCCAAAAATGACTTCGACGTTGCCCCAAGCTCCGCTAAATGGCGTCGCTACTGAGTTTTGCTCCCCCTGATAGAACGCCTTCATCAGCGGTGTCTCAAGGTCTTTGTCCGACTTCCATACATTCATGTTGGCAGGCTGTGTGGAGATTTGCGTATAAAACTGAGTCTGTTGTGCAGGACTGGTTAAGAAGTTGATGAATTTGAGCGCAGCCTGATACTTCGCGCCCGTGACGTACTTTGGTACGGACAGATATTGCCCGGACACGAACGAACCGACCGCCTTTCCACCTTGCGGAATGGAGCTCTGACCGTATGGAATGGTCGGCATCGGTACGTAGGTGTAGTTATTCTTCACTTGCGAATTATTCAATCCGACAATATCATTGGAGCTCTGCATGACCAACATCCCAATCTTGCCATTTTCGAACTGGTGTAAATCGTCAACCCCCTTATTGGTCACATCACTGGGCGAAGCAATCTGATATTTTGTCATCCAGTCAAACCAGAATTGCATGGCCTGCACGACTTGTGATGAATTCATGGTGGCGTTCTTGCCGTTCGCAGAAACAAAGTCACCCCCCGCGTCTTTGGCGAGAACCCAGCAGATGTGCCATGGGTCAAATGAATCAGCCGGATCCATCGCCGTGCCCCATTGATTTTTCGAGGGGTTCGTCATCTTCTGCGCGTCCGTTACGAACTGCTGCCAGGTTGTCGGTGGGGATGTAATCCCAGCCGCTTGCATGAGTTTTGTGTTCACCAACATGCCATACGGTGCAACGGTTTCCGGTACGCCAATCAATTGGTTCGGACTTGGGCCGGACATGCTGAGGGCGGATGGGAAGAATTTAGATTGCCCGCCTATCGCAGTCCAATCCTGACCAGAAAACACATGGAAGCCGTTAGTGGCATACGCCGTTGGAATGAACGTGCTGCCAAACTCAAAGATGTCCGGCCCTTGATTGCTTGTGAGAGAAGTCTGTAAGGTGGTGTTCTCTTCCGATGACGATGAATAAAACGAATAGTTAATGGTTACGTTTGGGTTTTGCTGCTCGAAGTCCTTTGCAAACTGATTCAGCATTTGTTGTTGCTGCTGCGCAAACCCCGTATCCTTGCCGACAAACACGTTTAAGGTCAACTTTTGCCCGCTGAACTGGCCACCTGGCTGTGAACCTCCGGACCCGTTCGACTGCGCATTTGACGAGTTCCCTTGTGCTCCTCCGCATCCCGTAAGTGTGACGGCCGCAGCAACGGTGAGACCGAGTACCCCGAAGACTGGTTTTCTTATTTTGGATTTTGTCATTTTCCTGCATCCCCCTATTCGTGTTCTGGATGGAAAACACATCGACCCTGCTTCTTCTCATCCTCGATGAACCCCACCTCCTGAACACACCCGGGTATCGGTGTTTGTCGACAAAGTAAATCTTCAAGCTGAAAAACGGTGAACCGTCGCGACACGAGACGAACTTGACGTTTGCCGGTTAGCCCTTGACGGACCCTGCAGCGAGTCCACCGATGATGTACTTCTGAACAAACAGGAAGATGATGATGATGGGAATGCCACTGGTTAAACTCGCGGCCATCAATTGGCCCCAAAAGACATCGCCGCCCGCCTGGCCGCTCGCCACATACGCCTGTAAACCGACGGCCACCGTCTGGGTACCGCCGTTGGTCAAGACGCTGGCGAACAATACATCGCTCCAGCCGAGGAGAAATGAAAACACAAACGCCACAACAAGGCCGGGTAGAATCAAGGGAAACACGATATGCCGCACAATCCCCAACCGAGCACACCCGTCGACGGCGGCCGCTTCCTCGAGTTCAAGTGGGATGTTCGCCATGTACGACAGAAGCAGCCAACAAGCAAAAGGAAGTGCGAACGTCATGTAGGTCAGGACAACGGTGTAATATTGACCCACCATCTGAACAGCAATGGTGCGCTGAATGATGACGAAGATGACGAATAGGGGCAGCAAGAGCATAACCTGAGGGACCGTTTGCATGGTGATGAGAGAAAGCAGGAAAACCCTACGCCCGCGAAATTTGAACCGTGCCAAAACATACGCTGCGCCGAGGGCAATGAGGGTGGCAATCACGCCTGCGAATCCACTGATGATGACAGAGTTGCGAATGTCGCGAGCGAGATGAATCGTCTGCCACATCTTGACGTAGTTCCCCCAGGCCAAATGGGTTGGCCATAGCGATCCGTCACCAACCTGCGTGTCTGGGGTGAGCGAGATCAATATGACGTAGCCTATCGGCAACAGAATAAATATCAAGAAAATTACAATGAGAATGCGGCGCAGCGTATTCCAAAATCTATGTTCTGCGCGGAGCGATGAGGTTCTCATGCGGATTCCTCCCCGAGCCGCAACATCCTGATGTAGAAAAATGCCGGAATCATCATCAGTATCAGCGTGATGATGGACATCGCCGAACCGAGTCCAAAGTTAAACGTCTGGAACGACGTCACATACACGTTCAAGGGCAACACGTCAGCGGAAGGTGAAGGGGGTGTCCCGAACATCATGAACGGCAATGTAAAGTTGTTAAAGTGATTCAACGTGGAGAGGAGTAATGCTAATCCCAAAATGGGCCGAAGCATTGGCAACGTGATGCTAAAGAAACTTCTCACTCGCGACGCCCCGTCAATGAAAGCGGATTGGTACAGTTCATCGGATATCCCTTGCAATCCGGCGAGGACCATCAGATATAGGAATGGCCACGAGGCCCACACATCCGCAATGACCATCGCCCAAAAGCTATGTGGCCCTATCAGCCACAACGTCTGCTTCGAAGCAATGTGCAGAAATCCCAATGTTCTATCAATCAGCCCCCACTTTGTCATGAACAGCAGTCTCCATGTAATCGCATTCACGAAAACTGGCGTAATATAAGGTAAGAGAAATAAGGCTCGAATCCATCGTCGTCCTGTAAAGGGTTTATTCACCAGGAGCGCTGCAATGATGCCAATCGGGGTCAGTAAGACCGTGGTCCCGATTGAGAAGGCAACACTCACGAATACACTCTGCAGGGCTGAAGCACCAAGGGCATTGCCTTGACGTATTGCAGTGATGTAGTTATCGATGCCGATGAACGGTGCGCGCAGCCAATCAGTAATTGTGTACTGATTGAGACGGGTCAGACTTGTATATACACTCAGTAAGAACGGAAGAGCGACAAGAACCAGCAACAGCAACAATGCAGGAACCATCATCCAGTAAACAGAACGCTCGCCTTTGCGCACCTTCGTGTACTTCGCCTGCAGTATCGAACTCGGAACCGGCGTCGGCTCTTGCGGGATTGTCGCCAACTGGCCCCCCGTCCCACTCTCTCCTTGCGTGCTTCTTGGTAACAAGGGCAAACCCTCCCTCATCCATCTCCTATTCCCAATCATAACGTCGTCCTGTTCTTTTTAACACAAAATTTTCTGATAATTAAACCTGATCAGGGATGGACGCGATACCAAGCAACGCTATGTCCCGCCCATCGTTTTTCTCAGGCCTTGCGTTTGAAATCTATCAGGTCCCGCAGCGAATCCCCCATCAGGTTCACTGCGATGACAAACAGTGTGATGAATACACCTGGAAACACAGATATCCACCACGCAGATTGCAAGAATTCTGTACCGCTGTTCAAAATCGACCCCCAATCAGGCGTTGGCGGCTGGACTCCCAGCCCCAAAAATGAAAGAGCTGCTTCCCACAGCATCGCCCAGCCAAGTCCCGTTGTGGCAGTGACGAGCAGTGGTGCCAGGATGTTTGGGAGGATGTGTCTGAGTACTATCCTCGTGTTCGATGCACCGACAATCCTCGCACTCTCAACGTACACGTAGTTTTTTGCTTGATGCGTCAGACTGTGCACCAGTCTCGCGTACACAGGGATTGAAGACACACCAATGGCGATGAGCGCATTGACGAGTCCGGGTCCAAGAATCGCGGAAATACTGAGCGCGAGGAGAATGCCTGGAAAGGCGAGCAGCAGGTCCATCAGGCGCATCAGCACCATGTCCGTCATACCACCCGACCAACCCGCGATGAAGCCAATGACGATGCCGCCGACGAGACTGATAATCACTGCAATAAAGCTTGCGGCAATCGACAACTCACCGCCATATAGGATTCGGACAAAGAGGTCGCGTCCAAACCTGTCCGTCCCGAAGATGTGGAGTGGTCCGGGTGGAAGCAGGCTTACCGCCGGGTTAATGTGATTTGCGTCTGTGCCAAGGACAAATCTTGCGCCGTAACAAGCCACCACCAAGACAAGCATAATCGTCGCGCCAACATTGAAGTTTGGCATCCCCAAGAGCCGGCGCAGGGAGGTTTCCTGCGCAGGCCGGACCGTGACTTGGGTTGTCGTCGTAGTCATCATGCCATCAGCCATCTGTGTCCCTTCTTCCTACCTGAGCTTGATGCGCGGGTCGACGACGCCATAGCCGATGTCCACAATGAGATTAATCACCGCGTACATGGATGCAATCACCAGCACCAGACCCTGGACCAACGCGTAGTCTTTGGCAAGAATCGCCTGAATTAAGAGCCTCCCAATACCAGGGCGGGAAAATATGACTTCCACCACGACACTTCCCGCCAGGAGGCTGCCGAATTGCAGACCCACCACGACCAGCGTTGGCAGGAGGGCATTGCGCAACCCATGTTTGATGAGTACACGTCTTCTGCGCAAACCCTTGGCTCTGGCAGTGCGGATGTAGTCTTCCTGCATTGCTTCTATCAGCGAACTGCGGACCATGCGTGTAATAAGTCCGGCCGCTCCCCAGCCAAGGGTAATCGACGGCAGTATCAGCCCGACGCCGTTTGGGCTCGAGACTATCGGGATCCACTTGAGCGCAACACCGAACACGAGGATAAGGAGGAGCCCTAACCAAAAGCTTGGAATTGCGATTCCCAAGTTCGCGGATGCAAGTGCCAGCGTGTCGATAAAAGACCCCTGTCGAACAGCTGCAACCACACCGAGTGAAACCCCAATGACAATGGCGACGACGAGAGCGCAGACGGAAAGGGTCAGGGTGAACGGCAACATTTCTGCGATTAAGTCAGTCACAGCCTGGTTCTGTGTGAAGCTGTATCCGAGGTTCCCTTGCAGCACGTTTATCAGCCACTTCCAGTATTGTTCCGGAAGCGATTGATTCAGACCGAGTTCTTTCGTCAGCGCGACGACTTCAGCATGGGAGGTTGCGTTTGGCCCTAGCAGCATCGCCACAGGATTACCTGGAATCAGATGGATAATCAGGAAAACAAGCATGGATACCCCGAGCAGCAGGGGAACAAGCGCGATGACCCGTCGAATCAAATACGATAACATCCGTATCCCCTCTCAAGTACAAACTCGTGTGCACGGCTGTTACTACTTGAGCTTCGCGGAAAGGTATACCGGGTATCCGCTCATATCGAAAGTCAGTCCGGTGAGATTCTTCGTCGTTGCATAGAGGTCGCCTTCGTTGTAGATGGGCATCATCACGGCTTCATTCATGATGGTCTGTTGAACTTTGTTGTAAATCTTCAGCCGGTCTGCCATCACGGGCGTTTGCGAGGCCTGGTTCAACTCCTGTGTCACAGTAGGGTTGCTGTACAGAGACCAGTTCCCAAATGCCCCAGGGGTGAACAGGGAGCGCAGAATATCCGGGTCTGTTCCCATGAAGTACGTAGCCGTCATGTTGTCGCTGCTGCCTTTCATGATTGCGGCATACCAAGCCGGCTCTGCGAGTGCAACCACCTTGGCATCGACGCCAAACTGCTGCAGGTAGGCCTGTACCGCGGTCGCAATGTCCGTCCAGTCCTCCACGCCCGAGATGGCATAAATGGAGACAGACAGCGTCTTACCAGCCTTTGTCCATTTGCCGTTTACTTTCGACCATCCATCCTGCTGCAGGATGCTCGCAGCCTTGTTGACGTTGTACGCGTACATGCCTTGAAAACTCGGGTTATAGCCAATCGTGCCAGCCTGAAGGGGTCCCCAAGCGACGGAATACACACCGCTGTCTGCTGCCTTAATGACTCCCTGCCTGTCCACGGCATACTCAAGGGCTTGTCTGACCTTGACATCGTTGGTAGGCCACTTTGAGGTGTTGAATGCCAGGTAACGGGGCGTGCCAGGGTAAGGGGTATCATACGTCGTGACATTTGCGTCTTGTTTGAGCGCATCAAATGACGTTGGCGGAACCGTGTCAATCGCCTGGGCCTCACCGGTCTGCAGGGCTGAAACGCGGTTTTGTGCATTTTGTACGAATTTAAACGTGATGCTGTTTAAAGTAGCGGGCCCAGAGTGATTCAAGGCGGGCGGTGCCCAGTTGTAGTTGGGGTTTTTCTTCAACACGACCTCTTGTTGCGGCACCCACTTTGCAACTTCGAATGGCCCTGTTCCCACGGGCATCGTCGCCATCGCCTGACTGTTCTTCTGAACCGCCGTTGGCGACAGGATACCCAAGTTTGGCGTCCCGAGGTATGTCAGCAAGGGCGCAAATGGCTGCTTTAAGGTAATTTGAACCTTGTATGCCGATAACGCTTTGACACTCTTGAACGGCCCTAACTCGGATATTGCACTCTGTGACTTGGTCGCCGGATTCTCAATGCGGTTTAGGTTAAACACCACGGCGTTTGCGTTAAACGGAGTTCCGTCTTGGAACTTGACACCTTGCCGGAGGGTGAAGGTGTAGACCGTCTTCGTCGCATCTATGCTCCATTTCGTCGCCAAATCTGGAGTAGGTTGGCCCTTGGCGTTAATCCACACCAGTGTATCCACGATGTTCCGGTCTATCATGCCGCTAATCGCCTGTCCGGAGACGTTCGGGTCAAGCGTGTCTGGCTGATACGGAAAGGCAACCACGATGTTTTGCGAAGAGGAGGAAGACACCACTTTGCTCGGGATCGTTGTGCTGCTGTTTACAGGTGCACCAACAGGTGCCTTGCCGCAGCCGGCAAGCGCGGACGTGATTCCGGCTATCAACCCCAGGCTTCCAATTACACGGACTTTCCTGTTCATGTCTTGACCTCCACAACGTCGATTTATGTCGAAAACAGAAAATTAAGCATGTCGAAATAATCGCGTAGACGCATTCTTCGCTTGAAAACCATTACTAACCCAAGTCTGCTGCGCTACCCCCATAGTTCAGAATATAGTGATTATATCAAATATACTAGAATACAAATGCAGTCCATGAAATTTTTAATCTTCGAGTAGAGCTATACGTGTTCTCTCTTTTTTTCTCGCCGCCATTATAAAAACCTCATCTAACAACCATACTGATAGATGACAGCCTAAGCACGGTGGTTGACGCGCGCAATCACGAGATGCCGTCAACCGCCATCGCCTATCGTCAGTCACTATCAGAGTTCGTCAACGCTCAACACCAGACAAAATTGGCACTGGAAAGCGGGTGAACAATTTGCCACAAGAGCGTCTCACTAAAGACAGTTCAGAATCGATCCAGACGGAGCCGAAACCTCCCCAGTACCATACCGCATCGCACTTGTTTCACGTTTTCTTATCGCGCTCGTACTGGGGCATCTTGCTGCTTGCCATCGTCCCCATCTTGCTTGAGACCATCGGGGTCAATGTCGTGTCAGGGATGTTGGTGTACTTTTCCCTGTTTTGGTTTTTCATCTTTCGTTCCATTGTGAAGACGACACCGCTGCGCCGCTCTATCATGGCCGATATCTTGGCCTACGGATTCACAGCAGTGTTAGGCACAGCAGTGGCATTTTACGCGGAGAGTTTCTGGGTATCCATCGGCGCAGGGCCGTTGTTGCAATCGTCTCTTCCGTCCGTGACGGTTCCAGCGTTCGTCGTCGTTGTCGGTTTGAGCGAAGAATTTGCAAAGCAAATTATCGTAGTTGCGGCTGTTGTATTTGTCCGAATGCGACATCTACGAGTCAAGCCGTTTGAATTCATGATGATGGGCATCAGTTCTGGACTCGGGTTTTCCGCAGTCGAAAATGTGTCGTACGTGCAACGAGGTTTAATAAACGAGGTGGTTCATCACACCGTCGGCGTCGGTTTGGTCACGGCCCTCAGTCGAGCACTCTACACCCCCTTCTTACACGCCGTCTTTGCAGGAATCGCTGCATACGGTCTCGGACTTGCGGCAGAGAAAGGTCGCAACGCATGGTGGGTCGCACTCGCAACGTGGTTGCTTGCCGCATGTTTTCATGGATTCTACGATGCTACCGTTGGTATTCATGTGACCTGGGCACTTGTAGACGTCGCGATTGCGTACTTCGTCTTTCTCACGTTCTTACTTCACGAAAAGGAAAACTCAGGCGGAGCCTGAGCACATTCGTGCGTCTCATTCCTGCACTCGCGGTCATTGCTTCCCCACCTGGCGATGTGCGGAGATTCACGCCCACGCGACGAACATTACATGACCTACGTTTGTTTTCGCTGCAGCACCGCTTGTTCAATTTGGGATGAAATCAGAGCGTCTACATCTCCAAGGACACTATTTGCGAGACTGATAAGCCCCCCACCTTGAGCCCGAATGGCCGCCATGGCGTCGGACTTCACTTGCTTCGCCATGTCCGTGGTAAAGATGCCGTTCTGCTTCGCACTGGTCACTACATTCGCCTCAAAATCCTGAACGACGGAATTCGTAATCTTACTGAGCGCGTCCACGACAGTATTCGCCGTGGCTGCCGTCTGTGCTTTCATGTGATGCGCAATCCACGTTCTCGCCCGAACGGCTAAAGCACTCACCAGCGATCCGATGACGACCACCGCCAAACTCAACACGTCATGCAACACTTGCGTTTCAAAGTTCGATAGACTCATACCAGCTACCCCTTTGTGACAGCCTTCTTCGACACCTTATGACCTTGCTGGTGCAAACGTGAATCGATGACATGGTCCCGTCACTAAAGGGTATATTATCTGAAATATCAGTTTTTAATACGAGACTAGTGTCGCGCAAACGGCGTAAAATAGGGATTGGGGTATGTAACACGAACCCGAAGGAGTGTTGTGGCCATGAAAATCGCTGCAGTGATTGCACGTGACGGTGAGACCGTCCGGTCATTAGTCGGAGGTCCGGTTATTCGCATTCGGGATACCAACACTGGGGAGGAACTTGATGTTCCCAATCCAGCCATTTCTGCCACGAGTTCTCGTCGCATCATGGCTTTGCAAGTCATCCTTGGTCAAGGGGCGGAGGTTGTCGTCAGTCCACCGGGCACCTTCTGTGCGCATTCCTATCAGTTGGCAAGAAATCATACATTAAAGTTCTTGGATGTACCCGATGGAACTAGTTGGAACAAGCTGTGGCAGGACAACCAAGACCTGGCCCGTGAAAGCCTGTCTGTGGAAATTTCAGCGGACCGCCTTGCCTCCCACCACCATCACCACCATCACTAACATGTGACGACAGATTTGGAGTCCGTCTACCGTCCGCTCCAGCCGGTCGTTGCTAAGGATGTCCGGCTGGAGACGGTGGTGTACAGCGTGTATCCCACAGATGGGAGACCCCACCGACTAGACGGTCCTGCTTATCCCCCGCAGCCCATCCGGACGGAAGTGGGACACTTTCCACTGAATCAAGCTACCGTTCCATATACCTCTAGTGGTCTTCGTAAGGACGATAAGAAAGCATCCCCACAGGACGATGAGTTGGACGAACCCTGCGATGGCGAAAAAGGAATTGCCCGCAAGATGGTTTAGCGCGTAGGTGCCGTTTGTAAAGCTTCCAATTGGGAACACGTAGCTCCACCATCCCATATGGAACGGCAATCCTTCGCCGCGTTTGCTCAAGTGCAGGAACGTGTACATCGCGGAGATGACAATCCACCAGATGCCCACACCCCACATAACAATAGAAAACATCAGGCCGAATGCATGCAAAACGTTTCCATACGGTCCGAGAATGGCATGTGTTTGCAACGGCAGTGTACTGAATGTCCCCATTGACATCCCAATCGGGCCGATTTCAACCCAGAGACTCGGTGCTGCTTCACCGCTCAAACGCTTGTGGTACACCAACCGCGCATACACCAGTGAGCTAATCATGATGAACAGGAAAAATGTGACGCCAAACATGGCCAAAACTAAGGCCGTTATGGCGAACTGGACGTTCGCGCCTCCCCAAAAAGGAATCAAGTTAGCCCCCGTGGCAGCGGCTACAATCGGGGGAACCACTGGGATGAGCCAAGTCGCAAGCGTTTGATGTTGTTCAACTTCGTGCTCAGTAAAGAGCAGATATGGAACCACAACAACCGTGAATAGTGAAACAATCGTCCCTGCCACCCAGATGACTTTACTGATATCGGTCGCGACATTGCTATTCATCAAGTGTGTTCCAATAATGAGATAGTCATTCCCAACCACATTGATTCCCATTGCAAACGCACCGTAAAAGAGTGCACGAGCTGGATGACGAAAGTCATTCAGTGCCTCATCCGCATGGAACATCCAACGAAGGCCCCAAAGCAGAAGAGCGACCACAAAAATCAGATTCAACAGTACAAATAAAACAGCACCAATGTGATGCTGAAATGGAATTCGAAGCGGCGACGTATAGGTTAGTCCAGCTACAATCCCTACACCCATCACCGTCGTGAACCAATTAAGCCCAAACTGCCGCACAACACTCACAATTTCACCCCCGTTATTCGTTACATGCACATCGTATAGCCGTCCGATGAATAAGTAAAATACATAATTGTAATCGCAATGATAATTGTTTTATTATGATAATGTGATTCAATTCCCAGGGGGCGTCGACATGGACCTACAACTTCTTGCATTCGTGACCGTCGCAGAAGAAAAAAACTTCACAAGAGCAGCGGAAAAATTACGCATCAGCCAACCCGCTATCAGTCAGCACATCCAAGCGTTAGAGCAGAAGCTTGACGTGAAGTTGCTGGACCGAACGAACAAATATGTACGGCTAAACAAAGCCGGTGAGCTTGTGTATCACCATGCAAAGGACATCTTGGGTCTTTACAGTCAAATGGATAGACTTGTACAGGACTTAAAGGAAGATGCCAGCGGACCGCTCAGCATCGGGGCTAGTTTCACGTTCGGAGAATACGTTCTGCCGCACATCATTGCAGGGTTTCGAAACAGCTACCCGAAGATTATGCCAGCGATTTCGATTGGCAACACACACACCGTCGTGGGCAAGGTTGCGCGGGGAGAACTGGATATCGGCATCATTGAGGGTCACGTCGTTGATAAGAACGGTATCGACGTTGAACCCTTGTCAGACGATACCGTTGTCGTGGTCGCATCCAGCCGGCATCCACTGTTCAAAAGCGGGCTTGTGACTTCAGAGCAACTTGCGGAAGAACCTTGGATTGTCCGGGAAATCGGCTCCGGAACTCGTGAAATCACAGATGTCGTCTTGAAAACTTACGATATACATCCAAGTACGATGGTGGAATACGGCAGTACACAAGTCATCAAAGAATCCGTCGAAGCTGGATTAGGGATTGCCTTATTATCAAAATGGGTGGTCCGCAAAGAACTCATGTGGGGGACTTTGCGTGAAATTTCACTGGCGGATGCTCCAATCAAAAGGCAATTTTCCGTTGTCATGAGGAAATCTGATTTCCAGACAAAGGCCACTCGTCTGTTCCGAGGATTCTTGCATCAACAAGCGCCAAAGTTGGCAGAATACTTTGCCTAGCCGGGTGGTGGTGCAGTCAGTCAACCACACATGGCCGCGGAGCGCCTTCAACCGGATCACGGACCCCATCCTCTCACCGGTACTGGATGCGAGGGTCCACCAGTCCGTAAACCAAATCAGCCATCATACTCCCGAATATTGATAAAAAGGCGAACACTAGCGCAACGGTGGTGGCCTGAGCGAACAAAGACACATCCAGGGATGAGATAAGTGCGGTACCTGCACCTTGTACTCCGTAAATGATTTCAACGGCTATCAATGTATTCATCATTGTTGGCAGTGACAAACCGACTAGACTGATGAGCGGGAGTATCGCATTACGTCTCATGTGCTTGGCAATGACGCGGCTTTCGCGCGTCCCCTTCGAACGTGCAGTGCGTACATGGTCGCTTTGTGCCTCTGCGCCCAATGACGTGCGAAGTTGCCGAGTCCACGGACCAATCACGCTGACAGCTAATGCCGCTGTCGGCAGGGTATGATAGTGAATCCACTCAAGAGGGCCGCTTCCTCGAGGTGTGAGGGCGTTCGGTGGGAACCAACTGACGTTAAACGCAAGAAAATACAACAACACACTCCCCATTACAAAACCTGGAACCGCGCTCAACATTCCAGTTACCACCGATACAAACCTATCAACGAACCTCCCCGGAGCATGGATTTGCCACTGAGCGAGACAGATGGATGTCACGAGCGCCACGGTGATACTCATGATGAGCAATTCCAACGTGGGGGGCAGCTCATACTTGATGACTGTTCCTAACCCGCCGACCCTGAAGAGGGCTCGCATCCACAGAAGGTATTGAACGAACACAGGCTGATTTAATCCGAGCTCGCTATCTAACGCTGCACCGCGCTGAGGTGTCCATGCCTTGCCCAACATTCCCCGTGCCGGGTCGGTGTGGTCCAGGTGCAGCATGAAGAATACAACAAGGCTGAGCCCGAGTAGGGCAAGGAGCGCTTCTAGGGTCCGGCGTGGGATGAACCTCCTCATACCCTCACCTCCGGTTGTGAATCAACGCCATCACGGACTGCATCTCCCATCAAATTGAGCGCCAACTGAACCAACACTATGCACGCCCCAGGCAAAGTTATCAGCCACCAGTACCCGTCGTAGAGTCCGGACATTCCCTGCGCAATCATGGACCCCCAATCAGGGTAAGGGGGTGGGAGATTGAAGCCAAGAAAACTCGCCGTGGCAATCACCAAAATGGCGGTTCCGACACAAGTACTGACCGATGTCAATAAGGTGGGCCACAGATTGGGCAGAAGGTGCCGCAAGATAATGCGGCGACGACTCGTTCCCATTGATTCTGCGGCCATGACAAATTCACGCGTGCACAGGGACATCACTTCCACGCGGACTGGACGACCGACGAAAGGCCACGATGTGGCCGCCACCACTACAATCATGGTCAATGGCGAAGTACCAACGAGAACTTCAAATAATAGCAGCGGTACGAGTTGAGGCACACTGCTGACGACGTCCATAGTCCACGAGAGAACTCGGTCTATCGCACCTCCGTAAACGCCAGACATCACCCCGGCCCATAAGCCTAATACGGTCGCCGTGACTGCCGACACCAGACCTATCAACAGTATGAGGCGGCCCCCATACATCAGCCGTGTTAGCTCGTTACGGCCGAGCTCGTCCGTCCCCAATGGCCACCTTGCAGATGGGGGTTGACCGACGACGTTGAGGTGAATCGTTAATGGACTCGCTCTATCTAGAATCGGGCCAGCAAAGCAGAAGAACAGAAAGCCAACGAAGATGACGGCTCCGAGAAAGAATGTGGGGTTGCGAAGAAACCTTTGCCCAACGATTCTGCGTAAACGCGCGCGCTGCAACACGATGTCGGCGAACTCGTTCGTAAGCATCGGGCTAAACATGTGTCGACTCCTGGAAACCTGGGCATAGAAATGATTCCATTTCCATCAGCCATCGCCATCGCGAGTGGGTGTTGCGTCCTGCGCTTAGGTGCGGGAGTCCTTTTCGTAATACCTTTGCAATGAGGTTTTCCATTCTTTCACCCGCTCCCCGGAGGAATGTATGTTCCGAATTGGCAGACATATTACATTTATACCATACTACGGCAACCACGTCTGCAACATACGGAAGTCAGTGGAACGTTAAGACTTTCTGTTGATTTCAGGCAGCATTCAGTGCTTGAGGGGAGCTTTGCCACCAATGGGTTCTGTAGCTCTGCATATCGAACCTACAGACCCAGTGTTGTGCCACGCGGTGGCTCATCGAGTGCTTCAAATTCGGGACGGTTTGAGCTGTGAAACGCATCGCCCAAAATTGTAATACATGTTCAACAATTCTGTAATCTGTGCGCAACATTGACGCGTTATCATGTCTTTAGCAGCCATAACAGCCGCTACGACTTCATTTTGACCCCCTTTATTGAACTGTCACGGCAACACACGTGACAGTTCCTTTTTGTGCATATCACTTTTGTCACGCAATTCGCGTGTAGTTCAAACGACTTATTTACGATAAGTAACGTCATGGATTAAACTCTGATTCGGGGTTGTACAGTAAACTGCGGCCGCCCAGCGCTTGCACGCCTGGACGGCCGATATGTCATTGACCTATTCTTTATCACACCACCGCATTACGTCTGCCGTTCACACCTACCACCAGAACCACGGCACGATGAAGATGATGATGACAAACGGGAACCAGAACCAATACCAAGGGTACGGTTTCACGTGGGGATGACAACCATCGCAGCCACCGTAATCGCCAGCCAACTGAACGTCAGGATGCTCTTCTTGAACATAGTCGGCTAAGGCAGTCTTCGCGTATTCTTTGGGCATCTTTATCAACACGGCGTCATTTTTTAACCTCTCGACGATACCACGATATTCGCCTCGCTCTGTCCGAAACGAAATCCACTCTCCAACGCGTGAACTGAAGTCGCTGCGTGTGTACCCAGTTCTCTTCGGGTACGCGAAGGGGATATCAACAGGCTTTTTGTCATCAAAGATGACAGGGATTTTCGTCCAGACACGGTTGCCTCTTGGTTTAAACCGCTTTGACATGTGAATACACCTCCTTTACGTCTCACACTTCAGAATTAAGCGTTTGGACCTTCCGTACGAGCCTTAGTACAACTAATGCACGTCCGACAAAAACCGTGTGGACAGGTCGCCTTCACAGTGTTGACTGGTTGCCTTAAGCGTTTAAACTGGTCGCCTTAGCAGTGTTGACTACTCGCCTTAAGCGTTTAGACTGGTCGCCTTAAACGTGCAGAGGACTAGTTGCCGTAGGGGTATACAGGTTGCGCCAGCGACGAAGAATCACCGCCCGATTCACCGCGCTGCATAGAAAATCCCCACGACGGATACTGTCGTGGGGAGTAAAAGTCCTTCATTCATTTACATGGACATAAAGCGGGCTAGCGGGTTGTCATTGGCGCTGACTTCCAACTCGCAACGAGTTCTTTCACGGCCTCCTGGCTGTCGGCCTGCAAAGCGTCCTCCGCCAACTGCCCTGCCTCTTCGTGAGACATAGCGCGGATTGCCTGCCGTACCTTCAGTATCGAACTTGCACTCATGCTGAATTCATCCAGGCCGAGGCCAAGGAGCAGCGGGACAGCGGTCAAGTCTCCGGCCATCTCCCCACACATACCAGCCCATTTCCCATGGCGATGCGCGCCGTCTATCACCATCTTGACCAAGCGCAAAATGGCCGGATGATACGGCTGGTAGAGCGCTGCAATCTGTTCGTTCATGCGGTCGCATGCCATCGTGTACTGGATCAAGTCATTGGTGCCAATCGAGAAAAAGTCCACTTCTTTGGCAAGCAAATCGGCAGCCACCGCACTCGCCGGAATCTCCACCATGATGCCAATTTCCATCTGCTCGTCAAACGGATGGCCGGTGCTTCGCAACTCACTTTTCGCGTCCTCTACCAGTTGCTTCGCCTGGCGGATCTCCTGGATATTCGAGATCATGGGAAACATCATCTTGACGTTGCCATAGTGAGACGCACGGAGTACTGCCCGAATTTGCGTTTTGAACAAGTCAACATGGTCGAGGCAGAATCGAATCGCCCGGTAACCAAGGAACGGGTTGCGCTCTTTTGGCAAGTCGAGATACGGAATCTCCTTGTCTCCGCCGACATCCAGGGTGCGAATGACAACGGGCCGACCTGCGAGGCCCTCTGCCACGGCGCGATAGGCTTCAAACTGCTCCTCTTCGCTAGGAGCTGTGGTCCGGTTCATATAGAGAAACTCCGAGCGAAACAGACCCACGCCTTCTCCGCCGTTGTCGAGCACAGCCTCCAAGTCTTTTGGCGATCCGATGTTCCCCGCCAATTCGACTTTGTGCCCGTCCGCACTGACCGTCGGCTGCTCTTTGAAGGCGAGAAGTCCTTTCGCCTGTTCCGACTCGCGGTTCATCCGTGCCGTGAAAGCGGATAGTTCGTCTTCCGTCGGATTCACAATCACGTCGCCCTCAAACCCGTTGACAATGACGACGTCTCCTGGCTCCACGCCGCCGACGACATCGCCAAGCCCTACCACAGCTGGAATTCCGAGCGATCTCGCCATGATTGCCGAATGCGAGGTCCGCCCGCCGACATCGGTGATAAAGCCTTTGACGAGGTTTTTGTCCAGTAACACCGTGTCTGAAGGAGTCAAGTCCTTGGCAGCAAGGACCACCGAATGGGTCAGGTCTCGGAGTCCAGACGCCGCCCCGCCTTGCAGATGGCCGAGTACCCTTTTGCTGATATCCTGAATGTCAGACGAGCGCTGACGCAGATATTCATCCTCGATGTTTTCAAAGATGGCAACGAGTTGGTCAGAGACCGTTACGAGTGCATACTCGGCATTCACCGAGTCCGTTTCAATCATGGACCGAATGGCCCCAATAAACTCTGGGTCCTCCAGGATTTGCAAATGTGCCTCGAAAATCTGTGCGTTCTCAGCGCCCATCTTTTCTAGAGCCACATCATGCAGGTTGACAAGCTCAGCCTTCGTCCTCGTGGCAGCATCTGAGAGGCGACTCAGTTCCTCGCCCACCTGAACGTCGTGACTTTCGATGACCTGTGCAGACACTTCCTGTAACACAAACAACGGCGCAATCGCAATGCCATCGGATGCGGCAACACCGTGATATCGCATACTCATACGAACACCTCAATTCCGCTTCTGACCCTTCGCTGTAACAAACGAGAGCCACCCTTTAACCTGATACGCCTTCGCCAAGCCCACTCTCGACAAGGTTGCACAAAGCGTCAAGAGCTTGTTCCTCGTCCGGTCCTTCCGTGACGATGGTCATCGCCGTGCCTTTCGGCATGGCCAAAGTCAGCAGGCCGAGAATGCTCTTCGCATTTACGCGCTTCCCTTTGGCTTCGATAAAAACCTGTGACTGGTATTTATTGGCCTCGGCCACAAAAATGGACGCTGGGCGCGCGTGAAGTCCCGTTCTATTTCGAAGTTCTACTTGTCTTTCCACTTGTTATAACCTCCTGTTGAGCTAACGGTGCAAATTCATTCACACGGTTAGGATAAAGATTTATATTGATTCGCTATCGCATCGACGACGGCCTGCTCGGTGATTCCCGTCACACGGCGCACGACAGATTCGATGCCAGACGACTTGATATCCTGTTGAATTTCCACAGATGCAGGGTCAGCCGGGTTGTCATAGGAGAATCCGAAGGCAATCGCCTTGACCAAAGCTGGCGTCTCGATGCCTGCCCCGTGCGCGAAGTGAAGCGGCAGCACCAGACGGTCGTTGGCTGACAGCTTGCGCAGCGGATCGCGCCCGACTCTGTCAACGTCATCGTGGATATGGGGATTCAGAAACCTTGCCCTCACGGAAGCGGCATAGGCGAACAGACCCGGTAAGTTGAGCCCTGCGTGACGCTTCACCAGCCCCTCTGCGGCCTCCTGTTGAACCGCCGCAACAAGCTGCGTGATGTAGTCATCCTGCATCGCCTCGAGAACTGTTTTGTGCCCACGGTGGAACCCTGCGTATGCGGCTGTTGCGTGAGCCCCGTTCAGGATGAAGAGTTTGCGTTCAAGGAACATATCGAGGTCCTCTACAAATGTTGCCCCAGGAATCTCAATCGAAGCCATCAGACCCGGCTTTTCAATATCCCATTCGAAAAAGCGCTCGACCACCGCATCAAGCGGCTGGCTGGCGTACCCTGCCCGGTTCGGCGCAATCCTGTCGACCGCGACATCAGGGAAACCCACGTGCGATAAAACCCAGTCCTGCACAACAGGATTCAGGTGTGACAAAACGGCGGCTTTCAACGCGGAAGTGGCACGCACCGCGTTCTCACAGGCAAGGATATTCAGGGTGCTGTCAGGGGCCTGTTGGGACCGAATAACAAGTCCATCTGCAATCACTGTGGCGACTGAATTGAGGTTCGCTAGCCCAACAGCGGTTGTGACCACATCCGCACTGACGATTTCCTGCCGACACTCTGTGGAGTCAAGCATGACTGCCCGGACGCTTGAAACACGCTCTTCCTCCACCTGCGCATCCAGTGTGATGACCCGGTATTCGCGAGCAGTGTCGATGTCTTCGACAAGTGCAGGGACAACGTCTGCAAACACGACTTCGTAGTCAGCCTTGTGCAAAAGGAGTCCAATAAATCCGCGTCCGATGTTACCAGCGCCAAAGTGTACGGCCTTCTTCACTGTGCTTCGCCTACCACATCAATGACTTCCTGCGCGGTTTTCGCATGAACCAGCCTATCCACGTTCTCCTCATCCATGCAAACCGTGGCAATTTGAGACAGAACCTCCATGTGCTCCTCGCCGCGCCCCGCAATGCCAATCACGAGTCGGGCGATGTTCCCAGTGCCAAAATCCACACCATCCGGATACTGGGCCACAACAATTCCAGATTTGAGAATGTGCGAAACGTATTCAGGCATGCTGTGCGGAATCGCAACGCCGTTGCCAATGTAGGTCGTCATCGATTCTTCGCGCTTTAGCATGCCTTCCACGTATGGCTCTTCCACGTAGCCATTGGCCACCAAAATGTTGCCCACTCGTTGAATGGCGTCGGTGCTCTTTTCAGAAGGCAGATGAAGCAAAACATTTTCTGGTTGTAAGATGTTCTTTGGTTGAAGGATGCTCATTCTCTGTCACTCCTCAATTTTGTCCAGCGATTGCAAAATCCGTCGCTGGACTGTCTTTAACCCTCCGCTGCGCAACACATCGACCATATCAGCGTCGGTCACCAGGCTTGAACTGAGCCGGCCAAGCAAACGAATGGTTGATGGCGATTCACTCATCCGAGCGAGCAACACCAGTACGGTGTCAACAATCTCCGTTGTGTTTGCAACCCCCTGCACCTCGACTGCAGTGGATAAACGGTACACGCGAATTTGCGGTCGCGTTAACACATCTGTACGCGTGTGTAAAACAGATAGGCCCTTGCCGGGCAAGACAATGCTTCCCATTTGCTCTCTCTCTAGAATCGTTGCGGCAAGGACGTCTCGATTTGTGACTACGCCTTCAGCTGCCATTTCCTCGGATATCTGCTGGACCAACTCCGCCATGCTCTGGCAGGACACTTCGCGCAGCCCGACCATTTGACTCAGTTGGACTGCCTGAACACCATCAGGGGGCAGGTCGTTTGTTGGCCTCGGCGGGGATATCGCGTTGTTGGTCTCGAGCGTCGCTAAGACACTTTGGACTTTCTGCCGTTCCTCTGCCGTTAAAAATGGCGACACAGTGACCACAGGCTTGTTCATCGAACGGAGCGGAACCGTTGATAAGGTGAGATCGAAAGGTTCGGTGTCCGCATCTTCGAGCGCACCCAGACTGACAATCTCAAGCTGCGGAAACTCCTTTTGAACGCGGCTTGCCAACAGCTCTGCGGAGCTGATGCCGTTCAGGCAGACAATCCGGGTGCGCCACTTTCGTTCTGCGCGCTGGCGTTCAATCGATGCACCCAAGTGCATGGTCAGGTAGCCAATTTCTTCATCTGGAACCACGAGCCCATACGGTTTTAGGACGGCATCACTGGCGTCACGCATAGCTTCGAAAAACGACGGGTAGTGACGCTGAATCTCTGCCAACAACGGGTTGCGAATGACGAGCCCCATTTTCATGCGGTGTAAAGATGGCTCGAGGTGTTGCGACATGCCTGCGATTAAAGCGTGATCCCAAGCCAGAGACATGCGAAGCGTCTCCTCGAGGTGTTTGACCATCCGGTAAGACAAATCCATCGCTGTAATGTTTAAGGGTAGAATGCGACTCTCATCCGTCATCAGTACTTTTGCGCCGCGCAGGTGTTTCGCGAGATATGCCGACTCCGCTTGAAGGTGGCGAGCGCCTCCGACGAGTCGCTCGAGAATCCGGCTGCACGTCTGAACGTCTTGCGTCAGTTGCGCCGGCGCATCCTCGCTTTCCTGAACACTCGCCCCTTGCTCGATGCGAGCGACAGACAGAAGAACATGCAGCATGAACCCATAAAAGGCCGCCTCATCAAGCGGTGGATTGGACCCGGCCAATTCTTCTGTGAGGACGTCGTGAACCTTATCCACCCGTTGATGCGAAAACCACCTTGTAAACCAGGCAGACAAAAGGGAATTTCCATGGTTGGCTGTCTGCATCAGCGCAATCAAATCGGGGACGTCCACTTGACCATACACCAGTTCCACAATCGCCTCGCGCCTTGCCGCCTCATCCCCATCGATTTCAATCCCATATCCCCGTTTACGGATAAGTCGAAGTCCCCGTCCCTGTAACCATGCCTCGACCTCGTCCATCGATTGACTGAGGCTTGCCGCCGTGACTTGTAATTGTCGGCCGAAATAGCGCAGCTTCGACGGGCCTTCTTCCAAGAGAAGGTCCATAGCGACGTGCAATTCTCTATCGCGCGGAGCCAGTGTGAGTGTCGACGGCAGTTTCCCCGTCTGTTGGCGCATCCGTAGAACATCGTCGGAAGGTCCCTCAAGGGAGAGTCGGTCAGGTAAAACACGAAGGACAACCCCAAACGTGTTGAGGTAGCCCTGCATCGTGTTCACATCGCGCTGAACGGTACGTCGACTGACTTGCAGTCGACGCACCAGTTCATCCATGTTCACTGCTGCACTTGTCTCCAGCAGTAGATAAAGAATGTGCTTTTGCCGCTCCGTCAGCTGGGCAGCCACTTACATCCCCTGCCTTACTTCAGCCGATTTAAATCGTCGACAAGCTGTTGATACGTGCCTTTGTTGAGGAAGTTGTCTACGATGTAAATCTTAGCACTCGGGGCAACTTGCCTGGCGCGTGCTGACAAACTGTTCTGCGTAAAGACCACCTCTGCGTCCTTTGGCAACTGATTGACAGGCAGATGGTCCACCGAAATCTCATACCCGGCTTCGCGCAGCGTCTTCTTCAGAATCGACGCCCCCATGGCACTCGAACCCATGCCAGCCTCGCAGGCAAAGATGACGCGCTCTGGGACTGCGGTCAAACCGTCATCGTCACGCGCAGCATTTGAAGCAGTCGCAGCCTCGGACGCACCGGGTGCGTTGGCAACCGCGGCATTTGAAGTTCTTGGCTGCCCCTTACTCTCGGCTTTCATGTCAGCAACGATGGATTGCGCAAACGACAAGGTGTCGTCGCTCATCTCGGTTTTAGATCGTGCGATGAAGAACGAAGCCACCAAGAACGAAACCACGGCGCCGACAAAGATGCCTGTCAGAACAGGGAGGAATCCTCCCTTTGGAGACATCGCCATTTCCGCGAAAATACTTCCCGGAGAAGCCGTAGCAACAAGCCCCGCATGCAACATCATGAATGTCGCGTCAGCGCTGATGCCGCCAAGAATCACTGCCAAGACCAGCACAGGCTTCATCAGAATGTAAGGGAAATAAATCTCATGAATTCCACCAAAGAACTGAATGATAATCGCACCAGGAGCAGACTGTCTCACAGACCCTTTCGCAAACGCCCAATACGCCAGGAGAATGCCAAGACCGGGACCCGGATCCGTCTCGAGCAGGAAGAAAATCGACTTTCCAGTCTCTTTTGCCTGTTGCAAGCCAATCGGATCGAGAATGCCATGGTTGATAGCATTGTTCAGGAACAGAACCTTTCCTGGTTCAATGAAGATAGCAATCAGCGGAAGCAGGTGAACGCTCGTAATCCATATTGCCGCTGCTCCGAGAGCATTCGAGACAACCGTCATCACTGGCTCAATCACGAGGAAGGCCAAGATTGCGAGAAGGGCTCCGAGAATGCCGGCAGAGAACGTATTGACCAACATCTCAAATCCTGCCTTGATTCTTCCTTCTATGAGCCTGTCAAATTGCTTGATGAGATACCCACCAAGCGGCCCCATAATCATGGCTCCGATAAACATCGGCTGTGAGGAGCCAATCGCCACGCCTGCCGCTGCAATCGCCCCAACGACCGCACCGCGGTTTCCAGCTACGAGGCGTCCTCCTGTGAACCCGATTAAAATCGGAAGTAACATGTTCACCATCGGACCTACGAGCTGGTCAACATGCGCGTTTGGCGTCCAACCGGTCGGAATGAAAAATGCTGTAATGAGGCCCCATGCGATAAATGCCGGGATATTCGGCATCACCATACCGGCAAGAAATCCACCGAAACGCTGCACACCCGCCCGTGCTTTGCCGCTGGACTTGGCCACAGGTTGCGACATTGCCTGAGTAGCCATTCAGTGATCCTCCTTTAAAAGTGTTTGTAATCGCTTTCCACATGTAAACTTTAATCGCGTAAGGATGCCGTAGCAACACAAAGAAGTTCACTTCTGACGCGTCACGGCGCGACATTCCTTAACAGCTGCCCGCATAGCATCCTCTATCACCAGACAATGGATACTAACATTCGAATCCTCGTTCCACCCCCCGTTTAGAAACGGGGTACAATCACCGCAGCCATTCTGCATGTTGTGCACGTCGTCATGCAGTCTCCTCGAACTTCCCCTGGCTCCCAAGTTACAATGTCGTCGCCGAAACTTACGCACCGTGGGTGCGTGAGGGAGTGCCGGATCGGTTGGCTGAGCGCCGCTTACGCACCATGGGTGCGTAAGGAAGCATCAAAATCAGCAAAACGGGCGTTGCTTAAGCACTGTGGGTGCGTAAGAGGTCGTCGGAGTGGCTGGCTGAGCGTCGCTTACACACCGTGGGTGCGTAAGGGAGCCCTGGATCAGTCTGCTGAGCGCCGCTTACGCACTATAGGTGCGTAAGGAAGCATCAAAATCAGCAAACGGGCGTTGCTTAAGCACTGTGGGTGCGTAAGGGGTCGTCGGAGTGGCTGGCTGAGTTCCGCTTACGCACCATGGGTGCGTAAGGAAGCATCAAAATCGGCAAACGGGCGTTGCTTAAGCACTGTGGGTGCGTAAGAGGTCGTCGGAGTGGCTGGCTGAGCACTGCTTACACACTGTGGGTGCGTAAGGGGTCGTCGGAGTGGCTGGCTGAGTGCCGCTTACGCCTTGGGTAGGATGAAAAAGTGTGGTGCTAGAGATTCGTCCAATCAATCGACAATTTCCAGGAGCGCGTTATCCGATGAAGGGGCTGCAGTCAAGGCCCATTAAGATCCAGGAGGACTTTTCACCAGAAGATTCAATAATTATTCGTAGAGTCAGTACGCATCTGTGCACGAGACACGAGGAGTGTAGTCATGAAGCAATACTGGAAATCTGCTGCGTCAGCGCTCGCAGCTGTTGCAGGTCTTGGTTTGGCAGGATTCGCAATCCTCCAAGTCGTACATCAGGCGCACCCATTGGCCAATCGAACGTCTGCAGCGGACAAGTCTTCGACGAATGCCAACAACAGTTCACCAACAGTCAACCAACCAATGAACCAAGTAGCCGTGAATCCGAATGACGCACATACCGCTCCTCCCGCACCTGGCGAGAATCCGTTTAGCGTGAACAAGGCGGACAACAGTGCTGGTGGTGCAAGCGGCAGCACAGCAAGCACAGGGCGCCATGCCACATCCGTTGGGGCGTCCAGGGGAGCTTCGGGATCGGTCGTGCTCGGGTCTGGAAATGGTCCGTTTGATGATTCTGTCAAACCGGGGTATATGTCATATATGGAGGTCCTGGTTGCCTTTGCGAAAGCAGTGGGTATGAAGCCCGATTTCTCCGGAACCAGCCCGTTCAAAGACGTCCCTACATCCAGCCCAAATTGGGGAATTTTGCACGCCATGATGGAGCGCCACATGGTCGGGCCCGGTATGCCTGACGGCAGCTTTGGAGCGAACAACACCTTCCGGGTGCGCGACTTGTCCAGCCTATATCTCAACTACTTCAACATCCGTATCTACCCTTCGATTTACGATCCCGGTTATGACCAGCCGCTCGTCTGGGACAAGACGGTGGGGCTCCTAAACGGAGTTGTGGGAGGTTACCCGACTTCCGCCTACCGGGCTCTCGGACCTGGCGATGGACTGTGCGTTCGACCACAGGACATGACCAACTTCCTGGCAAACGTCAAAGATTTTGAGCGCGGATATTGGATTGGGAGCCAAGGCTACTTCCAACTGGTCTACCCAATTGCCGATGAAGCCGGAACCTTTGTTCCCGGGAAACCACCGGACGGCTATCAAGCGTCCATCATGAAGACCTATCAAATCATGAACGACATTCTTGTTAAGCAGTCAGGCGGCGACGTGCTTATCTCCCTGCCGACGTTTCCGATGGGCAACGAGTGGAAAGTTTACGTGGGCAACAAGGTACAGACGTTCAGCCTTGACGGCGGCTCAACGTGGCAAAGTACCTCAAATCAAACGAGTACAACACCGTTTTCGTTTTACGAATCTGACAACAGCGCAGCAGGCGGAATGCCCGCAGGTAAGGCCCCCGCAAGGGTGTTAGTGAAGTCACCGATGGGAACGGAGTTGTGGGTCCGTTTGTACGACGGCCAAAACTATGTCGCCGATGAAACCATCGGCTGGGCAGGCGGCGCCCCAACCGTAACCCGAAACGATGTGTCCGGACAGGGGCATGCATAGATCCCTGCCCACAAGAACTATCTGAACTGCGTAAGTCTGCCCATCCGAGCGATGAAAATCAGGATTGCTCCTCATCCGAAGGCCGATTTACAACATCAGATTCTATCGTCAGCCCATCGTGAAGTGTTGCTGGCACTGCCTCTAAATCTGGGCTATTCAAGACAGCATCTATGCAGGCGCGCGATCCGCCAACGTAGGTCCAGAACAAGTCCATATCCGTTGCAACGCACCACGACTTGTCGTCCGGAAACCAATATTCAGGAGCATCCCGATGATGCTCTGATATTCTCCCACCCCCGATGTCGCCAATGGCACCACGATACAATAGATAGTTGCGTTCCCATCCGCGCACGCGTTGACGACACGTCGGAGGGACATCACCATGCCCGTCCCAGACCAGATACCACACACGGTCTGACGTCGTAGTAAATGAGGCCAGTAAATTTGCCAAAGATTTGGCTTGGTGCATTGGCAAGGTATAGGCAGCCGGGTCAATCCATGGTTTGGCGGACCGTCCTTTGCCCTGTATTGGTGTCGCAATTCGCTCGAATTGCATCGCAGAATGATAGACACGTCCTGACCAGTTTGCAATCTCAGCCCACGACACGCTCCCTGACGGACCTTGAGCGGGATGCAGAACGCGTGCGTAAGCTTCGTAGGTTGGGGGTACGATGGAGCCGGCTTCATATTTATGAAACGGGAAGAGGCTGCCCATGAGCCAATCGGCTGCTTCAATTTCATCTGAAGCCGTTATCATCGCAACTCCTCCCCGAAATGTACTTTATCAACGATTATCCCCCATTTCGAAAATTCCTGTTGAACCTCATCTTCGGATGCAAACTCGCCTTGTTCTGCAGCTTCAATACCTTTTTCAATGGCTTTAATCTGCCATTCCTGCCTCTCGCCAAAATCTTGAATCGCTTGGCTGGCAAGATACGCTTGCGTGCGCTACGTCGCCTTGGATAATGCCTCCAAACGGTCCTTCACCTCGGAAGGGATACGGATAGTTAAAGTCACGGTTTTCATGAAATCAACCTTCATTGTGTGCATATGAACATAATAGCCCACAACAGAACACAGAATTATCTAGATAAGAAATGGGTATGAGCAATAAAACGAGCAAAATTGTACGCTCTCGTATCCCAGCATCTGGGCTTCTCATGAGGTCTAAATACGCATTTTTTGGACCATGGACACTAACCTACAACAAATTAATCACAATCACAGAAATGTTGTATGACTAAAAGTGCACAATGTGTGTTACGATAAGAGATGTAGCAGAATGCTACATAGTCGTGAGTGAAGGTGGAATAGATTGATGACACAAGGTACTGTAAAATGGTTTAACGGCGACAAAGGTTTCGGATTCATTTCAGTCGAAGGCGGAGACGACGTATTCGTCCACTTCAGTGCAATTCAAAGCGATGGGTTCCGCACTTTGGAAGAAGGCCAACGCGTTGAGTTCGAAATCGTTGAAGGACAACGCGGTCCTCAAGCTGCGAACGTAGTCGTTGTGAGATAACCATCTAATAAATTAGACCCATGTTACATGGGTCTTTTTTAATTTGAGGAGGAAATTCACATGCGGTACAACAGGCCTGAACCGGAATATGCTGACGTTGTTGTTTGGCAGTGCACAGAATGCAACTGCTGGTCCAGACAGGAATTTGTTTCTGCAAGTGAACCAGTCTGCCCTATGTGTGGTGCTGCCATGGTGAGCGAGACAAAAAACATTCGCATTAAATAGCCAAGCACAACGACCATTGGCAGCCTAAACCGTCAATCGGCAACCAAAGACGCAAAGCGATTGGCGCATTCACGGAATTTGAAAGTGTGAACCCCGAGGACCTTTTGGAACTCCGTCACCTGCCTAATTCGGCCAGCTTTGACTGGAAAGAGAGTCAATCGCTTGAACTGCTAGTTCCAACGCCTTCATTCTCCGTTCCAAAAGAGTCCTTTGAGGACTCCCTGCCTTTAACTTGGCATAACTGTTCGCTATGGATGGCAACAGGCCAGTCAGAACATTGCGAGCTTCAGCTAAGTCTTCGGTGGTGTACTCATGCGGTTTCTGATGACAAACTTTTTCAAGTATGGCTAAACCGATGCAACTAGCCTTGAGCCGTTTCTTTACTAAGGTCGTCTTAGAACCTTTCTCCGTCATCCGAGCTAACCCATGTTCGAGCTTACGGATTGTCGATTGCATGGATCTTATTGATTCAAGTTCGTCCACGCTTGATACCCGTTCCACGTTCATCCCGGCCCCTCTCGCCCGTTACTTCATGCGGAACTAAACATTCATATCGCCCTGTGACTTTGTCTGAATGCGCTCCAACTCCTCATGCAACGCTGCCAAACTTTCCGCAATCGATTTGCGCGCTGTATCAATGACGATGTGGTCTCTATCCCAAGGTTCGTAACGTCTCTTTGTCACATCGTCCCAAGTGGGCAGCGTTAACCCGGCAATGTCTGAATCGCGCGAGGTGATTCGTTGATGGTGTTCGTATTCATCTGAGCATACTACTTCGATCTCGACAAACGGAGCGTCGAGAGACTTCGCCACGTTGCGCCATGCGAGGCGTGTTTCGTGAATGGGATTGACCGTGTCCACAACCACTTCAAGTCCGAGTCTGAGGTTCTGCGATGCGACCCCGTAACAAACCATGTAACCCGCCGGCCCGTCAATCCAAACCCCAGCATCCCGCATTGCCTGTTCTACGACGTCGACCCGTAAATACGTCGCTCGAATTTGTTGAGACAAGGCTGATGACAGTGTGGACTTACCTGTCCCCGGCAAGCCACCGAAAATGTAGAGCACAAACCCCACCCCTGTCCCTGGTCGTTGCTTACAGATTTCCTTAAGCCGCATTTCTCTGATGCCTACGCGGCTGTATGTTCACACAGGCTCCACCCAAACCATGTACCAGTATTTTTGCTCGCCCTTGTCGTACTCATTGTGGGCACACACATGGAACATTGGACCATGAGACGTGTTTCGCCTTACTAACTCATAGACCAATGAACAAGCAATTTTTTCATCTTCGGTGCGGTATCCCTCGTAGAGGGTGCCGATTTCGTTGTACACCACTTTGGACGCCCACTCCCAAGACTCAGGATGCGTCTCGAATTTCATGCCATCCTCGTGCCATTTGATAGCCCTCGGATGAGGTGGGCGTTGTCGCCGTTCCCAGGCCTGTGCAGCGTGAAGTATGCTATCGCGGTCATCACGAGTCTCGTTCATTGATTCCTCAACAAACTCTGTGTGCATTATCGTTACTGTATCATCCTGCAAATTCACTTCAGCAGTTATCGTTCCCATTCCTGAAATCGTCTCTGTTACATGGACGATTTTATTCTTGTCATCAAGCCAGCGACATTTCATCATACGACTCATGTACATTGAGATTCTGCCCTTCTAGCCCCTATGGGCTGTGACCTCCGGCGACCTCCAGTAAGGCAGCATTGCTTCCAAAACATTGTCTCACACAGCATCGAAGGCTGGCGGATACTTCACCTTCCCGCGAATACCTTCTAGCGAACCAGTCTGTATTTCGTAAACCATAAACACGTCATTGCGTACCGGAAATGGCGGTTGAATCTCTTTGGACTTTGCCGTTACAAAGCCAAATTTGGGATAAAAATTCGGGTGTCCCAATACAACGACGTGCCCAAACCCGAGTTCAGCACATTTCTCGAGGCCCTCCCTGACCAAAGTCGTACCTACACCTTGATTTTGGTATTCAGGTTTCACGGCCATTGGTGCAAGACCCAGTGTCGGCACAGTGCCGTTCTCCGTTTCGATAGAAAGAATGCTGAACAAGATATGCCCAATCACCTCATCAGAAAGTGCAACGAGGGATAACTCTGGTACGAAGAACTCGGATGCTCTAATCGCTTCGATGAGTCTTGATTCGTTTTGTCGTCCAAACGCCAAACGATTCACCTCACGAATCGCGCTGACATCCCCTTCCGTTTCTGGTCGAACGCGATAAAAACGCTGTAAACCTTGTCCCAAATATCTCAGCTCCATAAGTTATTCGGCCCATTTGGCGCCTTTCTTTTGTAGTACCTGGCGAAGTTGTTGTTTTAGCTCCGGTTGGATATCACCATGGCTTAGCACAACCTCATAAGCCTCTCGGACAGTTCCCCAAAACACAGGGTCTTTAGGGATTCTCATGCGCCGAATCGCTGCTACATAATGCTGAACTCCTTCATTGTCCGGATTATCGCGGAGTATGTTCGTCAATTTAGCGAGTTTCTTTTGCTTGAACTCATCTTTGACAGTGCCCTTGGCCCAGTAAGGGATTGTAGGTGGTATTTTGCCCTACAACGCAAAGAGCCCCAAACTGGTTGGGGCCTCCGGATGTGAATTCAGACTAAACGAGCGTGCCGGACGACGTCTGACGCAGATGGATGGCTTTCGCAGGAAGTGGAATGTTCAGTGCCTTGAGCACCTCACGCAGGTCCTGCGGCGGAGGTGGCACGCTCAGAAACTCTTTCCCAAGGAATTCAGTCTTCATTACGTGCCATCGCTTTAGTTCCTTCATGATTCGTTCGCCGGTGTACCAGCGCGCGCCCAGTTCCTCCAGCCGTTGCTCACGCCCTGCAGCGTTGTCCATCTGCTGAGCTTCGCGCTCACGCTGTTCCCACCAGCGGCGGTACATCACTTGAACCTCTTGCTCGAACAGATATGCCAGTACACAGACGAAGATGTGGCCACGAACACGCTTCTCATTCCAGTGGTAAACCGGGCCGACATCGAGGAAGTTCTTAATCTCGCGAAACGCCCGTTCCACGTTCATCAATGTTTTGTAGGAGGTGACAACCTGTTCGGCTGGTAGATTGGTGTTGGTTTTAATCACAAACTTTCCGTCTCGGAGCGCTTCCTTGGCTAGGGCCCCCTCGTTACGTTTGTAGGAGAGCTTCTCGTCATTGAACTCCACTTCAAGAAACGCTTGTACACCTTTTTTCGTGAGGATGTCGCTGACCTTGAGCATCACGGACTGTGTGCTTGTTTTCCGACCGCGGTGAGGTTTCTCCAACCACGTCCCGTATTCGACCAGGGCTTGTTCTGCTTCCTCTAACGCGGACACACGGAAGGCTTCGTCTGTCTTTGCCTTGAGTGGGTTGTGGCAGAGAATATAGCGAGCATCTTGCCCTTTTTCATCATCCTCGACGGCAGATGCAGGCACCTCAAGGTAGCTGAGGTTACCACGTAGTTCGGTATAGACTGAGATGTCATTGTACTTTGTTAACAAGGTGTCGCTGACCACACGACCACGTTTGTGGTAGCCCACAATAAAGGGATATTGGAGTTCTGCCAATAGCTCGGTGTTCTTTTTGGTGACCATGCCACGGTCCCCGACGAAGACACACTGTTCTACCGAGAAGTCTTTCTTCAAACGTTCTAGAATCTCTTTGACGGTCTTCTTGTCCGGTGTGTTTCCTGCAAAGACTTCATGAGTGATTGGCAGGCCGTCCGGTGTGACAAGTAGGCCGAGTTCAACCTGCTCTAGGTCTGGTCGGTGGGTTCGGGAGTATCCGTGTTCGCCAATCGGACAGTGGTGGCCACTGAGATGCGTACTGGTTAGGTCATAGAGTACCAGCGACAGGCGAAAGCTCAGAAGGTCCGTGAGTCGCTGGTAGATGAGCTTCTCAAGCTGTGGCTTCATGTCCATGAGGTGATCCAAGGCACGGTAAAAATGTTGGAGCTGCCACGGTTCATCACCTGACTCTGGCAGATACATGTCTTCAATGGTGTGGAACAGGTCCAGCTTGCTGGACGGGTTCATCAAACGGTTACAGACCATCGCCTTCACATAGCGGGCCACATCAAATGTGACCTGGCGATCTTTCAATTCGTTTTGTACAGCTTTGGTTAGCCCCAACTGGTCCCACAAAAATTGAACCACGTAGGGAACGCCGAAAGAGAGGGTCGACTTCGGGTCGAAGTCCTCGATCGAACCAGAGGCACGGTTTTGTAGGAGCGATTCCAGAGTGCGAATAAACTGTTGAATTTCTTCCTCAGAGTAGCCATCAACGTTACCAAGGCTAGCAATCCGGCGCTTTTTAACTGCCTTTCCCTCGCGGTAGGATTCAACAATATGCATGTACCTGTAGGTGCGACCATCGGGGCGTTTTGTGGATACAATTTGTGCGAACACAGGGCTCACCACCACAACTATTATTACCTACGAATATAGTACAAAAATATAAATATATCAACAATAAAGTTATCCACTGTCCAAACAATTTTTGACCTACATTTTCGAGCTAAAAACAGGACTTATCAACAGAAAACCGCGCAGCAGCGCGGTTCCGGGTCCTACAGGGCCGAGTTTTCCACAGTTAAACTGTCAAAGATGAGCTTTATACAACCTTGCGTTTTCAGAGCACTTTGGCACGCTGTACACGGTCGAAATTGATCCAATTTGCAATACTGCTCACTATCACTGGCCCGTCGGCGAATTATGTGTCTCGTGCGAGTTACCGGAGACAGAGTTGGAAATTGAGTTATCAGGTCACTAGGACGACATGTCACCTTCAATGGACCTGACTTCGAGGTTTAATGTGTAAAGCGCTAATTCAAAAGTAACATATAACGCCCCCGTTATGGGACGGGGGCGTTCGTCTAATAACAAACATGCATCAAAACAGCGTGCCAAATCCACTGATTGGTACGCTGTTTTGATGCGTTTTATAATTCCAATCATCATAAGAACTCACGTGTGAATTGGAATGTTATTTGTACTATGAATCCTTGTTTGGTCCGCCAAAACGGAACCCGTGAGCCGGTTACTCCTGCGCCCTCTTGTTCAACACGGCAAGGATCTCCTTCAATGTGCGTGTCATTTCCCTTGTATGACTGTGCATCTGAAAAATCGCGATGACCGTCATTACCCAACCAATGAGTACAACCAAACTAATCAGAGGAACCCATCCCGCCATTGCATTCACCTCACCACTGTGTGTGATATTAAATATCTTACGGCACCTACACATCGAGTCTGTAACTCATCGTGATGTGCACATAGGTGTGCTTCTCAGTGTCATCTTCTTCCGTCACTCCGACTGTCGCTGAAGCCTCCGAAGCTCCCTCTCTGACCTTTGTCTCCGCAGTTATCCGCTCCTTCGTGATGCTCTCAGTGGTACTCTCCTTGATACTCTCCTGCAAATTCCTATCGCCAACTTCTTTGGAGTCGGCATGGACACGCTGTTTCCAGTCATCTCTTGTGAGCCGCTCAACCTTGACTTGAAACGATACCTGCTGTTTAGGGTCACGCCAGTTTTCATCGGACAACAACGCGATATCCGTTTGAAGTGCTCCTGTGGGAGCCGCCATTATCGCCTCAGTTAAACGCCGACCACTCATAATCAGGAACTGATTGGCCCAATCCGCAACGCCTTCACGATTTGACTCCATGAACTTTGCTGATACGTTATACTGCGAAACGTCCTGAATAATCGTTCTGGCTTCGTCCACATAGTGAATAAAGCCATGCTTCTCAAGGCGACGAATACGTTCAGAAAAGTCCTTATCATCGTGAGAAAATCCCAGGTCACGTGAAACTTGTTCGACCTCCATCTGCTTATCCTCGAGCTGTGCCAAAATCATGAGATTCAGCGGATCCTGCAGGAGATGAAGTGCACCCATGTCAGCAATGGTCGCACTAAGCCGAGAAGCTTCCCAACCCGCTGCGGACGTTGGCAAGGTGAGTTTTCCTGCGGACTCTGCTTGTTTGTCAGAAGCGGATGACGGTGTCTCTGCCCCGCGACGTACACGACTCCGCCGTGTTTGGCTCGCGGCCACCTGTAATTCGCGAAATCCTTTCGCAATCGGGCTGACAACGGCGGTTAACACGAGCATAATGCCAGACATCCATGTTAATGTCACCGTACCTGTTACATAGCCTAGCAAACCTCCAAGAAGTGTTCCGATGAGCATTGATGCGTTAATCACCGCCTGCATCACAGCCGCTCCTCGAGCTCGCACTGGAGCAGGCGTCGCGAGAATGAACAGGCTTGAAATCGGCCCATTGATGAACGGCACGACAACGCCAAGCAACAGTGACCACAATAGCACCAATGGGTTTCCAAACACGGGGTAATATGTCTGAACCGGCGCGATAGCAGCAAGGAACACACCGCACAGCGCAATTCCCGTCATCAGTACCGACCCAGCCCGGAACCGTCTTAGCGCCATGGCCCCCAGAATTCCCCCTACCGCCGATCCGATGCCAAATACGGCCTCGTTGTACCCGTAATACTGCGCTGTCATGTGTAAATCCTGTACGAGAATCGCATTTTGAGTCGTGTTGAACACCCCGAGTGCCAGAGTGACTGGTGTCAACATAATCAGCAGAAATACGAGGATGGGTGCGCGCCGAATGGTAGAGAATCCCTCAAAAAAACCAAATGAGAGCGAATCCGACGCCTCGTTTCCGACCGGCGCGAGTCTAGGAAGAAACACTGTGATGAGTGCAGATAACAGGTACGAAGCGATATCGGTGCTAAATGCCGCGGTGACTCCAAACAAACCAATCACTGTACCGCCGAGCGCCCAACCAGCGACTTGAGTGGCAGCCGACGTGGACTGACTGAGTCCAATTGCGTCTGACACATGGTCCTCTCCGACCACCATGGGAATGGCGGCGGTCTTGGCCGGCCCGTACATGGCCGAGCCGCAGCCGGCAATGAACATCAGCACAAAAGTTAAGAGTATCGAATGGAAAGGTAATGTTAAAAGTATCGCCGTAATGACCGCGGCACGCAAAACATCCATGCTTACCATGACCGTCTTCTTGTTTAGACGGTCCCCCCACACACCAGAGATTGGAGCAAGTAAGACGGACGGAAATAAGTCGGCAAACAGAATCAGACTAATGCCGACGGGCCCACTGTGAAATGCCTTCGCCACAATGAGCAGGATAGCAACACGACTAAACGCGTCGCCCAACTGCGATACGACCTGACTACTCCACAATAACCGATAATTGCGTTGACCTAGCAGACCCCACATGCTTGTTCCTCCAGCCACCAGACCCGAGTATATGCCTTCGGGTGAATTTGTTCCTCGACGTGCTATCAACCAATTACGGGTTCACATAGTTCATATGTCCGTCATTATTTCGGGTAATTTCGACAGTTGGAAGCAAAATCCTGTTCATCTGCCATCAGCCCCCCTTCTAAACAGAGCTGCCCTTTTCTGGGGGTGGTCAGCGAGGAACGGTGCGATAGGGCCGGCACATATTGGCCGTATTGTCACGAAGCTAGAAATTGCTTTCGTACATGCGTTCGCACATGCTTTCGTACATGCGTTGCAGTCCCCTTGCCCGAGAACGCCTCCCATCCAATAACTTCTCGCGCGGTTGCCCTTACTTTTCAGCCCAGTTGTCAGCAATCATCGTATCTGCCACAACGGGCACCAAGCGCAAATAGCGAGATCCCGCCTGTTCCATCGTTTCTTTGAGAAGTTTTGCTATCTCCCTTGCCTCGTCAAAATGCGTCTCGAGGATAATTTCATCGTGCACCATGCCCACGATTTTGGCTGATGTGCTGCTCAAGTTGTCCACCAAATCGACGAGTGCCTGCTTTACAATATCGGCCGCTGTCCCTTGCACGGGGTAATTGTATAGTCCCGCTACTCCAGCGTCGTTCTTCCAGCGATGGGTTCTTCCGGCCAAGGTCCGCGTCACTTTGGTGTTGGACGCTTTCGCCGACTTATGCCAGTTGGCTACACCTGCATAGGCTTCAAAGAATCGCTTTCGAAATAACTCCGCTTCCTCCAAGCTCATCGTCACGCCATATGTGGTTTGGGCATATGCCTGTAAACCTCGTGCTCCCATGGCGTAAACAAGTCCAAAGTTGATTGCTTTTGCAGCCTGCCGCTCTTGTTTTGTGACATCCTTCAGCGCCTTATTGGCGACGAGGGATGCAGTTAATCGGTGCAAGTCTTCTCCTGTTTTGTATGCCTCAATCATGGTTTTATCTCTCGTTATCTCAGCCACTACGCGCAGTTCAATTTGCGAGTAATCCGCGATGACCAACTTGTGCTCAGGCTTCGCAACGAAGCAACTTCTGAATTCTTTACTTCGCGGTATTTGCTGCAGGTTTGGGTGACCGCACGAAAATCGACCTGTCGACGCCCCCATCTGATGGTACTGCGGGTGAAGCCTTCCGCTCACGGGATGAATGGTGTCAGGAATGCTGTAGATGAACGCTTGAAGTGCTTTTGCTGCCCTCCGGTACTCTAAAAGAAGCTGAACAACAGGATACTCAGTGGCAAGTGGCAGGAGTTGGTTTTTCGAGGTGTTTTTGATAGGTATCCCCATACCCTTCAGTGCCTTCAGAACTTGCTGTTGGCTGTCCAAGTTGAGGGCATCACGCTCTTGACCAAACAGACTCAGTTGGACCGAGGGTTTCCGCAGGTGATGGTTGAGGGCAAAGGCTGCTTCTTCCCTTTGCTGTTCAATTTGTTTTCCAAGTTGCTTCCAACGGTCCAGATGTAACTGAATCCCTGTCAGTTCCATCTCCGTGACGGCACGCAGGCAGCCAAATTCCAGTCGAGCGACATCGACCATGTCTTCCGCTTGCAGATGACGAACCATCGCTTCGCGAAGAGGAATGAGAACTGCTGCATCGCGGGCTGCATACTCATATTGCTCTGCAGACAAATTCCCGCTCCAATCACTTTTCTGCTCATGCTTAGGCAGGTCCATCGAAAGATAGTACTGAGTCAGCGTGTCCAATCCCAATTTGGGGAGCCTGGTTTTCTGGCGTAAAAGATGGCCGGCAATATATGTATCAAAAACTCGTCCAGCTATGGACAGCCCCGCTTGGTGGAGAAATTTCATGTCGAACTTCGCATTCTGGAATACCTTCACGGCAGGCCCACTCAAGAGCTCCCTCAGAAAGCCTAGAGTCTCCCCGTCGATGCTCCACATATCAAAGATGATGGTCGTGTAGCCGCTTGTGGCAACCTGGACCAATCGCAACTTGTCCTGTAAAGCATCGAGCCCTGTGGTCTCCGTATCGATGCCGAATACCTTCTCTGTTTGCAGGTGATGTAGGTGTTTCTCGAGTTGTCTGGAATCGGTCACCACTTCAAACAAAGGTTCTGAGTTCATGATACAAGCTCCTTAAGGCATCTCCTTCAGACTGTAGCCAATGGCGACCTTCTGAACTTCCTTCTTTTATGCCTCTGGTGGATATATGAAAAATGCCCCCATGCCGGAGGGCATCATGCAACAAGCTCGCTTACTTTCGGAGATTCTGTATCCTTTCAACGGCGTTTTTCACAAAATACAAAGGCGCCGATTCCGGATATGGATATACGGAACTGACGTTAATTTCACACAGAATATACGTCTCTTCACCTGTGGCAGTTTTTGGACCGTAAAGAAAATCCGCGTCCCAAATAACGGGCAGTGAATCCGTTTCGATGCCAAGTATCTGTTGCAACTGCGGGACCCACTCGTTTTCCATCTTGACTTTAAGCGCCTGGAACTCAGGTTTTGTTTCTGGATGATAGATTCTTGGCTTCGGCTCTTGTGGCTCACGCAATAAGGCGGTCACGTATTGATGCCCGAAACCAACCACCTTGTCATGGGATAAATAGCAGCGCGTCATGCCATCTGGAACCGGCGAATGAAACGGCTGGTCAATCATTTGGCCCTCACCCGCAAAATACCTTTCGCATCGGTCGATGAACGCATGAAGCGGCATCTGCTCTTCGGTACTGTTTCTCAAGGCGTGAATCACGCGCACTTCAGGAGTATCTGTATCTGTGTCGTCAACCAGTTCTACGCGCCATACGCCCATGCCGTTATTGCCACGGTTTTGCTTCAGTACTCGGGATTCACCGCGCGCGAGTCGAAGTGGCAGCTGCTCACGCAGTTCCTCGCTGGTTTTGTAGAGCGAAATGTCGCCTCCCCAACCCATTTCACGCGTTTGGAAGAGCACTTCTTTCGTCCCGAGTTTCAAAATCACGTCCGGGTGGGTGCTGACGAAGACGCCCTGAGATGCGACAAATTTGAGCATTTCATCGAGTATCGTCCTATCGGTTTCGTCCTGGACAGGGTTCACCCAAACCAACACACCATCGACTGCAAGCAGTTGTTGCTGTACTTCCTGCGCAAAATCGTCGTTGTACACAGCAGGCTCGGCTGTAAAACCGTATTTCTCGAATTCCTTAAAAACTGGACTGAACCGATTGTTTTCTGCCGCTCTGTTATCACGCAATTCGCGGTCCCCGTGCCAGAGAATAGCTACGCGTGGTTTTTGATTCATTGTAATAACTCCTCGTATCATCATCGACATTCTAGGAACGTTCTTCCATGGTTGGGCTATTGAGCCTATTGTAGAACAAAGTCATCGATTGGAGCTTCCTAAAGCAAAGCTTCAGAAGGTCTTTTCCACAAGCTGCTTTAACTCGTCCATCCTGGCCAATAATATTTGCTTCAAGGTCTCGTTTTCAGCACGAAGTTCATTCAACTGATCTTGGAAATGCTTCTGATTTCGGACCAATAACTCTGCTGCTGCCTCACCTCGGTGCAAGTGACCCTGGATATCATCGATTTCTTGCTCAGCCTTGTAGTTGATGGCGAAATCTATCATCGACTCCTGTTTGTCGCGCGCTGCCTGTCGGTTCTGGCTCATCATAATGATGGGAGCCTGAAACGCCGCTGTAAAGGACAAAATGAGATTGAGCAGGATGAACGGGGCGGGGTCAAAATGCGACCTCGTAGTCCACGATAACGTGTTCCACACCATCCATACCGCGAGGAACGAAGAGAAAATAATGATGAACCGCCAACTTCCACCAAACTCCGCGATTTTATCCGCAATTCTATCCGATTTTTTTGTGTGACGTACGTAGTCTTGGTTGATGCGCGTGGAAATCTGGTCCTCGTACGTGCTAAGAATTCGATTTACACGCTCTTCAGTATTTTCATGATTGCGATGCATACTACCGCCTCCGTCCCATTCGGCCGTCGTATTTGTAGCCTTGTCCCATCATATCAGGTTTTGTGGGAGAGATTGTATTGGACGCTTCAGCTCCATCATTTGTGGAACTTCTTTTTTCCGGAACTCGTTAATGTTCAGTTGCTGCCGGTTAGCGTGTTCACACCCTCTGCGAATGCACAGCCATAAGTCATGCCACTTCTAACCCATCTTGCCCTGCGCTTCTACCACTCTATGACTTCCGGATAGTTCCAATGAGTCAAGCCGATGTCTTCTGTTGAACATTTATTGGCTATCGCTGTTTCTCGCACAGCTCGCTCAATTTCTTGGTATTCGTTACCTTTTTCCACCATCCGTTTCACTATTGTCGACAACGTCTTTGACCGCTCTTCTCTCTCTTCGATATTCAGATATCGGATGTTGAGCATATCCAGGTATTGAGTCGTATACCAATCCGTCCACATACAATCCTTGTGCAAGAGCTTCAGTATTCGCTTGAAGGAAGCCTCTGTCGCGGCTTCTTTCAGACAATTCACGACCAAAGACTGAAACAAGCGTGCAGTCGCGATATGTCCGTCCCATAGATTTTTGTTGTCTAACAAAGGAAATGTTGCCGACTTGGCCTGTTTTTTGGCATAAAGTCGGATAAAGTCGTTGATTGCCATCGTAACGAACAGGGTTTCGGGGTAATAAAGCTGGCATGTGTAGTAAACGTTTTTCTCAGGGGTGATGATGCCGAGAAGCTTCATCCTGCCTGCATCCATGCCATTGTCAACGAACTCAAATTCTCTATCTCCCTGAAACGAATGACGGATGTCATACATTATTCCGAGCACTCGAAGTCGTGCTCCTGCAAAATGCTCGTACTCCCCTTCATTCCCCACAACCATTTAGGCTCACGAATGGCGTTGCTGAGAAAATTGTCCGTTTTCGGGTACGATTCCGGCAGTGACGCCCGTTTTGCTAATTAAAATATTGCCTTTTGAGGAACAATATTTCTTGTTTAACGACACCGGTCAGAATCCACACCCTAGAGTACAAGCTACGTATAAATATGCTTGCTAATGATTATTTATACATGTTTGGCAGGGGATTCTTGTTGAACTAACGCCCCCGTTACCTGAAGAACGGTGTGACGACCGCGCCTGGCAGATCAAGCGGTTGGCGGATGGCAATTGTTGTGAACATGTTGAGTATGGGTTGGCATGTGAATGTGTTTGCGTTATTATGGATAAAACAGGTCTGCAATGGTGGTGTTAATGTGGAGTTTTCTCACGGTACTGGGTATGCGTTACATGCATTGACGATACTGGCAAAAGCCAAGAAAGGCGAAAATATCGGAATTCGAAACTTAGCGTCTTCCCTTGGAGTGTCGGAAAGCTATTTATCTAAGATTATGACAAAGTTCAGAAAGGAGGGAATCGTGCGTTCGGTTACAGGTGTATCGGGTGGATACGAGCTTGCTCGATCTGCAAGTGAAATTACGTTTCTTGATATAATTGAGGTCACCGAAGGTCGAAATCACCTATACGAATGTGTGAACTTTAACGAGAGCCAACACATGTTATTTCAGGGGTACAACAGCGACCAAACACAGAGTCCATGGGGTAACGAATGCCTTATTCAACAGATATTGCGTGGCGCTGAGGAAAGACTAAATACTTGGTTGTCGCAACACACCATTCAATCAGTGCTCGACGAATCACTATTGCTAGCCAATGAGAGCGAGTCTTAAACTTCTTCGTGGGTCAATTAAGGATATTGGGGGTCTATAATTATGGGTGTGAAGGATTCGAATGTACTTACGGATGTTGTAGTTGTGGGCGGCGGACCCGCAGGTCTCAATGCTGCTTTAGTTCTCGGTCGGGCAAGAAGGAGAGTCGTCATTATTGATGAAGAAATTCCAAGAAATAGAGTAACCCATGAGTCGCACGGGTTTTTGACACGCGACGGAATTTCTCCACAGGAATTTCGTCGAATTGCAAAGGAACAAATTTCAAAATACCCTTCGGTTTCATTTGAGTCAGGTATTGTCTCTTCTGTAACTGGAAGTTACGGGGGCGAATTCCACGTGACAACCGAGTCCGGACGCATGGTCCGCACTGGCAAAGTTTTGTTCGCTACTGGAATGAAGGACGTACTGCCTGATATTGAAGGACTCACGGAGGTCTATGGCACAAGTGCATTTGTTTGCCCGTTTTGTGACGGGTGGGAGTTGCGGGACAAACAGATTTGTGTGATCGGAACAAACGAAATGGTTTTGCACTTAGTAAAACTCATCAGAGGCTGGACAAACCGCATTACGCTCCTAACTAATGGTTCGCAATTCTTGACAGCGGATCACTTCGCTGATTTAGAGCGGCACAATGTCGCGACGAGTCAGGACACAATCAAACAAATTGAATCAAGTCAGGGCTTGGTCCAACGAATTACGCTTAAAACTGGCGCCGCAATCGACTGTGAGGGGATTTTCTTTACACCAAAGTTGGTTCAAGCGAATTCTATCCCAGCTTCACTTGGATGCGAGGTGTCTGAAAACGGTCCGTTCTCAACGATTGTCACTGACCCAATGGGGCGGACGAATATCCCTGGCGTTTACTCCGCAGGGGATGCGTCCAGCTCAGCACATCAATTGATAACTGCTGCTTCGAGTGGAGCAATCGCTGCCTGCATAATTCAACTTGATTTACTGGACGAGGAATGGAAAAGTTCACACTGAACAATGGAGAACCGAGGAGTCCGGAACACTTAACTCTTCGGTTTTCATGCACACTGCTGCCCCTATGTGATACAGCCATGAGCCTACATGAACTGCATAATCATGCGATGACGACAGCCGGTGGTTAGTCAGGTCATGCCTCCGCTGACAACACAACATATTTCTTAGAAAAGCCGTCTGAAAATAAAATTCGACGTCACGGGTTTTCGTCCTAATTCCCTTGCCCATACAGACAACTGTCCAACATGATGTATTTCGTGAGCGATGAGATGACGCATTATCTCTCCATGTCTGAAAACCGCACTTTGACCATCGGAATTCGTAGCTGTAATGGACCGTATTTCCATTTCATCCACCCAGGAGACAACAAATGTTTCAACCTCTTTGTGATATTGGTTGGATAGAGCTTTCACTTCTTCTAAGCTGGCGTACTCATCAAATGATGGTTCCGCAAAGTCCTGCTGTGTTTTCAGGAAGTGTATCCAAGACCGCTCTTCCTGAACGACATGAAACAGGGTGTACAGGATGCTACCTCTCCCACCAACTCGTCTCCTAAGCAGTTCCTCTTCAGGTACGTCTTCGCACCATGTAAACCAATCATCACGAACTTGCCAGTTATATCGAAATAACTTTTCCAATGAACGTTCACACTCCTCTTTTGTGCTGGTGGGTTCGGTACCAACTGTCGCATTCCTGCCCTTTAGCTGAGTAACAAGCGGCAGTGAAACCGCTCAACTTCAGGATATTTCTCACCAAGAGGCTGTATTTCGAATCCATATCTACGATAAAATTCAACCGCATCATGATCTGTCTCGGCAGTCAATTCGGTGAGATTCTCCAACTTAAGGAGTTCATCAATCATTCTTCGACCGACTCCACCGTTACGGTTGTGTTCATCGACGGCAATGTGAAGGATTTCAGCAGACACTCCTTCTCTTTTGAATCCAATAATGCCTAACGCCGAACCATCTTTACCGATGCAAACATACAGTTTCGAATCACCTTGCGAGTACACTTGCTCCAAAATGTTGCTGAGCTTTTCATCCGAGGCGGAACCGACCGCATATGACAACAACTGTTTTATCAGCTCGATGGGTGCGAGGTGATTCCTGTACTTAACCAGCGTCACAAACGACACCCCTTTCCTCAGCAATCAAACCTCTTCTGTCGCAAACCTGCTCAAATGTGTCATAAGCAACACATCTGGCATACTGCATGAACATGCAGGCAAGACCCGCATTGCCTGTTCAATACATACCGTATCCGGTCAAGAAGAAATTTGCTTTAGTGTCTGATTGAACAACGTTAATGGATAGAAATGGTGACTTATCAGATTGTGAGTAATTTGCCTAATTACTCTTGACTCACGAAGTTCTTTATCGTCGATCTTTACAAGTTCACTTAACTTCATCCACCTCGTTTCACTTATGTCTGGGTACAGCCCCACATTTTGAATACCACCAATAACTTCAGCAGTGAAGTGGAACAAGATAACTTGGTCATGCGTGCTACCTTCAAAGTTATAGATTCCCGTAGTGTTTGTGAGTTTTACATCCAATCCTGTTTCTTCCTTGCATTCTCTACAGGCAGCAGCCAATATGTCTTCTCCAAATTCAACATGTCCGGATGGGAAATTCCACAAGTCTTTCGCTGACGCTTTATTCTCCCTCACCATCAATACCGAGCCGTCTCGAACTACGGATACACTGGCAACCAGTACCGTCTTATGTTGCAAGTGACTCACTCCCCGAAAAAATTTGATTCTAATACAAATCTTGCGCAACTTTGTGCGCTTTCACCTTGCTTCCTCTGGCTAACGCTTGTTGCGCTACCCATGTGCGATGTAAGCAGGGTTTCCGCCGGACTGCATGAACATGCAGTCGCATGTCCCTTGTCTAATCAGCACCTGCCCCGATTACCGCAATAAACCAAACGGCTATCAATTGAAGGGGAAGCATGGGCAACCCCACGTAACCGAGGCAATTGCGTCCAAATTTAAGGCTCCATGCTGTGTGTAACGGGACACCAAGTTACGGACACGGTTGTCAAATTCCAGTGCCGCATCTTTTGTCATCCTCTCCCGTGAAAATCCATTCTGTGAATGGATCGCTTCAATGTACTCCTCAACAGGTTGTGTAAAGGGCACTGGAGCAGTTTCACAGGAGCCATCCACCTCAAACAGACCACGTGTCTGAAGCTCATCCATCAGATTGTAAGGTTTGAATTCACGGTTGGTTGAAAATTCACGGATCAGAGACAGCAGGTCGTCGTCCCATGGCGTTGTTCCGTTTCCTGTAGAAACAATAGCTAAAGTTCCCTTTGGCGCTAGAGCCGAAGACATTACTGGCATCAACTTATCCCAATCCATCCAATGCAAACTGTTTCCCGCTGTAATTAAGTTGTACGGCGGATTCAACGGTGCTTCCTCCGCCTTAGCACAAATCCATCGTAGATTGGGATGGTCGCCATTTTGGAGTCGCTTACCTACTTCAATCATCGTCGGAGAGATGTCCACTGCATCTACCCGCTCCACCTTTTCGACCAACTGACGAGCAATCTCGCCTCTCCCACAACCAATGTCAAGAATTGCATGTGAAGAGGACTGATCCATCAGCTCAAGAAGTTTGGTGAAGACTTCAGCAGGGAATGAAGCACGGTACTGATAAGCATCAACTACACTTGTATCGTGGAATTGTTCAGCATATTTAACTCCAAGATGTGCAGGCTTTGGTTTCCGATCCACGGCTCATCCTCCTTTATACCTTCACTAACTTAACAGTTGATATCACAAAAAAGTTACTTGTATAGTATCCCTTTATTGCGCGCTACTGCCCGCTTGTGACATAGATGGCATGTGGGACGACTGCATGAAAATACAGTCTTGGACTTGATTAACTGTGGCTGAAAAAGGTTCCGAATGTTTAATGCCGCTCGGCATTAAAGGCTCTCCGAATTCACTCGCTACCCATTGCTACGCTGGCGCGGGTGACTCACCGAGACGGACGCTTACCCGTCTCATCATCCGCACGCTGTAGAAGGAACGTGCGCTCGGCTGCATTCCGTGTGAGCGCCGCAGCTCGTCTGAACTCCATTGCGGCTTCTTCACTTTGGCCGAGCTTCGAGAGAAAGTCACCACGAACGCTGGGCAAAAGATGGTACTCCTGCAATGAAGGCTCATGCCTTAGTTCGTCCACGATCTCGAGTCCCGCTATAGGACCGAAGGCCATGGAGACAGCTACTGCGCGGTTCAACTGCACCACCGCGGTAGGCAACAATCGTACGAGCCCATCATACAGTTCAACAATTCGAACCCAGTCCGTATCTGCAGCGGTCTTGGCACGCGCATGACAGGCGGCAATTGCCGCCTGCAACGAGTAGGGGCCGGACAGTCCACCCAACTCTTCCGCACGTTTGAGCGCCACTAGTCCACGCTCAATAAGGGATTGGTCCCATAACGTTCTGTCCTGGTCCATAAGCAATATGAGATTCCGGGACGAGTCGACCCGCGCCTCGAATCGACATGCCTGAATCGACATCAAAGAGACCAGACCATGGACTTCCGGATCGTATGGCACCAGCTCCGCCAGGAGAGCTCCCAATCGAATGGCTTCCTCACAGAGCATAGGCCGAATCCATTCCGCCCCAGAGGTCGCGGAATACCCCTCGTTGAACACAAGGTAAATGACCGCAAGCACAGACGGCATACGTTCGGTCAATTCACTATCCGCTGGCACGTCAAACGAAACTCCGGATGCTTTGAGCGTCCGTTTGGCCCGGACGATCCGTTGTGCAACCGTCGATTCCTTCACCATGAAGGCGCGCCCTATTTCATCCGTCGTAAGCCCGCACAACAGCCGAAGCGTGAGCGCCACGCACGATTCTCTGGAGAGCCCTGGGTGACAGGTCATGAAGATCAGACGAAGCAGGTCATCCCTTATTTCGCCGGATAAAACCGAATCGACGTTCGGTTCGGGAATCTCCTTCAGGTTCCGACCGATCTCTTCATACTTGCGATCTCGCAGTTGATTCCGACGGATCCAGTCAATGGCTCGACGCTTAGCTGTCGTCAACAGCCATGCACCCGGGTCATCGGGAATACCCGTCTCTGGCCAACGCTCCAAGGCAATAGCAATCGCGTCTTGCGCGAGATCTTCCGCGAGACCAATGTCTCGCACGAACCTAGTGAGAACCGCAATCAGCTTCGCCGACTCGGTTCTCCAGACTGCATCCACTGTTAGATAAGGATCAGAACCATAGGGTGTCGTCAATTCGTATCATTCACTTTTCTGATAATAGTGTATGGGGCGAATCTCCATGCGCCAACCAAACTGATTAGCTTCGGCCATCTGCAAACTGGGGTGCAACGACGCCACCTCTATGGCCTCCTCCAGGTTCTCCGCCTCAACAATCAACGCACTGCCGATCATTTCTTTCGTCTCCACGAACGGACCATCGGTTACGACGACCTTCCCGTTTGATCTCTGGAGACAGGTGACTTCACTGGTGACACCGGCATCAACCTTTACCTGTCGGGTGTTATACAATTTGTCCATGTGTGGTTGACATCGCGTCATAATCTCATCGATTTCAGCTTCAGGGCGGGCGTCCATTTTCTCCTGATCATAATAACCCAAGCAAAGGTATTTCATTGTCAAATCCCCTTTCTATTGAGGCCGATTGGGTTTGCACCTCTATCTAATAAGACGAACAGAAGACGTCAAATTCGACAGGGACTGAATAGGTCGCGCGCGATTTTTCATCCCGGACTCTAGAGATATTCTTTAGCCAGGTTTTCTATCTCGTGAATGTTGTTCATCTTGGTAGAATCAAATGTCATATAGCTGCCCAAGAGCGACGCAAGCGACGGCGCCATCAGCATGTATATTCATACAACGGCGGACGATGCGCTGTCTTACTTAGTTCCCGCCACCACTACCTCAAGGAGATGTGGTGTTCACTGTAACTCCTTCAATACTTCCAAGTTTCACTATCTCTTGTTTCGTCATCCCTTTGGTATCAAGGATAAATGCGCCTGTTAATTGATGCGTACCGTTCGGTGCCAAAGATTTGTTCACCGTAATCAGGGTACTACCCGAAAGAACGTGGCTCTGCAGTGAACTTGGCAAATTCACTTTTACAGTCGTGACAAACACTGTGTGGCTTGTGTTATTCCAGATGGTTGCTGAGAAGGACATCTTTTGTTTATCAAAGCTTGTGTCGGTTGAATTAATAGCACCAATTGCCGTATTCAAGACACTCACCGTCACGGATGGCGGAGATTTTGGCGTAGTGAATGCTTTCTCATTTCGTAGCCAACTCACACTCACGATTACCACAACAACCAAGAATACAAGCGTAACCCATCTTCTCAATGCCATCATCCCCTTACTCCCGCCACCTCAACCATATACTGACAATTGGTATGGAATTGGATGAACCCTTGTTAAACTTACCGAGTCCGCAATAAGGTCCGAGTGACCGATCCGGATATTCATACAAAACTGTATCAATCGTCTTGCAGTTTCTTGAACCATCCCGTTTCCAGTCCAAAGTAGTCTGCCCGTTAGTACCATACCGCAAAGTGTTCGTTCAAAACTATATCCTGCAAAGATACTGCACCGCGCCTGAGAATAAACACCGAACGACAAATGCTCTGCATATTGTGTGTCGAACGTTTATGAATGGGGTGAAACAATGAAAAATCGGACCCCGAGAACCTCTTCGGTTAATGACTGGATGCGCCAGTTATCACCGTTTCAACATGGTCCTGAACGACGGAGGGAACGTCCGCCGCATAGCCAACACGTTGATTGGCATTCTCTGTACCCCACTGAAGTCATCTTAAGTGGACCAACGGACCGCAAACAAGTTGCTTTAACTTTCGATGATGGTCCGGATACTCTTTGGACGCCACTTATACTGTCCATTTTAGATTCTTACGACGTCAAGGCGGAGTTTAACTGTGTCGGAGAACGAATTCAGCAAAACCCATCCATGCTAGATAGAATATTTCAGGGGGGTCACGATGTTGAAAACCATAGCTGGAATCACCCGAATTTCACAAAAATACCCTTATCAGAGGCAAGGTGGCAGATTGAGCAAACCAATTCGCTGATTCAGCAGATTATGGGTGTGAGACCAAGGTTCTTCCGCCCACCCTACGGAGCAATCAACGCTGAGGTAATCCAAATGGTGGTTTCACTTGAAATGAAGATTTTGTATTGGACGGTCGATAGCCTGGACTGGTCAGGGCTTACAAGAAGTCAAGTGATTTCAAATGTCCTCGGACATGCTGGACCAGGCTCAATTATCCTGATGCACTTCGCAGGTGGACGAGGGGGAAGCTTGGAAGATACAGTTCAGGCTCTGCCTTACATCATTCAAACCCTTCATCGTGAGGGATACACTTTTAAAACTGTTTCCAATTTGCTCAGTCTTGCTCCGTATCAATCCGATACAAGCAGAAAATGAGTTCGTAATAATTGGACGCACCTCCCGCTGTGTTCGTACGATGTTACGGTTTTACCCGGTAGAGGTCATATGTAGAATAAGCCCGAGCCGACCCGCCCCCGGAGGGGGGCAGTTTGACGCTCGGACTCTTCCCCGAACCGGACTTGCGACTTTCACCGCATCCGGCTCTCCATTCAAAGTAGTTGTGTTTGCACGTATTAGGACGACCGGTTTGGTTACTTACGCATGCGCTGCTGTCGCATTTGCCTGTAGCATGAAACGCACGAGGCAACAAGATTGTCTGGTATCAATTCCCCTTGAGATGAGCGTTCTCCTGCTGTTTTTGGAAGGTAATGGACATGAACATTTCGGCGCATCAGCTTGCATCCACAGATACTACATCGGTTGTTCTGCCGTTGTATAATGTGCTGTCTGTAATGCCCCCAATTCTTGGACAGTCCATATAGCCTCTGAATGAATCTGGTCTGTTGTACCTTCATCGTTTCGCGGAGCTTTCGGTTTCCATCTAGCCATTCTCGGTCCTCGACTACATAGGGATTCTTTTGTGAGCACTTGTCTGGATACTCTATCTTGTAGAGTCCAAACTTATCGAGCATATGCACATTGCCGTCGCCATCTCTAAACCCAAAATTCTTCGCCGTGGACTTCCGGTGGTGCGGTAGATTAGCAGCCTCATTGTATCGGTATTGAAATCTCCGAGCCACAACACCTGGTGGTTCTCGTGTTCTCTGTTTAAGCCTGTGAAACACAAGCCACCAGAGATAGTAATCGAGGGTAAGGAAAGTGTCCTTTGCGTTCCCTCGTCGGAAGTATTCGGCAAATCCTCGAATCTTTTTGTTTAGGAGCGCAATGGCAGCTGTGCCAGGTGCTATTTGTAGTGCCTTCGAATCCTTAGCTAATGTGTCTCTGAACCGTTGAATCACTTTTCGACTCGGCTTGGCAAGAACTCGTGTCTTTCCTTGCCGCGTCCATCGTCGAATGTTGAATCCAAGGAAGTCGAACCCCTCATCTGCATGTGTGACGAGTGTCTTCTCTGGGGACAACTGGAGCCTGAGCTTCTCCTGAAGGAATTGTGCAATCTCTTCCTTCAGCAGTTCAGCGTGCTCCTTACTTCTACAGAGAATTACCGCATCATCTGCATACCGGACAATGTAGCAGGGGATTTTCGACTTACTCCGCTCGTAAGGTGAAAGAAACTCATACTTGCTTCCAATGAATCTGTCCAGCTCATTCAGATAAATATTTCCAAGAATTGGACTGATCACCCCGCCTTGCGGAGTACCCAGTTCAGTTTCCTCAAATTCTCCTTCGTAAATCAGTCCCGCTTTTAGCATGTTGCGGATGACTCGTGTGAGTCGGCGATCATGAATCGTCCGTCGCAAAAGGCTGAGCAGGATTTCGTGATCTACGTTGTCGAAGAATCCTTTAATATCGAGTTCGACGATCCATTCATAGCGGTGTCTGCCAATGAGAAAGCGGACTCTCTCAATGGCGTGGTGTGTGCCGCGAAATGGTCGGAACCCGTAACTGTGCGGGTGCTGCTTCCCTTCGTAGATGGGTTCCAGGATGCTGCGGACAACATCTTGGGCAACGCGGTCGACGATAGTGGGGATACCGAGCGGGCGCTTTTCCGTGGGCTTGTTAAGCTTCCGGATAAATACTCTTCGTACCGGGCTGGACATGTACGAACGGAGTACATGTTTGACTTCTTTCCGAAGTTGCTGCCTAGCTTCCTGCGTTGTGTAATCCTTCTTCGTCATGTTATCTACGCCGGATGTGTGCGCACCTGCGTTACTGAGGACGTTCTCAATCGATTGGTCAATCCAGACATTCCATCTCAGCAGATAATGCAGTCTTGAAAAAGGTCGTTGCTCCAAAGAATTTCGTGCAAGGCGCGTTTGTGTTTCGAACCTCTTTCTCTCCTGAATGGAGGATTGAGTGATGGTAGTAGAAATCGCAATCACTCCCTTTGAGGGAGTCCTACTTTACTTGCGCGCACCCTACTTCAAACTGGAACCCTTCGCCATGTAATGGGCTTTCCCCACCGCCGACTACTACGGTTCCTCCGCCCCGACACATTCACTTCAACGTAGCTGTCCATCCCTGTCGGGACGAATGAATCGGTTCCCATGTTCACTATGCACTGTCTCACTGCCTTAGGTCGCCACTATACGCGGGGAAGATTCAGGGCGTTGCACCTCTATACTGCCCTGACCACCGGGTCATCCGGGTCGTGTCTCCAAACGCAAGGGAGTCACGCTCATTCCACACACTCGTATCATCCGACGTTTCGAGTGTTGCAGTTGACCACGCTTCAGACATGGCTTTGCTTTCGCTGACCATAGCAGGTCGTTGAGGCTAGCCCCGCATCTTGGGAGGTCGGTTCTCCCTCACGGGTACATTGTTGGATGGGCTTCAAACCCTGGGTCTGCTCAGACCCAACGCATGCCATCCTAGCCTTGGCGAGATGAGGTACTCGCCAACCACCTGAGTTGGTGGCTTCAGTACATAGCGCCTCATGGCGCACTGCGCACTTCTGCCCAAGTGTGACGGAAGCTGCATGTCCGGCGAACTGCATGAACATGCAATCGGGGGTAGTATTACCCTGTCAGTACATGCCCCCGTTACCTGAGTAATGTTTTTTCCATCCTGAAATTGTTAATAGAGACTCCACGTCTTTTCACTGTTTGAGGTTGAACAGTTACAAATCCATGACGCTCAAAAAAGGGTTTTGCCGTAATACTCACATTAGCCCATACCCGTTTTACTCCCAGTCGAATTGCTTCTTCTTGAAGTATTTGTAACAGATTAGAAGCAACACCTTGCCCTTGATAGTCTTTATGTACAAACATAAAGTCAAGATACCCGTCCTCGGTTATGTTTGCAAAGCCAATAACAACCCCTTCATTATCAGCAACATAAGTAATACTCTCACCAAGAGACTTTGTGAACCTTTTGACGCGTTCCTCCAGTTCACTTCCAGACAGTTTTGGTGCCCAAGCATCAACCTGTTCTTGAGTATAATCTCGTATGTTGACGGCATGGATTGTTTCATAAAAAAGGTCCACAATCTGTCTCCCATCGGAGTCTTTGAACATACGAATTACAAATGACACTCACACTCACTCCTTAGCCAGTCTGTGTTTTACGGTCTTGTTCAAGATAACTGCCCAAGTGTGCAATAACGCCGACTCATATACGTCTGAATATTAATACAAAAACGGATGGCAAGCTTCTTCAACTCGTCACCCATTCGCCAGAAGGATGTCGCATAAGTCCCCTTTTTCATGTTTGTCCAAAATAGTTGGTCGTTAGATGACGATACTTAACTTGCTTCGGCTACGCTCTTAAGCATGGTAAGAATCGACTGCCCATCTTCGTCAACAGATTCCTCGTCACTCGTTCCTGGTCTATTGTCATTCATTTCAATCGTGAGGATTGTATCGTCCCCTTGCTCCGTCAGTGTGTATGTCATCACAAAGTAGTTCTCAGGAACATCTTCTAAGCCAGGACGAGGAGCAAATAGTGAATACCTCACTAAGCTATGCGGGACAACTTCTAGTACCTTACCCCACTGTTCATAAACGTTGCCCTGCCATTCGCTGTGAAAGCGAATGTCACTCCCCACTTGCCAGTCTGTCGTGAGGTCACTTCCATACTGCCATTGTTTAACCATCTCGGGTCTAGTGATGACATCCCAAACTTTGCTCACAGGGGCATTGATTGTAACTTGGGAAATGTTCTTTCCCATATGGTTCCCTCCTTGGGAAACGGTATTTTCAGATAGTTTTATATTTTTATAATGTACTCTTGCCGGAGGTAATGCAAACGTCGCTCACTGTCGCTAACCAGCCCAATAGCGACATTACGGTGTCTCCAACGGGAACGAATGTTCATGCAAGAACCTTGTCATCCAGCTTCCTCGTTCTCTCCCCCCTTATGCACAATAGGCTTGCGACTAGATGTTCAACCAGACAGGCTTGTCTCGGCGAAAAATAAAGGCTCCTTCTATTAGAAACAGCCGGAAATAGCTCAGGATTCCGCAGAGTTAACACTTTGTGATGCAATACGACGATACTTCATCAGACAGGCCAGTCGCCAAGGTACAAAATAGGCAAGAACAAGAACATAAGTCAAAAACGCAAAAATCTCAGAATTAACATACCGCCGTAGTAAAAAATCTCCGAGTGCTCTGATGATGATCAAACCTAAAACACTGACGATGAACAATCGGCTTTGTTTGCTGTAGATTTGACCATCCGTTCTTCTCTCATAGTGAGTTGTAAAAATCAATGGTAGAGACATGGCAATACCAATGGCCGCTGTTACAACAGTCATCCACACCGGTGGGTAGTGAATATATGAAGATGATAATCCCCAATCCAAAGCGATTAAAATTAGCACCAACATTAACATGAGAAACAGTCTACGACCCGTGACAGGTCTCATTGATGGTTTGACTACCCGTCGTATACGCCAAATAATGAACGCAGCAACGACAACCCCTAACATTAGATAAATCCCTAGTTCCATCACTAGATCCTCCGATTCTCTTCAACATAGCTGTCTAAGAGCTACAGAAGCACCATGGCACAGCCCGTATAATCATCTGATCCTTCGAACCACAAATTCTTCAACGCATACAGTGACTCAAGGAAACTGATACATCCGCCACCTAGTCTCTTGCATCGCTTCTTTGTGTGTACAGTATTGAACAAGCTTGCTTGATGAATTCTCTTTCGTCTGACGTGAGGGCGTACATCTGAGGTTTCTTGTCTTCGGGCAACGAGTCGAATGTTTCCCAGCTCTTCTTCATTCCTGCGAGTATCTCCTGATCCCACCCCTGAGAACGTTGCCTGTTTAGATCAGTCAAATATTGAGCAAGAATCTGTGCCTCCTCACTGGCTGGGTCTGTATTCTCTGCGACCAGTCGTCTAAGCTCATCATAAAAATGACCATATTGTTGATGTATTTCTTCAGTAAATTCTTGTTGTGCCAGCTTCCTCAAAGCTTCATTGGAAAACGATTGTTTGGCGATTTCACGCATAGTTCTCCGTTCATCAGGGCTCAAATATTTGCTTACCCAATCTGGCTTCAAATCCAATTGAATCACCTCGATTATCCTAACTAGGGCTTCATAGTCCAATCTTTCAGCTTCCATCATTTCAATCTTCTCAATCGCTGTAATGATGGAGTCAATTTGTCGCCGTTTGTCAATTAACATTTCCTTCTGTGCTGTAAGTGCAACAAGAAACTCCTTTGCTCCTTGCTGGATAAGATTTTTTATTTCGGTCAGGGAGAACCCAAGGTATTTGAGGGCTAAAATCTGCTGTAATTGAATCAAATCATCGTCCGAATATAACCTGTACCCAGATTGCGTGTACTCCGAAGGCGACAGTAAGCCCTTCTTGTCATAGAACTGAAGCGTCCGCACGGATACAGACGATTTCTTGGCAAAATCATTTGTATGATAAAGTTGACGACTCAATCGGAAGCCCCCTTGTCTAAAACAAACATAAAGTATTACGTAGCGTCGTACTCAAGGGCTTTTATTAAACAACTTTCTTTTTGACTTTGGAAATTCCATATGAGGGGCTTACGTCGCTATCCTGCCCTTTACTCCAGAGCCGCTGCCAAAATTGAATAACCACCGCTATAACAGGTAAGTCGGATGTAGGATGCGACATACTTTATTTCGTCAAAGGAAAGCGGAATGATCAGAGAACTTTATTACAGGTGTTTCAGAGTGTCCATGGGTCTATCTATGTCCATGTGAATGGGGTGTTTATAAATGATATCGGATGTTTATACGAGGAAAATCATGGTGGATGGAAATCATTCAATTGGTGCTGGACATAAATAGGCCACGGAACTCTCTTTTGGTAGAATTAAGTCGACCAAAACCCATTCACGACAAAGGAGAAGATCCATGGCGAAATCCAGTATATCACAACCAGTGCAGTCTGGCTTGATTCCTTTCCCGCTGATTCCTCGTCAATGGGAACAGTATATGGATGTTCCGTTTGTTCTTCCTGCACTGACATTCCCCTGGGATATCTTTGATGGTATCGAGCAAAAGTACTATCAGCATCTGTATGACTCGCTGCGGAGGGAGCGGGTGAAACGGTTGGACAAAGCCGGCAATGCCGACGACTCTGTTCTTGGCATAGAGCTCCCGACCCGAACCCGCCATGTAGATGATACGCCGGCAGCCAGACGAAATCGCTCAGGACGAAAACCCCACGACTTTATGCCCATGATGCGTGCTTTCGAACTGGCTCGATTGCTATACGTCGAGATGATGGCAGAGAGTGTCTACCTTCAGGTTCGCTCAAATCCGTTGTTTGCTGAATCTTGTGGGTTCACAGGCAAGCTTCCCAGTTACCGCTCGTTTGCCCGCTTCGACGACATCATGACGAACTTCGGGTTATGGGATAAGGCTCGACAGCTAGTCGTTATGTTCAATCTGAAGCAGGGCGTGCTAGAAGCCGAAGACGCGCTCGTTGCCGACACAACACATATTGAAGCAGAAGCGACATACGGAAAGCAGATGAAAATATGCGGCCACAAAGAAGACTGTAATTGCCCTACCGTCCCAACGGACGACAACGTGGGTATTGTTCGTAAGAGTAACGCTGTATCTTACATTGGTCACAAAGTTTCCTTACTCAGTGGCGCAAAGGGACAACTCCCGCTTACCAGAGAGGTGTGCAAGGGTGGCGAATACGATGCCTTCACTTTGCTGCCTACACTTGAGAGATTCAAGTCTGAGTTTGAGGAACTGGCGCAGTCCGTGCAATATGTACTTGCCGATGGGATTTACCAGAGTCCCAGGAACCAGCAGACAACAAAGGATGTACTTGGGGCGAAACTGGTGGCTCCCATTAATCCCAGGGGCCGACAGGACAAACCGAGCGATGTGCGTGGAATTGATATGGTTGACCGCTACGGGGTACCCCATTGCATTGCTGGACACAAGATGGAGTTGAAAGGGTGCGACCTCAAAAAGAAACAGTACATATTCAGGTGTCCAGTTCACAACCCTCAGGCAAAGCAGGAAGGGCTTGGCTGCCCGGAACACAAGCACGTTGAGTGTTGTAATAGCGCCACGCAAGGCCGGGTGCTTCGGGTGGATTTTTCGACGACACCTCAGGTCGATCCCGAGTTCCCACAGCACAGCCGTACATTCGATACATTGTATGACGCCCGAACAGGGATTGAGCGAATCATTGGAATGCTGAAGGACGGGTACAGTTTACGGCGCGTGCACAAACGTGGACGTAAGGCGGTAGAGGTACACGTCGACCAAGCTATCCTCTGCATGCATGTGATGGCATACTGCGCTTACGTTCAAAGTGGAACCGTGAACCGAGGGTGGACACGAAGTCGACTGAAGCGGGCTCAATGAAACTTATCCGCAGCAACTGAGTCTGGTCGAACCTACCCTGGATTTCCTACGTTCGCTTTTGCCAATAGCAACGAACATCCGTCGACTTCCAGGAACGGAACGCCCTGACCGGCCGAGTTCTGGGGCATTCGACCGTACTTTCATGTACTCCAACCGGCCTCCAAAGTAATTTTGGCAACGGCTCCCAATAGGGAGCGCATGCAGGGAGTGCATGAATATACACTTTATACGCGAGATACAGATTGTCACAGCTAGACCATTAACCTTCACACAGCTGCGTCACGCGGCACCAATTGGAGTTGAAAAGTGCCACCTGCGCCCTACTGCTCTACATTTCATGCGTCATAACGTGAATGTCTCACTCAGCTTGTTCGGCTTTTAGCGTTGACCATTCCGCGACACACTTCATTGAGCAGAAATGCCACTCGGCAGTACGCGCTTGCTCCCTGTAGTGTCCTTTTGGGACGTCTTGAAGCAATGCGACCCACCCCTTCGGTAGGTTTGTAATAAAGCGGCCATCCTTTTCCCTCTCGCAATTGTTGCAAATGAATACGGCCCTAAACATGGGTAGCCCACCCATCCTCGCCTCAGAATTCTGTTAGTTCTCCCTTGGGGATTTGACCGCAAGGATTTTAACTTCGTGCTCGACCATTTCGAAATACATGGTGAACCCACGTACAACAACACGAGACACACCCTTAAACGGCCCACTTTCTTCAGTGTAGAACTTACTTATCGCATCGTTACTGAGGAGATCCTCTGCATGCAAGATGAATTGACTAATGAAATCTAAGGATTCTTCGGGAGTATAATGGGGGCTACGAAAGGAAAGTAGTTTCTTTCTAACAGGATTTGGCCACGTTACGCGTCGGTAGGTCACTGAAAGTCACTCTTCGAAATGGATTTGAGAAATTCATCGGTCGTCATAACTTCGCCTACTTCGTGCGCTTTCCTACTAGCCTGGAGCATCTCTCTAAGCTCTGGGTCTTCTTGTGCCTCTTCAGCAATCGATAATTGCCGTTTCGCTTGTAGAACAATTGTTACCTGCCCTTTGCCCGGTATGAACACCTGACACACAGAGTCATCACTGGTAAGTTTCTCAATCCGCTGCATCAAGTCCTGAGCAGAGTAAATGATATCCATCCGCACCGTCACTCCCATCATGAGTGTTTCCCTAATTATACATACTACTTCATTACTCGGATACACGTGCTCTTACGCTCAAGGAGAGGCAGTTCTATTGTGCCAGTTATGTATCATTACTGCCCGTTACTGACGTTACCGATAGCCAATCGGTTACGTATCTTTATACAGAATTTCAATCCACTACTATTGGGATATACCTCATGCGCAATAATTCCCCTTCCTGTTTTCGGAAAAATTTTCTTGACACAAATAAGATTCTTGTCGTAAACTGCGACAGTTGTTCAAAGAATAGTTCAGTTGAGGAGGGTGTTATAGAGTGATTAAAATTGGTCTTATCGGTGATTTTGACCCAGAAGTCAAGGCTCATATCGCAATTCCCCTAGCTCTCCAACTGGCCTCAGATGAACTCGCAGTACAAGTCAACTACGAGTGGATAGCTACCCCGTCGCTCGAGGCTGGTGTCGAACAAATGTTAGAAGGTTACCATGCACTTTGGCTAGTACCTGCAAGTCCATATGCAAGTACGCAAGGTGCCTTACATGGAATTCAATTCGCTCGGGAACATGATGTACCGTTTCTCGGAACATGTGGCGGATTCCAACACATGATCATCGAGTATGCCAGAAATGTCCTAGGACTACGAGATGCAGATCATGCTGAGACGAATCCTACCGCTTCACTGATACTCGTTGCTCCACTAACTTGCTCCTTGAGTGAACAAGACCATACATTTATCCTGACGCCTGGTTCAGCCGTTGCCACTAGCTACGGACGAAACGAAGTCGTAGAACAGTACGGGATCTGTAATTATGGCTTAAACCCTGAATTTCGCTCGCTGTTTGAACACAGTGGTATGCGGATTGCTGGTGTAGATACCAATGATGAGGTCCGTATCATGGAGCTGTCTGGTAACCGATTCTTCGTTGGCACGCTTTTTCAACCAGAACGGTCAGCGTTCAGGAATATCGTTCATCCACTCATCAAAGCGTTTGTTCAGAGCAGTATGGAACAAAGATAGCGAATTTGTGGCAAATCAAATTTGATAGAGCGACATATTGTCGAGAGTATGACTGAACAAAACTATTTGAACCCGGCTCAGTTTACGGAGCGAGGGTTTTTCCTCCCGTTATTTACCGGCTAGATAATAATCGCATTAATGCCTTCCATCACCCATCAGTTTGCAAAATCCCGCTCGTTGCACATAACTCTCTCTATGCTGCCCTTTAGTCCGACATGGATTGTTTATGCGCCGCTGTATATTCATACGGAACTGAGCGGATTTCATTATGGGATTTTATCTGCCAAGAAAAGGTTGGAACAAAGACGAGAATTTCAACCTGAACCCGCTATTTCTAGCCATCGCAAGCGACCACTAACTCGACATGACAGTTGAACGAATCGCCATTTTCATCCGGTCACGGTTGCTGCCATCTCATCCTGTGCAGGACCTTGCATGCTTGTAGGTCCCACCGAACGCGCAAGCTGGTAAAGCATGTACTGGTTAAGACTTACACCCTCCAACTTTGCTCTGGCAGCCAAATCACGTTGAAGCGATTTTGGCAAACGCAATAGAAATTTGCTGGGTTCGGCATCAATGAAGTCAATTGGTTCAGGAATTTCAATACCATCCTGCAGTGCGCCGTCTAACCAGCAACGCTTTGCATCTTGAATCATATTCATCAATTCAGGTAGCGACTCCGCTTGCGTAATGCAGCCGGGTAACTCATTTATCTTTGCTACATAGCCCCCTGATTGGGGATCCGGAATCACCGTGATGGCATATGGCAATGACATATAATAATCCAAATCCTTCTCCATCAAATCCACCCCTTTTGGCTGAGGATTTCTATAACTTGCTTCACGTAAACTTCTTTCACGTAGTTCCCGTGACAGGAACAACGATCTGATCTGTGCCAAGAACGTATCGATAATGACCCGAGCCGTTGCCAGACTGTTTTCTCTCGAATCCAGTATTACGCAACACCTTATCCAGCTCATCTAACCGCACCGAATTCGGGTTATTGCGGATGCTCTGCAACAATTTTTCCCATTGGCTCACGCCTTCACCCCGTGCTGAGCAATATCGTATATGATATTATAGCGTGTATGCATGTGAATTACCACCATGGGGTCCTTCTTGTGCTGCCCGTTTATGCAATTACCATTTTATAGAACATACGAATAAATATCCATGGGTGAACACCATAGCTTCAGTTTTCTCTCCCTAACAAGAGAGTCTCGCCATACGCAAGAAACCCCGCGGCAAGAAATACACCGTGGGGTCAATCGGTTACCAACTTTATTCACCGGTTACCGACTTTATTCCCAGGTTACCAACTTTATTCCCATTGATCACCTGTAGCCGTCAAATCAATTTCTTCCCTACTCCCCTCCCGCCTCAACTCCGCCTTTCCCCTTTCCCCTTTCCCCTTTCCCCTTTCCCCTTTCCCCTTTCCCCTTTCCCCACAAGGATTTTCCCACCTTTTCTCCCTCTCACCCAATTTCTGCCGTCAAATTCGGTTCTTCCCTGGATCACGCTTTTCCCACCCGTTTTTCTCCGTAATTTTTCCAGAAACCTCGATTTTGCGTAAGATGAAGTTCTTCCCTGGGAGGGCAGGGGAAAGGGTATTAGGATAAGGGAAAGACGGCGTTTTTCACGCTCTTTCTCACGCATTTTGCTCACGCTTTCCTCTCAATCTCTTCGCTCTTCAACCCTGCATTTCCCCTGTCGTGACAAGGCTTTTCCGCTCTTTCCTCTGAGTTCCCCCGCCCACGTTTTCCTCAATCTCTATCCCCTTAACCCTGGTTTCCCCGCACTCAAAAAACACGGGCGAATTCAGGCTTTTGACCCGAACCCACCCGTGCTGTAGGGAACAACTTATTTTACTCAGGGTAGAACTTATTTTGCTGGGGAAGAACCGATTTTTGCGACGATATCAACTTGTAGGTCGTCAGAATGATTGAGAATACCTGTCACAAACTATGAGAATTAGACATAAGAGTCATTATTGACGAGTGTAAACGTCACGTGTTACTACCGAGCCATTTTGTCCATGCACAGTTGCTTGCAACAAAGTTCCTAGAGTGTGATTGACCTAAACGAACATTATTGTTCGTGGCCTTGCTTAAGACTAATGAGATATAATGTTCGTTTACCTATTGCAGGACAAACATCTCAACATCTAGCTCCTCGCCTAGATGAGATTGTGGAGTAGCTATAATGAGCGGATCTACAAGTTCACTCTCGATTTGGGCTTTCTGACTAAAATCCAGATACCGGATAGTACTGTCCTTGGTTCCGAATCCGTTTAATGACGTACTCAGCTCCAGACCAGCATTCTTAGTAAGAATGTACCTGTTGTGCATCGGTGTATTGCCGCTATTAGTGTGGAAAATATACACTTTCGTTCTCGGGGGCGGCAGGTCACAGACCGACTTCCATGCTTTCTTGAATTCACTTTTTAGGTCCTTACTCTGGATGTCCAGAGTCTTGGATGAGAAACACAAAGTGACGGAAACACCCGCGGGTATGTGACGCAATATGTCTAGTTCTCTAATACTAAAGTAAGGCTCGTATATTTTGATATATTCCTCAGAGTTAGTCGCAAGCCAGTTATAGATATTTTCCATGGCTTGTAGCCGTTCTCCGGGTCGGTACGTTTCAACATTAGAAAGTGCACTATAAAATTCATTTGAGTTAATACGTCCTGATGCAGTCTCGAAACCTGAGCCAAGGAATCTTAGCATTTCTAAGACTTGCATGCTCCCTGCAAACAACCCGTCCAAGTCTGCTCGAGATTGTCTGCGTGCTGCAATGGAATTTTCAATAAACCATGAAATCACGACGTCGATTGTTTCAAAATCATGACCTATGGTATCATGCATCCATTTTCCTATTAACTGTGAGTGTTGAACACTCCCTCTACCTGAACATAGAGATTCGAAGACACGGTACGCCGCATCGTACATAACACGTCCCCGCTGATTTATACTAAGGTCTTCAACTCTTGCTGGATTGGAATGTAGTATTAGAGAGGTAACATTATCTTTTAACCGCGCTCGGCCTGCTTCACTGTCCACCTTACTGATAATACTGTCAGCCAGTGCCGGATCAATAGAATATGCTAACTCAGCACTCCTTTCGAGCAGTGAATCTCGCCCTTCCTCACGTGAACACGCGTTTACAGCCTCAATGGTTTGTGCTAGTAACGCGTGGGCAGTAGCTTCACGCCCGACCTTATAATATGAGTCCGCAAGTAGCTGGAATCGGTCCGCTCTGTCTATGTGGTTCGTTATATCACCGTGAAACTGTTCGGCCGTCAGCAAAAACTTGTCAGAGTTGTCTTCATTAAAACCATGTGCCTTAACTCCGCAAGTAGCCAAGACGTAGACCCGGTCCGAAGCATTACTGATATCAGTTGCCCTAGAGCGTAATTCTTCCCATGTATAACATAAATTTTTCCATCTTTGATTCGCCCTAGCCCCCGAAATTTTATGTGCTAAGTCGCGTAAACGGCATAATTCGGCAAGACTAATGATCATGTATCCATCATGACGTATGTTGCTCGGATCCGGTAGTTTACTGTGAATGATAGTCTTTAGACGGGTGGCAACAGACAATAATTGACGCTCAGCGTAGTTTCTATACCGATGAGCGTTGACCGAGATGCAGTCAACTAGACTGCTAATTGTCGAATACACTATGCCATCCTGGTGCATATGTTCAATGACCTCTGTTACACGCATGGCGTCCGCATAGTCTACGACTCCCTGAAACCTAGTTATGTCTACAGGATCACACGATGGACGCTTAGACATCAGGTATCGAGCCACTCGTGATAAAACGACATCTTGTGTCTCTGCTGGTAAGGTCTCAATCTTTTGGTATAGCATTGTCCTCTCGTATTCAAAAAGCATTGGAGCCATGTCAAAGAGCATTTGTACCCTTGAATCCTCGTCGGCTGAGCTTTCAAAAAGCTCCAGGCAACTCAGCGACAGAGACTTAAACAGGTCATCCTTAGCCCCAAGTTTGCATCTAATCGCTAAGTTTGACAGCAACTCGCAACGCTCTGCAACTGGTGGGACATGCAATATCGTGTCCTTTGCAAACTCAACCTGTTCTCTCCACTCATTGGCTTTAAGAATATCCGGGATGGTTCGTAACATTAGCCTACGCATCTTGATGTATAAGTCTTCTACTCGTACATCTGAGAAAAGCTGCTCACGCTTAAGCATCTCCATTTTCGAATATACGTCACGAGCATAGTTTGGGTGATTGCTAGCCAGCATTTCGGTAACCCGAAACCCAACTTCTATTCGTTTTGTAATCGGGTCAAGCGTGTTCAAAGCCTTAATGAGCTCTTGATAGAACATGTCACACCGAGCAATGTCACCCTTCAACCATTTGATGTAATGAGCTATGCCGAATGCTCGACCGATAGGACTTTCAATTTTATTGACTCGTTCTATAAACTTCAGCTTGAAACGGTCCTCGATACCAGTGTTACTGGAAAGACTCTCAAGCGTATGAACTAAAATTAAGTCCTTATAAGGCTTAAAAGAAATCTCCTCGAGTATCTTTAGGATAATTGAGAAGTTGAACGGGACATCTTCCTGTGACGTGTAGATCCTTAAAATCTCGCCGTAAGCCAAATTTCTACGACGCTGTGTATTTAGTTGACTGGCAAGCTCATAAGCCATAGCGACGCTAAATCGCGTAACAATAGTAAGTAACTTCTTGGTAATAGTAAACTGATCCGCAGAAGACAACAGCAGTTGGGTAAATTCATGTTTCAATTGTTCAGAGATTTCTCGCGTTAGCTCTTCGTCGTGCGGAACGATTTCAGGAATACTTCTCAGGACCCGCGCAAGTAAGTGACATCGGGTGTCAACGTCGTTGAGGTTCTCTAATTCGAAATACACCCCATATAGACGTTGTACTGCCATATCCGCAGACCATCTATTCACAACTCTAGCAAGAGTTAGTTCAAGCCATGCATATTGATCCATAGGGTGGTTCAGCAGGGTTTCCTTGATCAAATCAATGCGTTCTACCAGGTCCTTAACTAACTCAATATCCTCATGATGAAGGAGGGGCAGTGAAATCTGCCTTAGACTTGATAAAGTGGGGGATTCATCCGTGTTGGAAATCATTATTCTCAATGCCTCAGTAATCACGTCCAGTGAGTTGGGATCTTTAACGTTGGACTCACACCATATCTGAATTAAGAACAGTTTAGTGTCAACATCTTCCACTTCCGCTACCTGTTCTAGGATTATTCCAGCCGGCACCTTTGCGGTTGCAGAACGCAAAGCGTGAACCAGACTTTTCCGGTCGGAGTCAGACAATTGCAACTCAACTTCTTCTGCAGTATCGAGTTCTGTCCTAGCAGTTACAAGGAGCCTTGTTATAAGGAAATCCAACAAATTCTGTTTAGTTCCGATGGTTCCAGCAGCCAGCTTCTGAAGCAACTTCATTGCTAGAGGAGCATTGACAGGTAACACATTCGCACAAACATCTAACAATCGATCGATAACTCCATCATTAAGGTCCAGAGAATAATCAATCAGTTCAATTGCATCCTCAAGAATCTGCAACACAGTATCAGGGATGTCAATTGAGTTTTTTACCATATAATTACTCACTGTTGCGATTAGATACAGTCTGTCTTCTGGAAGAGTGCAGCCAGTTGCCAGTTCTAACGCTCTGACGTGGTTGTCTAAAGATAAAAGTGCACTTACTTCACTTTCGAGTGGTGAATTAGCAATAACTATACGAGAAAATACAGCATCGGCTAAGTTAGCCCAGGCCATCTTACTCCAATCCTGGTGTGAGAATGCCATTGAAGATAGCAAACGTAAATTATACCTGATTCTCCCCAATTGCCTTGAGGTGGACAAATTTTCCACAATACTCTTAGTAGTTATGAGCTCCTTCATATCTTCATATCTATCATTCTGCTGGTATAACTCGGGGAGTAACGTTTGGAGCTTGTCCCCCTGAAGTGCCTCATGATACCGTATCACCATATCATTAGCACGAGTTTTGTTACTACTTAACTTAGTTGACAAAACGTTCTTGTAAGCTGGTTGGACTTCAACAGCATTATTTCTGACGTCAATAAACGATATACCTGATATCTTCGACAAGATAATCTCTGGTGAAACATCAAGTATAAGGGCAAGTGTACTTATATCCGTGACTTGGATTTCGAAGCTGGCGATTGAGAGAATGTCCACTAGTAATTGGTCATTCTGGTCAATTTGCTGCCATTGCGTGTCAAGAAAGTCAACAAACCTAGTGGGTAAGTTCGGTAAAATGTCAGAGGCAGGGGATCCAGTTTGTGCCTGCCGTCGGAGTTCTTTGATGTACCCTGGCATTCCATCACACGTTTCGTATATATCGGTAATTTCCTTGGTGGAGAAGTACCCACTAAGAAACTTCTCGGTTTCCTCCATGGAAAACCACTGAATCGGGATACGTTGAGCTCCCAAATCCGCATTCGTAATGGTACTATTATTCGCTCCAGTTAGGAGTACGAAGATATTGTCCGTGCCTCTTGGGATATAATCTAAAATACCTCGTTCTCCAACAATCTGCTCAATCTTGTCAAGTCCATCTATTACAAAATAAAACGGACCTGTTCTTTGAGCCAAAGAACGTAAATTTGTATATAGTCTATTGAACGTTTGGGCCAGCTTGAAATGGTCTAAATCGTCTAAATTAATACTTCTAAGGATATTGCTATGAGTTAGATTTGGAATATTAATCATTTGTTGGCATAGTTCTTGCAGGAAAACATCCGCATTTGACGTCCAATAATCTTGACCGACAAAAAATGATACACTTCTATCGCGGGAATATTTCGTGAATTGAGCTGCAAGAGTAGTCTTTCCCGACTGTGGTATTCCTTCAAGAAACAGCACTTTTCTTTCCCGTGAAAACATATCTCGAATTTGCTTTATCAAAGAGCCTCGGAAAATGTCGTTAGGATCTTGTTCGGGAAATGACGTGCAAAAGTCGGTTAAGTCAATAGCCCTAGTATCTAGTGACATAATTCCAGCCCCTTGTACGTGAGTCATTAATCTAAATTATATCGAAAGATCTACAAATTTCCACTCCAAATGACAAAAGGCGACAAATTTATCGGTAGTGTCCCGTCAAGTGGTGTAAATTGGAGTGCAACCACCTTAGTTTCGTCTATTTATGGAAAACTGTGCTAGCAGTTGCCGTTCATCGGTACCGATGAGTTTCGCCATAGACTCTCAGCTAAAGTGGCGTCTAGCCACCATCCATTCGTCGTTCTACTCCTGGCGAATGGCACCCCGGATACGAACGACAGATTCCCTTTCGCGAAGACACAACCCCATCAAAACGTCACCTGAGTTCAAGATTCAAGCGCTCGCCTGGAATTCGAAGTGAATCACAAACGTCACACTGCCAGATGTCATGCACTTCGTTCTACTTCGTCAAATGGTTATTGACGCTAGTCACATCACAAGTCTATTGTGACTCCTTATCTGGAAATCGATGTTAGCTGTTATTTGCGGATCCATCCTCCAGATTAGAGTTCTGCTTTGTCCCAAATACCTATATAGTTCAGATGCTTTCACGATTCTCATGTCGTGTTGTTGAAAGTACACTTCAACGAGTCGATAGATCTCCTCAATTCTATTTTCTGTGCGTTGACGCCTTTGCTGTTCTTTCGCCTGAGCAACATCGGCATTGCATCCCCATGCTCGAATAGTTTCTGGGCATACTCCGATGATTCTACAAATGGTTCCCAAAGTGATGTCCAGATTCTTTTCCAAAAGAGCATTAAGTACCGCCTGAACCTCTTGCGGACCAGTTTTGACCGCATGTGTGTGTATCCGTGGTCTGCATACATCATGAAGTGTTCGCATGGTAGAAATATGAAACCGATAGGCCAAAAATTCATTCTGAGTACGCCACATGCTCCATTTTGCGATGGCCTTGAGTCTCGCTCCGGCTTTGATGGCGGAGATGACTTTGTCAAGCACCAATGGAACGATGGTCACTCCTTGACACGAGAAAGTAAGGTGTTGAGTACGAGTAGAAAAATAGGCGTTGCATCGATTTATTTTGTCGGTGGTGTATCCCGTGACGTGTCTCTTATTCATGCCATCAGTGGAATGTTCAAGAGATCTATGTTCGAAAAATGAAATAAAATATGTCCTCTCTTGCATGGCCCCTTCCTCCGTTATTGCATACTCACAGCCACACGTCGTGCAAAACGTGTAATAGAGTAGTCTTGCACCCGACGACATCTTTTTCACCGTGGTGCCCGTCTTAACCAATGTCCCAGGGTTCTCATACCCAGCACACCAGGGAGCACGACAGGACAATCGCTCTACCAATGGTCTGGCTTCTGAAATAACACTGCGAACAAATTCATCTGGAACCTCCAATTCGACAAAGGTTGAGAATGACGATTCGTGTGCATAGAGAAAGTTCAATAGAAACGTTATGTGCAAAGTTCTTAGTTGGTGCAAGGACCCTCGTGCCTGCTGAAGCAACGCCTGTAACGTTGAGCGATTCAGAGTGCCGGAAACCCCATTCCTGTCAAACGTATGGGAAAAACCGCTTGATATGTACAGCAGTTTCATTGCCACTTTTTGTGGTTCGATGTTGACTTCTGTTTCGGTAGACATTAGCTCATCCCAAACGCGATACAGCCATGTCTGTTGAGCAATTTCAGTCTTATTTTCCGGGTTATCTCCCGGAATTCCGTCACCCATAGGTGACTTACAGTAGGGACATAGGCCTACAGTCTCCACATCACAATATTTGATCGCCTCGCCACAACAAGCGCATGCTGTTCGTAAGCACTTGGCGTGTTTGATGCAAACATTCAATCCTTCAAATCGCCAAATCAGTTGAAATACTGGATCTTGGCGAATGCATAGGGGGCAATAGTGAACGGTATCTCTGACCGCACCTGACATGAAGCGGGTTCTTGCAAGGTTATCGTTGTGGGCCAAGATGCTCAAGCCCCTGACCATGGTCAGTTGCAGCAATCGGTCTTCACTGCGTCCTGTCATTTCGCAGATTTTCCACATATCAGTTACACTGGCCGGGTTAATATCGAGGAGTTTGAGGTCGGCCCGTTGAATGTAACTTGCATTACGCCGATGAAAATTGAGTAGAGAGACTAGCGAAATCTCATTTGCTTGCGCAATGCGTAGCAAGAAACTGAACATCGACTCTCCTTGATGCGGAGTTGGTCTGTTAAGCAATAATTTCAACAATGTGATACCTCCTCTACAAGCGCTACCTTTTCAGGGTGGCCTGTAGAGGAGGAATTTATGCTACGTGCTCTCTCTCATGTTTTCCGTTTTTTCTTTGTTTTCGAGAGGAGATTTTTACTTTCCTTGGATTCTCTATCAAACGCTTCTACCAGGTTGAAATTATCGCAAAATGGGTTTGTCACACACGGGCGTCTGGAGCGTCTTATGGTATCAAAAGCCCGCGAAAAGCAGTCCATGGTGAGTTGATCCATCCCGGAACGAGCCGCATATTCAGTGGCTTCTTCAAGGATTTTCATAATATAGAACGGTACACCGAGGGACGCGTAGAATAAGCGTGATGAAAATTCCGGGTCTGCGAGATTTGCACGTTCTACAAAGGGAAGTTTGCCATCAATGTTCTTCAGAAAAGAACGAAACTCCCGCTGGCTTTCTCTAGTATCAAATTGGAAACCAGTCAATGGGAAGCGATGACAAAAACGTCGATCAAGTTGCGGGTTGTGTGCAAAAACATCTACAGATTCGGGCATGCCGCACAGGATGACAGGGCGCTCAATTGTTTCGATGAATGTTTTCATCCAATTCGAAACTTTGTTGAGAACGTGTTGGGTATCGCTGTCAATCAGGTGTTGGAATTCATCGAAAATGATCAATTCGACTTCACAGACGTCGATGTACCGATATATCCTGGACAGCATGTTCAGTTCTGTTCCTTTGTCGAATAATGGGTCGCCAAACCCCTCTAAAATTTTGGAGGTTAGGGCTTTGATTGAGCTACCAACCGGTACAGTAACATAGAGCACAGGTACTCTTGTTCTGTCGTCAAGTACCTCTGGGGGATGGTTTTTTACATACTCCCTAAGAAGAGTAGTTTTGCCCATTCCTGTTTCACCAGAAATGAATATGCCATCGTTGAGAACTGTTCCTTTGGACATTTCATGGTAGTTAGATATTGTCTCCTGCAGAGTCCGATAGTCATTGTACTTGACGATGATTTTCTTGGTATGCTCCTTGCGGCGTTTCACTTCCACTAAAGGTGCCGGCACCCCGTTCAGCTTTTCGAATTGCTGGTCCATCTGCTCCCTCCTCACTTAAAAGAAATTTCCATTTCATCCAATTCCTCATCTTCTATGTCGTAACACACCGAAACCTCAACTGGAAGCGTTTCCCCGTGTTCGCCGACTGGTTTTTTCTCCTTATCCTCAATCAAAGCGGCATCGTAGATGTTTTGAATACTGTCTGCATCAGGTGGAGTGCTCCATGCTCGGCCCGGTACGGCAAAACTCTCTATGTCCCTTTGTGGAACAGGAGTCTCCCCATTGTCAAGCTTCGTCTCGTAAACCCGCTTGGCTTTCGATTTGCGTCTTTTGTCCTCTTTACTTAACTCCGCTAACTGCCGTTGGGCCCTCCCCCTAGCACGAGGGTTGACTTGCTTCTGATTATTCTTTGCAGTCTCTAGGATCTGTTCCAAGGCAAAACTGGGGACAGGTAGTGAAGTGTCAAGTCCACGACGTGCAAGTCCTTGGGCATCAGCCTCGATGTACGTCTCCTTGTATGGATCGTAGATATACACACTGCGCATGTCAGAGGTGGTAAAGCGTACCTTCACTTCGGGTCTGTCTCCGTGACCATTCTTCTTTAGTTCGGCCCTTAACTGCATTAAATCAGGACTGTTGTAATTTTCACCAAGTACCTCAACACCAATGTTCCGTAGTTTTCGAGTTTCACGCCCGGTCACGAGCAGGAACTGTAGTTCATCGAAGCTATGAGGCAACGGATTTCGCAAGTGAGGATTCGAGGCCCAACCTTCTAACCATTTTTCGTGCGGGGTGGCGCCGACCCTCTTGTTGAATGCGTGTGCCACAAGGTCAATAACGGCGATGTGAGCCATGTACACAAACGTTTGTGGGGTAACACATGCCTTGCCTTCGGAGTCATATTGGGCTCGCTGGATAACGTTTGACTTCGTCGTTCCAGAGGTGGCATGCAACCATTTTTGATTAAGAGTTCGAAAGCCGCGTTCAATTCTCCCTTTCTGGTTCCCAGCTCCGACCTTAGCAAATAGCAATCGGATGCCTAGGTGATCACAAATGTCTTCGAGTTCCAGAGAATTGTTTATCGAGGCGTTATCAACAACGAGAGTTCTTGGTTTGCCGTAAGCGATCCACTCGTGCTCAACTCGCGGAAATGTTTCCTGCACATAGGTCTTAGGTCTCATACAGTGCAGCAAACATTCCTTAATGTCTTCTGACGTCGGTGCGTCGAGAGTGACCTTGAAACCGAGTGGCATACTGCCGAACGCATCAATGGCATATACAAGGTGTCCTCTAACAGCCTTCATTGTGCCATGGTCTAGCATGAGTATATCGACAGGTGTAGAGTCCAGTTCGACCCTTTCGAGAGGACGACTTGCTACGACCTCCTGTTTGACCCCCTCCCCCATCAATTTGGACAAATGCGTTCCATACTTCGCCCGATTGGCTCTATTCTCGTTAAGTAACTCACGCTTACGGCGACGGAAAGTGGAATTGGAAATGTCGGGTAATTTATCCGGGTCCTCTCTCATGTCATTTAACTCATCAAGTCTTAAGAGAACTTCGGAATATAACATTTCGTCGCTAACTTCTTCTCCGGAATAGCTAAAATCCTTAATCGTACGTTCAATGATGGACATCACCTCCGGATGTGTTCTGTGTTGTCTAGGGCCCATATCTACACGACGAGTTACGAGGTATCTTATGTCTTGATGCTTCTTCCACAACTTTTCCCATCTGTAGATGCTGGCAACAGACACCTTCGGGTCAAGTTGACATGCATATTCCCGTATCTGGTTTCGTGGAATCGCTCCACTAAGAATAGGCACAAGAACTGAATATCGAGACATTGCCTGTTTCATCAATGGCTCCTCAATGGTACTAATGTCAACATATTCACTTGGGAGCTCTTCCCCTCCGCGAAACACCAGTCGTCTTTGCTCCCATGCAGCTAAGAGCACACGTTTTTTCCACGTTTCAACTTTTTGATACTCTGTGTTTGTAACTTCCACCTCGTCGACGGACTCTTTACGAACGATGTACTCCTTACCGTCCACCATAAATCTCGTACCATGCGAAAAATCACATTTTGACACAATTCATCACTTCCTTCCCGCGTCGCCGATCTGATAACGCGCTTATAGCCAGTCCCATTGCGCACGGTCTTCGGGCTTGACGAGTCGGACCCTGAAGTCTGAAGAGATTAATTCTTCGTTGATGAGGTCCGCATAGATTGCTTGCCGATAAATGAGTAAATACAGATGCAGATAGAAGAGTTCCTCTGGAATGAGCTTAAGGCTGTTATACAATTTGGAGACGGTGCAGACATCCCCTTCAGTAAGTCTATTGATGATCTGGTTCGCGATCGTTTGTTCCAGATCATATCCACGCACATCAAGGAGCAAATCCAGGTTGGACTGAAGAAACCCCACGTGAAGTTGCCGTTCTGTGATAACTTTGTGGGTCCATCCCATATGTTGGCAATGTCGAAATCCAACTTCCAGCTTCACCTGTGTGGCGGGGTCCTTCAAAAACTTTTCAGGCTTTACCTCCACCATGACAGTCGTTCCATCATTTAAAACAACCTTAAAATCCGGTGTATATTCGCGCAATTTTCCTCGATATTCATAATTCAGACGAAGGGGTTGATGTTCAAAATGAACCACACGGGTGTCAAACTCGATGAGTTTCACCAAGTCTAGTTCGAGCAAACTCTCCCAATGGATAATCCCGTCATTCTTCGTAGTTGGCTCCTTCCCCCTAAATGCATACTTTTTGCTGGGCTCAATCTTCCGTACCGGCACCTCTAATCACCCCCATCGCTCACTTCGTAGTGACGGCTGCTTCCCGAATTGCATCAGCGATCTCTGGATAATAGTAGATCGTAGAGAGTTCAATCCCCATTCGCTCAGCTACATGTGCAAAATCATATGACGATCCCTCTGCGAACAACTCGCGAACAGTTTGTTTGGCTTGTTCGACCCGTTGTGCCAGAACTGCGGACTTATGATTTGCTGAGGCAATGGGTATCTGGCCCTTAATCCATGTTACAATGTCTGGAAAGCGTTTCTTTAACCATTTCTCCGATTTCCCAATCGCGCCGTAATACTCTGTAAGGATAATCCGTCGATGTTGCAGCAGTCGGCTTCCCACAAACTCTTTTGTCATGGACCAGTAATAGTCTTTCAATTGCAAATCATAGTTATACCTCTCCTCTGTCAAAATACGAGAGAGTTTGTAGCGAGTTAGCGTTTCCTTGGCACAACCGACACGGCGAGCAATATCATTCAGATTGGGTTGAATTCCCCGTTTCATATCGTTCTTCCTTTCAAACACGAATTTTTCTCTCCGATATGCTGCCATTTTCAAGTCGTCAGATTTATACTGACCGCGCTGCCGGTTGACGTCCAGAAACAAATACTGTTGTACTTCTGGTTTATAGTAGAGATACCAAAATTGACCCTGTGTCCATCCATATTCTCTGCAAGCCTGATAGATCAATGTTCCATTGCGCCACAGCGGCTTGAAATAACTTACCGCATCGTCATTAGCTTTGAGGACAGGAAGATAGTCTTTCAACAACGTCTTACTCAACAAATCAAATTGTGCAAAATATCCAGCAATCTGTGTAATTTTGTAGCTGGTAATACCGATATCGATCGATATCTGTCTCTTTGATTCGCCCTTGTTCAAACGCGGGAGCACCTTGTTCACGCCAAAACTACTCATGCCATCCAATTCGCCCCACACTCCGGTGCCCAGTTTGGATCCATATCGCAAACTACAACCGGTGCAAAGGTACAAATCTGTATATTGATCGCCATCAGCACCTTTCAGTTTCCCGTTAACCAAGTTCATGCGTGTCATACCCACACTGCTGCCTAGATGCGTACACCATGGGGTCGAACATGCACCTGGACCAACGTCTTGTTGTCCAGAAGGACCACATATGGATTCAATAAACAATTCAGGTATCTGTAGCTGCTCAAATTCAGAAAACGTCATTTCGGTCTGCCTGAGCACTTGCAAAAGCATATTGAGGGTTGGTCGCTTGGACCCATTCTGGTCACGTATGAACCGCGCTAGTTTGTTGAGCGTTTCATTGGTGAGACCTTTAATGTGAGAGTTCGAAGAATACTCGTGCTCTATGAACAAGATCGCTATAGCCAATGATTTCCGAAGCGAAGGCAGTGCTTCTGGAGCCCCTCTCCTCGCAGGGTCAATCAGTGCCGTCCAATTCAAGTACACTGTCTGTACCTCATCATGGTTCTGTGGTAAACGGGTGGGCATTTGTACAGGAGCCAGGCTCATATTACATGCTTGACACCGGCCCTTCACTAGACCTGAATGAACCAGATCTTGTTCTACTCCACAGTGGGGACACGATGATTCGAGTTTCATTCGATGCACATCGCAAATTTCAATCTCCTTTACTTGCCAAAGCAATTTATAAACTGGATTCTCACTGATGCACACGGGACAATATCTCCTATGCGCCGTTTCAATAAGTCCCAAACAAAAATCTCGTCTTGAAGCATCCGACATGATCTCGGCTTCGTCGAGAAACTTCTCAAACAGCGGCTGAAACGTCATCTTGTTGATGAGGGTGGAATCATCAGTCATAAGCAACCCCTGAAGGGTACTGATATCGCAGACTCTATAAGGATCGATGTCGAGCTGATGAACGTCCTTCAAATGGGTCTTCTTGTACTTGTCGTTAAATGGTTCCCATAAATCAACTACCGACACTCCATTTTCGAAAGCCAACCTCATTAGGAGGCTCGTTAGAGACTCGCCTGGAATCGCCTTCCGACGAATGAGCAATCCACTCGCCACAACAACACCTCACAAACTATATTTTTATCAACTATTACTTCACCATAATATATAGGCGTGCTATTTTGTCAACAATTCATCCGAAAATATCAGAGATACGCATCAACAATCCATGCTGATGCTCTTTTGGAGATTTTATAGGCATAACCAACGGCTATTTGTCTTATCGAAACCAGATCACGTATAATAGTTTATAAACAGTTCATACACGGAGTGGGTAAAATGCCTCGGAGCCGAAAACAAGACACAGTCGAACAGTTTGAACTTCAAGCAGTTGTTCAATGGCTCAATACATTACGAGAGAGCCACAAACTAACCCAAAACGACTTTGCAAATGATATTGGGGTCTCAACTACTTATGTGAACATGTTACTGAACGGAAAACGAAAGCCCTCCATTCAACTCATGAAACGGATCGCCGACATCTTCGGGGAGGCAAGCGGCCTTCGTGAAGTTCTTCCCAGAGCCTATTACAGTGACACTTCTCCACGTCGTAAGCCCAACTCACATGTTGGATTAGACGTCGGCTCGCCGATAAGCTCAATATTTCATCTGCTGAACCAACAGAGCGTTATTTCGACAGGGGAATTCGCAATTGAAGAGGTTGACGATACTAGCTTAGAACCTTGGGGGGTAAGAAATCCTGGCTTCGCATTGTGTGAGCGAGTACACGCAACAGAGTTGATTGCTGGTGACCTTGTTGTGTACGGCCATACAGTTGCTCGACATTGGGGGTTTATTCACGTCATTGGCTCCGAAGCATTTGTCATATCTCCTGGGTCTCACTTAAGGGAGAGACTTAAATTAACTGACTCTCAATGGGTCCAAAGTGGGTTCTATCACCTAGATGTCAGTCAACACCTATTAAAGCAATCCTTTGAAGTCCTTAACGTGCTTAAAGTCCGGCTTATGTTGGGAACGGCACCAAATCTTCGCACTCCCGTACTTGGGCATCCTGGATATCAATTTCTAAGGCCCAAAGACCGACTGGTAGTGGACCAAACGATCACTCGATTTACAGAGTATGCGAAGGGACAAATTGAATACCAGCCGTCTCAAAATCGGTACACGAGGTGACGTTATAGGATCCCATTTGGATTCAAGTGACATCGTGATAGCGCACGGTAGTCACTGTTCTGTATAACATCCAATCCCCTAGCCCAAATGTCGTAGCTGTGAGCCGTGGTAATGTATACACATGCAGGTGCCTCACTCCAAGGAAAGTAATAGGACAACTACTCAACTGTACTGCTTTCACGTAGCATGGATTGAAAATCAAATTAGTGAAGACTGGCGATTGTCATATAGACATGTGCATCGTTGCGAACACCATGAGTCACACCTTAGTCCAGATGATTGACAAGAATATCCCAGCCTATTTCAACACAGATGAATGTCCAGACAATTTCAATAACCCTGCCGTAAGAGCCGCCGTTACCGGTAGTACGGTTCCTCGTAACGGATCAAACGGCAAGTGTTGGTCGTGACCTTTCTCAGTAGGCTCCGCGCTTCCCAAGCAGCAATTTTGACGATACAGAATTAGTTTCGTGAAATTGAAGGTAGAGGTATTATCTTGAAAGCTGAGGTAATCTAGGTACTGAGTTACGATAGACACCATTGTAAGCACAGTCCCCGTTATCCGTCTTGGACCAAAATATATCGATAAGTGTTATGAACTGTCGTTTCTCACTTTTCCAGTTTCCCCTGAATCGTTGTGGAATCCACCGCTTGAATGTCTCGTTGAACGCAAATTGGTTGAATGCCCTCACAAATGAGTGACAGATTTTCATAGCATCTTGGAGACTAACTGAGTTGGGTTGCAGTTTCTTGTTTACATAATCCTTCGAAAGTCCCAATTCTTTGGCATTGTGTGCATTTAACGTTCCACCACTGTGGATAGCACAATGCCGCAAATTACAAACCATGTCAAAATTCACAAGCGCGACCTCGATGGAGGAGCCTTTGTTAAATTCCATTCCCAATAGTTCCCGAGTCTTACTTTTTGTCTCCGAGTGAGACGCAAATGAACTCATGTCGAATAAAGCCTCCGCCAGACGATTAAATTCGTAGTAATCAAGAGCTCCAAATCGAATTTGCTTAGATGCCGCGTGCTTACGGGCAAAAGGGCATGTATCCAAGATCTCGCAAAAAATAGCCCTGAGGTATCCTTCAACAGCTGATACTACTCCCAAAATTATTAGTTGACTAAGAACAGGGTTAGTAACAAGCAGCGCTGGATCCGTTAGCCTGACAATCTCTGTCGTCACTTTGTAGTATTCGTCAATTGGACTCTTTGACTGGAACGATTGGGTAACGAAAAAGTCTTCCACATTAAGAATTACGGTTTCTTCTGACGTGTTAACAATCGGCGGCGTCATGGTCCGTTTAACCCCCCACGAACTCTTCGGCGATTGACCTAATTTTGTTCGCCCAATATCCCTTAATTCCCTTGACTTTTTTCAGCTCAACTCCGTTCTCATCCATGATAATGTCTTTAATAGTCATAATCTTTGATCCAGACTTAATTCTTCTAATCTTATCCTTGCTTAGCGGTAAGATTGAGATATCGCGCTCAATAATCTCAAAATAAATCGATGCACTTTTTAATTCGGCACCGCAGTACGTGCAGAATCTAGCATCCTCTGATGCCCGGGGTGTTCCACATGATTGACATGGAGGCAATACAAACCTACACTTATCGGCAAGCTCTTTACCGAAAATGGAATTTGGATTAATTCTCTTGAATTGCTTAATTTTGATGTTTTGAAGACATTGACTGATGTACGTGAGAGTCTTGCTGTGTCCTTCAAATAGCGTGTTATTCTGAATTACCTTGCCTAAATGAATCAAATACCTAGTGAAAACACCCTTGTTTCCTTTGCTGATGTCTTTTTTTTCCGTTAATAGACCCGCGTACTCCAGTATGTTAATAACCCTCGTTATCTCATTGGGGACCGGGTTGGAAAGGCCAAAATACACAGCCTTCTTCTCAATGTCTTTTTCTCTGTTGAATTCCTTGACCCTGTCAAGAACAATCTGTAATAGCTCGGATCCTGAATCTATAAACTTTGTATAACGAGGCAATCTAGTTTTAAGTGAAGCATGGAACTTGTCGACGGCATCCATCCATTCGTCTATGGCGTCAAAATAATCTTGCTTGGAGATCTTACGGGGTGTTTCCTCTCCCAAAATGTATTCAGCCATCACGATGAGACCACGTGGAATGCCGTTAGACGCGTAGTAAAGCCCAATTACACCATCTCGGTTAGCTGACAGACGGGAGAAGGACTCCTCCCCAAGTCTCTTAAGCAAAAGATCATCACAGAAACCTATGTAGCCATCCTCTTCTGGCGAGTAACCCGATTCTATAAAAAGGGCGTCATGCCCGATATTGAAATATGGACTGTATGAAGTCAGGCCCGGATAGACAGCGGCTTTTGCGGAGATACTCTTCGTTTTGAGAATGCGAAACACATCAAAAAACTCTTTTTGCAAATTTGACGAAAAAGCATGCGCTGCATCGTCCATAAGTAATATTAAACGGCGCCTGTTAGTCAGCACGATTAGCCTGTTGAGGAATTCCAAAACATTGCCTACGCTAATATCGACAGCGCTTAAATTGTTCAAGTATTCTTCATCAGATTTTGTACCACCTTCTAACTGATAGGCCAACAATTTTAAATTTGAATAATTCGTCAGAAATACTCCGGAAACTATCTGGTTAAATTCTTCTGCATCAAAAGCTCCACAATCGGTTAATGATTGAGCCGATTCAACAACGATTTTAGCCAGTACCCACTTAGTAAACAGAATGTTGCCGTTAGATGTTCGATGTAGCAAAGGCTCTAAGTGCAGGTATCTTTCAAAGTTTACATACACGGGCAGTACTTCTTGAGATTCTTCAATGCACGAGTAGTACGCGTATCGCATTAGCATACTTTTTCCCGACCCACGGGGACCAATTAAAAGCTTTGTGGAGTTACTTAGCAATTTCCTTACTGTTTGGAAGTCCTTATCAGTTAAGGATATCCAGTTTTTCAGTTCATTCAGGGACAGTTTTTCTGCTCTCTCTTGAAAAGTGTTCTCTGAGTTCTCCACCGGCACACCGCTCGCCCCTTCCTACGCTTATAGTTTACCAGGTCCGACAACATTCAAAACCTTGGAACCGTATATCCAAAACACACTCCAGTTCTTAACTTCGGTTACCTCCGTTCCCTAAACGCATCATACAACTTCGCCAGCCCAAGTAAAATGCCTTTCGGCGTCTGGTTGACTCGGTTGGGTCAAAGCATCAGAACAGTTTCGGTACCTCGTTCATCAGGTAGGTGTAGGACATTTCTCGTGGATACGAGGCCCCCGGATGGTGATCTCTGACCACGCGGCATGATAACCTATGCCACCACAGAAAGCGCCTTCCGCCATCCGTGGACCTCTCCTCAAAGTCTTCGCCCTGCTTTTTGAGTGCCGACCGCATAGACTCATACACGACATTGCCACAACAAAGAACCAACTTTGGCTCAACGATCTCAACTTGCCTGACCAGTAGATCTGCGTGCTTGTTTGCAAAGTCGAGAACAGTCTGGTCATTCGCGCTAGCGCCACCGGGAATCTTTTTAACATTGGCAAAGTAGACGCCCTTGAAAAAATCCAAAGATTGCTCTCGAATCGCAGTCCAGTTCCGTTCGACCTCGGCGAAGGTGGGGTATCTGTTGAGCAGACCATAGACCCACTTAACCAGGGTTGGCCACGTCGCCCTTTCCTTGAGATACCCCCTATCCATGATGAAGTCTTGATACTTCCACCCGTCGTCAGCAGAATTCGCTTCTTTGAGTAGAACCATTACCCGCGGATGGGCAACTTCCCAAGTTGCCTCGTCTACCAAACCTTCCTCTATGAAATGAACATCCGTAGGGACGCGTGTTCGCCACTTAGCAAACATCTGATCCAGTTGTTCCTGCCTGCTCACTATCTTGTCCTCCTATACTCTTGTATCAGTTTCCAACAGGAGTAGAGCATACCATCTGGTTCCATGTTTGACATAGCCGTTATGATCTCTGCCTAGTAACTTGCTGCGCCTCAACTATGTGCTATACAATGTTGGAGAAAGTTATGCTATTATTCCAACGTCTTTAGAAGTTACATTGTTCCAAAGGAGCAGTCGGGTGAGCGATACACAAGAGCCGCAAGATGATCCTACCAAAGAATTCCAACCAGATACTATGGACTTGATACTTGAGGTCTACAAGAACGAGTACGATGCAATTCAGGACAGCATTGGAACCTTCGAGAATCGTACTGGTGTACTCATCACTCTCGCTGGCGCACTGCTGGCGTTCGAGGGGTCCAACTTCGTTATACCTCACAAGATGGCCCAAGTTAGTGGTCTTGTCGTAGCTATCGAAATTCTTTCAATAATCGCAGTAACATTGTCCATCCTAGCTCTTGTTCTCGTGATAACTATACGCAGGTTTAGTCGGGTTAACCATCAGTCCCTTAACAGCCCAAGTGCTTTCAAGAATGACAAGAAAAAAGTTACTGGTCTGTTAATTGCGACTTATTGGGAAGCAACAGTCAAGACCCGAACTGTCATTGACAGGCGTGCTTTCTGGTATCATGTCGGACTTTGGTTACTGTTCAGCAGTTTAGTGTTAATAACTCTCGGCAGAATAGTTGCCCTATACGTGGAGGGATGAACAGTGTCAGAAGATGAAGATTTTAACCAGGCAATGCAAGCTTGGCAAAATGCCATCGCCGCTCAGCAAGGCCAGTCAACACAATCATCAAGCCAGTTAAGCCAAACAGACACACAGTCCCCTTTTCAGTCTTTGGGAACTATAGACTTGGCAAAGGGTGTACAGCCCGACCATTCAGGTTCATTGGGAGTACAACTTATGATGGATTCTCAAAGTACTCTTGGCGTAACGCAACATAAGTTCTCTGACAACCACCAATCCATAAAATTGACCGAGAACCGTGTAACTAGCGAATCGGATCAAGAAAATAAACAAGACTAACAGGTTGAATGTACACAGTGTGTACACTTTGAGAACACCAGCACACACGTGTCTGTATAGAGAAAGGAGTGCACGAAAACTTGAACATTTGGGAACTGACAACGGAGCAGGCTCAACTCGTGGCGGCAGTCGGAGAGTTGGAGCCATCAGATGCTGTCGCATTGTCTGCTGAACTAGCCTGGTCCCGTGAGAAGGTGTCAGCAACCGTTGATCTGCTGATGCAATCCCCTGAAGGACGACCCGGCGTTGTCACAGCGACGATGCTCCGACATGGCATGGTTAGTAAAGAGACCGCCTCCGATGTAAGACTATCTGGAAATGGTAAACAGATACTCCTTGGAAAAGTTACAACCGTGTGTCCAGTGTGCCAGACTGATTGTGGTGCGCGTTTGGTCACCGAGCAAAGTACAGCCTGTGGCACAAAAGGAACCCGTTTTTATGTTGATGCAAAAGGAAGAGCTGTAGCGTTACTAGTCCGGTGAGACTACAACACGGTCGTAGGGTTAACAACCTATGACCTTTCAAGTCTCTTTTGACACCGATCTACGGCCCTCCCCCGCCTTGCAGGCCGTCACACGCCAAAAAACTTGCCGTTATTTGTGATATGGTTCACCGTAACGGGTCAAACGGCATGTTTTGTATTCATACCCAGGGACAAACAGCCATGGGTGAGTGAACCAATGCCAATGGGCAAGGTTGGTGGTCAAGGCGCCGCACTCCTGCGGTTGCCGAGACACCAGTCGTCGGACTGACGACCACAATTGCATATTCACATGGCCTTACAACAGAATTTCTTCAAGATGTCTTCCGGTAAATTCCATAGAAGTAGCCCAACCACTTTTTATTTGGTTGGTTTCGGGGTCGCGATACCATGTTTCCCCCCAGGTCCTCTCGCCCCACTCCCATGAAACTCGCTTCCCCTCTACGTAGTTGTCACGTGTGGTGGGAACAATTCTATACGTGATCCTTGCGCCTCCCGGACCGGTCGTAACACCAATGTTTTGTGACAGGTTTGTAGGCCACTAAATTGGCTCTAGTACGTCACTCCTGTCGCAGTGTTTGTCACAATTCCTGAGAATAACAAACAGCCCCAAACCGTAGTTTAGGGCCGTATGCCAAGGTTTCTTAAGGATTTTGACAGACTGTTCTCATACATTCTGACTGAGTTCTCAGTGATTCTGACAACCTACACAACTACAAATCGGTGTAGCCGGCGCTCATTCCACTGTGACGCTCTTGGCGAGATTTCTTGGTTTGTCGACGTCGTTTCCTCGCGCGACGGCTGAATAATACGCGAGCAGCTGAAGCGGAACGACAGAAACAATCGGTGCAACCAGTTGTGAGAGTCTAGGTAGGTAGATGACCTCATCAACCGACTTTTGCAACTCCTCGTCTCCAGCAAACGTCACGCCAAGAACAAACGCGTCGCGCGCCTTCACTTCCTTGATGTTGCTGAGCGTCTTCTCATACAAATCCAGTTGTGTGGCGAGTGCGATAACAGGCACACCTTCCGTAATCAGAGCCAATGTTCCGTGCTTCAGCTCTCCGGCTGGGTACGCCTCCGCGTGGATGTACGAAATTTCCTTGAGCTTCAGGGCACCTTCCAGTGACACCGCGTAGTCTAGGCCGCGGCCAATGAAAAATGTGTCCGCCTGATGCTGATATTCAACGGCAAACTGCTCAATTCGCGGCGCCACATCGAGAACCTGCTCCATGACCGCCGGCAACTGAGCGAGGTCCTGCAACAGCTCCGCTGTCTCATCTTGCTGCAATGTATTTCTGACTTGCCCCAGATACACGGCGAACAGGTAAAGCGCGACGAGTTGCGTCGTGTAGGCCTTCGTCGAGGCGACTGCAATCTCCGGACCGGCCCATGTGAGCAAGACATCATCGGCTTCGCGTGCGGCGGAACTGCCAACGACGTTGGTGATGGCAAGGACATGCAGTCCCTTTTGCTTGCTGTCGCGAAGCGCAGCCAAGGTGTCGGCCGTTTCGCCAGACTGCGAGATGACGATGACGAGTGTGTTTGGTGTGACCAGCGGATGGCGATATCGATATTCCGAAGCGACGTCCACTTCGACCGGGATGCCGGCCATTCTTTCAATCGCAGCCTTCCCCACGAGTCCCGCATGCCAGGCGGTGCCGCAAGCGACAATGTGAATGCGATCAATAGAGCGGATGTCTTCAGGGGTCAGCTTAATCTCGCTCAGGTTGACCGTTAAAAGGTCCTCTGAAAGCCGTCCCCGCAGCGTATCACGAATGGCGCGCGGCTGTTCGTGAATCTCCTTGAGCATGAAATGTGGATAGCCGCCGCGTTCTGCAGACACAGCGTCCCACGTTACGTGCAGGACTTCCTTGTCAATCGGCGCCAATTCTTCTACCGAAGAAACACCTTGGAGGGAATAACAGGTTACGCCCGTGCGGCGAACGACAGCCATTTCTCCGTCCTCGAGAACGTAAACCTCACGTGTGTACTCGAGGATTGCAGGAATATCGGAAGCGATAAAATTCTCACCTTGGCCCAATCCCACGATTAAAGGACTGGATTTGCGAACCGCAATCAGCATATCCGGCTCATCCTGAGCCATTACCACGAGCCCATAGGCGCCGCGGATGCGCTGTGACACAGCCAAAACTGTGGCAGCCAAGTCGCCCTGATAGAGGTCCTCAATCAGGTGCACAATGACTTCGGTGTCCGTCTCGGACTGAAAGCGGTGACCTTTGGCAACGAGATGTTCTCGAAGCTGGACATAGTTCTCGACAATGCCATTGTGTACAACCGCAAACTTCTTGGCACAGTCCTGATGAGGATGCGCATTCTCGTCGGACGGGCGTCCGTGCGTAGCCCACCTCGTGTGACCAATGCCAATTTCGCCCTGAACAGGTTCCGTGACTAACTTATCCTCCAGGTTCGCGAGACGCCCAACAGACTTGACCACTGTAATTCTGTCGTTGTGGAGTGTTGCAATCCCCGCTGAATCATAACCGCGATATTCCAATTTGCGCAGACCACCAATCACCACATCCTCAGCGTGGCGTGGACCAACATAGCCGACAATACCGCACATAGACAGAAATCCTCCTACGTAGCCGGCAGCATCCTTGTCCCATCGGTCACCCGACAGCTTTCGGATGCTGCAAACAGTGCGGCCTCACACTGGGGGGTATCCGCCGAATCGTTCGCCAACCCCCACCGCGTCAACTGAGGTAATTCATTCCCGTCACACCTCAGCCCGGGCGCTTGTCACGCAATCACAGTGTCATCGATTCACTGCATCACATGGGCGTCTCTCACGCCAATCAAACATGTCAGCTCATACTGCAAAGTCATACTGCAAATTGACACAGCAAAGTCATACGAAAAAATCACACTAAAAACTCACATCGCCACCTAGTTCCGGACGTCTCTAGGAATCCAAAACCTGACGTCCCTCAGCCCCTTCTGTCCTCCATCGCGTTCCCCCTTCCAAGAGCCACATTATAACCCATTTACAGACACTATGTGAACCGAACGTTTTGTGTCACTTTGTTTTAGCTATCTCCGGAGCTATTCACTCTGTCCATTCTTGGAGTCTGCCGTAGTCTGATAACCCCCCTTCTATGTTGTACACACATTCTCATTCGCCTGCACCTGCCATAGAACAAGAGAATACACTACTTACTACAACTGGATGAAAGGGTGATTCTTCATGGCGAATAACTGCGGCCAGAGTGGGACCGGCTTTTGCTCTACAGCAGAAGGCTTTCAGACTACAGCCAATGGAGATTCTTCCCATGCAGAAGGCCAATTTACCACTACAAATGGACTCGCTTCGCATAGCGAAGGAAGTAGCACCCAAACGAATGCCCTGGCGGCACATTCGGAAGGTGGTGGCACTCGAGCGAATGGCATAGCATCCCACGCGGAGGGCCAGTATGGACAAGCGATTGGAGAGGCATCTCACTCCGAAGGCTATAATTCGTTCTCTATGGGATTCGCTTCTCACAGCGAAGGCGGCGGGACGGATCCACAGGGGAATTCCGCAGCGACATCCGCCTGGGGGCTCAGCGCTCATGCAGAAGGAGTTAACACCAACGCAAGCGGGTTCGGGTCACATACCGAAGGTGGAACGGCGGATGTCACATTAGCTCCCGGTCCACAGGCATACGGAAACTTTTCGCATGCCGAGGGCATCAGTACCAAGGCGGGAGCCATTATCGGGAACGCGACAACCGGATCGGGTGCTCATGCGGAGGGAAATAACACCCAAGCACAAAGTGATCAATCCCATGCAGAAGGTATGAATACCATTGCAAGCGGGGTCTCTTCTCACGTTGAAGGAGAGGGAAATACAGCTAGTGGAGTGGCCAGTCACGCTGAGGGAGGCGCAACGGATCAGGCGCAAAATTCCGCACCAACCACAGCCAGCGGTTCGAGTTCTCATGCAGAGGGAGTCGGAACAACGGCCGGGGGATTTGCTGCTCACGCTGAAGGTGGCACAAGCAATGTCACTCTTGCTACTGGTCCACAGGCACTAGGTGACTTCTCTCATGCGGAAGGAGGAGCTGACGGTGCCAATTCCGTAGCTGCTCCAGTAGCGAATGCCCCCTTCTCACATGTAGAGGGCTCAGGTACGAGTACTGTGGCAACGGCAACGTACGCCCATGCGGAAGGACAACAGACCCAAGCAAACGGACCATCTTCTCATGCGGAAGGTTTATTGACAACAACAACGGCTAATGGAGATTCTGCCCATGCAGAAGGTTTTTCTTCGACAGCTGATTCTGTAGCTGCCCACGCAGAAGGCTATATTACCACCTCAAGTGGATTTGGCTCCCATTCCGAAGGACAGTTCACTCAAGCCACTACAGCAACCGCCCACGCGGAAGGTGCACACACCATTGCAGATTCATTGTATTCACATGCCGAGGGTTCTGGAACTAGTGCGAATGGGCACGACGGTGCTCATATTATGGGGCAATATGGGAATGCCGACTCCAATTACTCCTGGCATCTTGGTAATGGAACACCTTCAGTAGCGGGTCTTGCCGCAAGAATCGATGGAACGCTTGCCCAGGGGATTGCCACGCATGGTTGGGTGACGGGGGCTGCGGATTACGCGGAGATGTTTGAAACAGTCGATGGAAATCCTATCGATGTTGGGTATTTCGTCACGATTCGAGGTAAGAAAATTTGCAAAGCAAACTCGCAGGACGTTTACATTTTAGGTGTTACGAGTGCGACACCCGGTGTTTTAGGCGCCGCCGCCGAACTGGAATGGAAGGACAAATGGCAGAAAGACAAATGGGGGCGCTGGTTATTTCACAAAGTCACTGTACCCCCGGTAATGGATAAACAAGGGAGAGAGATTATACCCGGGCATACCGACACGCAGAAAATCGTCAATCCTGAGTATGACGCTGCCAAACAGTATGTTCCTCGTTCAAAGCGCCCTGAATGGGTTCCTGTCGGTTTATTGGGGCAGTTACTCGTTCGTGATGATGGGACGTGTGAAGTAGGCGGGTATTGTAAGGCCAATGACGATGGGGTCGCTACAAGTTCTAACACAGGGTATCTAGTTTTAGATAGAGCGGATTCTAATCAAGTGTTGGTTTTGGTGAGCTCAACCTTACAAATAAGTCTAGTTGACCAATTAGAGCAGCTGCTGAAATTAAAAGAACAAGGCGTTCTAACCGCAGATGAGTTTGAAATTGCAAAACAACGGACTTTACGTTCCTAGCACAGAGGACCATGTGCTAAGACATGGTCTGTACATAGAACGGACCACCTTGGTCTGAAGTATGGCCACTTTGACCACAGATACGCGACAGCGATGCATCTTGGAATGCACTGTGGGTGCAAGAGGTCATGGACGCAACTCGAACGGCAGCTACGACGTGGAACCTCTGACCCCTGGGCGCATCTTGACCTTTGTTGCCACCCTATTCGTACTCCCCCCGTACCTACCCTTCTTATTGCGTACCCGCTGCTCGCTACCCTTTCTCCCACGCGGTAGTCCCCGCATTCGAGCTCTCCCCTGCGTATAAAGCCGCGCCAAAAGCAGCTTCCTCTTCATGACGAGCAACTTCAACAGGCACTGCGAACCGGTTCTCTATCAGCGATGTCAGGAAAAGACTCTTACGAATTCCGTTCCCAGCCCCGACAATGTCATGGATGTGCGTGCGCAAATCACTTGGCAGCTCCTGAAATCGAGCGACAAGGGTCTCAACCAACCCGTTCAATGTCCCAACCAACAAGTGAACCGGGGTAAAGTTCTGCGGCGTGATGTCTTTTATCCGTCCCCGCGCTTGTGGATTCTCTCTGGTGCCGTAGAACTGAGGAACGACCGTCAAGGGATTTCGAAGTTCTCCTGCGTCCTGAACCATCCGTTCCATGGTGTCAAACAGCGCCCCCTCCTCCATACCCGCAAAGACGCGAAGAACATCACGAAAAAAGGACTCTAGCAACGCATATGCGTTGCCTCCATTTAGCAACGCACCAACAAGGAGGTAACCACCTCCCACCGCAGGACGGGTCTCCCACTGTGGCACGGTCAACATCTTTTCCACCTCGATGGTTAATTGCGCCGAGGTGCCGACATTGATAAGAAGCGTATTTTCCTTGTGCCGCACGGCCCCAAGGTAGCTCGCCTGGTTATCCCCGATGGCACTATGCACGGTGATGGTGCCGCGATATTTCCCGAGAGGCGTTCCGGAGGGCCCTACCGCCGGTAAAAAATTCGTGCGGACACCCACGTTTTGTAGTGCCGCGGTATCAAACTGCTTCTTGACAATGTCAAACCCACCCAAGCTTGCAGCCAGTGTGGCATCCGTAACTGGCCGCACAAGCCCAGCCAGTTTCATCGCCACGTAATCGCCGATTGTGCACATCGAAGCGGCACCAGTCGGAAGCTCGTCGTTGACGAAATGATAAAAATGGGTGACCATTCCGTATCCCGTAGAAACTGCATAGCCGGTCCGTTCTCGAAACACCTCACAGTAACTTTGGGAGTCTAAACATGCGAGGTCTCCGTGAGCGTCTTGCCACGTGTATAGCGGGCTTACATGATGACCGACGTCATCAACGTACAGGACGCCGTGCATTTGACTGGAAATGCCAATCGCAGTGACATCGGGTTCTTTGGTCAGCAGCGCATCTAGAATGGATTCAATAGACGCCAATATCCTCGATGGGTCCTGCAGATAGGAAAAGTCGTCACTGGATACAATCGCTGATGTATTTGGGCATGTCATCTTACCTAGCACCTCAGTGCGCGCCAAGTCGAGCACCAGCCCGGAAATGGATGTTGTCCCGATATCTAACCCAATCACTTTCATCCATTAAGCCTCCAAGCGCAACTGTACGGATTATCGTCAAAACAAACAAAGGGGTGCCTTTCCAAAGGTGTGCATCGAAAGGCACCTCCTCGAGGTTATAACTCAGAATGAACCACTCGGATGAGTTTATCAAAAAATGCAGCGGCTTCCGGCAGCGGACGTTGCCAGACCTTTCGACCGATGGCCACACCCTTCACCCCGATGTGCATCGCCTCAGCCACCGCAGCAAGCAGGTCTTCGTCCGTGCCGCCTTTGGGACCTCCCAAGAGCACGATAGGTGTCCGGAACGACTGCACCCACTCAGTCAGAACTTCCATCGATGTGGGAAGCGGGGCTTTCAGAATATCGGCACCGAGTTCAAAGGCGACGCGCACGCCGTCTGAGAGCATATCATCATCCGTATGGGCCGTACGTAACAATGTGGGCTCAATAATCACAGGAATTTGCCATCTTTCAGACTCTCTCACGAAATTGGCCGCGAGCCGCACGCTTGTCATCCGTTCTTCGGGCGTACCATCCCAAGGCAGGAGTAGTTTGATAGCGTCGTACCCATGAATAACCGCTTGCTCCGCCCAATTCACTCTGTCCTGAACAAACACGGCATCGTTGAAGAAAAAATTGTCGACAGTCAGAATCCGCGCAGGGGCCTTACCCTGATAGAGGACATCTGACGCAATCTTATCCAGTCCTGGATTTAGCAATACCGCATCCGGACCGACTTTGGCAAGGGTGCGAAGTACGGTAAGCGGATCGCGAAGACCCTTGACATGGCCAAGTGCAATACCGTGGTCTACGGGTAAAATCACCGTTTTACCATCCACCTGCTGAAATAAACGCCCCATGCGATATGCTTTCCCTGTCATTCACACTTCCTCCTTTACGCCATTCTCTTGTCGATGACCATCTCGCTATTTTGCGACTCGCATTCGGAATCGAACAGACGCTTAGGCTCCTGAACTGCCGTCCCTCGGACCTAGGTAAATTCTGCCGTGCTTCTCCCAGTGTCTTGCCCACGGCCCAGCGGGCGATTGATGCCAATCACCAAGCACTCTGTCCTGCACTGCTTCTGATGATGCAATTCCTCCTATGGAATCAGCACCCTCAACGCTAAATGCCCCCACAGCTACCGCGTGAACCATACACATCTCAGGGGAAAGTTCGTACAAGAGAGCGTCCAGAAAACCTGCGATGGTTGCGTCGCCGGCACCCGTTGTCCCCGCTACTTCCACGGAGAAGCATGGTGCGTATAACTCACGGTTGTTCCACACCTGACTGTGCAAAGGCTGTTGCCACGAGGCGATGTAAAAGTGTTTCTTGCGCTTTGACGAAGTTCGCAAATACAGCCCGTAGTTTCCAAGTTTCAGTCCGACAATTTGGACCCCCATCTGGATAAGGGTGTCGGCAAGCGCAGTGAGGTCATCGCCCGTCAAGGACTCAATGAAATCACCGCCGTGGGAATGAATCTCATGGAACCGTGGGCCGTTGAGCATGAGCATCATCTCTTCAATGCTCGGCATGAACAAATCCACATGTGGCAGCACCGTCGCTAGGAACGACTGCCAATCGACCTGTCCGGATTTGCCTTGTAAGTCCGGCATCGCGACATCAAGAGATGTCATAATGCCACGAGCTTGAACGTCACGCAAGAAGTTCGCGAAGTGCCTCCCCCCGTCGACGTACAATTTTTGGAGCAGCGTGGGGTAACCCAAATGCATCATCTCAATACCCTCAAGATGGTCATAACGGATGTCATCAACAGAAAACGTTTCATTCACGCCCAAACAACCGATGAACATCCTATCTGCCTTCGGAGGGTTCAAAACAAATGTGAAAGATGTCTGCGCTGCGGCATCTTCCGTGTATATCAGATGCGCCCTTTGCGGTTCCATCCCTTCAGCGGCGCACACGTTCTCGTAGATGAGATCCTTCAAAATGGTTCCGTAATAATCCGAACCCAGTTTTATCAGCAGACGGACAGGAGCACCCAGTCGATGCAGCGAAAGTCCGGTGTTGAGCACTGCACCCCCCGTGGCAAACCGGACTCCTTTCGCCTCAATCAGTGAACCTGGGCGAAATCTCGCATAACCGGTGGTCAAAGTAGACAAATCGGGTATGATATCGAGGCTTGTGTGGCCGGCAAAGAGTACCTTCGGTCTTGAGACCATGCGTACAACTCCTTTTGCTGTCCCTCCGTCGTCGTGGTGACAGGCGGCCCGCCCGTGTGTCAGTGCTCCTCGCGTGGCACGCGCACCAGTTAGTTAGTCGCCCGCGTTGGCCTGTTCGTCGCATGGCACAGGGCTCATTCAGAATGGCCCTCCTTGCCAGGCACGACAATCACGTTCGGTCCGAACTGACGCAGCTTTTGTTCATCCTCAGGTGGCAATCCGTCGTCGGTTACAAAAATGTCCACGTCGCTCCATTCCGCAAACTTGTGATAAGACTGGGGACTGTAGAATTTGCTCGTGTCTGCGACGAGAATTGACCTGTCAGACTGCCTAATCATCCTTCGCTTTAATTCCGATTCATCCAAATTGGTGTTCATTAGCCCGTTCTCGACAGACAAGCCCGATGCCCCGATAAAGCACGTGGAAACCACGAAGTCTGAGATAAACTGGGTTGCTTTCACCCCAACCACGGACTGGGTGGTACTTCTGACTTGCCCGCCGATGAGGATGAGCGTGACCGCACTGCTTGTGAGTTCATAGGCTGCCAACAACGAGTTGGTGATGACCACCACGTCAGCGCGGTGCCGAATCAACCGGGCGATTTCCACTGTCGTCGTGCCTGCATCGAGAAATATCACGTCGTTGGCTTCAATAAAGTCCACGGCTCGCCTTGCGATGGCTTGTTTTTCTGCTGACCGTTTCGAACTGCGGACGTCCAAGGGGACATCCTGTACGTCTTCCAAACCTGGTAACGTCTCTGCGACAGCCCCGCCATAGACCTTGCGAAGAACCCCTTTTTTCTCGAGCGCGTCCAAGTCCCGGCGAATGGTCATCTCCGAGACAGAGAACAGTTGTGTTAAATCTGTTACCTTGACAAGACGTTCCTTCGCAATCATGTCGGTGATAATCGTCTGCCGTTCAACACTGAGCATAGTTCACACTCCGACCTTGTTTGGGTTGCCCACTGGTGGGTAATGAAACTTGGACGCAGATGAATGGGCTTATCTTGGCTAGCCTTTGTGGCTTACAGTGCGAAGCGTACAACGATAAATGTTCCCCCCATTAACCCGGTTTCGAGGTCTTCTCGGGCAAACTGTTTTCGGGCGCAGGGACGGATTTTTTACGGAGAAATTTCAGCCAGTTGGGCATCGACCCCTGCCTCGCGGCGCGGAGCGTATCAACCGTCACGGCGATGAGAATCACGAGGCCAATCACCAGTGGTTGCCAGTAGCTGTTGACGTTTAAGATGTTCATGCCATCAGACAGCGTGCCGATGATTAACGAACCCACAAACGCACCCGGAATGGTTCCCACACCTCCGAACAGACTGACCCCGCCGACCACCGCCGCAGAAATCGCTTCGAACAACGAGTTCCCGGCGCCCGCCGTGGGATAGCCGGATGCCAACCGAGCTGCCAGAATGACACCGCTGAGACCCGCGAGTGTGCCGCTAATCGTATAGACCAGAATCTCTACGCGAGAGGTGTTGATGCCGGACAGTCTCGACGACTCACGATTTCCGCCGAACGCGTAGACGTGAATCCCGAAAACCGTCCTCGATAAGACGATATGCGCGAGTATCGCAACCACAACAAAGACAATCACGGGGAACGGCACGACTTTCAAGACGAAGCCCTGGCCAACAAACCCGAAGGCGTTATTCAGAATCGGGATGGGGTTTGCCTGGGTAATAATGAGCGGAATGCTGGAGGCCACGCCCATCGACGCAAACGTCGCAATAAACGGTGGGACCCTGGTATAACGGATGACCGTGCCGTTGAAGAGTCCAGTCAGGGTACCCGTAATCACCCCGATGATAGATGCCAGCCACCATGGCAGATGCGCATTAAACGCAAGGGCTGTGAAGACACCGGAGAGCGCCAGAACCGCTCCCACAGAGAGATCGATGCCGCCCGTCAGCAGCACAAACGACTGCCCGAGCGCAAGTAGGCCGATGGTCACCGTATTCAAGAGCAGTGTGAAAATATTTGAGGTCGTAAAGAACATTTTTGACAGCAACGATAAAACGATGGCAATTACCACAAGTACGATGGTGATGCCGAGTTCATTGGGAAACCTTCGCTTCATCCTCGTGTCCCTCCAATGATTCAGTGAGTAGCCGCTCTTCGGAGATGTCCGCGCCCGTTAGCATCGCCTTGATGGTTCCTCGGTGCATTACGGCGACGACGTCCGAAACGGCCATGATTTCTTCCGCCTCGGACGATACCACAAGGACCGCGTAACCTTCGCTGGCGAGTTGACGAATCATCACGTGAATCTCCATCTTGACGCCAATGTCGACGCCTTTTGTCGGTTCATCCAGCAGCAGAAGCTGGCCACTCGGCAGCAGCCACCGTCCCAAGAGCACTTTCTGCTGATTGCCGCCGCTGAGTCGGACGATAGGTTGATACACATCCCCCTTGATGGATAGCCGCTTCACAAACTCGTTTGTCCGCCGGTCAATGGCCTTTCTCTTGAGGAACCCGAGACGATGAAAATTCCTGAGACTCGCTAGAATCATGTTGGTTTGCGCGTTCATGAGCGGGACAATTCCGTTGCGTTTGCGCTCCTCCGTCAGGAGCAGCACACCCCTGCGCACAGCTTGCGTCGGAGACTTCGGATGGTAACGCTCCCCGCCAAGCATCATTTCTCCTGACGTGTACCTGTGGGCGCCAAATAACGCCTCCAGAAATTCAGTTCGCCCCGAACCAACCAAGCCATAAAAACCGACGACTTGCCCTTTGCGCACTAAAAAATGTGGGACATTTAACACGTCCGAGCGAAGGTGCCTGACTTCGAGCACCCCTGCCGCTTCGCTCGATTGAGTAGTTATGGTTCGCTGTGTGATTTCCACCTTTTCAGTTCCAGCGACATATTGTAATACCTGTTGTTCGCTGGTTTGTTCTACCGGCGTCGATGAGACCACCCGTCCATTGCGAAGGACGGTGACATGCGTACAGACGGAAAAGGCCTCTTTAATTTTGTGCGTGATGAACAGAAAGGAAATTCCTCGTTCAGATAGGTTGCGAATGGTATCGAGGAGATTTTCAATCTCTGTAGCCTGAAGTGCCGTCGTCGGTTCGTCGAGCAAGATGAAGCGTGCATCATTGTTTAATGAGCTCACGATTTCAACCAATTGCTTTTCTGCATGGGAAAGGGTCTTGACTTGTCTTCGGACATCAAGATGGCCCAAGCCATGGGAGACAAGGATGGCCTGCGCGTCCTGTTCCATTTTCCGTTGATTGAGGAACCCATGTGAACGCAGTTCCTTGCCCAAAAATATGTTTTGTGCGATGGACAATTGGTCAATCAGTCGCAGTTCCTGGAACACCGTGTAAATACCCAAATCCCGCGCAGATTTTGGCGAGGAAAGAGAGACCGTTTCGTTGTCGACGCGAATGATGCCATCTGTTGGCGGTTCCGACCCCGATAACATCCGAATCACCGTAGACTTACCGGCACCATTGTGACCAATTAGTGCATGCACTTCCCCTGGCTGAATGCGTAACGAAAAATCGCGTAACACCGTGACACCGCTATAAGACTTGCTCAAATTGACGGCTTCCATGATGCCGCTCATACTCGGCTTCACCTCCAAGCGAACGCAGACCTGGCAATGGCGAACGGTGTCCGGTGTGTTCGCCATTGCCCTGACTGACTTCGCGATTAGTGATAGGCAATATTGGCGTACTGGGCAGCATCCTGTTTATTAATCGGAATGATCTTGGTTTGAACCTGCGCAGGCACCTGTTGACCATGGAGGTATTTGCTGATGTTTTGCATCTCCACTTGGGATTCTAGACCTGGCTCTTGCATCGCACCGAATTTAAACACGCTGTTGTCTTCAATGGCTTGAACCGCCGCCTGATTCCCTGAAAGACCAATGACAACGACCTTGCCGACTTTATTCGCGGCTTTAATGGCCTGAACCGCTCCCAGACCACTCGGCGCGTTAATGTCATAAATCACGTTGATATTAGGATGGGCAGAGAGCATCTCCGATGCTGCTTGCAAACCACCCGGCGTGCTTCCTTGCCCATCTAAATCTGACACAATCTTGATGCCGGGATACTTGGAGATGACGCTGTAAAAGCCCTTGTCACGCAGCTGCACAGACTCCGCAGTCTTGAAATCGACAATCCCGACATTGCCCTTCCCGTGCAGATACTGAGCTATCTCTTGGCCGACAATGACCCCTGCTTGATAGTTGTTGGAGCTGACATATTCAATGATCTTTCCGCCTGCCTGCTTGAGCGCCGTGGTATCCACATTACTGTCAATCGTGAATACCGGAATGTTCGCCTTGTTCAGCGCCGTGACCGCACTCACCGCGGCCGATGCATCCGGAGGAGCCAAAATGACAGCAGCCACTTTTTGTTCGATGAAGGCGTCAACCTGTTGCAGTTGCTGCGATTGACTGTTGTTCGCGCCATCAACCACTACGGTGTAGCCGAGTTGTTGACCATACTGCTTCAGCGCTCTGGCCATCGTTGCAAAGTACGGATTGGTGAGTGTCATGAGCGAAACGCCAATGACCTTGCTCCCCCCTGAAGAGGAGGGTGAAGACGAAGAACTACCCGATGAATTTGCCGCAGCAGGGGACGATGAACTCGAGTTGGATTGCGATGACGTGCTGTTCCCTGACGACGAAGCGGTTCCACAACCGGCCAAAAGCATCAAGGCAGCGCTTACAGACAGACCGATACCGACAATCTTTCGCTTCACTCCATTACCCCCTGTCGAATGCAAATCAAACGAAAACGCGCAACTCTTTACCAACTTCAAACTGTACGGCATCAAAATACAACGCTCTAAAACCATAGTCAACATATTTTTCTGAATATTCTATTAAACTATGATAATTGTTCCTTCACCATCGTGCGCACGTCGCTGACCGTGCAGATGTGCCACGGCGACAACGATTTCTCACCGATGACACGAAAAACAGCCCCCGGAAACGGGGACTGGGTTCCTTAACAAAGCCGCATTCGCCGCGTCGCACAGACAATCGACGATTCGAACGGCCGTTATGGTATCCGCGATGCGAGGTGGACCTCAGGTCAGACCCATTTACATCGATGGCACGACGATAAAGCCGTCCCCTTCGCGGTAGACGGACAAATCATCCTGCCCTTCGCTGTTCGAACTAAAAAGCACGGTCACACCCGAGTCGATGCATTGATCTTCTCCACGTGTTCCGCCCGAATCTCCACATCCGTGATGTTCTTGGTGGAGATGATTTCGACAATCCGGTCAACCTCCGTCTCTGTGAGAGGCGGACTTTCAGCTGTGGCCTTCAAGCGCATCATCTTTCGCTCAATCATCTCCGTCAGTTTGATGTCTGCCACTACCAGTTCATCGGACTTCACATCTCTGAGTTCGTTGTCGATATACAACTCACACCGTTTCGTGAACGAGACGACGGAAATAAACTTCAAGTCACGAAACTCCGTCAGGACGCCACTGAGCACCTTGATATGTCCGTAGTTCTGACGCAGCGGGTTGTACATGTTGAACTTCCCGTTGACTCTCCAGTATTTGTCACCACGTCTCCCTTTAATGCGACCCGCATAGTTCTTGGTTTCAATGACAAACACGCCGACTGGGGTAATAAGGATGTGGTCAATCTGCGAGTACCCACTCTTTGACCTCGCGTTCGGAAACATGACATCGCTCACGTATCGACAGTCTTTCGGGAATTGCCGAAGTTGGACGTCAATCTTGTACTCGCCTAGCTCGCCGATCCGCTCCGGTGCCACACGCGGTCGTGCCGGCGACTCCAGCTTCGGCTTTGCCTGCAACGTGGTCGTGCGTGCTTTCCCGCCCCCGGTTGCGCTACTCGCGTGCGGTTGTTTGCCGCGAGATGCCTTGCCTCTCTTTGTGTTCTTATCGCGCTTTTTGAATAGGCCGAATAATGACTCAAGCAATTGCTAAATGACCTCATTTCTACATCAGGCTACCGACTTGCCAATCTATTCCTAGGTTGAGTTATTGTCTTGTGACTCTACCGCTACGTCAGCTATGAATTTTTGACCCTAATCTAAGTGGGTTACTTGCCTACCCACTTGTCCGTCTCGTAGCTCGGTTAGAGGCCAAACCACGTAATCCCCATCCACAGTCCGACGATGACTCCAAGTGAGCCTACTATCCGAACTAACTCACGTCTTGACCTCTTTGGCACCCAGAAGAACAGCAGACGTGCAATGAACGCAATGATTAGTCCGGTCACGACCATGGTACCGAGTATCAGCGCCAGATGAAAAGCCAGTTTGTTATTTACAGCACGGAATGGTGCAAAATCGATGACGGTATTCAATCAGTCTCTCTCCCTGCGAAGTGAATGCGGCGCATCCGAAATGATAGTCATTCCTATTTTATACCATAGAAACCACTCTCTGATTTAGGAACTAGACGCGCGAGGCAAACCTTCCCCCAAACGAGGAGAGACAAGGCCAAATCTACCGATTCCTTTTAAGTCGAATGACATTCCATGACAAATTCGGCAAGGAGCACGTCAGTCTTCCTCCATCAACTGATGGAACAGCGAGATTGTATGGCCTCACCCTGTCGGGACTCTGTGCAGAGTTGGTTGCTTTGATATTATCGTCGTGCAACACGATGTGCTCTATGGCGTGATAATTATCGAAGCCTCGCACATCACTTTCAAGCAACAAGGAAGCCTCCATGTCCCGATTCACTGCAAACAGCGTGAGTTCCTCTGCTTGCTCGTGAAAAACAGCCACGCATTCTAACACGGGTACGTCCGTAAAGTCTTTTGAATCGTAGAGCGGAGACGAGACCACAGGGCGAAGGACAGTCCCACGGCCATAACGTGACGCGTGCATGAACGGATAATATATGGTCTGCCGCCACGCAGGGCCTCCCTGAGTCGTCATGATTGGCGCAATCACATTCACCAACTGCGCTAAATTGGCAATCTTCACGCGGTCCGCATGCTTTAACAAACTAATCAGCATCGTCCCAACAACAAGCGCGTCTTCCACGGTATAAACGTCCTCCAGCTGAGGCGGAGCAATCAACCACGGGTCAATTTTCTTATCGGCTTCGTTGGAATGAAACCAGACATTCCATTCATCAAATGAAAGGTTTATCGTCTTCTTACTGCGTTTCTTCGCCTTCACGTAGTCACAGGTCGAAACCACCGTGTTGATAAACTGGTCCATGTCCAGGGAACTGGCTAAGAAGTTGGCTGTATCACTGTCGCGATTCCCAAAATATCGATGAAGTGAGATGTAATCCACCTGTTCATAAGCGTTATCTAGAACGGTTGCTTCCCATTCGGGAAAGGTTGGCATTTGGGAACTCGAACTTCCCGCCAGCACCAACTCTATCGATGGGTCGACCCACTTCATGACCTTGGCTGTTTCCTCTGCGAGACGTCCGTATTCATGAGCGGTCTTGTGTCCAATCTGCCATGGTCCGTCCATTTCGTTGCCGAGACACCAGGTCTTAATGCTGTGTGGCTGGCTGTATCCGTGAGCAATCCGTAAGTCACTCCAGTACGTGCCGGACGGATGGTTACAGTATTCAACCAGGTTGCGAGCATCATCAATGCCACGCGTACCTAGGTTTACTGCCAGCATCACTTGCGCACCCACCAACCTCGACCACTCTACGAACTCATTCGTACCAATTTCATTTGTTTCGATAGTTTTCCATGCCAGATCGAGGCGTCGTTTCCGGTCAGCCTTCGGTCCGACCCCATCTTCCCAGTTGTATCCGGACACAAAGTTGCCACCCGGATATCGTACAATCGAAACTTGCAACTCTTTGACAAGTTCCACGACGTCCATTCGAAACCCGGCTTCATTCGAACGAGCGTGACCAGGCTCATAAATCCCCCCGTACACCGCGCGACCTAGGTGTTCAATAAACGATCCGTAGATGCGATTGTCGACTTCCGCCAAACCAAAGTCTTTGTCAAGAACCATCTTGGCCCTCTTCTGCGCCATTCCTTTCTCCTCCAATCTGTACGAAATGGAAAACATTTCTCCGATGCAACAGGAGAAATGTTTTCCTGGACGACGCTTCGTCCCACACTTCGAGATGACTCTTAGCCCCACACTTTGACACGATTGAGCCCGTTATGTAATGAGGCGATGGGCCCGATGACACTTTTCTCGGCTCTCATAGTTCCAACGAGATCCGTATCGACAGCGACTGGGCTTCCGTCTGGGTTTTCAAAGTCTGCGTCCGTAATACGAACTCTCTTCAGGGTTTCGGTTGTTTGAATCTCGCCAAGATTCGCCTCGAAGTCCTCTGGGAGCTCTATGAACAGATACACCTCATTTCCTTCTTCGACGATACTCAAGTGGGGATTAAACGCTTCTTCGACGTGGGCGTGTTGCTCTCGTTCGAAAGCCTTCGCTCCGTGCAAGTAGAGATTGTGGTCAATGTAGACGGGCTGCTCTACCCCATTAAATCTGTCATGGTCGCCTGGTTCCTGGTGCACTTTCTCGATGTATTCCTCGAGTGATGTGGTATAGCCATTGTAATGGGCAGTACCAACACCTTCGAGGGCCGTGTCACCGATGAAGATATTATGATAGAAGCGGTCATCGCCCCCATAAGTCACAGCAAACCCCTTCACGTCGGTGCTATGGGGTACATGGTACGGTGTTGCCCTATCAAGCATTTTCCGATGGACCATCTTCCCACGAATCAGATTGTTGACGTAGGCACCGCCTTGCGCGTGATTATCGAGCGCGTAATCTGCCGTCAAGATATTATGGTCGACCAAATACGGACCACTACTAACCTCGACAAACAAATCGCGATTGTTGCGATAGTAAAGATTTCGGCTCACTCTGGTTCCCTGCGTCTGCCAATCCAACCACGTTCCAAGTGAGCAGTCATGAATCCGATTGTGATAGATTTGTACGTCGATGGCCGCATGCAATTTGATACCCGCAATCTCGTGTCCGTAGAACTCCCGCTTGAGTGCAATATTGTAGATGTGATTGTTGTATATATGGCTAAATACGCCGCCGAGATGACCTACGATGCCATTTTGGCCGCAGTCGTAAATGGTATTATTTCGAATGATATGGGACCCTATTGTCTCTTTGCTCCACCCTGCCTTTGCCGCCAGAAAAACAGCTTCCAACTGGTATTGATATCCCGGTTTGTCTTTTCTCCTGGAACGATAATTGTTTCCTGTGCTGCCCTCTTTGCCGATACTAATCCCACTGCATTTTGCGTCATGGATCACGTTGTCTTCGATGATCCATCCCTTGCTCCAATGCGGTCCTAACAGGCCAGGTTGATCCGCAGTAGGCGGCGTCCACGGCGTGGCTGCGTGGGCCATTTCGAAACCTCTGACGGTGATGTAATTGATGCCTGTTTGCTCAGGATAAAAGCAAGCTCTGCGCACATTGATTTCTACGAGTTCCTGATTCGGGTTAAACTCGTGGAAGTTCGCATAAATCGTGGTACTCTTTTCATCGACTTGTGCAAACCACAGGTATTTTGTTTGTCCTGGGTTGTGAACGGGCACGACCTTCTTTGTCCAATGATCGAGGACTTCGGTTCTCACCGCAGCCTGCCTTAATTCGTTTACGTCGCCTGCTTCATAAAAAGACATCCCATTCAGATACACATCTCCAAGATGTCTGCCCGGGTTGTAGACCACCCAGTCGCCAAAAATCTCTTCAACGTAGGGATTGTAGTCTCCAAAGAGGCCGTTTGGTACACTGACTTTCCATACAGTGCCCTCAACGTGTTCCCATCCATGGACCATCTCAGAACCCTTGATGACCACTTTCTCCCCAGCTGCTGCCTCATATGTAATTCTTCTCGTATTGCTTAGCCCGCTATTTTTCGGCTTTACCCATTCCCGATACTCTCCGCTGTGCACAATCACGGTGTCACCAGCAACTGCCACAGAAGCCGCTTTGTTAATAGTCAAAAATGGATGTTGCTCCGATCCGTTCGCTTGGTCTGAACCACTTTTCGCGACATGATACTCAGAGGTCATGGTTTACTTCCTCCTTAATAGGGCATCTCTCGTTAAGACATCAACAAGACATCAACGCTAACAGGAAAGAAATGTATTGGTTCGGGCACAAAACTAATTATCAGAACCATTCTACTCGCCACCAACGGCGAGGTCAATAAAGTCAGAAAACTCTTTTAATTAAATTTGGAGCACGGAGGGTCCTCAAAGGTCCTCAAGCTCCTGTTGACGAAGTGGCGCTGTCCGTTTAACAGCAAAATACACAGAATTATGTATAATAATTAGAATTGACTTCGTTGGAGGATAGATTTAGACTATTTTCAAAATAGTTTGTTCAGTGCATTATTTAATTGTGCAGAAAGGAGGGCTTGAAGATTTCAATCGTCTGAAACCGTCTTCATGGATTGCGCATGATTTAAAGGGGGGAATAAATCTTGAAAAGGCAAATTGGCGTTGTGGCTGTTGGCATAGTGGCGAGCAGTCTCTTATTGGCTGGGTGCGGACAAGGCAGCGGTTCTGGTGCACAGAGCAACAACGCAAACAATTCACAGAATAGTTTGTCAGCAAATCTTACCTTGTGGGATATTCAGACCGGACAAGTGCAACAAATGGTAAAGGATCAAACGACCGCATTTAACAAGGCAAATCCCAACATCACGGTAACTCCGGAGTTCTTTCAAAACAATCCATATAAAAACAAACTTAGAATTGCTCTCGGCGCCGGAAATCCACCGGACATCTTTTACAACTGGGGTGGTGGACCGCTTCAGACGTATGTAAATAATGGCGACGTACTCAATCTGACCCCCTACTTGAACGCAGACCCTGCGTGGAAGAATCGGTTTCTCTCGTCGTCCTTTGGATTGGCCACGGTGAATGGGAAGATTTACGGCATACCTGTGTTCGGACTCGGAGCCGAAATCCTCTATTACAACAAACCGATGTTTAAACAATACAATTTGACACCTCCAAAGACGTTTGATGAACTCTTGGCAGATGTGAAAGTGTTGCATTCCAAAGGTGTTATCCCCATCGCACTAGCCGGAGAGAGTCAATGGCCGGAAATGGAATACGTACAGTATTTGACGGACAGACTGGGTGGCCCTAATGTTTTGAAAAATATCATTGCCAAAAAACCAAACGCATGGTCAGACCCCGCCATCATCAAGGCCCTGCAGATGTGTCAGGAGCTCGTACAGGCCGGAGCGTTTGAGCCTGGGTATTCCTCGGTGAACGCTTCATCTCAACAGACCGAGGCGTTGTTGTACGGAAACAGAGCCGCCATGGAGGTTCAAGGGAACTGGATTTACAGCACGATTGAACAAAATGACCCGTCCTTCATTCAAAAAGGCGATCTCGGTTTTCTCCCCTTCCCAGGTACCGGAGGTAGCTACGACCAAAACGTCCTTGGCGCCCCTGGCGCATACTACTCCGTGTCTTCGAAAACAAAGAATCCCACTGCCGCTGTGACGTATCTGAAAAAGGCGGTCCAGAATTCCGCTGAAATCAAGGACGAAATAAACAATTTGGGATTCATACCGGCTGTGCACGGCGCCACCCCGCTGTTGCAAAAATCACCGAACGCCAAGTTCGAAGTGTGGTTGCATGGATTGTTCGCCACTGCTCCGGATGTCCAAGACTATTGGGATCAATATCTGTCCCCGACGGAAGCCAAAGTCCTTCTGGACAATATTTCGAATGTATTTCTTTTAAAAGAAACCCCGCAACAGTTTGCGGACGCCATGAACAAACAGATGATGCAGGGTTAGTTCACGGATGAACCATTCCTAACAATCTGAAATACACCGTGACGCAATGTGTAACAAAGAACAAAGCGGTTGAGAGAACAGCGAATCTGTTCTCTCAACCGGAAGATGACAGAAGGTGCTGTCAGAGGATGCATTCGGGGTGCAATCAGAGGGCGCAGCAAACAGGATGCAAACAGGATGCAAACAGGATGCAAACAGGATGCAAATACGGTGCAAATAGGGTGCAAATAGGGTGCAAATAGGGTGCAAATACGGTTCAGTCGGGGTGCAATAAGTGGGGAATCACGACGAATGGAGGGTTCCAGGTGTACAAAAGAATCAGTGGGAAGTTTCTCGTCTTACTTGCGCCTGCACTTGTCTTTTTTGTGGTTTTTATTGTCGTGCCCCTTTTTTACGCGTTGTACATTAGCTTCTTCAAATGGGACGGCATTTCAAAACCCGCTTGGGTGGGGCTTGGCAACTGGTTGACCGAGCTTACCTCTTCAAATTTATACCACTCTTTATTTCTCACCGTGGTAATGATGATTGCAAGTTGGGTCATCCAAACTCCGCTTAGTCTTGCGATTGGGTTGTATTTGTCCCGCGAAGGCAAGTGGCGGACTGTCCTGAGCGTGTTTTACTTTACACCCCTTCTGTTTTCCGCTGTTGCCCTGGGTATCACATGGGCGTACATCTTGAACCCAACGTTTGGTTTGGTTCAAGGGATTATCCACAGCTTAGGGATGAACGTCACCCTGGATCCTTTAGGGCGCACAAGCACTGCGCTGTATACGCTCATCGCCATCATTGCATGGGAATTTATACCCTTCCACTCGTTGCTTTATCAATCGGGTGCCAAGGCAATTCCCACATCTCTCTATGAAGCAGCAACATTAGATGGCGCGACCGGCTTTCAGTCATTGATTTACATTACAATCCCGCAATTGAAAAACACAGTAGTTGCCTCAACGGTTGTTATTTTGACCGGGTCTCTCACTTATTTTGACATCATCTACGTTTTGACAAATGGGGGTCCCGCAAGCGCCACGCAAGTGCTCGCACTCAATATGTATCAAAAAGCGTTTCAGGAGTACCAAATGGGACTGGGGTCAACAGTCGCAGTCATTCTGGCGGTTTTTGGTCTGCTTTTGTCCTTGGCTCTCGTGAAGTTGACTGGATTCTCGCGTATGGATAGCCAGGCGGAAGGAGCATAGTGATGAGTGAACAACTGTCTTACAACCTTCCTACGCAAACACATGTTGCCAGTCGTCGGATGACCTTTCCGACAATCATCACCGGGATTTTGTCCATTGTGTGGTTAGTTTTCGCGTTTTATCCGGTGTTTTATGTCTTGTTCACCAGTTTCCATAGTAAGTCAGGATTCCTGCTTGGGAATGTCTGGCTGCCACCTACCCACCCTACACTAGCCAACTATGTCCAGGTCCTCGACAGCGGGTTCGCCAGATACTTGTTCAATAGTGCCTTTGTCAGTGTCATCAGCGTCGTGTGTATTGTCCTTTTTTCCTTGACTGCGAGTTACGTCCTGGTCAAAGTGACGAACAATTTTTCGCGCACAATCTTCAACATTATCCTGATTGCTCTGGCCATCCCGCTGCAGGCGCTCATCATCCCAATTTACTCGATGATTTATCATGCGGGGTTGTATGACACTTTTCTCGGTTTAATTTTGCCGTCAATTGCATTCGGACTGCCGCTGAGCATCCTGATTCTCGTGAATTTCCTGCGCGATATACCCAACGAATTGTATGAAGCGATGCAGTTGGACGGGGTCGGAGAGTATGGCATGCTCTGGTATTTGATTGTGCCACTCAGCATCCCTGCCCTGATAGCCGTTGCCATCTATCAATTCATTCAGGTGTGGAACAATTTCCTGTTCCCGCTGATTTTGACGCAGTCGACAAACATGAAGCTCCTGCCGCTAGCCATTGTATCTTTTGAGGGACAATACACGATTGATGTTCCAGCGGTCATGGCAGCAGTCGTGTTGTCGGCGTTGCCGTTGATTATCGGCTACATTCTCTCGCGTAAGTACTTGCTCAGAGCGATGGCAGGCGCATTCTCCATGAGCAGATAATCGCCGAGTGTGGATAGGCTTCGATGGCAGCGCGTAAGGAGGTTGCAGCATGAATCGCACCGCAGACCAAACAGTCATGAAAGAAATGAACAAATTGGCCGTCCTCAACGAAATTCGATTCCAAAGTCCAATCTCACGTACGCAGATATCTGACACGATAGGTCTCACCAAGGCTACGGTGTCCGCCATGATTGAAGAACTTATCGATGACGGCCTTGTTATCGAAGTTGGGCAAGGTCAATCACGCGTGGGCCGCAGACCGATTATGCTCTCATTTAACGCCAAGGCGGCGACCGTCATCGGAGTGGACCTCGGCGTGGAATATGTAAGAGTCGTGGCCACCGACTTGGCTTTGCACATTCTCGCGACGTACAGTTGCGAACTGCCGCAAAATGTAGGTCTGATGGAAATCATCGAAATCGTAGTTGGCGCAGTTCATGAAATCGACAGGCAAGTGATGAAAAAATCTCTGAAAGGCACGATTGGCATCGGCATCGGCGTTCCCGGACTGGTGGATTATGAGCGCGGAATTGTCCTTCGTGCACCGCATTTACACTGGGACAACATCCCAATCCGGTCTATCCTGCAGAGCAGGCTGAACAAGTTTATCTGTGTAGACAATGAGGCAAATGCGGGCGCGATGGCCGAAAAGTTCTATGGCCAAGGCAAGTACGCGTCTAGCCTTCTCTATGTCAGCGCTGGGACCGGTATCGGTACAGGCATCGTCATGGGCGACGAATTGGTTCGAGGGTCAGACGGCATGGCCGGAGAGTTTGGCCATATGTCTGTGGATAGATACGGTGATGTCTGCTCTTGCGGAAACATTGGCTGTTGGGAATTGTACGCCTCAGAGCAGGCGCTCATCAACACATATCAGAAGTTGACCGGCAGAAGCGAGACATTCACAGAAGTGTTGCACGATTACCGGAATGAAGATGCAGCCGCGATACAGGCCTTCGACACGGTGGGGCGGTCGCTGGGTCTTGGTGTAGCCAGTCTCACCAATGGTCTGAACCCGTCCATGGTGGTCATTGGAAATCGATTGGCCGAAGCTGGTGACCGAATGATTGATGTGATACAGAGATCAATATTGGAGCATTCATTTATATCACCATTTTCCAAAGCCACGGTACAACTATCTTCTTTCGGGTCGAATGCGTGCGCAGTCGGTTCTGCAACTCTGGTGCTTCATGAATACTTTGCCGGATTAGTTGGTCACGTATAGTCACGAAGGTACCGTCGACCCGGTGTGGTCGTCCAAGTGTCGTCGATGATAAGCTGACACGGTCTCACATCGGGGCACAGCCAGCAAACGAGCTGTGCCCTGATGCGAGGAGCCAAGGAGCCGTAGAGACGAACCGTAACGAGGTGCGCAATCGACTGGGACTGGGACTGGAACTGAGACACGGGACTTGCGTAGGGACCGGGACTGGGACCGAGACACAGGACTTGCGTTGGGACTAGCTGATTCGCACCATCCCTGGAGAGTCCTGTGAAATGCCTATTTGAACTCGGGAAGCCAACTGCCGTGCGCCTCAATCATGTCATCGCACAATGAGACAATGTCATCAATCGACAACTCCGCAGACGCGTGCGGATCGAGCATGGCCGCTTGGTAAATGTGTTCCTTTTTACCGGTGATGGCGGCCTCAATCGTCAACAACTGCGTGTTGATGTTGGTCAGATTTAATGCCGCGCACTGCGGCGGCAGTTTCCCGACATAGGTAGGCGTGACGCCGCTCGCATCCACGACGCAGGGGACTTCGACGCATGCTTCGTTCGGGAGATTCACGATGAGACCCGTGTTCATGACATTGCCGCCAATTTTGTAGGGTACATTCGTTTCCATGGCTTCCATGATGTACGAAGCGTATTCGCGTGACCGTTCATGTGTCAAATTACGGTCTTGCACCAAAGATTCACGCATGGTCTGCCAACGCTCGATTTGCCGGATACAGCGACGGGGATATTCGTCGAGCGGAATGTTGTACCGCTCGATGAGTTCGGGGTAATTCTTCTTGATGAAATAAGGGTGGTATTCCGCGTTGTGTTCGGAAGACTCTGTCACGTAATAACCAAAGTGCAGCATCAGTTCAAAGCGAACCATGTCTTCGTGAGATTCCTGCTGCTTCTGCAGCGCCCGACGCTTGATTTCAGGATATAAGTCTTCCCCGTCCCGCGTCACTTCGAGCAGCCACGCCATGTGATTAATGCCTGCTATCTTCGACTGAACACCTGTCGGGTCCATGCCGAGACTTTTGAACAAGTGTGGGACACAGACCTGCACGCTGTGACAGAGTCCAACAGTACGGACGCCGCCATACGTATTCATCACGTTCGTCAACACAGCCATCGGATTCGTGTAGTTCAGGAACAGCGCATCCGGGCAGACTTCCTGAATATCCCTGGCGAAATCGAGCATCACGGGAATCGTCCTCAGGTTGCGGAAAATGCCACCGATGCCGATGGTATCAGCAATCGTTTGCCGTAAGCCATACTTCTTCGGAATCTCGAAATCGGTAATGGTACACGGATCGTAACCGCCGACCTGAATGGCATTGATGATGTATTTCGCACCCCGCAAGGCCTCCTTTCGCTCGGTGTAGGACTTGATGGATACGGTTGAACCTGATGAAGCCTTCAGATTTCGCAACATGTTCTCTGAATCCTTCAAGCGCTCTGCATCAATGTCGTAGATGGCAAACTCAAAGTCCTGCAACGCAGGCGTCAGCATGCTGTCACCCAACACGTTTTTCGCAAAGACCGTACTGCCAGCACCAATAAACGTAATCTTGTTCACCTGCATTCTCTCCATTCTCTGTTTTCTCGATAGCAGAAGTTGTCCTTATCATCAACCCATATCGTACGTTGTTCGACGGCCCAAGTAAGTTAATTGAATCAACGTGACGATGAGAATGACGATGAATAGAATGACTGACAAGGCTGCGGCATATCCCATGTGGAAGAATTGGAATCCTTGTTGGAAAATGTAGTAATTATACACATTGGTCGCCGTTCCTGGTCCTCCCTGGGTCATCACATACACCGTATCGAATACCTGAAACGATCCGATGACTGTGGTTACAAGCACAAACAACAACGTGGGACGCAGCAGCGGAAACGTGATGGAACAAAATCTCCGCCAGCCGCCAGCGCCATCGAGTTCGGCTGCCTCATACAAATACGGAGGAATGCTCTGCAATCCTGCGAGAAAGAACAACATATTGTAACCCGTCCATTGCCAAATGTTTACCAGAGCAACAGCTGGCAGCGCTTCACTTGTTGAGGCAAGGAATTGCTGATGGGGTATCCCAAAAGTCCCGAGAAAGCTGTTTAGGACGCCGCTTGTCGGATCGAAAATCCATTGCCACACAGTACCGATGGCCACTGGTGAAGCGAGCCAGGGCACGACAAACATGGCACGAAATATCGCCATCCCTGGCAGCCGCTTATTGAGCAGAAGTGCAAGAACAATCGCGAGCGCAGTCTGCAGAGGAATGTTCAAGATGACGTAATATGCCGTGGTCAGCATCGAGTGCATAGCAGTCGAATTGCTAAACATTTGGATGTAGTTGTGCAGCCCAATAAATTTTGGCGGCGCCAGCATGTTCCATTTAAAAAAACTGATACCGATGACAGCGAGCGCCGGCAGCAGCATAAACGTTAGAACCCCAATTAAGCTTGGGCCGATGAACAGGTAGGGTACGATGGCTCTGCCGAAGCGCGTGGCCATTGACTTTTTGTGGCCCGTGCCGAGAGACGTATTCCCGCCTACAGTTGATGTTTCAGTACTCATCTCACTTCCCCTCCTTGTGTGCAAGTGGGCAACCCCAGAGGCCTAGCGGGGTCGCCACTGCCTTGTTTACTCTGGTCAGTTTCCAGAAAGCGCAGCGTTTGCCTGCTGAACTGCAGTTTTAACCGCCTGTGGAACCGGTACTTTCCCGAGCCACATGAGTTCAAACTCCTGGTCAATTGCATTCTCCGCCTGTCCCCAGTTCTGCGTAATTGGGAAGCTGATGGTTTTGCCTTTCGACTCATCCAGGAACGGTGTTACATTAACGCCTTTTTTCTGCCAAGCACTTGCAAATCCTGGCGCCACACTCGGAATTCCGGCCCAAACATAGCCGCCGTTAGACAAAATTTTCTCAGACTGTGGGCTCGCCAGCCATTTCTCCAGTTCCCACGCCTGCTGCGGGTATTTGGTTTTCGCATAAATGGCGTCAGACAAGCCATTCATCACGGTGACCCGTCCGTTCGGGCCAGTCGGCAGTGGAGTGATGCCAACCTTGAAATTCGATGCAGCGACAACCGGGGTTAAATCCCAATCGCCATCCATGTACATGGCGACTTTGCCTTCCTCAAACAGTTTCTGGATGTTCTGTGGGGCGTTCGCGACGTTAGCGCCTTCGGAGCCCGGTGGAGACACATGATACTTGTAAATCCAGTCGATGACGTTCTGCATCGCTTGCACACCTTGCGGTGAACCGAACTGCACCTGATTGCCAAATTGTTTGTTCAGGATGGTAGCGCCGTTCTCCGCCATGAAGTTGTAATACAGCGATTGGTTGGAGTTGTATGATGCTAATCCGTACTGCGTGATGTTATTCGGGTTAAATCCTGGGTCCCCCGGATGTTTACCATTTGCGTCAACTGTGAGCTGTTCAGCCAGTTTGATGAGCGACCCACCGTTTTGCGGATTCCACGTCAGATTTTTTGGCATCGTGATGCCGTCTTTCTTAAAGAGGTTTTTATTGTAGAAGATGGCGATGGTGTCCCAGTCTTTCGGAAGACCATAGGTCTGGCCCTGATACTGGTACTGTTTCAGCAACTGTGGATAGTAAATTGATGTGTTTAACTTGTCTTTGTTGATATACGGCGTCAGACTTAGCAACTGTCCGTTGGCTACGAAGGTTGGGAAGTAAGTCACGTGATCCCAGAACAAATCAGGCGCTGTTCCGGCTGCCATTTCCGTCTGCAGTTTCTGCCAATACTGGGACCAAGGGTACTGCTCAATGTGTACTTTGATGTTCGGGTGCCGCTGCTCAAACACCGCAATCGACTTCTTGTACCCGACTTCTTCGTTCGGATCCCACATCATATAACGCAGTGTCACAGTCTGATTCGACGACTTGGAACCAGTGCCGTTTGCGTTGCCCCCAGAACCACCTGTCGACGAGGATCCACCCGATGAGCAACCGGTCAAGATAAACACACCAGCCACAGGCAACATCCACCATGCACGTTTTGCAATAGATTTCATGTTTAACCCCTCCATTGTCCAAAATTTGCAGACGAATATTCCTTTCCTAGCACTTGCCCGGACAGTGTTTAGAGAACACAGACCATGATGAAAACGCGCTGTGTTCGCTCTGCGAGCCCCCCTATTTGAGCCCTGTAAGTTGAATAGATTCGATGACTCGTTTTTGGAATATAATGAAAATTATAATTAAAGGAAAGAGAGCCACTGTCGCAGCTGCCATCATGTAGTTCCACTGCGCGCCATATTGCAATTGAAATGAAGCGATACCCACCGTCACCAGTTTGTATCGGTCACTATTGGTGACAATCAGCGGCCAGAGAAAGTTGTTCCACGACGAAACAAACGTAATGATTGCGAGCGTGGCTAAAATCGGTTTACTCAAAGGCAAAATCAACTGCACAAAGATGCGGACGATGCCTGCGCCATCAATGCGCGCCGCCTCCTCCAACTCCACAGGTATGGTTAGGAAGAATTGCCTGAGCAAGAAGATTCCGACTGGGGTTCCGAGGACTGTTGGGGCTATCAGCGCGTAGTATGTATTAATCCACCCTAGGTCCTTCATCAAAATGAAGAGAGGAATCAGCGTCACGATGTTTGGCACCATCATCGTACTGAGGTAACCCAGGAAGATAATGTTTTTTCCTCGAAACTTAAGACGCGCAAACGCATACGCTGCCAGCGCCCCGAAAACGACTTGGCCAAGCACGCTGACGACGGATACAAACAGCGTATTGAAGAGAAAGTGCGCGAGTGGGACGGTCTGAAAGACATGCGTGTAGTTGCTCCACTGTGGGTGTTTTGGAAAACCGAGAAACGTACTGCCAAACACCTGGTTGGACGGTTTCAGCGACGTAAACACCGACCAGATATACGGGAAGATTGAGATAAACGCGCCAGCAACCAAAATCAAATAGATGACACCATTTTTGAGAGAGATTGACGTTGGCCTCACGATTCCCACTCCCTGTAAGCGGATTCAGACAAAAGTGAAAAAGAGCAAAATGTCGCTACTGCGACACGTTTGACTTTGTTCCACAGCTATCACGAACGACCAGTTCAAAAGGCAACACGATGGTAAGTGGCGTCACCTCATCCAGCGGGGCGTCGCACAGGCGTACGGCAAGCCTTCCCATGAGTTCGGTATTAATCCGCACAGTGGTCAGTGCAGGGGTTACGAAACCCGCCATTTCAATATCGTCAAAGCCGACAATCGCCACATCTTCGGGGACGCGCTTGCCCGCATCCTGCAGCGCCTTGATGGCGCCGATTGCCATCGGATCGCTCGCCACAAAGAATGCACTGGGGACGTTTGGTTTAGCCAATGCTTCCATCATCGCCCGGTAGCCGCCATTGAGCGTCCAATCCGTGACAAACACGGCTTCCGGCCGAAACAATCCCTGCCGTCCGAGAATGGATTCAAAACACGCTTGTCTGGCGTCAACCCCATACGTGTGCGAACCAACAATCAGCCCAATCTGCCGATGGCCCAAACCCAGCAGATGGTTCACCACGGTTTCCGTAGCGGACTGAAAGTTCACGACAATCGAACTGTACTTGTCCGGCTCAGGGGCATAGTCGACGAACATGTGTCGTTGGTCAGATGGGAGCAGTTTCGTCGCATTCATGTCCTCGACACCAATGAAGATGATGGCTTCACAAGCACGCAGCTGCTCATTTGGAACCAGTCCTTCTGACGACCAGTACTGCGTCACAGGGTGAGGCAGACCTCGTTTTTGGCACTCCAGTTCGATACCGCGGCGAATCGCTGGAAAATACGGGTCCTCCAAATCTCTTTCCCGACTATGATCCTGCGAGTGAAAGAGCACAATACCAAGTTGACCCACAATCTGTTTACCACGTTTTACTTTCTTTTTTACTTGATAATTTAGTTCATTTGCCGCATCCAACACTCGTTCCCTCGTGCTTTCCGCAACGGAAAGCGTGCCGTCCTGGCTCAAAATCCTGGATACGACGGAAGTGGACACATTTGCACGTTCAGCGATGTCACGCATGGTTGCCACGTTTCCTCACCCTCCACCCGAGAAAACTCGTGGTGTATTTTTAGTAAAATGTATAGAAAATTTTCTTAAAATATACCACCAAGCCCGCGGGCAATCAATATTTATTTGTGAATATTCTGATATTATTTACGAATTTGTTTTTGTCCTTTACCTGCGTAGACTCGTGTCCCTCCCCCCGTTTGGGGCTCACTTACACCTTAGGAGTCGGGCATGCTAGACGTGCTAAAAAAGGGACCTCACGTTTGAGGTCCCTTTCATAGACACTGAATGGATTAGGAATCTGACTGGAACTGTGCCCGACTAGTCTTGTCAGATTCAGTCATGAAATCTCATTACGGACAACTTCACAGCATTTTTTGTATTTTACACCGCTTCCGCAAAAGCACGGGTCATTTCTTCCGGGTTCTTTGCCTCCGCTCCGAAGAAAGCCCCTTAGCCTCTCAACTCGAATGTTCTTGGCCAAAGCAATCATACGTTCATGGGCATACGAATATATTTTTAGATAGCCCTCGCAAAAATAATCTGGGTCTGAATTACCATCCTCGTGCCAGATACGATTTCTTGGGCATCCCCCATAACAAAGGTTTTGGAACTCACATTTTTGGCACTTCTCTGGTAACGCTGGCTTCTTCTGAAGAAAATTGTGATATACGTAATTGCCAAGGATGTCTGTTAGAGAATCAGTCCCGACGTTCCCCACTTTATAGTCCTCACCAATGTAGAAATCACAAGGATACGCGTCCCCATTTTGCTCCAGGATTAATGTGGTGGGGCAGCTCCTTCGATGCACGCACAACTCAGCCTCATGGTTCAAATAGACGTTCAGCATGTTGTCAAAGAAACGAATGGACGTATCGGGATGCCCGTCCTTGTACCAACTATCAAAGGCTTCACACAGAAAATCTCCGTATTGCTCTGGCGTGATGAGATATTTTGGAGGTTTGTTCACCTCTTGAGCCCGAAAATCCATACATGGTATAAATTGAACGTATTGAAACTGCATCTCCGCGTAAAACTGCATCAACCTCTTGGCCTCGTGAACGTTCTTGTCGTGGACAACCGTGAGGATATTGAAGTCAACCTCGTACTGTCTTAAATATTCAATGCCCCTTATCGTGCGGCGATAGCTGCCGGCTCCGGAATGTGTAACTCTGCGTCTATCGTGTATTTCCTCCGGACCGTCCAAGCTCACACCGACAAGGAAATTGTATTTCTTGAAGAAACGTGCCCAGTCCTCTGTTATCAGCGTCGCATTCGTCTGAATGGTATTGCTAATCGCTGTATTTGGCGGCGCATACTTAGCCTGGAGATAGACGACTTCCTCAAAAAACTCAAGTCCAGCAAGCAGAGGTTCGCCTCCTTGCCAAGCAAACGGCGCCAATCCATTGGAAAAACCCATATATTCCCTGATAAACTTCTCAAGCACCTTGGAATCGATTGTCTTCACTCTGTGTCCAAGTTTGCCTCCAACCCTGCTGTAATAACAGTAATCACAAGCAAGATTGCAGTCCTCGGATACTGTCTTCCACATGACACCGAGATGACCACCGGTATTTGTTGTTGTGCACTGTGTCACGGTAACTGCTCCTTATGTCACTCATCTTGACATCACAGATGTTCTGCTCAATTAGATTCAAAAATAAGCCATGCTCATTCCTTGTGAATGACGTAGTGGTATATCGCGAGACTTCCAGCTCCGATAAGTCCAATGTTTTCAACTGGAATTGACGAGCGGCGAACCATATTCCCATCGCTGACAGGAAGTACGTGCTGAATTGTATTAAGCAGTCCATCAAAGACGCGTTGGTTTTGAAAAACACGTCCACACAATACGACTTCTTCGACGGAGACCACATGAAGCGTGTTTACCACGGCAGTACCTAGAATTTTTGCTGCATCGTCGAGCAATGTTCTGATGGATTTCTCGTTGTCCATGCGTAAAAGTTGGTTAAAGGTAATCTCCTGGCTAGCAAACAGTTCGGGCGCCGCCAATCGAGCTTTGTCCACGATAAACTGCTCTCCTGTGTACAGCTCAACGCATCCCCGGTTTCCACACCAACAGGTTGGCCCGTTAATGTCCACCGACATATGACCAACTTCTACGTGTCCAAGATGACTCGGTTCACCACCGAGGATGAGGCCGCCGCCAACACCGACATCAGCATAGAGGAGCAGACTTTCGCTCACATGCTTCGAGTCACCAAAGAGCTTCTCTGCGAGGGCCATGTTCTGTACATTGTTTCCGACTTGGACAGGAACACCGGTAGTCTCGTGTACCGCGAGAGCTAGGTCACTCCCCAGCCAGTTTTGATACGGGCGAGGTTCCAGCATGAAGGGCACATTTCCAACAGATGGACCATAATAGCCGACACCGATTCCCATAATCGAATTCCGATATGCAGTCGAACTCAGAAAACCCTCAATATGCTCCAACAGCACCTCAAGAGAAGGACTGCTAAGGGCAACATCCCTACGCTCAAGTATTGTCCCCCTCAAATCCATGACCGCACAGCTCAACTTATTACGCGCTACGTGAATGGCAGCTACACAGTGCGACTTTGGCATAATATCGAGAAATATTTCACGCCGGCCGACGGAACTCACCGTTGGCCGATTTGTGGTCTCTGTTAAGATGCCTTCCTGAAGCAGCTCGCCAGTCAAATTTGTGATAGTCCCCGGCGTGAGTTGGGTGAGTCTAGAGATCTCTTTACGACTAATCGGTCCAAATTCGTAGACGATTTTTAGAACAAGGCTGATGTTATGATTCTTGGTACGATTCACGTTTTGACCAATCAGGTTTGATCACTCCTAACTTCACTGCCGTGTCGTCTCCCCAACACAACGCACGCTTGACCTCAGCATACTCTATCAGGCAAAACTTTCCCTAGGGGGATAAGGGTCTTCGAGTGCTCCATAGATATCTATCATCTTGCTTAACATCTCGGTTCGCACGTCCCTATACCGCGCATCATCGTACAGATTCACAAACTCATACGGATCACGTTGCAAATCGTACAGTTCCCCCTCATCTCTGCCGAGGAAGTAATTTAATTTATATTGACCGGTAACCAGTGTCTTGACGTAAAAACTCGGTTCGGCTCTGTTTTCGACGAGACACCAATCTCGAGTATGAAGTCCTGGGTCCATCCAGGTCCTCGCTTGACTAACACCCTGAATATTTGGCGTTCGCTCCACTTTGCACAAATCGAGCAGAGTGGGAGCGACATCGACCAGACTTGTAAGGGCATCCGTCGATTCACCGCTCGGCATGGTTCCCTTCCACCGCACGAGGAACGGAACCCGGATGACATCTTCATAATGGAGCGGTCCTTTCAGCCACAGGCCGTGGTTTCCCGCATAGTCTCCGTGATCCGATGTGAAGATAATAATCGTATCTTCATCCAGTCCAAGCTGTGTCAGAGTGTGCATGATACGACCAACATGGTAATCCATCAAACTCACCATTCCGTAATATGTGGCAAGCCATTTCTTCGCTCTCTCATCACCAATCAACGGGGTAGTCTGCCCAAGACACTGAATTCCGTCGGTGGGATGATTCGGGTCTTGTGTGATCGGAAGAGCGAGCTCGCTCATTCGTCCCTCCATCAGCAGTCTATGAAGAGTCGTCTTATCTTTCATCTCTTCATCTTTTCGAATAAATTCAGGTAATGATTCAGGATCGTACATCGAGGCCCACGGCTCTGGAGTTACAAATGCATTGTGCGGGTCTTGAAAACTGCACCATACAAAAAACGACTCATCTGACTCACGATGTCGCAGATACTCGATGGTCTGGTCTGCAGTCCAGCGCGTGTAGTGTAAGTCTTCTGGCAGGTCCCAGGAGCCTTCGCGATACCCCCCGCCCGGTCCAAAATACTGGGTTGGGTCGACGCCTTGTTCTTCAAGCCATGCCCCATAATGCATCCCGCTTGACGAGATTTCATCGGAGTGTCCGTGTAACATTTGAACCGTTTCAAAACCGTAGTAGGGTCCACTCCAATTTTTCCAGAAGCTTCTATCGAAGATATTCGGTGGCCCCTCAAAGCTCCCCTCTTTTAGAACAGGCTGAAAATGGGTTTTACCAAAGAGAGCCGTTTTGTACCCTGCATGGCGCAGCGTATCACTAAAGAACGTTCTCTCCTCGTCAAGCTTCACCCCAATGTTCCAACACTTGTGCCGAGAGGGATACTCACCCGTTAAAATACTCGAACGGCTGGGGGAGCACACGGGATTCGCTGTGTAGGCCCGCGTAAAGCTGACCCCATCCCTAGCCAACTGGTCCAGGTTTGGTGTCTTAATGGCTTCATTCCCTAGCGCATGAATGGTGTTCGCATGCTGTTGATCCGTTGTAATGAGCAGGATGTTCGGCTTCTTCTCTCTCATGCATCTCTCACTCCCAGAGAACGAGAAGTATAAGATGAAATATTCTTACACTTCTCGTCAAACTGTTCGTTCCCACTGCCTTACGTAATTAGTTGCCTGTGTTTATGTTTTCATAGAACTGTGCATCAACGAAGTTCTTGGCAGGGACCACACTGGACAGCTGTCCAGTCTTTACAAACAAATTCTCGAGATTACCCAACCACGTATCAACCGTGCCGTCCTGGAAGTCCTTCTTGATGTCTGCGGAACTGAGCCACTGGGTCGTACCCGCCTGGGACTTCAATGCGGACGCAGGCGCGTTCGTGTACTGCGCGGTCATGGTCACAGCCTGATCAATATGCTGCATACGCCAGTCGTTCGACTTAGCGAGCGCATCGATGAATTTCTGTACCAACTGTGGATGATTTTTTTCAAACGCAGGATTCACTGTCCACATTTGAGGAAACGAGTACTGAGGCATAAAGTTCTTGTCCGTTGCCAAAACCTTCGTTCCTGACACTTGTTGTTGAATCTGGGCAGTGTACGGGTTCCAGAGAGCAACTGCATCAATATGGCCTGAAACGAATGCAGAAATCGCACTGGACACGTCCATGTTGACAATCTTGACATCCGAAGATGTTAGTCCTGCCTTTTTCAACGCCAAGTCAAGGATCATCTCTCCTGATGTTCCTTTCGGAACGCCGATGGTCTTGCCCTTTAGGTCTTGGAGATTGTTAATACCCGAGTTCGGTCTTGCAAGAAGCATGTCGCCCACGTTTAGGCTGTCAATGGCAATGACATTTGTCTTACCTTTGGCTGCTAGGAACATAGCCCCCGGCCCGATGTACGCGATGTCGATTTGGCCTGACGCCATTGCATCAATCTCAGGTGGACCGCTCGTGAATTTCACTGGTTGGACATCGATGCCCGCCTGTTTAAAGAACCCTTCTTGTTGACCAATCACAATCGGAGCTGCACCATGGATGTCTGGCATGTAAGCCACTTTCACGCTCGGCAGACTGCCCGACGACGAGCTGGTAGCGGTCCCATTCCCACTGTTAGAAGTACTTGCCGTGTTTGCACTCGGAGATGTGCCACAACCCACTACTGCCAGCAGGGTTGTTACCGCTGCTGCCGATACAAAAACTGTTTTTTTCATACTAATCCCCCTTCGAATCTTGTGTATGACTGTATACTTGAACCCAAACGCGATTCTTAAGTTGGGTAAAAGTCTCATGTAATTTTGTCTCTTGATTTCTTGGATACGGTAGGTCGACACGCACCTCTTCTTTGATACCGCCGGGATTTGCTCGCATCATGATGACGCGATTGGCGAGGATGACGGCTTCCTCTACGTCATGGGTGATGAAGAACACAGTCTTCTTTTCCCGTTCCCACGTTCTTAACAGCTCTTCCTGGAGTTGCCCACGAGTCTGGGCATCCAAAGCTCCGAACGGCTCATCCATAAGCAGGATTTGCGGATTCACGGCGTAAGCTCGAGCAATCGCCACGCGTTGTTTCATTCCACCCGAAAGTTCTTTGGGGTACGCATTTTTGAATCTGGATAAGCCTACAAGATCGAGATAATGGAGTGCTCTCTCATGACGCTGCCTTTTGGAAATCCCTTGTAATTTCAACCCGAACGCAACGTTTTCTATCACTGTCTTCCAGGGAAACAATGCATATTGTTGGAATATGACGCCCCGCTCCGGACTTGGCCCCTTAATTGGATGACCATTAAATGTCACCGAGCCACTGTCCGGTGAGTCCAGTCCACCGAGGATGTTGAGGAGCGTCGTTTTCCCGCAGCCTGAAGGACCCACCACACAGATAAAGTCACCTTCGTAGATGTTCAAATTGATATGATCGAGAACTAGATTCGGTCCGCTCTTGGTCTCAAACCGCCTGGTCACTTGAGAAACCTCAATCAGTGGCCGCACCGCCCTGTCTTCTGTACTCGAAACTACGCTATGATTCACCGTACCGTCTCCTGCCACCCGGTTAACCTCCTTTCCATCCACAGCACTCCACGGTCCATTACGAATCCAATGACCCCAATCAGGAATATTCCGAGAATGATTACGGAAACTTGATAATACAGCCCGGCCTGCTCAATCATGCTTCCAAGCCCGTGCTGACTGGCGATTAACTCCGCAGCGACCAGTGTGCTCCAGGCACTCGCCAACCCGAGGCGTATTCCGACAAGAATGTAAGGAAATGAAGCCGGGATAACCACGTCGAAAAAAAGATTAAAGTCGTTGGCTCCCAAGACCCTGGCTGCCTTCAGCAGCGTTGCATCGACATTCCGAACGCCCTGATACACACTGATAACAATCGTTAAAAATGCGGCTGCCCAAATGACGAATATCTTTGCCGACTCTCCAATCCCAAGCATGATGACAACCAGGGGTATCAGTGCGATGGGAGGGATGGTTCGAAAGAACTGAATCCAGGGCTCAAGCAAGCCGCGCGCCCAGCTGTACCAACCCATCAGAAACCCGACGGGCACGGCGAGAACAAGAGCCAGTACGAATCCAATTGCAACCCTCATCAAACTCACGCCGATGTCCGTGAATAGAGCTTGATGAATCCCTGTCACAAACGCCGAAACGACACTCGGAGGACCCGGCAGAACCTTGGTAAGTGAGGGAACCAGAGATAGAAGCCACCACAGACACAGCCCGCCAACAATCGAAATCACCGGATAGATTTTTCGCACACAGACACCTCACCTTGACACGACATGTATTTCTGGTTTCCTGTGCTCTTTGACAATGCTCATTGGGGTGCGCCCCGTACGGAATGCACTCATCGTTTCCTGACCGTAAAGCTCGATTCCAGGCGGACCGAGTCTCGCATTGACAACCATCGGATCGTCGGACTGTTGATGCGCTTCCTCCCACTCGGTGAGCAGTACATTCAGTTTCCCGACGACTTCTAAACGTGTCTCGTGAAGAGAATGACGCTCGTACGGGTCATGGGTTCTGTCGAACAACTGATACTCTGGTAACTCCCACATGCCTGGGTTCATTGTCTTTATCAATTTCCACTCGTCTGTCACCACTGCTCGCTGAGCGGTGTAAAGTCCATGCCCACAGACCAGATATGGTCTCGCGTGTCCAGACAAGAGGGAACTGGAATCCCAGTTCAGCGGCCGTCCAACTCCAAAAAACTCGAGCAAGGTTGCAGACATGTCCATCTGATAAACCAGTTCTTTGCGAACCTGACCACGAGGCAACGTCTGCGGATGACGCATAATCAGCGGTACTTTGCTGGTACCATCATAGGTGCTCCAGTGCTCCACAAAGACGCCGTGCTCTCCCAGTTCCTCACCGTGGTCTGCTGACACAATGATGAGTGTTTCATCCATGATGCCCAGGGATTCCAGCTTGTTCAGAAGCAAGCCAATGTGGTGATCGACATAGCGGATTTCCGCATCGTAGAGGTCAATCATTTCTTTGAAATCCTCGTAAGAGTGAATTCCCATCATCGGTGCACAGTGCCAAAAATCATCACCTTGACGTTCGGCAATCTCCTCGCTGGTAGGATAGGCAGGATAGTTGCCATCTTTGACAGCTTCCTCACAACTCTTCGGTGGGTCATAAACTGCGTGAACATCCCAAAATTGAACCCAAAGCAAGAAGTCTTCGTCTTTGTTTTGCTCAATCCAGTCAACGGCGAGTTCGTTCACGCGCCATGCGGGAGTTTGTTGAAAGTTCCAACCAGCTGGATCCTTGAAATCTTCCCACCCGACATAAAACCAGGGGGACGGATGGCGGCCAAACGTAGAAATCGCACACGTCTTGATACCACTGTCCCTAAGCAATAATGGTAATGTCGGCGTGTCCAAGTTCATCTTCTCACCACGGTCACCGTGAGTAACGATGCCATTTTTAATACCGAAACGGCCGCTGATGGTAGAAGCTCTCGATGCCATACATGGGCTGTCGGAAACATAGCAATTTTCGAACCTCACACCTTCTTGCGCTAGCCGAGATATATTGGGAGCGGTTTCACGGCTGTATCCATAGGAACGAAGGTGGTCCGGCCTGAGGCTGTCGATGTCGATGTAGAGCGCTTTCATCCAGGCACTCCTTTAATATGTAATTGTTTTATTTATTATATTAATTAAATTCTGAATTCATGTCAATGTCGAATCTGAATGAATTTTCCGCAGACAGGACACTGGATCCGTAGATTGTTGATGACTACTTCCCTAAAAATCGGCAGAGTCTTCGCAGGCCCTCTTCGATATGTTCCTCGCTGTTTGCGAGAGATACGCGAACAAACCCTTTCCCACTCTCCCCGAAGGCCTCACCGGGTGCAACCGCAACCTGTTCTGCGAACACCAAGTCCTTCGAGACCGCATATGAATCACGGCTCCGACTCGATACGTCGACCATCAGGTAAAAAGCACCCTCCGGCGTGTACCCGTAAAGACCATGGTCTCGCACGATGGATACGGCTAAGTCACGGCGGCCCTCGTAAGCTTGTCGCATGGTTTCTACCGAATCCTGAGGTCCAGTTAGAGCAGCCACACCAGCAGCCTGAGCCAAACTGTTGGTGCACGATACGATAGGTTCTTGGAGCTTGATGATGGCCTCAGCGATTTCAGGCGGCGACACGGTGTATCCGAGGCGCCATCCCGTCATTGCGTATGCTTTGGAGAATCCTGAAATGGTAATGGTTCTCTCCGGAGCGAACCGCCCGGGGCTGATATGAGGTTTTCCGAACACAATGTGCTCATAAATCTCATCCGACACGAGCCAGAGGTCGTGCTTACGGCAAAATTCAACCAATTCCAATACGAGACTCTCCCCGAACACAGCGCCTGTAGGATTGCCTGGGGAATTTACGAGCAATGCTTTCGTACGATTCGTCACAAGTCGTTCCAATTCTGATACGTCCGGTAGAAACCCCCGCTCAGGCAACAGCCCGTAGTGAACCGGAACGCCATGAAACAACCGAATTGCCATCTCCGCATTGGGCCAGGCGAGGCCTGGAACGAGGACTTCGTCACCGGGATTAAGAAGTGCCATGAACGTACTGGCAATTCCGGCCACTGCCCCTGGATGGACGCAAACCTGCTCCGCTTCCGCGTCCATGTTGTTATATCGCTTGGCTTTACTCGCAATCGCGCGGCGAAGCTCCATGATGCCCGCATTGGGTGTATATTTGACCGATCCGTTACTTGCTGCCTCAACCGCCGCTTGTACAATGTGATTCGGCGTCGCAAAGTTTGGTTCTCCAACCTCAAGGTGAATACAGTCGGGTGTTTGCCACGCGAGTTCCATAATGACCCGCACGCCTTGGGGCGGCAGGAGTTTGGGAACAGATGCGATATTCTTCATCGAACAAATCTCCTCTGCGCTAGAAGCCTTGTGAAGTAGGTGATGTTTTGTTTCTATTCACCGAGTTCTGCGATGACATCAATTTCGACCAAACTCTCCATCAAAATCCCCGTCAAAACACCGGTCGAAGCCTCCAACGTCCATCCGAAATTCAGTCGTAACTCATCGAAACGCTCATCCAAACGTCCATCCAAGCGTCCTTCAAAACGCCCATCAATACACCCCAACGTCCCCACCAACATGCAGTGAGCCGTCGTGCCGCCACTCCAGCGGGCGCTGGCGTTTCAGTCCGATTGTGGCGAACCCCTGCTCCGGAGAGTCGGTCTGGGTCACCGGGGTAATCCCAGTGGTCCGAGTGACTTGTGGACTTATGCGAGAGAGCCAGGTGAGAATTCCTTCGTGCGCTTTGTCGTGCGCGCGCACCACCTCGAACAGCGCATCTCCGTGAACGGTTTCGTCGTTGACTTCCGTGACAATATCGGCTGTCACCCACTTCGGATAGCGGCCCATAAAACCGGTCGATGACGGCGATGGCGTGACGGACCAGCGGTACGTGATGACCCCGTCAACGGTCGTGACGGGAAACTTCTCGGGACTAAACGCATGGCCCCATTTGAGATACCGATTTAGAAACTCGGTGTTGCGCGTTCGCACGTCCGGGTCACTGTGGATGACCTGGGACACGGTCTGAAGCAGCCCGTTTGGCCGTGGCTCTGTAGTCGGGTCGAGCTCTCGCCAAATGGTGTACATCTGCGCATGCGGAATCCAGTACGCAACTGGAAACGAGGGCGGACTGCTGTATCCCGAAAAGGGCTGGAGCCATTCGTGAGATGGAATACCGTGATCGTCGAGGATAATATCCGGTTTCCAGCGCTCCCAGATGCGGGCGGCCACCCTGCTTTCGCCAAAGCGTGTGTCAGGTTTGAAATAGTCGTTTGAGAACTCGTAACCACAGGCGTTAAAGCGCGCGGCGTGGTGCTTCCAGTACGGGTGCTCCTCCACAAGTCTGCGGTGAAGCGCCGCACCGTCCGTGTTATGAACGGGCACGATGACAAGATTGAACCTGCGCAGCAGGCTCTTTTCACGCAGAACCGTCTCCATCAGGTGAATGGCCGAGTTTGTGCTTGATACCTCGTTGGCATGGTGACGGGCCAAAACGACCAGGGTCGGTTTCCACAGAATCTGCTTCCGTCGGCTGCTGAGGCCCTGAGGCGACGCATGATACAGCTCGACGCCGACAATGGGGCGACCTTCAAACGAGTGATCGAGCACAAAGTGCCGTCCTGGCAGTTCGTCAGCGTGGTCATTCAGCCAGCGAATGACGTCGTTGTTTTGCAAGATGCGCATCTGATTGTTGTTCGGGTCGATGGGTGACCCTGGCGGATCCAGTTTCGATTCTGCAACACGTGAAGTGGAAGTGAAGCTGCCACCAAGATTCGTGACACCAACACCCTGATGCGTCACGTCAACGCCTCGACTCGGTACGGGTTCGTTCAGCCATGCCTGTAGGTGTTGAAGGTCTGGACGAGTTGGATGGAGTACGACATTCCACGCACCGTCCCGATATGTCAATGTATGCACGTCCGCTGCGCCAAACTCCCACTGTTGTGCCTGTGCATCCGTCTGTTCTTGTCGATTTATTTGTTCCTGTACATCGATTTGTTCCCAATCAGACGAGCCGAATTGTACAGAGATTTGGTCTGGTGCGTATGTGTACGCCCTCACTTGTGCGCGTGCTTCTCCACAAGCGATATGAATCAGCGGGACAATCAGGCCGGGGGTTTTCCAAATTGGATGGCCCACCGTTTCACCGTGTTCCCGCAGTGCTTGCAACGTATAGAAATACAAGTCTTCGTGGAGTGCTTCCGGCCACGAGACCGTCTCTTCGTACACGCCAAGCCGTTCTTCCTTGCCGTTCACCCACACCTCTATCTCCAGTCGAGAAAACGCCGTTGGACCGGTGAATGAAGGCTTGGCAGACACAATCCTTGAAATGACCTCCGTTTGATACCAGTCCCAAAAACGTGCGTACACGCTTGGAAACGACCGCTTCACAAGACCGTACTGCACTGCGCCGTCGTCACCGACACGGTGTACGTGGTAACCGACCGCCGGGGTGATGACGCGCCGAGATACATCATTTGGAAGATAAGGGCGCGTTTCGATGGGGCTCTCCCATTCCCACACTCGTATCACCTGTCCGTTCCTGTCTCGGGCACGCACGGCATACATCGCATTGGCAGTGTCATGCATGGCGAGGGTCACATCGTCTCGCGAGAGATGCGTCTCCCGCTCCACAATCACGTCTACAGGGAAAAACTCCTGCACAAACCGCTGCGGCAAATCGAGAAGGCCTATATCATTTGGCAGTCCGCACGTTGAGATTTCAACCGCGGACACCTGGGCGTTCTGTTTTATATACGGCAAGACGTCCGTCAAAAACCAGTCCAGTCCAGCCTTTGTCACGTTCCGATAGACGAACTCGACGGGAAGCGATAGGTCTACGTTGGAGTTGCTGTCTACGTTTATGTCCGATCCGTTGGTGCGACCGATTAGTCCCGCGTCGACGATGTCCCGCTCGAAGTCTTGCTGGGGTACTGTGGTAAAGACTTCGACCTGCACCTTCGCGGGGACTGCTGGGTCTGCGGAGACTGCAGGGTCTGCAGCAGTTGCAAGGTTTGCAAGGTCGTCAGATGAAGTGGCCGAAAACGTGACAGGCTGTTTGCTGCTTTGCATGCTGCTTTGTTTCCTGCTTTGCAGGCTGCTTAGGTCCTGCTGCAGAAGCGGCTCCATCATCTGCCATTCAGATTCACCGGACCAATCGAGTGAAAAGAGCTCTGGGTCTTTGAGAACCTCGACAGATATCCCCCGTTCCTCACAACACGCGGCAACTGTTTTGCGCAGATGTCCCGGGACGTCGATGTGCCGGATGCCGCCACGGGCGCTATGAAGCCTGGTCAACAGGAGTTCGGTTCGCGCGCGCAGTTGAATATCCGGAGCAGGGCTCGTCAGCGCAGCGATTTTACCGCGCCAATCCGTCATCTCCACATCGGAGGGTGCCTCAAACCAGTGGCTTGTTACCTTTGCAAGCATCTCGTCGAGTACCTGTGGGGATGGTGCAATAAACTCAAGGGATTGTCCATCCAGGGTCACAAAAGCGTTGGTTGCCTTCGGAAACACCGTGAAACTCATTTGCAGAGCCGTCTGCCGCGGCCGCTCCCGCAAGACACATGTCGCTGGAAATCGGAAATGGGCGGATTCCAGTCCAATTCGAGTTGCGAGGCGAAGTACCGCTTCGAATCCATCTAGCGGGTGGCCCAAGTGTATCTGAACATCAGCTTCGGGTAGCAGGTCCCCTTCGGGCTGGACATCACGTTCAGGCAGGACATCACCTTCGAGCGGCACATCGCCTTCCGGCAACACGTTCGCTTCCGCAGGGCCATCCCCTTCACGCGTGCTCTCAGAAGTCAGGTTGGAAAAAATCTCGTGGAGATGCAGAGAACGGCGGTGCGAAGCAAAGCTATCACCGGATGGGTTTGCATCGGACTGGAAAGTGCCGGACCCGCTCACATCAAATGTCGAGAGAGAAGACAACTGGTGAACCTGCTCGACTTGTGTAGGGTTGGACACGGGTGTCACTTCTCGACTGCTGGAGTCACTGTCACTCCCAACTATCAGGCTGTGGCTCTCTGGGAATCCCAAGCCAAAGTTGTCTGACGCCAAAGCGCGCATGGCGGACAATACACCAAGCGCTGACTTCCCGAAAATGACGAGCATATTTGACGTCGCCAGCCAAAGCAACCCTTCGTCATTTTGAAGGGTGTCAATTCGTCTGTGGAACTCGTCAAAAGGAATTCCAGATTCACGGAATACACCTTCCAGCCAATGCTTGGACCAGCCGATAACAGCCCGGACGCCAGTTGCTGTGCTCGCGGGTGTGCCCTGGTCGCCAATCTGTGTTGTGTTTGCAGTGCCCCCTTCGCCAGCTAAACCATCCTCAGCGAATTCTTCCCCAGCTTTATGGGTGGCTTTATGGGTGGCTGTAAACGGACCTACCGAAAACACTTCACCGACAATCGGGGTTGGTACAACCAAGCATTCGAGGCCGATTCGAGCCGCGATTTCCAGCAAGCCGGCCTGGATGTACAGCCAGTCATGCCCATCAGCCTTTGCCTCAGCCTTTGCCTCAGCCTTTGCCTCAGCCTTTGCCTCAGCCTTTGCCTCAGCCTTTGCCTCAGCCTTTGCCTCTGTCTCCTGTCGCGGGAATGGCTGAACCACGATTGGGAATCGCAGGACGATGCCATCGCCCGGGTCGTTTTTCAGCAGTCCATTGGTGGTCCACAACCGGTTGAGCGTCACGTTTATTCCCCCATGTCTGCCACCTCAAAATGACTGCTTGATGTGTCACTTGAACAGGGCTGCTTGTGTTCACCATGGCAAGTGACTGCTTGCTGCGTGACCGGAAAGTAACTGCTTGATTTGGCGCTTGCCACGCCACCTGAACATGCCTACTTGATATCCCAAGTGAGAATGATTGCGTCATTTCGTCTCAACACGGTCTACTTCGACTGTGGTTCGAGATAATCCCGCATCCAATCCCCAAACAAGTTAAATCCAAGAACGGTGAGCATGAGGGCGATTCCTGGGAACACATCGACCCACCAGGCGGTCGTCAAATAGATCTGGCCGGACGCCAGCATGCCGCCCCAGTCGGGGATGGAGGGGTCGACCCCAAGTCCAAGGTACGACAAACCGGATGCTAAAAGGATGTTGACGGCAATGTTCATGGTTGCGATGACCGTAATGGGACTTATCGTACCCGGAAAAATGTGTTTGCTAAGGATTCGCCAGGTCGGTGCACCGATAATCTTGGCGGCCATGACGTACTCGTTCTCACGGAGCGAGAGAACCTGGCTTCGGACAACGCGGGCAAGGCTCGCCCACCCGGACACACCGAGCACGACGACGACCTTGTTCACCCCAGTTCCAAACAGAGCCATCACGAGGATGGCGAGCAAAATGAATGGAAACGTCAGCATGACGTCTGTGATGCGCATCAGCAAATCGTCCACCCAACGCCCGAAATACCCTGCAGCAAGTCCCACAGGGATGCCGATGACAAGCGATAGAAAGATGGAACTGATGCCGATGTAAAGCGAATCACGTGCACCCCAGATGATGCGGGAGAGGACATCTCGGCCGACTGGGTCTGTCCCAAGCAAGAAGCTGGCGTTCCCGCCTTTCATCCACTCGGGTGGCAGCAGGCGGTTGAAGATACTTCCTGCGGTGGGATCATGCGGTGCAATGTAGGGCGCAAACACTGCGCACACAATAGCGATAAGGATGATGAGCGCTCCGACGAGACCTCCGACGTTCGTGACGAGGCTCGTGAGGAAGTGGCGGATACCGGATCGGCGGCGGCGCGGTTTCTGCGCAACCTCCTGACCGGCCTCCGCGGTAAGTTGTGCGTTCATCAGCGGTCACCTCCGAGTCGGACCCGTGGATCCACAAACGCATAGCTGAGGTCCGTGAGTAGGTTCACCATGACCATGAGGAAAGCCAGAAACAGCACAACGCCCTGGACAACGGGATAATCACGCTGGTTGATGGCCTGAATCACGAGCTGGCCCACACCCGGCCAGGCGAAAACCTGTTCCAAGATGACGATGCCGCCGAGCAGACCGCCAAACTGCAGACCCACCATCGTAATGGTGGGTAGGAGCGCGTTTCGCAGGGCATGAAACATTGTCACTCTCCACCAGCGCAGTCCTTTGGCGTGTGCGGTGGTCAAATACTGCGCCTGCAGGACATCGAGCATGCTCGAGCGAACGAGTCGCGCCAGGATGCCAGCGAGAATCAGGCCAAGTGTCACAGAAGGCAGGATGAGCGAGATAAATCCGCTGTTCCCGGCGACCGGAAGAACATGCAGCCAAACTGAGAAGATGAGAATCAGCATCGTCCCGAGCCAGTAGTTCGGAAAGGAGATGCCGAGCAGGGCAAAAGACCTGCCGAACAGATCGATAAAGGTTCCGCGCCACAGGGCCGAGGCAATGCCGACGGGGAAAGCAAGGACCAGGCCGACGATGATGCCGCCGACGGCCAGTTCCGCAGTCGCACCCATGCGGGACATAATCATCTGCATCACAGGTTGGCCAGTCGCATAAGAAGTCCCGAAATTCAACATGACAGCGCCTTTGAGGAAGATGTAATACTGCACAAGCAACGGCTTGTTCAAACCCAGAGCCGCCGTCAGCTGAGCAATCGCCTGCTTGGAAGGAGTACCACTGTGTAACATCGCTGCTACAGGGTTTCCGGTGAGACGGACGGTAATGAATACGATGAGTGAGATGCCAACAAGCACGATTACCGTGTGAAAAAGTCTGAGTATGATATACCTGGCCAAGTATTTCGTACTCCTTTCTGGTATCATCCACTGCTCACATCACCTATTGCTCACATAGCATCTGTGTCTCACATGTGATCCGTTGCTCACACCCTCACACCCTCACACACACGCTCACAGGTTGACAAGAGGACTCTCGAAGAGGTCCGGGAACCACTGAACCGCTTCGAGAGTGCCTTCATTTCTGCCCAGATTAGTTCGAGAAGGAGACATCCCAGAGGTCCATTCTCTCATCTGGCGGTGTCGTCCAGCCTTGAATGTTGTTGCGGACTGCCCAAATGGTCTCCTGCTGGTAAAGGGGTACTTCTATCGCAAGTTGCTGCAACAGCTTGTCCATCTTGAAGAATGCCTGTTGGCGCACATTCTGGTCATTTGTGCTGCGCTCCTGGTTTAAGAGTGCGGTAATCTGCGGGTTGCTAAAGTCCGGGTTCCAGAATTGCCCCTTCGAATACAGGAGTTCTGCGGTGTTGTCAAAATCGAGCGTCCAGCCGCCCCAGCCAAACTCGTGCATATCCCCCGCTTTGCCCTGCGGAATCAACTGGTTGTAGAAGGTGTTGGTGTCTTCCGGCTGCAATTTGAGGTTGATGCCGACCTGCTGTAACTCTTCCTGAACGGCCTGAGCCACTTCCGCGAACGTCGAGTCGCTGCCGTCATAGTCGAGTGTGAGCGTGGTGCCTTTCGGAACGCCAGCTTTTTGCAGAAGCTGCTGTGCTTTTTGCGGGTCATATGGATACGGCTGCAAACTCGGGTCGTTGCCGAAAGACTGCGCACCCTGGAAGGTGGAAATCGGTTTGCCGTATCCATTCAAAATCTTTTGGATGATGGCGTTCTTATCAATGGCGTAGTTGAGAGCCTGGCGAACATCCTGGTTGTTCAGGTACTTCTTCGTGACATCAAAGCGAATCTCTGACACGGTTGGGCTGCCGACGGCATCGAGGTTGAAATTCGCATCATTTTTCACGAGGGATGCCTGTGCCGGCGGCACGGCTTCTACGATATCCACAGACCCTGCCTGCATCATGGACATTCTTGTATTGGCGTCCGGAACAAACTTGATGTCGACATTTTGAATCTTCGGTGCACCGCGCCAATAGCTTGGATTCGCCTTCAAGGTTACCGAAGAACCAGGCTTATAGCTGACGACCTGGTAAGCGCCCGTGCCGATTGGGTGCGTGGCAAAATAGGTTTCTCCGTGTTTCTGAATGTACTGCGGCGGCACAATCATCCCGCCGTAGCCGGCGAGTTTCGTGATGAGTACCGGATCGACAGACTTTAAGTGGAAGATGACATGGGTGCTGTCAACCACTTGAACCGACTGAATCGAGGTGTAGTTGGAAAGTTGAGGACTCTTTTGGTCTGCCAACAGACGGTCAAACGTGTACTTGACAGCCTGTGCGTTAAACGGCTCGCCGTCCTGGAACTTGACCCCCTGTCGGAGTGTGAACTCAAGGGTCTTTGGGTCTGTGTACTTCCATGAGGTGGCGAGCCCCGGTTGAATCTTCAAATCTGGACCGCGGTAGACGAGACCGTCAAAAATGTTGTTAGCAATCTCGCCCCAAGCGATGGTAAACGTAGAAATCGGGTCAAAGCTCTGCGGGTCACCGAGTCCATCCGCGATGACCAAGGTGTTGTTGTTGACAGCAGGTTTGGAAGTCGCTGATGAAGACCCCGCGCCGGTGCTGTTTGAACCCGTGGAGTTCCCACTGTTTCCGCTGGTTGTCGTCGTACTTCCGCACCCAGCTAACAAAAACGTTGCCGTCGTCGTCAAGGCAAGCATAGTGAACCATGGTTTCTTTCTCACGAATCTGCCCCCTCTAAAAAGTTGAACGCGTTCTTGTACAACTTCAGTTCATAACTTACGGACATCTGGCGTACACCCGGCACAGTCGGAAGCGTATCCGTGATGAAAGTAATGAGCTCTTCGGTGGAAGACGCGATAACCTCGGTCATGATGTTAAATGTGCCTGCGCAAGCGACCACAAACCGAATCTGCGGGTACTCGGAGAGCATCGAACAAACTTCGCCAAGGGTCGTCTCGTCGGCTGAAATGGCGACGAGGGCGACGGAATAGATGCCTGTACGAAACGGATCGACCACACCGACAACGGTCAGAATACCTGCGGCGGTGAGACGCTGGAATCGATTGCGAATGGTCGCTTCGGACACGTTTGCAATGTTTGCGATCTCGACGAAAGGGATTCTCCCATTCTTGGCCAACGCGTTGATAATAATCAAATCTATGGTGTCAAGACCTAGCGGCGTACTAACCTCTGTGCCCTCCCCTCAACTGTGTTCGACAACCGAACGGACGTTGCGAATTACGATAGTATTTTTTCGTATTTCGAATAGAAGGATTATACTTTTAATATCAATTAGTTGCAATCCACAGAATTTTCAACCCGATACAAATCTCGACAAGTTTCACCGGAGGACATCGGTGAACGAGCGTGGAGTGAGAATGGAGTGAGAATGGACTGGAGGATGAGAGGATGGATGGGTGGGTGGATGAATGAGAGGGTGGATGAAAGAATGGATGAACGGATGAATGAGTGGATGCGTGGATGGGGGGATGGACGGGCTGACTGGGATGACCCACTCTAGTGTGGCTTCCAAAAATAAAAAGACATGCTGGTCAGCCCAGACATGTCTTTTGGGTGTGGTTCACATCCTGTTTCAGCACAGAGGGCGTTCATCCTTTGTACCCAAGACTTCGAGAAATATCTGCAGCCGCCTGCCGCAATTCAAGTGATGGAAGCCCCTCCGGGCTCTGATCAAGATAGCCCAGCACGCCAATCACACTGAGTGCAGCCACCAACTGACCGGTTGAACCGAAAATCGGGGTACTCACAGCCGCAACGCCGGATACCAAGCTGCTTTGCGTGACAGCAACTCGTTCCTCAACCACCCGCCCGATGTCCTCATCGTACTGTCGCTTATCAATGTGTCCTGCCGCAACCTCACTCTGATAGACGGATTCAGTCATCTCCTCCGGCAAGAATGCTCGAAATATCTTTCCCGTAGCCGTATAGAGTGGTACATAGGACCCCACGCCAAGACCTACATTGATAATTTTATTGCTCTTTTCCCAACTCACAAAAAACGGCCCGCGGTCACGCCAAATACTCACAGCCACCGTTTCGTTCAGCCTGTCACGTAAGTCGAGTACGGTTGGCATTGCGTACTTCAGTACGTCTTGTGAATCCGCCGCCACTCGGCCTAAGCCAATGAGTTCTGGTCCGAGTGACCAGCGAGGCACGTCCCCAACGTGTCGCAAAAGAATACCCAGGTCAACAAAGGTATTTAGATAGCGATACAGCTGGCTTTTGTGGAGGTTCGTGGCTCTAGAGAGTTCCGCGAGTGAGACCGAGGACTTACCGTGAGAAATGGCATCCTGCGCAATGGCGCGCAGGATGTCAAATCCGACTTCGACTGATTGAATCTTGCGATTGCTATCTTTGTCGATACTTTGTACCATCTTGTAGCATCAGAACCTTTCCACCTCTCGGACATCTGTCAGGACTCATAAGCCGCGAGAGTACGCTGAAGCTGAGAAGCGTGCTTTTCCAGGTGCTCAACAATAAAGTGCCCGATAACCCAGCCAATCGACTTTGTACCAAACTTTGGATTGGTACCCTCTATAGACAAGTCATCATCCGTTAAGTCGTCGAGGACAGCGAGAAAATATTGACGCCCCTCTGATAAGTTTGTCAGCAAATCCGCGAGTGACTCATTGCCAGTCATCATGACGGCGTTGAGTCTCTTCGCATCCTCCATTGTCCGGCCAAACCTACTCCCTGGACTGTCATGCAAACGGCGAACGTCATCGCCAAAAAAGTGTTCAAATTCAGCCACATGGGCTAAAATCTGCGCGACTGACCATGTGTCGGGGTCCTTTTTCCAGTGTAAAGCAATTGTGTCTACCGAGCTACAAGTCTCCTCAATTTTCCGATGAAACTGCGCAACCGATGACCTGATTTCTGCGACGGTTGTCACCATGGCGCCTCCTCTCACCCTTCCACAATTGTGTTTTCAAGCATGCCGATCCGCTCAATTTCCACCCGAACAACGTCTCCGACCTTCATAAAACCTTGTGGATTCATTGCAACCCCGACTCCACCAGGTGTTCCAGATGCAATCATATCCCCGGGCTCAAGGGTCATGACTTGCGAAATAAACGAAATTAAGAATGGAATATTGAAAATGAGTCGGCTCGTGTTGTCGCTTTGCCGAAGTTCCCCATTCAACCACAAGCGAATGTCGAGGTTGTGCGGATCTGAGATTTCATCCGCTGTCACGAGAACCGGACCCGTTGGGCCAGACCCGTCAAATGACTTTCCCTGCAACCACTGATTGGCCCGATGCTGCCAATCACGAACGGTAATGTCGTTAAAAGCCGTGTATCCCGCTACATGACCCATTGCATCAGCTTCCGGGATGTAGCGCCCGCGTTTCCCGATTACTGCCACGAGTTCAGCCTCGTAATCCAGTTGCTCGGACACCCGTGGAAACGGGACACCGTCACCGTTTCCGACAATGGTATTTGACAACTTCGAGAAGATGACGGGAATGGTTGGGACCTCTCGTTTCATTTCAGAGACATGGTCATGATAGTTTCTCCCGACACAGACCACCTTGCCTGGTCTAGGAACTGGGGCCAGCACACGAACCTCTGTCTTACTGAAAACCAGATTGCCCCGATTCCCTGCGTGCGTGCTCTCGACAAAATCGATGACTTTTTGTGCCTCACGAAGAGCCCGTGACCCAGCCGTTAAAAAGTCGATGATGTTAGACGGAACAAGCGCGTCTGCCAGTTTTTGCGCTGCGGTGTCGCCCTCAGCTTCGAGCATCGCACTACAACCTGCATTCAGGTCCAATACCCCATCGTGAAACTCTGTGCCTAACCGCTGTGTTCCAGCGTGTTCAAACGTTAGTAATCGCATGCATTAAATCCTCCTACGGAGTCGACAAGATTTCGTTTGGTTTCTGAGTGGAGAAGGTTTCCGTCACCGTCTGCTGCCCATTTCCGTAGGTCTCTGTACGCTCCAAGTTCAACTTCTCCATCACCGGGCGGTCATTTGTCGAGAAGAGATAGACGTCCTCTGCGCTGGTATTCACATGTTCATGCCACGCCCAATTCGGGATGACAAAGGTATCCCCAGTTGACCAGTCAAAGCGCACGCCATTGATGACGCTGTAACCGCTTCCTTCAAAGACATGATAGATGGCGCTATGAGTATGACGATGCGCCATTGTGTGCATAGCAGGGGAAAGCTTCTGCATCATCGCACCAATGGTATGGCCAGCTGCCTCACCCGTCACCGGATTGACGTACTCAACTGCGAATCCGTCACATTCATCCGCCTCCCCCTTCTCAAGCTCGTTCAGCGCCTTCCTTGTGCGCTCCCACTTCCACACAGCGAGTGGTGCATAGGTGTTCGACCGTTCCTGAAGAGGACGTAGTCCTGCGCTGACAAACTTTTGCATGGAATCGTTATCTGGTTTTGTCACGGGTTGATTAAACTCGGGATGCGGTTCAAAGAATGTTCCGGCGATTTCATAGGTGAGCGGAATATCCAAACAGTCGAACCACAGCATGGGAGTGTCCCCTTCATGCACGTGGTCATGCCAGAGCCCTGCAGGTGTAATCAGAAAATCTCCTCGTTCCATATACACCCGCTCACCCTCAACCACCGTATATGCCCCGCTGCCTTCCAAAATAAAGCGAATGGCATTTTGGGAGTGTCGATGTGATGGAGCTTTCTCTCCCGGTTGCAAAAGTTGCACCCCCGCATAGAGGGTGTGCGTCAGAGAACCCCATCCCCAGGGGTCAAGGGATTCAAGTCCCGGGTTGCGAAAGAAGATGACGCGCCGCTCGCCACCGCGCTCGGGAGTAACCAGTTCACCGGACTCCATGACGAATGACCGTACCTCATCCCATTTCCAGAGATATGTGCTCGCCCGCGGTCGAGGCTCTTTGTTCATGATTGACTGCAGTGAGTTCCAAAGCGGTCCCAAGTGCTTGTCGTTCAAGCGACTGTAGTACTCATTGAGACGACCTTCAAGGTCACTCATCGATTTTTCCTCCTCATAAAGGTTTTTCACGGCACACGATTAGGTCCGAAAAATCTTTGGCACGTCTCCAATGCCCTGCTCACGAACGCTCGAAAGAAGTGTTGCCCGAAGGAGCCACTGCCTGGCACGTACGGGGTCATTGGCCTCCGCTGCAAGGTCGTCCTGCAGTTGTTTGCGCTTGACCAAATCCTTCTCCGTCAGTACGCTGGTGTTCCGAGCTGCAATTTGCTGAACGTACGCCATGGCTACCTCTCGACGCACAGTGGAGTAAGTGTCTAATTCCGATACAAGGTCGCTGGTGCCCTCGAACACTCGAACCAATCGTCGACTGAGATCTACTGCATCATGAATACCACTGTTTAGTCCGAGTCCGCCGAGCGGGCTGTTCACATGTGCGGCATCCCCCAAAAGCACAATCCGGCCTTCATAGAACTTGCTGGCGACCCGCTGATGAACCTTGTATATCATGCGCTCGACAATTGGGAACGTATCGGTCGTCTGCAATGCCTTTTGCAGTTGTCTTTGGATGCGGTCTGGGTCGAGCGCGACTTCCTCGGAAGTGTCTGCCGGAACGGGATACAAAAAGCGCCAGGCCTCGGGCACGCGCAAAATGAATAAGAACTCTTCCGGGTCTGCGATGTAGTTCACATAGGACAAGTCGGGAATATACTGACGAAAGTCAACCGGTGTGCCGACGAGTAGAAAACGCTGTTCAAGCGTGTATCCGTCAAACGAAAATCCCAGCTGTTTACGAACGGCACTACGCGCACCGTCTGCACCAAGCACTAATTCCGCCCGCAACTCTTCCGTTCCGTCAGGGGTGTTGAAGGTAACGGTTACACCGTCGTCATCTTGAGCGAGTCCAACAACATCTGCGTTGTAGCGAACCAATACATTGGTCCGCTTTGTGAGACGCTCATTGACCACCTTCACGTAGGTGGATTGCGGGCACTGTAACCGAAACGGATACTTTGTCTCATCCTGAATCAGGTTACAATCAAACTCTGCAAACAGGCCCTCTGTTCTATCTCGATATTGAACCTTATCTGCCACAAGTCCGTGTTTCATCAGCTCTTCTGCGAGACCGCTTGGCTCGAGCAGTTCCATGGTCGCTGCGTGAAACGTAGAAGCCCTCCACTCTCTGCTTAAACTATCGTTTTTCTCGAGCACTACGACGTCTTGGCCCTGGAGCGCCAGGATGTCTGCTGCTGTTAGCCCCACTGGCCCTGCACCAACAATCACAATCGGATTCGACACCGTCTCATCACCTCAGACACTTTATTTGTGCTCACCTAGATGTCGTCCACCATAAGTTAACGACATGTTAACGGCATGAACTCTACGTTATTTAGATTATCATGAATACGCTTTACCAATCAATGAGTTTTCTTACAAATCGTAATTATCTAACCAAGATTTCTTCTCGATTCACTGTATGATTTGAGCAAATAAATCTATAATTGGATGCATGCTGAAAGTGGAGGTAAGACATGCGGGACTTAAACATTAACTCAATCCGGGCATTGGACAGAGCTATTGATATTCTCGAGGCCTTTTCCATGAACGCCTCCAGTCTATCTATCGATGAGATTGCTCGTGAGACAAAACTGCCGAAGGCAACCGCGTACCGACTTCTTTATACGATGGAAAAACGCGGACTGATTCATTACGATGAAGCGACGCTGCGTTACCGCCTGGGGCTTCGTCTGTTGAAATACGGCGGACTTGTCACGGCAACGCTCGACCTACACAACGAGGCAGAGGATCTGCTTGCCGAACTGTTTGCCTTAACCCACCAGACAGTGCTCATGGCTGTACCAGAAGGGGAGGACATGGTCTACATCTACCGCCAGGAAACCCCGGAAGGCTTAAAGGTATCCTCCTACGTCGGCCAGCGCAGAAAACCCACTTTCGGGGTCCTTGGCCATGTCATGCTGGCTTATATGCCACCTGCACTACTGAATAAGGTAATGTCGGAACCCATTCCACAACTGACACCGAAGACGATTACCCATCCAGATGAATTGCTTGAGTGCCTAAATCTCATCCGCCAGCAAGGCTATCTCATCGACATCGAGCAGACAACCATGGGGGTGTCTGGGGTCGCAGCACCTGTGTTTGGCGTGAACGGATCGTTTCTGTGTGCAATCGGCGTGATTGGTCCAACCGTTCAGTTGCAAGGTGAAACAATGGAAACGGCGAAGCGTCACGTCCTCTCCGCCGCTACCCGAATTTCGTCCAGAATGGGTTACCGTGCCTTCAGGTAACGCTCTGAAACGGATCAACGCGACTTAGCGACTTAACGGTTTAGCGACTTAGCTACTTATCGACTTAGGGGAGTATCGGCTTGAACACGTCCTCTGTTTCTTGATGACCGTCATTTGTTTCCATCACTTGCTGGCGTTCGAATCCGAAATTTTCCATAATCGGGAGGTCATTGACCGAGAAGAGGAATGCCACTTCTTCTCCCGAGAGATTGGCGTGTTCATGCCAGGCCCAAGCAGGTACGACAAAGAAGTCCCCCTCAGACCAGTCAAAGCGCGTCCCGTTGATGATGGAATAGCCATTGCCCTGAAAGACATGGTACACGGTACTATGCACATGACGGTGTGCCTTTCCAATGTAGCTCTTTGGCAGTGCTGTCATTCTTGCACCAATGCGACCATCTGCGTCCTTCCCGTTTAATGGATTGATATATTCCACCGAATAACCATCATAGGGGTCTGCGTCAAATTCGGACATGCCACGGAGCGATTTTTGGGTAAGGTCCCAGGTGTAACGACCCAGGGAAGGCGCGGTTTGGTTACGCTCCGCAATCGGCCTAACCATACCGCCCTGATATTGCTTGGTGCCATAGTCGTTTGGCATTGTCAGGGCCTGTTGTTTCTCGGGGTAAAAGTCGGTAAAGCATACATTCAGATACATCGTAAACGGCACGTCGAGGCAGTCCATCCAGGTGACGACCTCATCCCCCTCGTTCGCATGGTCGTGCCAGGACCCTCCGGGAGTTATCAGGTAATCTCCAGGCTCAAAGTTCAGTTTTTGACCGTCGACTCTTCCGGACGCACCGTGTCCCTGCATGATAAACCGCAATGCCGAAGTGGTGTGTCGATGAGCAGCTGCGACTTCTCCAGGTTTCACTGCCTGAACGGCCACGTACAAGGTTTGCGTTGCCCCACCCCACCCGAGTGGCTTCAGGTCCTCCATACCTGGGTTAATCAAAAATACCGCTCTCCTATCTGCCCCATTTCCGACTTCTAGCATATGTTCAGCCTGCTCCAGAAAGTGCTGGATAAGCTCCTGCTTCCACAGATAGGGTACAGGCTTGGCAACGGGTTCAACGGTGTTGAGTTGATGAATCGAAGACCACAGGGGCCCCAAGTGAACGTCGGCCATCTCCTGATGTAGCTTCTCAAGACTTTTCACGTTCGTTCGTTCCGTCATAACCTCTTCCCCCATCTTCATCGTTTTACTCCGTGCACCTTCATTAGGAATAAGCCCCGTATCGATTCGTCGCATCCACACACAAGCTGGACTTATGCCTTGACATCGACTGACACGGAGAATTCGCCGATCCGTTCAATTTGAATCCGGACGACGTCACCCTTGTGAATTGGACCTACACCTTCGGGGGTACCCGTTGTGACAATGTCTCCAGGCTCCAAGGTCATCACTTGTGAAGCGGCTTCAAAAAACTTATAGGAATCGTAGATTAGGTCCCTGGTATTTGCGGATTGTCTGACCTCGTCGTTGACCCAGAGCTGCAATTGAAGCTCATTCGGGTTTTGAATCTCGTCGGCCGTCACAATCCAAGGGCCAATCGGCGTAAATGTATCAAACGATTTCCGCATTGGGCGGTCTTCTTTTCCCCGCATCGTGATATCCATTAATGCAAAGTAGCCAAAGATATAGTTTGCAGCTTGCTCATACGGTACGTCTTTCGCCCGCTTTCCAACAACAAAAGCCAATTCTGCCTCGTGGTCAAAACGTCTGTCCGCTTTCGGGAGCAAAATGGTTTCACGAGGACCGATGATAGATGACGGAGCTTTTAGGAAGAAGCCTAAATTCTCAATTGTGTACTCTGCATTCTTGAACTGCTCGTTCATTTCATCCTGGTGCAGGTAGTAGTTGACAGGTGCCGCCACAATTTTGGATGGAGCTGGCACTGGTTGTCGCAGATTCACATTGGCGATGGGCACCACGGTAAGTGTCTCCATGGCGTCGACCACCTTTGGCTTCAGCGCTTCAAAGTTCTCCATGAATCGTATCAGAGATTCTTGGGGGCGATGAGGATTCCAACCTACGACAGCTCCCACATCAACAATCCCGTGTTCACGTACAACGCCAATTTGAAAATTGTTGAATAACGCGATCTTCATTTGGTCACTCCTTCAGGTCCACGGACTCTTTGGTGTCATCCAGAAGGCTCGGATTCACTCTGTGAACTATATGATTCATTTGATTTTTATTATACCCTGCAGTTTGAAAGAGCGTCAACGAAGAGGCAGAATGTTCCGCCAGTTTGCCCGCGCCGGATGCTGGTTTGCCCGTGCTGTCAGCGTGCTGTCAGCGTGCTGTCAGCGTGGTGTCAGCGTGGTGAGAGAACACGGACTATGAGCGACTACTATGAGCGACTGGTTGGAGCTGGCTGAACTTCTAGTGACGCATATTGCCCTTTAAAGAATACGAGCGGCTGTCCCTCACAGACATCCCCATCAATCACCTCACCAACCAGGATAATGTGATCTCCACCTTCGTAGCGCTCAGCCACTTTGCAGTCAAAGTAGCCCAAGACCCCATCGAGGACCGGAGCCCCAGTAGCCTCTTGTCGATAATCGATGTGTGCAAAGCGGTCGATTTCCTTTGCAGCGAACGTGCGGGATATTCCTTCTTGCGCTGCCGATAACACATTGACCGCGAATGATTCAGCACTCAGAAAATCCGCGTATAAGCTGGCTCGTTTCGCGATGGTCACGAGCACCATTGGCGGGTCCAGAGATAACGATGTGAACGAGTTGACGGTCATTCCAATTGGGTGTCCATCGTGGGCTTGTGAAGTGACAACGGTCACCCCTGTGGCAAAGCTGCCAGCGATGTCCCGCAAACGACGTTCATCCATCAAAGCACCCCCTGTTCCTGCTCCTTTGATTCTCCGAGCGGACGGAGATAAGGCATCACCTCAGCAGCAAACCGGTCGATATTCTCCATTGCAGCCGCGTTGTTCATCGTCCCAAACGACAACATGGGGAGCAGATTGCCAAAGCCAAAATCCTGCTGGTATTCTTCTAACTTCCCTCTGACCGTTTCCGGAGTGCCGACGAGGACATACCCCTTCTCGATAAGGTCTTCCGCTGTCAGTCGGCTAGTGCCCATGCCCTTTTTGTTCGCCAACACACGTGCCATCGACTGCGGTGTTAAGTAGCCAGGTGGGAAGAAAACACTTGGTGGCATCTTAAACACATCGTTAAAAAGATACTCGAGCGGGCGCTTCGCCTCTTGTCGCGCCTTCTCATCTGTGTCAGCCAAGTATATCGGCAGCGCCCATCCCAGCTGATTTGGCGAAGCTTGGTATCCGTGGCGCTCTGCGGCCTCCTTGAATTCATTAAAGACTCGCCGCACCGAACCAATGGAGCTGTAGGTCTGCAGATAGGTGTAGTGGTGCTCAGCAACCCAGTCGATGGTCTCTACACTTCCTTGCGACGGGATCCAAATGGGGGGGTGAGGCTCCTGTACAGGGCGCGGCCATGGGTTCACATATCTGAGCTTGTAGTGTTTACCGTAGAATTCAAAGGGTTCAGGCTCCGTCCAGGCACGGATAATCAAGTCGTGTGCCTCGTGGAAACGAGACCGAGACTGCGTTGGGTCAAGCGAGAACGAGTGATACTCGGGGCCAATCCCACGAACAAATCCAGAGATGATACGACCGTGACTCAGTACGTCGAGCATTGCAAGTTCCTCTGCAATGCGCTGGGGATTGTTTCGCAGCGGAATGGCATTGCCGAGAATCGCAATCTTGACGCGCTTTGTCCGGGCAGCGAGCATGGCGGCCATGATATTCGGAGATGGCATCGTACCGTACGCTGTCTGGTGATGCTCGTTCACACAGACACCGTCAAATCCCACTTCTTCGGCGTGTACTAACTGATTTAGATAGGTTTCGTATAACTCTTCACCGAGTTTGGGGTCATAGTTGCTGTGCGGATAAGTGACCCAGGCCTGAGGGTATGAACTGTTCTCTGGCACATACGGCCAGGTCATGAGATGTTGCAGGAGAAATTTCACGTTAACGGACCCCCTTACTGAAAAAATTGTGCGTGAGCGCAACAAATTCCGCGCTCTTTTCTTGTGCGGGCAAGTGTCCACAGTCACGAACAAGACGCAACTTTGCATCTGGAAGAATCCGTTCGAATTCCTCTCCGTACCGAAGTGGAAACACCCTGTCATGTTCACCCCACACCACCAGCACCGGCATCGTAATGCGGTGGACGCGTTGCCTTAACTTCGGGTTGTGAAAGTAGGGATTCCAGGCCAAGTGTGCAACCGATGCGCGATTGCGTGCCTGCAACAAAACCGTCTCCGTGTCGCCTATGCTTGCAGCAGCAAGGCGATTTTGAACGAAACTTTCATCGTGAAACAAAATCTCCAGGTGCTCCCTGTCATCTAACATAAACAGATCGGTAAGTTGCACCCCTTCCACCCGGATACCTGCTGAACCCGTAATCACCATTCGTGACACACGATGTGGAGCCAAGGTGGCCAGTTCCAACGCCAACCACCCTCCGAGCGATGAACCGATAACGCCCACCTTCTCAATCCCCAACTGGTCGAGAAAGTCGAGATAAAAGAAAGCCAAATCCTGCATGGAGTCAACATCAGGCAAATCGTCGCTCTCGCCGAACCCAGGGTGTTCAGGTGCAAGGACTCGATAATGAGCCGATAACTGCTCGAGAAATGGCAGCCATTCACCACCTCCAGCAGCACCGTGAAAATAGATGAGTACAGGACCTTCCCCACCTTGAAGAAGTCGAACATTGGTACCTCGTACATTCACAGTCTCGACAGTATGCACTTTATGCCACCTCACTTAAATTCCAATATACGGAATCCGGGACAGTGTCCCTAATCAAAGCATGAACATCCGCCAAAATAAAGGTCAAATATTTCTGACTCGTTCGAGTCAAACAACATCATGTGCTAAAACACCAGTACAGGCTTGATTGCTTTTCCTGATTTCATGTCCTCTACGGCTTGATTTATCTGTTCAAAGGGATACCGCCGTATGAGTTTGTCGAAGGGGAATTGACCTTGTTGATATAAAGCAATCAGCTGAGGAATGAACGCTTGAGGGACACTATCCCCCTCCGTTACACCTGTCACCGTCCGGCCGGATAAGAGGTTTTGCATCCCCAGTGATACTTCTGTTCCGACTGGAGTTCCGCCAACAAGGACAGCGACCCCTCCAGGCCGAATGACATCCACACATTGTCGAAGAATGTTGGGGCTGCCAACAGCGTCGATTGCATAGTCAGCTCCGGTTCCGAGCATCACCAACACTGCTTCGATAACATCTGTCTCTGTCGGGTTCAGAACATGGGTTGCACCAAGGTCCAGGGCAAGAGCAAGTCTGTCCGGGTCCAAATCGACGCCCACAATCACGTGACAACCAAGTACGTGCGCTGCCATAATCGCACTCAGGCCAACTGTACCGCAGCCAAACACAACGATGGAATTACTTGCGTCGGGTTTGAGTCGGTTGAATACGACCCCACTTCCCGTCTGCACACCGCACCCAAGCGGAGCGAGAAGACTCAGTGGAATCGAAGGGTCCACTTTGACTGTATTACGCTGTGTAGCCACCGCATATGTGGCAAACGATGACTGCGCAAAGAATGTCGAGACCTCCTGCGTACCTTGGCGAAGGCGAATACTTCCATCCGGCATACGTCCCAGGAAATTGATATCGAACATGTCCCGGCACAAAAACGGTCGGTTCTCGCGACACTCGGAACATGCGCCACACGAGCCATAAGAGAGCACAACGTGATCTCCCGGCTGTACAGTTGTCACATCCCTGCCAGTTTGCAAAACGATGCCAGCCCCTTCGTGGCCGAACACCGCCGGGAGCGGAACCGGCTTCTCCTGGTCTCTTGCGCTCAGGTCTGTGTGACAGATTCCAGACGCCACCATCTGTATCAATACTTCGTCATCGCCAGGTGGCGCCAGTTCTACTGCCTCTATCGAAAATGGGGCTCCCTTGCGGTGCGCTACTGCTGCTTGAATCTGCATACAATCCACCCACTCCGGAACAGGTTACAATCATTCATCAGTGTGTTACCTTGAGAGAATCAAAGTACGTCGAGACGAGGTGTCACCAAGGTGCGAGACAGCGAACACGATGGTGTGAAGAACGTCGACGCAGCACTAGAAATCATCGAATATTTAGCATCTAGTGACCAGCAACTTGGCGTCCGTGAAGCAGCACGGATACTCGACATGCCGAAGAGCACCGTGCACCGCATCTTTAGCTCGCTGCTCGCGAAAGGCGTGGTCAAACTCGATGAACGAAGCAAACAATACCAGTTGGACTTTGGCATTGTACGACTGTGCCACGGATTTCTTGAGAACAACGATTTAATCTCAGCTGCTTCACCCATTCTCCGCACCATTCGAGACGAAACCGACGAAACTGTTTGTCTCAACGTCCGCGTGGGCTTTCAGTCCATCCCCATCCTACAATTTGAAAGTCGTGAACCCATTCGCTGGACTCTGCGGGTTGGTGTGCCGCAGCCACTAAATTTAGGAGCTGGCGGGAAACTGCTGCTCGCTTTTTCAGATTTCGCTGACCAGACCATCGTCAACCAGTTTGCTTCGAACTGGTCTCAGATGAAAAGTCAGCAGTTCCTCGAAGAACTGAAAACTATCCGTGACAAGCGCTATGCCGTGAGTCACGCTGAGTTAAACCCGGGCGTCACTGCTCTGTCCGTACCCATCTTTAGTCATCGCGAGGTGGTTGCCGGAATCGGGGTCTACGGGCTCGACAGTCGCATAACGGACGCATTGATTTCATCCTACCTCGACAAAATGTTCAAGGCGGCATCTCAGATAAGCCATATGTTAGCGGGATAAAAGCGGGATAAAAAAGAAGCCAGCCACATCCCATAGGCAAGCTGACTTCTCGTTATGCAGTCCCGATTTCGCTAGCTGACAACCTCGGTACTTTCCGGGAGTCGCGCTTCCTCTGCCTGCGGGTTCATTTTGATGAACACCATCGCAATCGCTGCAAGTAGAGCCGGAACCGCGGCGACAGTAAAGATACCTCCGAGGTGCATATGCGCCGAAATCAACATGCTGCCAATCATGGGTCCAATGATAGAACCGATGCGACCGATGCCTAGGGCCCAGCCGATACCCGTCGAACGAACGCTGGTCGGATAAACGCTGGCTGCCAGAGCATTGATACCAAACTGGGCACCGACCACAAACAACCCCACAAGGAACAATACCGTCATCGTTCCGCCAACAGTACCCATACGGCCCACAAATACAAGCGATACAGCTCCAAGGAAGAACGCCCACCCGAGAAGAGCTTTGATATTTCCTCGGTCACCCCAGGACCCAATCACTAGTCCGCCAACAACACCGCCGCCTTCGAGGGTAACAATGCCGAGAATCGCTTGGCTGAGCGGCAAGCCGGCCGAATGCAAAACCGTCACAACCCAGTTTGTGACGAAGTAGATAATAAGCAGGTTCATAAAGAACACAATCCATAGAAAGACGGTGTTCGCCACATACCTGCGACCCACCAGGTGTTTAACAGGCACACCCTCGAGTTTCACTTCTGGGAGATAAAAAGAACTGCCTTCATTTACACTGCCGCTTCGGTCAATTTTCCGTAGGATTTTTGCAACTTTATCCGACCGTTCGTTCTTCATCACCATGAACCGAATTGACTCCGGAAGCAACGCCATCGCTAAAATCCCAATCACTAACGGCAGAACACCGCCCATATAGAACAGCGATTTCCAACCGAGCGCTGGAAGCATGGACTGTGCAAGGATTCCGCCAACTACCGCTCCAAACGGAAGCCCGATGAACATCACAGAAATCATCGTCTTACGAACTTTCTCCGGAGCATATTCCGCTGTAAGCGCGATAATATTTGGCATAGACCCGCCTAATCCAAGCCCTGTCAGGAAGCGGAAAAATACCAATTGACCAACACCTGCGGACAACGTCGTTAAGACTGAAAACAACCCATACAGAAGAATGGATGCAACGACCACCCACTTACGGCCAATTTTGTCTGCAACGGGACCCGACAGCAAGGCACCAATCATCAATCCGAATAGTCCAGCAGAAAATACAGAACCCATCGCTGCAGCTGAAGTCTTCCACAGTGACGACAAAACTGGCGCGACGAAAGAAACCACCTGGATGTCGAATCCGTCCAAGATGGCAATGACACCGCAAACGAGGATGGCCCCAATCTGAAAGCCACTTAGCGGATTTCCATCAATGAGTTCAGAGACATTGACTTTGCCACTTTTTATCACCCAATTACCTCCGTTCTTCTCAAGATTCAGACGATGATTTCGCTTTCATAGCATGGTGGGCAGTGACAAATGACGATGGCATCCACTCCTTCACAATATGTCTCAATTCATTCTGTGAGTTATGCAATTCGATTATTTGTTACGATTATATGATAATTCAAAAATGAACGTCAATTATTTCATTGATGATATTGCCGATTTGCGTGAATGATGTCTCTCAGATGGTCTGCTTGAATCAATTGTACAAACCTGCTGCCAAGACTCGTAAGTGCAGCCTTGGTCATTTCGTCTGTTGAAAATTCACCAAACCCAAGGTCCGGGTGTGGGCGGGTTGTATTCAGTTCAATCGGAAAAAAGACCTTAAAGTCACGTTGAAACGCGTCTCGTGCCGTCGTTTCACAGCAAACATTAAGGACTGTGCCGACGATAATCAACGTGTCAATATCCTGTGACTTGAGGTGTTCTTCCAGATTCGTTTGATAGAATCCACTAAACCGCTTCTTCGTAATCGTCATGTCTTCTTTACGCCAATTGAGCTCCGGATACATCTCTACCCCCGGCTGACCCGCCTGAAGTGATGCAGCCATTGACCCCAATATGTCCTGAAGCAACCCCGCATCTCGATAGTCTGGATGTTCAAATTCCATGCGTAACCAGATGACGGGAATTTTCTGCTCTCTACAGCTTTGTATCAGCTGATTCATGCCAGGTACCGTACTGCGCGCATCCGGAGTGGCTAATGGGTAATTCGGGTCAACAAATGCGTTTTGCATGTCAACAACGATGAGCGCTGCGTGCTGTGCACGAAAATCATAGTTAGGCATCCGTTCACCTCCAACAGTCTGCGGCTGTATTCTCAGCACTGCCAAATACCATGGGGGCCCTACCGGGTATGGAACAAGCATCAGTTCCAAATACCAAGCCTTTAAGATTAACCCCGTCCGTCATCAAATCGGCGCTTTGCCAGCAATTTTGGTTCTTCAATGCCAAATAGCTTTAGTGCGTTTCCGCCAAGAATCTTTCGCTTTGCCGTTTCACTCAGAAATGGCAGGTCGTAGATGGTGCTCGGCGTGTCAAAATCCTGGTGAGGATAGTCCGATGCGTACAACAACTGGTTTTCAGCGTCGAACATGTCAAACACGGCAGCCAAGTGCTTCATGTTCTCCTGACCTTCGAGTGGCTGGCTGGTAAAGTAGAAATTCTTGATATAGGCACTGGGCTTTTTCCGCAGCAAGGGGGCTTCCGACGAGCGTTGCAAATAGTCGCTGTCTAGCCTCGCCATGACAAAAGGAATCCAAGTCACACCGGCTTCAATGAAGACAAACTTCAAATCAGGGAACCGCTCCGGAATCCCATTGACGACCAAGTTTGTCACCTGAATCATGTTATAAAGCGGAAATCCCAAGGCATGCGCTGACATGAACTTGTTCAACTGTTGAAACGGTCGTTCCATCCAGTACGATACGGTGTGGAAGCCGAGTGGTTTTCCCGTCTCCTCAAGGGTCTGGTAGAGCGGCATATAGGCGTTGTGGTGCACCGGTTGATAGCGAACGCTGGTCACCATGAACCCCACTACACCCTTTTTGTCGGCAAACTCCCGCACCAGCCGCACACAAGCCTCAGGGTCAGAAAAGGGCAAGTACAACATGGTCTTCAAAGACTCATCCGACGGGAGGACTTTCTCTGTCATCCAGCGTGCGTATGCAAAGGCAATCGCAACCTCATAATCCGATTGTGGGTGCAAGCCCAAGGTCAGTAAATCCGTCGGAAATACGATGCCGTAGTCAATCGCCAATTGATGAAAACTATGCAGCAGAGGCGATACTTCTTTGGCAATGTGTCTGCCATCTTGCAGTGGATGGTTGAAAAAGTGTTCTTTCACCTTCGTTCTGCCACCAAGCGTACGGTCACCGAGATCGTGCGGGATGGCCGTAATCCGATTCGCTCCCGATGTTGCAGAACGCAACCGATGCCGCCACGGTTCTTCAATGAGAAGAGCCAGTTCATCAAATGGGGTGGCAAAGTAATGGCAGTCCGCATCAAAGATAGGGAACTCGTAGAGACCCTTTTTGAGGGCCTGTTGCTGTGCGTGGTCGAGAAAGTTCTCCTCAATCGTTAAACGATTCATCGTACCCTCCCTAATATCCAGAACCCAGGCTTCTCCACATCTGTATCTCAAACAACTCCAGGTCCACCATTTGCAAAAGACGGTCCACAAATATCGCGGCTTCGGTGGCCGTAATCTGACCTTTCATGACGGGAGATGGGGTCCCGTCCGGCCCGGATTCAGCCATCTTCGCGGCATATCCCTGAATCATCAGACTCATCAGTTTCGGGAAGGTCTCGTCATTCAGCCACTCCATCGCCTGTTGTGGGTTGGCCGCGAGAACCAAGTTCATGGCGTTCCTGAAGGCACCGTTTGTCGCGTCCTGTGCCAATTCCCCCGGCACTCGCATCACCCCGACTCAACACTGTCAGGCTCCGTCACCTTGACGTAGACGTCTGACCCCTGAACGCGAACATCGAACTTTCGCAATTTCAGGCTCTCATCCGCTGTACATTCACCTGTCGCCAGATTGAATTCGATGCCATGCCAGGGACACACCAAACAACGTTCATCGCTCGATACGTATTCCCTGACCACCTTTTGGGATTCGTCGAGTTCTACTCGAACACGGTCAAACACGCCACCGAGACAGACGGGTCCGCCTCGATGCGGGCATCTGTTTTCATAGGCCAGCACGTGCTCTCCAACGCGAATCAGCCCCACTTCCAAACCAGAACAATCCACCGTGAACAGCGTCTTTTCACTGAGGTTGGACAGACGGCACACCAGGATTTCCACGCTCGCGCCTCCTTCACCCAAACTTAGGGCCTCACCGGTTCTCCGGCTACGACAACCAGTGCATCAACGGCCATTGCCCCGTGTCCGCTCTCGTACACAATCAACGGGTTGATCTCGATTTCCTCGAGTTCCGGAGTCGCATGCATCATCATCCCTACCCGTGCAACGACGTCGGCCATCGCATCGACATCAACTGCACTCTGTCCGCGTGCACCTTGAAGGAGCGGTGAAGACTGCAAACGAAGTATCTCGTCAACGATAAACGGGCGCGGCAATTGTGGAGGAATCATCCGGACATCCCGTAGTACCTCTACCCACACCCCGCCGAGTCCGACCATGACCACCGGACCCCAATGTTCATCTCGCCTTGCTCCAACCACGACTTCTATACCTTCGCGGGACATCTGTTCCACGAGTACACCGTCCAACTTTACCCCGGGCCTCTGGCGAGCAACGTTAGCATGCAATGTCTCCCAAGCGCTTGCCAACTGCTGTGCATTCTGAATCCCGAGAATAACCCCACCAACATCACTTTTATGTGCGAGTTCGGATGCCTGGGCCTTGATGGCGACAGGGTAACCGAGGCTCTCGGCCAGTTTTGTCGCGTCCCGTAAATCCTGACACAGTCCCCCCGCGGGTGTTGCGATGCCTGCCTCATGCAGGTATGCCTTGCCTTCATACTCAGGCAGCGTGACCCGACCTGAAACCTTTGTGAAATCACGCCTGACCCAGCTTGAATCCTGAGGCAGTGTCCTCGTCTGGTTCTGTGCTCTCGCCTGCAACTCGCTGTACCGGTTGAGTGACGCCAAAGCGCGCATGGCACGTTCAATAGACCTGAAGAGCGGAATCCTCCGCCTTGTCAATTCCTCAACCAACTCGTCAGAAATAGGGGCTCCCTCGCCGAGCACAACGAACACAATCGGCTTGGTCATCTCATCAAAAATCGGAAAGAAGGCCTGCGCTTTCCTCAGGCCGATTTGCCGTGACCCGGGTAGAACCACTGCCATGAGGCTCCCCATTGCCTCGTCGTCAATTAGACACTCTGCACAGTCCCCGTACAAGTGTGGCTCTCGGAGTGCCTGCGCAGTAATGTCAAGCGGGTTCGTAGGCGCAGTGTAGGCAGGCAGGATTTCGCTGAGTGCAGACTCCGTGGCAGCAGACAGTCCCGGCATTTTGAGACCAACGGTGTCACAGTAGTCGAGTGCAAATCCCTTCATCGCACCGGAGTCAGTCAGCATCGCCGTGCCTCCCGTCGTCGGCACAGGGACCCAGTTCAACAGCCATGCTGCATCTACGAGTTCCTCAATTGTGTCCACGGTGAGGACGCCCTCTGCTTCGAGAACACAGCGAATCACATGGATGTCTCCGACGAGCGATCCGGTGTGCGTTCGCGCTGCCTCCCTTGCAGCATCACTCTTCCCGGGATGCAGCAAAACCATCGCCTTGCCGTTGTCGCGAGCCCTCTTCGCGAGTTCCAGAAACCACTGCGGATGGCGAATTTGTTCCACATACAACGCAATGACTTTCGTTGCAGGGTCGTCCACCAGCACCGTTAAGAAATCTTCAATACCCACCACAGCTTCGTTCCCCGTCGAGAGGGCATAGGAAATGCTTACGCCTCTAGCCTGGCAAATCTCACGCAAATTGGACATCATGCCCCCGCTCTGGGTCAAAATACCAACCCCGGGCTTATCCCCAATCAACGTTCTCTTCAATCCGGGTGCAAACGTCAGTGGAACTCCGTCGACGAAATTCGTAAGCCCCATGCAGTTCGGCCCAATCACGAGCATGCCGCTTCGCATCGCAATGTCTTCAATCTGTTGCTGTGTGCGTTTGCCTTCCGGACCAGATTCGGCATAGCCAGCCCCAAACAACACGACTGCTCCTGCACGTCTTCGTTCGCAAGCCAGTACCGCATCGATGGCTGCCGATACAGGCAGACAGAGAATGACGACATCGATGCCCTCGGGTAACTCGTCTATCTCTGTATAACAGGGCCTGCCAGCCAAAGTGCGTTGGCTTCGGCTAACCAGATGCACCTGTCCTTGGAACTGAAAGTGTTCCAAGTTTTGCAGAACCCCCAGGCCGACTGAACCTGGAACCTCAGATACCCCGACGACAGCAATGGACTTTGGCCGAAGAAGTTTCTCAACCCGGGCCGACTTAAGACTCACGTTGATATCCTTCCAGACCGGGTCGGTATGACTTGTCCTCAAGGAACTGCTTCAATCCTTTGGCACGCCCGCGTTCGGGGTCTGTCGAAATGGTCTGTTGCTGCTTTGCAAACAGATACTCTTCTGCCGTATTCCAATCCATCTCACGAGCATACTTGTAAGCAAGTTTGGCAGCATTCACCACGTGAAGGTTCTTTTTGAGGAGGGTTTGGGCCAACTCCCTGGTGCGGGAACGTAACTGCTCGAGCGGCACTGCTTCGTTGACCAGCCCCATTTCTGCGGCCTCTGTACCACTCATGGTTTCTCCCGTCATGATGTAATAGAGCGCTTTGCGTTGTCCGAGGACAGCCTCGACTGCCTTCGTTACGTTTCCGGCTGGAATGATACCCCAGTTAACCTCCGACAGCCCAAACGTCGCGGTATCGGCCGCGATGGCAAGGTCACAGGCAATCATTGGTGTGAACCCGCCGCCAAAACACCAACCATTTACCATCGCAATCGTTGGTTTCGGATAGTACTTCAGCTTGCGCCACTGCCACGTGGTGGCGAGTCGGCGCGTTTTCATGACTTCATCGATAGGGTTGTCGTCAATGTCGCGGAAGTACTCCTTTAGGTCCATTCCGGCAGTAAACGAGTCCCCCGCTCCCGTTAAGACGAGCACCTTACACCGGGCATCTTCCTCGAGTGCGTCGAGGATTTCGAGCATCTCACTGTTCAGGACAGGGTTCATCGCATTGCGCTTATGCGGTCTGTTCATCGTGACCCAGGCAATGCCATCCTCAAACTCCACCTTCACACACGAGCGCTCGTATACGTCCATTCCCTCGCCTTGGCCCTCACTTGCAAAGCTCATCAAGTTCCCCCGCTCCCTGTAATCGCTTTCATCGAGCTGATGTCCTCGTGTCGCAGCGCTCAGTCTACTGACTTTACCGGAACACCTTGTCATCTACGTTAGATAAGAGATTGCATGGAATCCAATATATATTAAAGTATAATTCTATTTATTCAGAGATATGAATGAGGGGGATGTATGTGGAATTACAGCAGTTGAAGTATTTTCAAACGGTGGCTCGACTTGAACACATGACACGTGCTGCCGAGGAGCTCCACATCTCCCAGCCTTCTCTCAGCATCACCATCGCAAGGCTGGAAGATGACCTTGGCGTCCCACTGTTCGACCGCCATCGCCGACAAATCCAGTTGAACTCATTCGGAAAGCTGTTTTTACAACATGTCAATCGTATCTTCGCGGAAATTGAAGCCGGTAAGCGCGAAGCAAAGGAACTGGCTGGACTCGAAGGAGGGCTTGTCACACTTGCATCTGCCAATTTGACACTGCTCCCTCACCTGCTGAGTCGTTTTCTCGCAAGCCACCCATCGACCCAGTTTCGACTCGTCCAGTCATCTACGGCCGAAATGCAGAGACAACTCGAGCAAGGTGATGTAGACTTTTGCATTTCGTCCCCACTCCTCCAGGGTAAAGACATCGAAAGCACCATGTTGCTCGAAGAAGACATTGTATTGATTGTCCCTGCCGGACACCGTCTGGCCGGACAAGCGAGCATTTGCCTGTCGGAGGCGAAAGATGAACCATTTATCAGTTTGAAAATTGGTTATGGCCTGCGAGATTACACCGACCAGCTCTGTCGCCTGGAAGGGTTCGTTCCGAAAACTGCGTGCGAGGTTGACGAGCCGCTTTTGGTGAATACCCTGGTCAAGTCAGGCGTCGGGGTGGCATTTCTTCCGTACAGCGCATGGCGTGGGCTGGCAAATTCGGCCGTCGTGGCATTGCGGATTGACAAACCCCTGTGCCGACGAGCCATTGGCTTGGCTTGGTCAAATGGCAGGTACAAGTCAGCTGCTGCCGACCGATTCCAACAGTTTGTCGTGGAGTATTTTCGCAACCTTCAATTGGCGGGCCATTTCGAAATCTAAAGACACCGACCCACGAGTGAGTCGGTGTCGTTGTCGTTGGAACTGTCAAACCCGCTATCGTGACCTGTTAGAAGACACGCCGTTTGCCTTTCGGGCCGTAATTTAAGCAAGTTCAAGCAAGTTCAAGCAAGTTTAGAGCTGTCTATGGAGCAACGTACAAGCCGCCATTGATATCAAGGGTTGTGCCGGTCGTATAACTCCCTGCAGATGAGCAGAGGACAGCGACCACAGATGCAATATCTTCAGGTGTCCCTTCGCACCCGAGCGGGATACGGTTCACCATCTCCTTTGCTTGTGCATCGAGGGGCCCCGGAGGAATGAGCCCTGGTGCTAGTGCATTCACCGTAATGTCGTAGGGAGCAAGCTCAAGTGCGAGGGTCTTCGTGAGTCCAACAATTCCGCCCTTGGCTGCTGCATAGTGTGCACCAACGCGGATACTGCCATTTCGAGTCGCGAACGAAGCAAAATTCACGATTCGTCCTCCGCGCGTTTCTTTCATATGCGGCACAAATGCTCGGCAGCTCAGAAACGCACTCGTCAGATTGATTGCAACCGTCCGCCAATAGGTATCGAAATCAATCGTTTCAATTGGGTGCATGCCAGTTGAAACCACGACGTCCGGATTGGCTCGGTTTGGTTTGAGCTCTCCCCCTGCAACATTGATGAGAAAATCAACCCTGGTGTAGTGTTCTATCACTTGATGCGCGAGATGACTCACCTCATGCTCATTGCTTAAGTCCGCCTCGAAGATTGTCAGTGCTAGGCCTTCCTGCACTGTGAATTTCTGACGAAGCCCTTCTCCGTCAATGTCAACGGCAGCAACCTGTGCCCCCTCATTCAGCATGCGCAAAACGACCGCTTGCCCAATCCATCCAGCCGCTCCCGTCACAACCGCTACTTTGCCTTCTACAGCACTGAGTTTCATGCGCTATACATGCCCCCATTGATATCCACGACTGTCCCCGTCATGTACTTCATCTCGTCCGTACAGAGCGCGACTACCATTTCCGACACTTCTTCCGATGAACCCATGCGCCCCATCGGGATGGTACTCTCCATGGCCTTACGTTCGGACTCGGGGAGATTCGAGAGCGCCCTCTGACCACGCCAACTGGCAATGATTCCGGGCGCAACCGCGTTGACCGTTATCCCATACGGCCCCAACTCCATCGCCAGTTGCTTCGTTAGACCGATGACCCCCGCTTTCGCTACAGCGTACGGTCCGCTGCTGACGACGCTTTCAGGTGTCCCGCCCTGCCTTCCTGCGACAGAGGAAAAGTTGACAATGCGACCAGACTTTGCGGCCATCATGTAGGGAACGACGGCCCTGCAAGCATAAAACACAGCGTCGAGATTTACGCCGACAATCGTTCTCCACTCTTCCAGCGTCGCATTCCATGCGCCAATGGCCCACTGTGGCGGCGCACCATTCTCAATGTCGTCCGGACGAATTGCCCAACTCCCGCCTGCCGCATTGACAAGGACATCAATGCGTCCAAATTCGGATAGAGCCCGCCTGACCATCTCTTCAACGTCATCGGGATTTATGACATCTGTGCGCACACAGACAGCGCGGCGTCCAAACCTGGCCACCGCGTCCTTAACGTGTGCAAAACCTGCTTCGTACAGGTCAGCGCCAACAATGTCAAATCCTTCTCGCGCCAAACCCACGGCAACCATGAAGCCCATTGACTCCATCTTGGCTGCCCCCGTCACAATCGCAACTTTGTGCTGTGTCTTCATCTCATCACTCTCCACCTCATCACTCTCCACCTCATCACTCTCCACCTCATCACTCTCCATATCATCACTCTCCATCTCATCACTCTCCATCTCATCACTCTCCCGTGACACTTTCGAGTGCATTCACAGTCGTTACATTGTGGGCTTGCAGTGCAGGAAGCACCTCTTTTGCAAATCGGCGAATCTGGTTGAGGTACATGTCGTGCGGCATGGCGCCGCGATTCATGTTTATTAACAGGATGTTTGCTCCGGCCTGGTCCATCGTTTCGATAATGCGGTCACGAACCTCTTCCGGGCTTCCCCAGGGCCAAGTCTCAATTCGCGCTCTCAACTTTTCCATCGTCATCCCGCGATAATCCTCCCGTTCACCAGCAACTGCAGCTCGATTCTCAGGACGCAAGTAATTATGAGCTGATGAACTCACATAGTGAATCTGCGACTGAAGCTTGGTCTCCGTAATGTTGCCATGGCTGAACAACGTAGTGTAGAAATAGTGCCAGTAAGGTCCCGCCTCCTGGAAAGCCTGTTCCTTGCTGTCCGCCACATAAACATCGAGTGATATCACCAAGTGGTTCGGTGTAATTTGATGGCCGTTTTGCTCCAACTGCTTGGCAAAATAACGAATAATGTCTTCACGTGCACCGCGGTGATTGGTACCACCAGGTGTGATTTTGAAGTGTAGAATAAGCCCGAGCCGACCCGCCCCCGGAGGGGGGCAGTTTGACGCTCGGACTCTTCCCCGAACCGGACTTGCGACTTTCACCGCATCCGGCTCTCCATTCAAAGTAGTTGTGTTTGCACGTATTAGGACGACCGGTTTGGTTACTTACGCATGCGCTGCTGTCGCATTTGCCTGTAGCATGAAACGCACGAGGCAACAAGATTGTCTGGTATCAATTCCCCTTGAGATGAGCGTTCTCCTGCTGTTTTTGGAAGGTAATGGACATGAACATTTCGGCGCATCAGCTTGCATCCACAGATACTACATCGGTTGTTCTGCCGTTGTATAATGTGCTGTCTGTAATGCCCCCAATTCTTGGACAGTCCATATAGCCTCTGAATGAATCTGGTCTGTTGTACCTTCATCGTTTCGCGGAGCTTTCGGTTTCCATCTAGCCATTCTCGGTCCTCGACTACATAGGGATTCTTTTGTGAGCACTTGTCTGGATACTCTATCTTGTAGAGTCCAAACTTATCGAGCATATGCACATTGCCGTCGCCATCTCTAAACCCAAAATTCTTCGCCGTGGACTTCCGGTGGTGCGGTAGATTAGCAGCCTCATTGTATCGGTATTGAAATCTCCGAGCCACAACACCTGGTGGTTCTCGTGTTCTCTGTTTAAGCCTGTGAAACACAAGCCACCAGAGATAGTAATCGAGGGTAAGGAAAGTGTCCTTTGCGTTCCCTCGTCGGAAGTATTCGGCAAATCCTCGAATCTTTTTGTTTAGGAGCGCAATGGCAGCTGTGCCAGGTGCTATTTGTAGTGCCTTCGAATCCTTAGCTAATGTGTCTCTGAACCGTTGAATCACTTTTCGACTCGGCTTGGCAAGAACTCGTGTCTTTCCTTGCCGCGTCCATCGTCGAATGTTGAATCCAAGGAAGTCGAACCCCTCATCTGCATGTGTGACGAGTGTCTTCTCTGGGGACAACTGGAGCCTGAGCTTCTCCTGAAGGAATTGTGCAATCTCTTCCTTCAGCAGTTCAGCGTGCTCCTTACTTCTACAGAGAATTACCGCATCATCTGCATACCGGACAATGTAGCAGGGGATTTTCGACTTACTCCGCTCGTAAGGTGAAAGAAACTCATACTTGCTTCCAATGAATCTGTCCAGCTCATTCAGATAAATATTTCCAAGAATTGGACTGATCACCCCGCCTTGCGGAGTACCCAGTTCAGTTTCCTCAAATTCTCCTTCGTAAATCAGTCCCGCTTTTAGCATGTTGCGGATGACTCGTGTGAGTCGGCGATCATGAATCGTCCGTCGCAAAAGGCTGAGCAGGATTTCGTGATCTACGTTGTCGAAGAATCCTTTAATATCGAGTTCGACGATCCATTCATAGCGGTGTCTGCCAATGAGAAAGCGGACTCTCTCAATGGCGTGGTGTGTGCCGCGAAATGGTCGGAACCCGTAACTGTGCGGGTGCTGCTTCCCTTCGTAGATGGGTTCCAGGATGCTGCGGACAACATCTTGGGCAACGCGGTCGACGATAGTGGGGATACCGAGCGGGCGCTTTTCCGTGGGCTTGTTAAGCTTCCGGATAAATACTCTTCGTACCGGGCTGGACATGTACGAACGGAGTACATGTTTGACTTCTTTCCGAAGTTGCTGCCTAGCTTCCTGCGTTGTGTAATCCTTCTTCGTCATGTTATCTACGCCGGATGTGTGCGCACCTGCGTTACTGAGGACGTTCTCAATCGATTGGTCAATCCAGACATTCCATCTCAGCAGATAATGCAGTCTTGAAAAAGGTCGTTGCTCCAAAGAATTTCGTGCAAGGCGCGTTTGTGTTTCGAACCTCTTTCTCTCCTGAATGGAGGATTGAGTGATGGTAGTAGAAATCGCAATCACTCCCTTTGAGGGAGTCCTACTTTACTTGCGCGCACCCTACTTCAAACTGGAACCCTTCGCCATGTAATGGGCTTTCCCCACCGCCGACTACTACGGTTCCTCCGCCCCGACACATTCACTTCAACGTAGCTGTCCATCCCTGTCGGGACGAATGAATCGGTTCCCATGTTCACTATGCACTGTCTCACTGCCTTAGGTCGCCACTATACGCGGGGAAGATTCAGGGCGTTGCACCTCTATACTGCCCTGACCACCGGGTCATCCGGGTCGTGTCTCCAAACGCAAGGGAGTCACGCTCATTCCACACACTCGTATCATCCGACGTTTCGAGTGTTGCAGTTGACCACGCTTCAGACATGGCTTTGCTTTCGCTGACCATAGCAGGTCGTTGAGGCTAGCCCCGCATCTTGGGAGGTCGGTTCTCCCTCACGGGTACATTGTTGGATGGGCTTCAAACCCTGGGTCTGCTCAGACCCAACGCATGCCATCCTAGCCTTGGCGAGATGAGGTACTCGCCAACCACCTGAGTTGGTGGCTTCAGTACATAGCGCCTCATGGCGCACTGTGTTTTCCTGCCCACTCAATCGTCTCCTTGCTACTCGTAACAGGCACCCATACGTCTGGATGTGGACGTTGCACCGGCCGCGGCCAAATCGCTGCATCACGGTACGTCCAAAATTGCCCTTCGTAATTGAGCACTTCGTCCATCCAAGCGTGTTGAATGATATCCCAAGCCTCCTCGAATCTATCTCGGGACTCTTTCGGGTTAACGTTGTAGACACGGTACTCGCGAGGGATTCCTCTGACCACGCCGGAAATAATGCGCCCGTTGGACAGACAGTCTAGGACGGAAAGTTCCTCCGCCATACGGAGTGGATCGTGCAGAGGAAGCGCATTCCCGTACATCGCCAGCTTCAGCCTCTTCGTCCGCATCGCCGCTGCCGCAGCCAACAGATTCGGTGAGTTCATCAGTCCATAGGGAGATGTGTGGTGCTCGTTAAATGCCACCCCATCATATCCAAGGCGGTCCATCTCCTCCCACGCGTCAAGATGCTCTGCATACGAGGCAACGGCAATATCCGGATTAAAATACTGCTTGCCGAGCGGCCAAGGAAGCTCACCGTTTACGCGCAAGTGATGGACTTGTTCTTTGTACGGCAGCAAATCAAAAACAAAAACCTCCATCAATCATTCCTCCAAATATAAGTTCGTGATTCGGCCCAAAAAGCCACTTACCTCTGTACATGGTGAAGTGGTGTAATCATTCCAGTGAGCCGTCCGTGCGGGTCTCGCGAAACGACTATGACTGTCTTTTTAGCGGCCATATAGCTGCACGACATTTCCTGTTGGGTCCCGAAACCAACAGGTGCTCCCATGACCATTCATCTCACGAAGTTCACTTACCGCGATGCCCTTATCTCGCAGACCTCTGACAAAATCCACAAGATTGTCCACTTCAAACGTGATGACAGCACCAGCCTCCATCCCGTCCGGCGTTTCTTCGCCCGCGCTAAGAGCAAAGGTGGATCCATCCACCCTAAACTGGGCCCACCTGGCCCCATCAACAAACTGTGGTGTAATGCCGAGGGCATCCTGATAGAATGCTGTTGCCTCGTGCACGTCATCTACTGCGTAGGAAACATTTTTAACCTTAATCAGTACAAACACCTCCATTACCACCTGTATCATCACAATACTCTGACATATAATTCTATCATGTGGGATTTTCGATAGAGAATCAACGATAAAAAGGGTTTGGTAACGGCCCTTGTGCTCACCAATAACCCCTTAACGCAGAAAAAATCCGCGCTGAACACGGATTTCCCAAGCCTTTGGCACTCCAAGCCGTTAGGTCGTTTGCTCCTGTTGGTCACTTATCATGTCTATCCTAACGTGTCGGAAGTATTCATTGTCACTTGCCCCATGAATCATGGAGAATCCAAAGTCGGATTTACGTACAGAAGTGAACTCGTCCCGCAATCCGCACACTCCCGGTAGAAACTCAGCCCCTGCTTTCGAATTCTCTCCTTGTGTCCATGTTGCCCGCAGCCTACCTTGATGGGCGTGTTTGCTCCGCAATCCTGACACTTAAAGTAATATCCATATCTCCCGTGCTGTATGGACAACTGGATGCCATCGCACGCCCTGCATTGGTACGATTGGTATTCCTGACCAGAGGCAGCTCTGTGGGCGCCACTCATTCCAAACCTAGCTGCATAGTCAAACTGCGCCGGTTGATGCAATGCCGTTAATCTTTTTGCGATATCCTCTAGGGTCTCGACTGAAACGACTCGTGATGCACTGCCGAGGACATCGAAGAACCCCGCCTTATCGAACTGGGTTTCAATTGCTGTTGCCAGAGTATCTGCCTTGATAACCTTGGAGGTATCATATTTGGGAGGCCGTACAATACGGGCATTGGCAGACACAAGTATATACGAGTGAAAGACAGGGGTTAAACGCACGCCGAGTCTCGTCGGCATCTCAATCTTTGCAACTGCATCCCTGAGCACTTCAATATGACGCTGATTCTGTTCTATTGGTGAAGCCATGCCTTCATAGATTCGTCGAACAGGGTTCCACCGAAGGAACTCGCCATTATCCGTGATTTTGACACCAGCATTGAAGTGTTTCGACTCAAGCGCAAACAAGTTTAAGGTTCTGTGAATCAATAGATGGTCAATCTGGGCTACCCGCCCATCAATTTCGAGGCGCAGGTCATGGATAATCGCAGTCTTGTTTGAAGTTCCATAATGAAAGTTAATCAGGTACGCGGCCTCATCCTCGCCTTTAATGCCTGCGCGCAGTATGCGTAGTTCCCGTTCAATTTGTTGTCTGCGCTCTTCGCCAGCCATCAGCTGTAGTTTCTCAAGCTCATCAACGTACATCGATTTATCATCCGGTTGTTTAATAATCATTAAGCCTCACCTATCTCACCCAATCTGTTATATCTCCAATATTCGACAATCAGGCGGTAAAGACCTCCGCAATATTGGCATTCGAACAGACACTTGCCCGTCACAGAGCGTTGTCGTATCGTCGAGGTTAAGTTAGTGTCTCATCCAGTTTTTCGCAGATTTTTTCACGTTCCCCACTACCTGTCGTGGGCAAACGCAATAAGGAGAGCCCGTACGCGGCAAAGATTGCATCCTTCATCTTGTCTTTTTCCAACTGCCTAGGATTGTTCTCATGATACGTAAAACCGTCCACCTCTATAGCGAGTATAGGCACTCTGTCTAACTTCCGATAAACAACGAAGTCGACTGATGATCCGTTCATCACATAGCGTCTTTCATCGGGCGTCAGTTTCTTCAAATCCCGAAAGAGGTTTCGGATGAACACCTGTTCTCTGAACGACACCCCATCATAACGGGGGTCCTGAAGAATGTCTTCCATGAGTGCACGCAAAATGTTTTCAGTGTCGTACTGTGAGCGCTTTGTCACCTTGCGGCTCAGTTCGACGAGCTTTTGTGAGTAATCTTTGTACAGCAAATCGAATACGGAGACAATTTCGCTGTCAATGATGTTTGCGTCTAGGGTGTTGTACTCCATGTACCGCAAGAGATCGCCAATTTCGTTTTCATTATCGCCAAACATGGTGTGATGGGTTACGAGAATCAATCTCTGTTGCGCTCGCGACACGGCGACGTTTATCATGCGCGGGTCGTTTACGAACTCCAGGCCCCTCTTGCCGGCCGCTGAGTTATCCAATACTGTCGACAAAATCATCACTCGTTTTTCTCGTCCCTGATATTTATGAATCGTGTCTTTTTCAATCGCACCGTCCAATTGGATGGTTGCCCTTTCAACCTGTTTCCGATACGGCGTCGTGAACCCGATATCGTTGTAATCAAAGGCCTTAGTGTGAACACCTGCTAACACTTCGCGTTCAATGACGTCGAGTTCACGTTGATTGAACAGTCCCGTCTCCTGTAAACGGCTCATGTGATTCCCTTCTGACGTTCGGTAAATGAGCAGTGGAGTATCCCCCTCATCTTCAGATGTGAATGGAATCAACTGGCCGTCATAATACTTTTGATTACAAAACTCGATGATCTTGGGATGGCAACGATAGTGTTCTCGCAGCATGACCCGTGGCAATGCATCACCGTATAGACTCAACATCGATGACAAAATATTGTGCTGAAAATAGTCGTATGGAGTATCTGTAAACTGGTCTGCGTTCGGAATTTTGGGTCGAATCCGCTCATCGACAATCTGTGATAGTTGCTTGGTATCGCCTACAATAATGGCATTTTGACCGCATGATAAGGCTAGGGCGGCCGTAACCACATCAACCTGCGACGACTCGTCAATAATGACGTAGTCAAAGAGGAAGTTCTCAGGAACCGAGTTTCGGAGCGAATGGGTCGTGCTAAGGACAATCGGATACGTCTCCACGAACTGCTGAAACTGTCGCTTGTAGTTCACGGAACTCCCACTAAAACTAGGTTTGTTACGGTATTTTTGATGAAGCCGTTGTCGAAACAAGCCCATAGAGATCTCATGGTGACGTGACAGCAGCGATGCAAAAGATTCCCTTCGAAGTTGCGCGTCGAGGCGAGCAACCTTTCTCGTTAGCTGCTCTATCTTCGATTGATAGTACTTTAATTGGACATGGAGAAGTACGTCAGTGCCTTGCGCGGCACGCTTTGAGCTAATGAGTCCATAGCACAAAAAGCGTGAAAGCCTCCGGAGGAACGGTGTTTTTTGGTCCTTGCCCGTCAACCTGATGTCCTTCAAGAAAGAAAGCAGTCTGTTTGGGGTTGGACGAAAGAACGAGGGTACACTCGTCTCATCTACGTGATTGTCTCTGTAAAATGTCTCGAAATGTTCCTGTTCGAGCCGATATGCCAACAGTTCATGCTGCAGTTGTGCGCGCTCTCGTTCCACACTCATCAGATGTGAAATTTGCTGATTTAGCTGCACCAGCTGTTTTCTCAAAGGTTCCTGTTGGGTTTCCTCTACTACCCAGTCCGAGACGTCTGCATGTGGGGGATTCTCAAAAAACCGTTTACGATTGGCAAGATTCCCAAGAGCTGCTACTAGAAAGCCGTACCCCTCCGCCTCCAGCTTGTCTTGAACGTTCTGAACGGCGGCGTTGTTGCTAGATACAACAGCAACCGTCCTGTCATGCAGTACGAGGTTTGCCAGGATATTGAGAATGGTTTGTGTTTTTCCAGTCCCCGGCGGTCCCTCAATAATGGATATCTGGCTGCCTAGGGCGTTATTTAGTGCGTCTCTCTGACTCAAGTTAAACCTGAAGGGGAACACCGTATCCAGTTTGTAGCTCGGTTCCACCAGCATTCGTGAATGTGGGGAGTGATTCAAATATGCTGCGAGTACACTCTTCTCACTGACAAACTGCTTCAGGGAGTCAAAGTGTTTCAGTAGATAGCCGTCAGAACGTACCGATCCGTCAGAAACAGACGCATATTTGGCAATATCCGCCCAGTAATGAATGACACCCAGCCCTGTTGGACTAGTGACGCCGGTCTTTTCAACGCGAATCGCGTGAGCGTCGTAAATTTTGCTGGCTCCTCCGTTGGAGACAAGTCGCACCTTCCTCCCAAAGTCGACGATTCTTTGCACCCCGGCAATGGGCATGTCCCCCTGGTAAACAATTTGGTCGTCAGCCAGATCTTTAACAGAACGACTCTCCAGGATTTCCACGTCCCGCAGAGCATAAATGTATTGCTTCGGCGAGTCAACAAAATTAATTAATACCGACTCGCTCCTAGTTTGGAGGTTGCGAATCTGCGAGGTCTTGTCTTTCTCTTTGAGGAGGATTAAGTATCGGTTCTCGTCCATTCAGGGCCCTTCTACTTCGTACTTGCGGCGGAATCGACCACTGTTGATATAGTGTGCCATGAATCGACAAATATGGTAGCGGCATTTGTCCCTGTGGACATAGGACTTTTGTCCCAGAATCCATCTTCCGGAGGACTGTCGAATTTCCCCTTTAGTGACCTTTCGCAACAAGTTGTAACTTCGAAACGTCCTTAGGGTCATTCACAACGTGCATGCGCCTATGGCAATTCGGGCACAGACCTACCACGTTAAATATAGAATCTGGTCCGCCTTTTGACAGCCAATGAATGTGATGTACTTCCAAGAATGGTTTCCCCTTATCGTCAACAAACGGTGCTGGGCTCTCACAGAGCTGGCAAATTCCATTTGCCCGTACTCTGGCATATTCTTGCACGATGGGACTTCGATAGCGTTGAATGGAAGTGGTTTCGATTGACTTCAAATAGGGCGGGACTGCGAGACATTGCTCTCGAAGCGCGCCTATCGACAGTGCTTTAAGGGATGATTCCGACGACTTCTCGGTGTTGTGAACGCCAAAGGCCTCTAACAATTCAGACCAGTTGGTGACTGACCATACACGTGTTCGCAGCAAGTCATCGACTGATTCATTATCGGTATCAATGTGTTCATACCCGGGTATCTCCTGTAGTGCAAGGTGAAATCCTCCACCGGGCTTTCGTTTTTCTTTATCGACGACAAGAACCGTTAGTGGTGGATACTGATGTTTTCCACACATTTGAACGACTTCTTCGAGATAAAACCGTAGCGGTCTATGATGCGTGAGTCCTACCTTCTTAGAAAGCTCTCCGTAAGTAGCGTCCTTTTGATTGCGGGCCATATCGACCAATTCCAACACAACTCTTTGTAATATGACTGAATCCATACTTCACGTCTCCTCGCTACGAGAATCTCATGGTTTTTAAAGCTCACATCTGTTTTCCTTAATGACCGAACGATGCCACATGACTTAACATTTTTACTGAGCCACAATCCCCACTACAAACCGGCCCCTACTCTCCGGTATGTCTGCTGTCAAACCATTCCCGCGACCGTTTGAAGCCTAACGAAGTCGTATTCGGATAACGGTTCCCCGTAGAGTTGATTGACCAACCACAACCCGCTTTCGCAAATCTTCTCCTTTGGTGAATGCATCCCCATCCAACCCTCCGATGGTCGGCAATGTGTGCATCGCGAAACAGTAGCGATGATTTTTGCCTCCAGGTGGAGCCGTTCATCTTTGTTGTCAAGGGGAAACACGACAAAGTGCATGTTCTCTTGCAAATACCCCGTAACCTGGTGTTCGATTTTGTTCTCCTTTTCGAAGTCCACGATGGGACTGTACTTTACTTTTGCTTCGTGAGCAGTTAAGTCCAGTTCCCAGTGAGCTAGAAATGGGTCGTTGTCACGGTTCAATATGGCACGACCTATGTTTTTGCGAAATATGCTTCGGTCCTTGTTCTCGTTGACAAAATGCTGTTTGAGCCGTGACCTCAACTGATTGACTCCTGTATGCGTCCCTACTCGGACGATACGGTCTGTACCGTGTGCACTCTCGCCGCGTTCAAACAGTATGTATAACCCATTCTTCGGAAGTTCTGCTTCATTAAATGGAAATCGAAAATGCTTCATACCTTGGCACAATCGATGCACCCCGTCACAAAGATCGTTAACGTGTTCGTTCGCTGAGGTATTGGAGTTGCTTACCAATCGCTAATCCCTCCATCGGGACCTCGTAAGACCGAATTCCATCAACGAGGTATTTTCGATACGCAGAACCTGCCAAGAACACGAAGTGGTCTCTGTTCAGGTCGCAACATTGCGTGAGTTGATACAGTACTTTGTCGGACCATGCTCGCACTTCGTTTGAAGACATTTCGTTCAATGTCACGTTATAAGGCTCAATCTCCGTGTTTGGGTCTAGTAGCCCATGCTTCGCCGAAAGAATATAAATGGCGTCAGGCCGGGACTGAACGGCGAAATTGTACCCAAGACGGAACAGCGGACTGACGTAGATATCTTTTGCCTTGGCTGGATAAGACAGTTTTTTGCTCGCACATGAAATCAGGTATATTCTTCGCACATTTTGACCTTCTTTCCTTAGACTTTAAAGACGTTAGAACGATTAGTAGACCGAGTCCCTGTTGTCGTTCCGCTCTGTCCTTTGCGTTCAAAGTAAGTGTGCAAACGATAGAGACAGATTTCTCGCGTCCATTCGAATAGCGTTACTCTGTCGTCAGCGTGAATGTCGAGCAGTACCCGAAACTCGTTGCTCTCGAACACCACATGACCTCTGGAGGTAGCGCCCCAGTTTTTCATGGGCGCATTCGCCACCATCCTTGTGACTGCACGCGTATCGAATTCGCGAAGTTTTCGAGATGCATTGTCGTTGAGATCTGTTCGCTGCCGATACTCCTTCTCCGTCAAGTATCTATGAAAGAACGGTGCTACTTCTTGTGGGGTTATGGCGGCATCCCACTCGGTCAGACCTCTCTCTAGCATGGCGAGAAGAAGAACCATCTTATAGCTCTTGGTCATGGCTGTGGACTCTAGCTCTTTGAACCAGCCGGCATAACGCTCTGCAGTCGCAGCTTCATCATCCGTTAACTGACCGGCCCACAGCAGAAATGCGGGCCAAGAACCAAATTCTTGCTTATATCCCCGACTATCAGCTGTACCATGAAGATGGACCTCTGCGTATGTAGGCCGCCTCCCTAGGTCCTGGTAGACAGTAAGATATGAACTTCTGAGCGCGTCGCGCCTCGGGTGCCGCTTTCGGTTCATTTCCTCAAGGAGATCGACAACTCGGATATCTAGTTCAATGGCACAAGTCTCAGGCACGATTGGAATAACAAACACTTTGGAGTTGGTGGACTCACGAAGTGCCCCTTCAACCTGGAACAAAGACAATTTCACGTCCGCATTGCGATAATTTCCAATGAAGTCCACAATAACGCAGCCGCTTTTCCCGGAATGTAAACGTAGCCCGCGTCCAATTTGCTGCGTAAACACGGTCAACGACTCGGTTGGGCGGACGAATAACAGTGTATCTACAGAAGGGATGTCGACGCCCTCGTTAAACAGATCTACCGTAAAGATTGCATCAAGCTCACCGCGTTCAAGGTGTCCGATACTACTAGACCGGTGATGAGGCGCGCTCTTTGACGTCAGAGAGACTGCTCGGACTCCCATCCGCACAAAATACTCGCATAGGAATTCTGCCTGTGCGATGGACGAGCAAAACGCTAAAGTTCTCGATTGCTGATGCGCGACCCATGCTTTGAAGACACTTCTAGCGATAGATTCACGAAGCTGAGCGGTACGCAACTCGTCTTCGTCATAGCGGGAACCGAGCCAACGAATCTTGCTATAGTCCGTTTCATCATAGACACCATAGTATCGAAACGGAGCCAGCCATTCTCTCTGAATGGCCTCAATAAAGTCGACTTTATAGGCAACATTTCCGTCAGAGAGCGCATAAACATCGCGACCGTCAGCCCGGTCAGGGGTGGCGGTGATGGCCAACAGAAACTTTGGACGAAAGTAATCCATTACAACTTGGTAGGATTTCGCGGCAGCGTGGTGAAACTCGTCGACAACAATGAGGTCAAAGTCTTTCGGGGCGAACCGCCTCCGATGATTCTGCATCGAGAGGGTGTAGATGGATGCGAAAACCAAATCTGCATTGGGCTGTTTCTCCTGGCCATAGTAAACCCCGCAGGACTTTCCTGGCATTACACTAGAAAATGCCGTCCGTGCTTGAAATAATATCTCCTCGCGATGCGCAATAAACAGTACCCGATTGAAATCTCTCGCAAACAACGCGGCTAAATACGTTTTTCCTAACCCTGTGGCCATCACGACAAGTGCTCTATCGTATCCCTCTTTACGCGTAATCTGTAGTTGCTCCAGTGCCTCTATTTGCACAACTCGCGGCTGTATCTCCACATCGTAGGGTTGCTTGGCATCAGCAAGACCTGAATTCGCATCCAGAGCTCTCGAACGACGAGTCATGCTTTCACGTTCTATCCATTGATGAGCTAGATCTGGATGGCACCGGTGGTATTCCTCGTGTTCCATGGTGTAGAGCTTCAAAGATTCATCATTCAGTGAAATCGTGTTCTCGTCGTAAAACATCTTGATAAAAGCATGTTCAGCCGTGTCTAACACGTCTCCAGCACCGTCAACGGAGGATGCCAAGAGGCTCCATTCGACCCCATGAGTGAGTGCTGAAGCAGACAGGTTTGAAGAGCCAACGACGACCGCACTTGGCCCCTCATTCCCGCTTAACAGATACGCTTTCGCATGGAAAGCGGTCCCGTTGCTTTTCCAAAGACGTATCTCAATTCGTGGGTCAATAGTAAGGAGTTTTTGTAAGCCAATCGGTTGGGTTATGTAGAGATAATCTCCAGACAGGATTTTGATATCCGCTCCTCGCACGGCCGCAGCGCGTAGGTACGGCGCTAGTAAGTGGACTCCAGACTCCATCACAAAGGACACCAACAGATAGATGGTGTCCGATTGCTCCATATATTGCACGAGTTCGTCCAGGAGTGAGTCCGTTACCAACTTGATATTGTTCATAGACTAGTCTTTGACCTCAATCAGGAATATCTTCTCCTGAAATCCACCGCGTTTTTCTGCCTTTGCCTGTCTGACCCCCTCTAGCGCCTTGGCAGATGACCCGTGTACGGTACACAGAGCATGAATGATTTCCACGATATCCGCTAACTCCTCCACGGCATCGACATCACTTTGAGTCTCGAGGTATTCACGGAGTTCCTCGCTCAGCTTGACCTTGAGTTCCTTTGCGTACTCCTCGTCAGACAGTGTACGTACCGTATAGTTCTTACCCTCTAAACCGATGATTTCAGGAATCCTGTCGCGTACAAGTTTGTTGTATGTAGGCAACTGCTTTTGCCCCCTATCGATTCATCAAAGCCTGCACAGTTGGTAAGTCGCCATCGATTCGATACTTTCTGCGTCTATTCTACAGCATTCTAGATATTTCTATCGGAAAATCCTGTATGTATCTAAAACTGTTTATATATTGGAATTTTGGGAGACTACACAACATGAACCCATCGAAGGTGGGGTGATTTAGACGTTTACTTAGACGTACCAGATGGTACTAAACCGCTCATCACAACGTCGCCACGAAGGTTGGGACAATTTAGTACAATTAGGAGAGTACAATGTGACACCATCCGTCCCACCGACACTTCAAAAGGGCGTGACTTAATGATTCGTCCCGGACTATATGAACAAATCATCAACAACCTCATCCAGCGAGATCTTGCAGAACTCGACCCACAAGAATTCTACATCGAACGCAGTCGACTGGATGACGCAGAATCAACAATTTTGTTGGCTAAATATATGGAAAAGGTTCTGCGTGTTGCTTTGGATGCAACCCGGGGCGAACATCCATTAAACAAGAGGGTTGAACTCTGCAATCAAGTGATTCAGATGCTTGCAAGGGAAACCACAGACCCGTACGTAAGCCAGTTTCTTATTCGCTCTGACGCCGAGCTTCTACTCGCTCTCCTAGACAAGCAAAACTCCCCAATGGGTGTCACGAAAAAGGTAGACATCACCGGACTGCGGCCGCAAACGTCGATTGCACAGAGCTCGCTGTTCACCGGAGCACGCAGTGAACCAAGTATGGTCGCAGAATTGCAGAGAGAAATCCTTACGAGCGACCGCATCGACATGTTGGTTTCGTTCATCAAATGGAGTGGACTTCGGCTGCTCCTGAATGAACTGGAGCAGTTCACGGTTAGAGGTCAATTGCGCATCATCACCACTTCCTATATGGGTGCAACCGACATCAAGGCCATTGATGCTCTTCGTGGCCTTCCAAATACCAGCATCCGCGTCTCGTATGACACAAGTCGCACACGACTCCATGCGAAGGCCTACATCTTCCACCGCGATACAGGATTCTCAACCGCGTACATTGGTTCCTCCAATATCTCAAACGCAGCCCTGTCAAGCGGACTGGAATGGAACGTGAAAGTTGCAGCGTCAGACCAGCCGGAGACTTTTGAAAAAGTGGCCGCGACGTTCGAAGGTTACTGGAACGACTACGAATTTACGACATACGAAGACACACAGCGCCCGACCCTTGTTCGAGCACTCCGTGCAGAACGCTACGAAGGCAGTTCTGAAGGTAATAGCTTTCTATTTGACATTCAACCCTACGGTTTTCAAAAGGAGATCCTTGAAAAACTAGACGCCGAGCGTAACGTCCATGGAAGTCATCGGAACCTCATTGTGGCTGCAACCGGAACTGGGAAGACGGTCATCTCAGCCTTCGACTACAAACGGTTTCGAGAAACACGTCGGGGCAAGCCAGGCCGTCTCCTGTTTGTCGCTCATCGCGAAGAAATTCTGAGACAAAGCCGGGACTGCTTCCGAGGTGTTCTACACGATGAGAATTTCGGTGAATTGTTCGTAGGAGGTAAAGAGCCCGAGAGTCTCGATCACCTGTTTGTTTCCATACAAACGCTCAACTCACGAAACCTGCCCGCAGCAACGTCCTCTGACTTCTATGATTTCATCGTCGTGGATGAGTTTCACCATGCCGCCGCACCTACGTACCAGCAACTTCTAGAATACTATTCACCGAGTGTATTGCTAGGATTGACAGCCACCCCGGAACGACTGGACGGTAAAGATGTAACGGAGTATTTTGACGGACGCATGGCAGCTGAAATTCGCCTGCCTGAAGCCATAGACCGCGGGCTACTCGCTCCGTTTCAGTACTTTGGCGTAAGCGACAATGTTGACCTGAGCCAACTCCATTGGCGACGCGGCGGATACGATGTTGCGGAATTAAACAACGTCTACACTGGGAATCGACAGCGCGCAGACCTGGTCGTGCGGTCTGTAAATCGTTACGTGACCGATACAGATAGAGTTACCGGGTTAGGATTCTGTGTATCGGTCCATCACGCTCGATTCATGGCCGAGTTCATGAACCAGAATGGAATTCCGTCCATTGCACTTCATGCCGCATCTCCGCAACAAGACAGAGCAACGGCGAAGCAACGTCTCACAGACGGCGAGATTCGGTTTATTTTCGTCGTTGACCTTTACAACGAAGGGGTCGACATTCCAGCGGTCAACACCGTCCTGTTTTTACGTCCAACGGAGAGCCTGACCGTATTCTTGCAGCAATTGGGTCGAGGGCTTCGCCTTGATGAGGGAAAAGAGTGCCTCACGGTGCTTGACTTTATCGGACAGTCCTACAAGAATTACCGGTTTGAGGAGAAGTTCCGAGCCTTATTGGCGAACACCAGCCCCCGCCCTGTTCACCAGGAAGTAACAGATGGGTTTCTAAACATGCCGCGTGGCTGCTTCATTCAACTCGAAAAGCAGGCGAAGGAATACGTGCTCGACAATATCCGTCAAGCCGTTGGGAATCGCAGAGGACTGGTCAATCGAATTCAAACGTTCACCGAGGAAACCGGACGCGACCTGACCCTTTCCAACTTCCTCGAGTACTACCACTTGTCGCTTCGGGAATTGTACCGTGGACAAAAGTCCGTCAGTTTCGCCCGTCTGTGTGCGCAGGCGGGCATTCAGGAATCGTTTGCCGATCCCGATGAAGCCGCCGTCACAAAAGCTCTCTCCAGGATTAGCACCATCAACTCTCGGCGATGGATTCACTTTTTGTTAGGCTACTTAGAGAACCCTTCTCGCGCTATGCAGAACATATCACGGGTACTGGCGGAGCAGATGCTCCTCATGTTCCATTACACTGTCTGGCAGAAACCCCTGAATCAATGTGGATTTAAGAGTTTAGAGGAAAGTGTCGCCGTCCTGCGGAGAAACCCTGTTTTGTGCGCTGAGGTCTGTGCCATCTTGCGCATCAATTTGAATCAGATTGACTTCGTTGACGAACCCGTCGACCTGGGGTTCGAGAACGCGCTTGACCTCCATTGTACCTATTCGCGTGACCAGGTCCTCGCTGCGCTTGGATTCTATACAGTCGATAACATGCCAGCCATGCGTGAAGGGGTTAAGTATTTAGGCGAGAAGAAACTGGACATCTTCTTTATCACCCTTGATAAATCTGAAAAGGATTACTCACCGACGACGATGTACAAAGATTACGCCATTAACGACGTCCTGTTTCATTGGCAGTCGCAAAGTACTACACCGGCTGACTCACCTACGGGCCAGCGATACATTCGTCACAAGAAGACAGGCAACCGAATGGCACTTTTCGTGCGAGAACGAAAAGCGGACATGGCTGGTGCGCTTCCGTACACCTTCCTCGGTATTGCAGACTACGTGTCGCATACGGGGTCACGTCCGATGAATGTGACCTGGAGGCTGCATCGTCCCATCCCCGCAGCATTTCTGAAAAAGGTGAGCAGGTTAGTGGTCAGTTGATGAGGAGAAACGGACTGCATCCGTATCCAGTATCTATTCAGTCACTTTAACCATCCAAACAGACGATTTGCAGGAATTTTGTCGCGTACAAGTTTGTTGTATGTAGATATGTCACATCATCCACAGGTGAGGAGTCCCTCCCTTCTCCTCCGCCTGTGGCGATCTATGTATTCAAGAATGACGGTTGTCACCATCACGGCTGTCATCCCGAGGCCGGCACAGAGAATTCCCGTGCGTGCATCGACGAACTTGTAGACAACTCCTGCAGCCATGATTCCTATTCCGTTGAGGAGACTTATCATCATCTTCTGGATACGGAATACTCCAACAATCTGGTTTTGTGCCACATCGAGTCCGATACGGGTATTTATAGCGACATGCGCAATCGGCCCGCCCACCCCAGCGAAAAAGATGCATGATACAGCGATGGCAATCGTAGATGAAACTGCATATCCCACAAAGGACAACCCAATAACGGTCCATCCAATGATAAAGGTTCTCAGCGAGTTTTTGTAAGATGAGAATTGAACGGCGAGCACATTCCCAAAAACTTGTCCTGCCCCGTACGCGGCCAATATCAATCCCCAAGCGCCAATACCCAATTGGAACCGAGACTGTACAAAAATCGGTGAGCCAATCGTGTACAATGCCCAAAACCCGTTGTTCAGACTGCGAACCACCGTCACTGTTCGGAGCCACGGTGTTTTCATCAGGGTCTTCCACGAGTCAAGACTGAGGGTGACGAGGGGCTGCTGGCTGAAAGTCTTGACTGTTGTCGACCGCTTGTACCACTGAATTCGGACGTAAACCAGGCTGATGGCAGAGACCACAAATGTCAGTGCATCGATGGTGAACAGGTCAACTAACGTAGCCAGGACCATGAGGGCACCTACCACTGCTGGCCCGAGTATTTTACTGAGTCGATCAGTCAAGTCAAGCATGCCGTTCGCCACGACCAACTCTTCTCTCGTCGTCATCTGAGGAATAATTCCCTGCAAGGCGGGTGTGAACAGCATCGAAGCACCCGTCAGCAGAACACTTGTCACGATAACATCCCACACTGTCAAGTGACCCGCGAAGTATAGCACCGGTATCAGCCCAAGCGTGATGGCACTGAAGATATCCACGCAGATCATGGCCCATAACGGATCGGTCCGGTCCGTTATAATACCACCAAAGTTGCCCACCACCAGGACTGCGATAAGCGACACCGCCTCCACGGCAGACATCGCAACGGTGGAGTGCGTAAGTTGATATGCCATCCACAAACTGGCCATGGCATAAATGCGGTTACCGGATTGTGATATAAACTGTCCAACAAAAAGTGCCAATAGATAGGGTTTGCTTAAGACCCCATGCCACGTCGAAGTGTTTGTCATCAGGTCCGCCTCCTTGTTACAAGGATGACAGCGCACCCAGATATTCGGAACTCCAATATTTGCTATAGTATCTATAGACAATTCCAATACCGATGGGGGCTTTGCTGTGGAAGTCCATGACCTTGAATTGTTTTGCCGCACCGCTGAGCTAAGGAGTATATCAAAGGCCGCAGCGGCACTGAGGATGGCCCAGCCGTCTGTGAGTAGTCGCATTCAGAAACTCGAAGCTGAACTTGGGGTCACCTTGTTTCGTCGCACGCACAAAGGCGTAGAATTGACCCACGATGGAGTCAAGTTTGAGGGGTACGCTCACAGATGTCTGGAATTACTGAACGAGGCTGTGACCACACTGAAGACGGATGCAAAGCGGCAGCGTCTTCGCATTGGGGCACCTGCTTCTGTCGCAGAGTGCATGTTCGCGCCTATCCTCCAGTCACTGGCTCATCAAAACATTGAAGTATGGTCGTACACAAACCATTCGCAGCAAATTCTCGAAATGGTGTTAGACGGACTTCTGGAAGCAGGTTTCTGTCTGGCAGCCCCGTCAATCCCCGGCATACGCTTCATTCATCTTCGTGATATCCCTATCTATTGTGTCTGTCCATCTGACCACGAGTTGTCCACGGTGCCAGATGGCAGCCTTACGTTGAACGATATCGCCAGGTATCCCCTAGCAATGTACAGTTGGGGAGAAGGATTTGACGATTTACGGCAAACACTGATGGAGACGGAATCCAGGAAACAATCTGCACCTCTGTGGGCCAAAGTGACACCTGCGTCTGTTGCGAAGCAACTTGTAGAGCAAGGAGCCATATCCTTTCTGCCATTTGACTTACTTAAGGATGACGTTGAAGCGGGCCGCATCAAAATTCTACATCCGAGCGGCTATCCCACCTACACATGGAAGCTCGGTGTCGCCATACGAGAGAGAAAGACCTATCAGGAAGAATTGCAGCCCCTGTGGAACACACTCGGGATTAGGGTGTAGTTAGTTCGTCTGTGTTCCGCGGCCGTAATTTGCACAGGCACAGGACGTCTGTTTATGCAGTGAAATTGCGTATTCACACGTTTCAAACATGATACCTTTGTGTAAGTAAAGGGAGGACGCAAGAAGAAACCAAAGGGACAGAGCGGGGTGAGCTCTTGAGAATACACATTTTAGGTGGGGCTGGGAGTGGCAAGTCACACATTGCACTACAAGTAAGCGAACAGTTTCATATCCCTCATTATGATTTGGATGATTTGTTCTGGGACAGGACCGCTAACGAATATGGAATCAAAGCATCCGAGACTGAGCGAGACCAGGCACTCCAAGCCATCGTTTCTCAGAACCATTGGTTAATTGAAGGTGTTTATATTTGTTGGGTAGGTCCCAGTTTCCGACTTGCGGATAAGATATTCGTGTTAACGCCGCCCCTATCCATTCAAGAGGAGAGGGTCTGGCAGAGGCACGACGACCGTATGTCAGGTAAGATTGCGTCAAAGAAAGATTCTTATGAAAGTGTTGTCAAAACTGGTTGAGTGGAACAAAGAGTACAATGCCCAATCGCTCCCACACTTCATTAACAACAGTGAGTACAAAGACAAAATCATTGTTTTGGATTCAAACACTGAAATATTTAAGTACCTGACATGAACTGCTTCTGTCGGTAACGGGAGCTTATCTAGGGAAGGATTAACCGCCTCCGTACATAAAAATACAGCAAGGAATTTCCTGGGTTGTGTCGCAATTTACCAGTATTGAATAACGGCAAGGTATAGCGGAGGTAGTAGCGTGAGTCATGTTTTAGTGGAGAGGGCTGGTTCGTATGTGATTGTTCGTGGTCGCATGGCATTCCAAATGGGTCCAACGCCTGACAAAGCAGCCCTAGCCATAGTGAGGTTGGGGGGGCACCGAGAAGGAAATGAAACTGCATGGGAATGTGCTCAGCGTGAGGTCTTCGAAGAATCGCACCTGCGCATAACTCCTCTTGTACCTTCAATCACGTTTCAATGCCCGAAAACTACGCTTGATACCGAAATAATGCTAGAACCGCTCGAAAATTACCCACCACCTGAAGAGCAACCATGCCCGTTAATTATCGGACGACATGACACCATACACAGCGTAACAGCCATGTTTCTTGCAACATCAGACGATGACCCAACACCGAGCATGGAAACGAAAGCGTTGATGCTTCTAACTCGTAATGACGTCCTGCGCCTTTGCTCAGAGACTATCACCTTGGAGGAATATCAATCTTCGGGTGGGCAAGTGCTTTTTAGACAACAAGTGAATTCGGAACTGCCATTAAAGCCTTTTGGGCAACTGGTCATGTTGTCAATGATTTTGGCAAGGTATCCGAATGTGATTCCACTATCCATGTTCCCCTAGACGAGTTTGTGCCCGGTAAGGACTCTCACCTCTGCACCACCATGCGTGTTGCTAGCCAGTATGTTAGGAGGTAAAAACATGCACGATGAAGTCAGTTCTAGAATGAACAGGAAAGTACCCTTATTCATTGTCACAGGTTCAAGTGGGTCTGGTAAAACGTACGTAATAACCGAATTGCGCAAGGTGTTGCCAGACTTTGACATTTTTGATATAGATAATCTTCGTGAATGCGGCCTTTCGAATAACATGCAGATGTTAAATGTTTGGCTTCGAGTAGCTCGTAATATTGCCGAAAGTGGCCGGATGACTATCATTTGTGGAACTGCAATGCCATGGGACGTCGAAAAATGCCTCGATTACCCGTACTTTGAGCGTGTCTATTATCTGAACTTACACTGTGACGAGTTAACTCGTGAAAAACGCTTGCGTGAAAGAAACTGGCCCGATGCAATGATTCAGGACTACAAGCATTTCGCAAAAAGGCTGATTGAAATTGCTGATGAGGAATTTGATCCCCCTATGCCAACTGTCGATACTACGAACACTGTAGCAACTGATGTCGCATGCCAGATAAAAGAATGGGTACTTCGATACGCTGTACGAGACGTTAGATAACCGAGTAAACGGGTCTCGTACAGGAGACCATCACGACCTCACCGTTAACGGGGCTTTAGCGACACCAGCAAATGCTGACGAAGCGGCATAGGGCATAACTATCGTAAATGTGGTATGTCAGAGCATCACGTTTGTCTGCATTTTTAAGTTCCGAAAAACACCGTTATCGCTGCGACGGCACGAGTCCTGGAACAATGTATGGCTCAATATAGACGTTTGGTGTAGCTCTCCAAAAGCGATTCGGCCACCTTGTCCGCCGTCAGCCCTGGCAATCTTGCGTGGTCCGCTAAAATTTTCGCTGGATTCGGCAACCGATCTGGGTTCGTCCACGAGTCAGTTTGCCACAGCCGTGACCGCTTTATAGATTTTGCGCAGTGAATGTAGCACTCGTTCACCTCGACACCAATACCAACAAGCGGAATCCGGCCATTGATATCCATATCGGACAACAAGTCGTTGTCTCGGGTGCTGTAAGCCGATCCGTTAATACGCAACGTTTCTTCCAGACCAGGAATTAAAAAGATGAGACGATTGTCCAGGATATTGCGAAGCGAGTCCATGCGCCGATTGCCTGGACGCTCCGGAATCACAAGACGCCGTTCATCAATCACCTTCACAAACCCAGGTGCGTCACCTCTCGGCGATGCATCGCATTCTCCGTTGACGTCCGCCGTGGACATAAGCAGGTAGGGCGACAGTTCGATGAAATGCCGGCAATGAACATCGAGATGATTAATGACTTTATGCCGTACCAGTTCACTGGGATGTCCCATGAGCTGCCGAAGTTCTGCTTCTGACTCAACTCGGTCATTGAACGGAGAACCTGGCATGACCGCGTCACCTCTCTTCAAGAGCCAAATGTTCCGATTTTCTTTGCGCCGTCATACTCCCCATGGTTGAACGTCAATTTGTATATGGCGGGCTTCGGTAGGTTTCCGAGAAAGTCAACGTCGAACCGAGCATCATAATGAGCCATGATGATGGTCATGATGCAGCCGTGAATGCCGATGGCTACACGTTTCCCTGCGTATTCGTCCAGAATCCGATTCATTGCACTTACCCCTCTAAGTTCAACGTCACGGTTTGATTCTCCACCCAGAAACGAGAACTCAGGCTCCCCAAATCCTTTTTGAAAGGCCTGCCAACGGTCCTCCATGTACGATTTGTAATCACCCAAGTCCTTTTCTCGAAACCGAGCATCAAGGTCAATTGACGTCCCCAGCAAACAAGCGATTCCTTCAACGGTTTGAACGGCTCGAACATAAGGGCTGGAGCATACGACTTCGATTCGCTCTTTGGACAGCAACTCGGTTACAGCACGTGCGTCTATACGTCCACGCTCAGACAAGCCTCGGGTCGCTTCTTGCTCTGCCGAATATTCCGAATGTGCATGGCGTACGAGGTAAACTTCGGTGAACAACGAACTCACTCCCTTATCTTGCGATCTTACAGCCACCGAACTCCGGTGAGCCAGATTGATTCCTCAGTGCGACTGTTCTCTGGATGTCAAATGACAGGTGTCGTTCAGTTTTGTGATGATTTGCTCAATCCGCGAATTGGTTTTCAGCACCGTGACACTGCAACGTGCGATGGTATTACGTTCACGCAACTGCGCTGCCATGATAGACTCCATCTGGTCCAAAACCGTTCACGCAGAGGCCCCCATAAGCTTATCGAGCGTCGCAAACAGCAACTCATAATACAGGGCATCATACTTGGCCATGTCGTTCAACCCGACAGTGATTGTATGGTCATGACGATCACCGACATGGGCCATCTCGAATCCTTGAATTGTCACCTGGTTCACAGCGCTTTGGTATAAAGTCCGTAGATCGCTGACACGAATGAGGTACAATCCGCTCACCTCGTCTACGCATGGTTTGTAGTCAGCGAACGATGGCTTCTCTTGAATCAACACAAATACATGGCAGAATTCATTGTCTTTGACGCCACCAACAGCACTCGAGTATGTATAGACTCCAGCTTTATGTAACTTATCAAAATCCACATCAATACCAAGCTCTTCTCGAAGTTCCCGTACGCCATCAGAAGCATTCTCGCCTGCGGACAGGTGTCCCGCACAACTGACATCAAGCTTGTTTGGATGCGTGTCTTTCGTTGGGTGGCGACGTTGTAAAAGCAAAGCGTCTCCACTCACATCCCGATGCAACACCCAACAATGGAATGTTTGGTGCCACAGACCCTGACGATGCACCTCTGCTCGCGTAGCGGTCCCTGTCCATTGCATCGTGTCATCAAACGTATCCAGCAACTCGTCCAAAGCCATCCTCCTCTAGATACTATAGTGCGGCAAACAAGGAACAATGACATCATCACGTCCGCTACGTCTTATCATGCAGTCGTCTTCCAATCAAGTTTGCCGACACAGGTTCCTTGCCGATTTCCCTTGCCCACACGGATAACTGACCGATGTGACGAATCTCATGTGCGACAACAAATTGAAAGCCCGTATTGTAATCACCTAATTGCTTCCCCAAAAACCACATGCCAGTGAAGGTGCTTGTTGCTTTGGTAATCTCCAATGTTAGTCAATACCTTGGAAGCTCCATACCGATCCGTTATGTCTGTAGCCACCCGTTTGATGACACGCAGCATCTCCATCAATATCTCGTCGTCCGAAGCGTCCAATGTAATGAGCGATGGGATATGTCTTTTGGGAATCACCACAACATGCACCGGATAAAAGGGACGAGTGTGGTGGTAAGCAAGCACATTATCCGTCTCGTACACCTTTTCGACTTGCGTCCGGCCACTCAGTACTTCGTCGCAATAAAAATCCTCCGACATGGAATCGCCTCCAATTGAGTATCCCTCACCGACGGACGCCAGCGTGGGATTGGGTAGACTAAGATTCAAACGAGCTAATCCAGTGGGTCTCCCCCTCGTACAGTGATAATAATGATTTCTGAATCACTGTTGGTAAAACGTCGTTACGCACGAGACTTTCTGTGCAAAACTCAGCCCAATAGAACTCAAGATGGGATTCAAGTGATGTCGGATTGACACCTGGTTCTAAGGAATCGACGTGGACTGCAAATAAATGACAGACTTCGTGGATTAGCACCTCGTTTGGCACTTCCTCGAAGAAAACCTCCATGGCTCCAAGAAACCTACCGACTCGACATGATTCAATGCCCAACTCTTCTTGGAGTTCCCGGCGGAGAGCTGACCTTGCTCCTTCTGCCAGTTCAACGCCTCCTCCAGGCAGGAAGGAATGTGCGCCTTTCACCTTTGCAATCAGTATTTGATTCTCTTTCACAATGACCGCTCTAGCGATATAGCGAAACTTTGTCCGCACACTGTTCTCCTCTCACGTGCAGTGAATGAAAACGATTCCGTTTGTGAAAATCTTCTATGTTCATCACCGGACCGTTTTGTGCATCGGCCGTCTCTCTTCTCCCACAGCGTGATTCATCGGGATTTGATTATCACATCCGCTTGCTCTGCAGGTCGAGCTGCCTGTATGTAGTAGTCCTCCGCTTTCCAGTACCGACTTTCGAACTTCGCCAAGTTGGCCTGAACGGCTTCACTCTCACGAGAAAATCGTATGTGTCTGGGGCAGTCCAGATAGACGCAATAGTCGAGAAAACTGCGCCACTCAGCACGTTGGAGGAAAACACCCTCGACGATAATCACACACTTTGCCGGAACCAACAAAGTCCTTGCGATGTGTTCATCTGAGTCCTCATCATAAAACCGTAGGACAATTTCGTTACCCCTACGTAGTTTAGAAAACAGATTCTCGCGCAGGTACGGTACATCCCACTGCAAGGCGTAGTATTCATACCACGGCTCGTGCCCTGTGTCGTACCGTCGTTTGCGTTCCACGATGTGGTCATCCAGATGAAGCACACTTACATCTATCTGCTTCTGCACGAGGTTTTGCCGCAATCGCTCGGTGAAGGTCGTCTTTCCTGAACGGCTCAATCCATCGACACCGAGGATAAACCGAGACTGCTTCCCTTGCTTTCGGACCGTCTCCAGTAACTTTGCAAGGTCCGCGTTCGTGCCTTCAACAGTCATCATCAGTTCCCCATCTGCACAGAAATCGCTCGACCCCTGGATACTTCTCGCCGAGAGATTTAACGGAGAAGCCGCAGCGTTCATAGAATCCGGCTGCATCACCGTCTGTTTCAGCGGACAGATCCGTCAATGCCTCTTTCTGAACAACCAACTGGATGATTCGACGGCCATAGCCCTTGCCGCGGCTTTCTTCATCGACTGCAATATGCAGGATTTCGGCAACCGATTGGCGGTAGCACCGAATCCCCATAACGGCGACAATTCTCTCACCCGGGAGTAGACCGAAGAGACACGTGTTTGGCGCCACATATACGGATGAGAGCACTGCCTCCATCTTGTCAGATGTCAGATGATACAAGGCTCCGCGCAAAATCTCCTTCGCCTCCGTCGGCAGTGTCAGTGGGCTGTACGTCACAAGTTGCTCGTCTGCATGTGCGTCTCGGTCGTCACTGGTTTTCCGAATCAACGAAATGTATTCGTCCGGCAGCGGCACGCCAAACCGACGATGCAACGCCATCACATCGTGGACGTCCTGTTCATCGAATTCGTAGCCAGTATGGAAGCGAACGAGCCACTCCGGAGAGACGCAGGACACTGGATGGCGTCCAATGACTCCTTGTCCTGTCAGAGAGTCCGTGGGATAGAAAAGGCCCAATTCGGACGGCCCGTACACACCATTACCATCCTCATCAAACTCAATCACGTGGAAGTCGATTTCATGCCCGGCTTCATCAGCCATCACGAAGTTCCACGGTCTCGTGTCACAATCCACTTTGTCTTGGTAACCCAGACTCTCCAACACATATCGGGTCTGTCTAACTTCCTGTGATTGAACGACGATATCTAAGTCTCCGTGAGGACGAGTCTGCTGACCCAGTAAAGCATCTACAGCCCAGCCGCCGTCCATCCAGACACGAACGCCAATGGCCTCGAATTGCGAGACAAGGTTAACGACTGTTTCTTCCGGCATGTTTCGAACTGGCAGCGAAATCGCCCCCTTTAACCGCAATGTACAGAGAGTCCGGTCGTGACCTTCGCTTGACTGATTTCCTTGAAAAGCCTTGAGAATGAAGTCCAGTGCAGGTACATCCAATTTTTCGGATACCGACAAGAGCGCCCGAGTATCACGTGCAACCTCTCAGAGTACTTCGTTTGCCTCCACCTTTGTCTACCGCTTCATCATCATGAAGAACCGCCCATGCTCCGCAAAGCCGAAGTGCCTCAGAATCGGATCGGACGTTCCCACTCTAGCTTGTGTTGTTGCAAGTACACACCCATGTTGTTTCGCCATCTCCAGGCGATGCTCGACCATGGCGCGGTAGACGCCCTGTCGCCGATACTCGGCCAGCACAGCACCACCGATTAGGTACATTGTTTGACCATCTGCACTGACCCTATAGCTGGCGTTTCCTACATATTTCTCACCGTCCCGAACAACAAGATATCCACCCCGACGGTGAGAGAAGTCAACGTACCTGCGTCTTTCATTTACCGCCGTCTTCGTGGATGCCGGGTCGAGGTTCCACACAACCGAACTTACCAAGGCATGTCCATGAAGTTGTTCGTCACTCACCGCATCTGCAACGACCCATTTGGATGTCACGGGACGTGGCGCGTATTCCTCGGTGCTAAGCGCCAAGCCCACGTACTCATCCTCCACACGCATGCCTCGCCGCTCAAGGCGGTTACGTAAGTCAGCAGGACGACTGTTTGGCCCCACCCACCACGAGAACGGCCTGTCGTGTGCCTGGTACATCGAGAAGACTTCGTCGATTCGGCGGTCAACGTCTTCTGTAAACACAGATTTTACGACCTTGTTCGCGAGCGGGCTCGTCGATGCCTCTGATATCCGTAAACACAGCACGTCCGTACGAATTTCATAAACTCCTGGAATCGAAAGTTCCGGCTCAAAATCCCACTGCGCAGCCTCAATAGCGGTTACGACATCATCATGATTCATTATCGCTGCCCCTTTATGCAGGACTCCCCGACAACTCGCTTCTCAGACGTTGAGCCAGTTGCTCTATCTCGTCTGTGGCAATGTCCCCCGACAAACCAAACACATGAGGGCCTCGAAACTCTACCGGATGGTCTTTCATACGGGGTACAACGTGAAAATGAATGTGTGGACAATCGGCAGACTCTGCAAAGAGAATGGTGTAAACCTTGACCGGAGACTCTGGGAGACATGCGCGAAGTGCCGCAGTGACACGTTTCAACAGCGAACCAAACCGGCTAGCTTCTTCAGGCGTTAGGTCGTCAAAGAACTCCACATGTCGGATGGGTTTGACGATAAGCCACCCAAGCGTTGGGCATGGATGAACCCGGTGATCCACTTGCCACAGTCCATCATTCCAGATGACACCCCCGGGCGGCGATTGCTCTCCAGAGTTCACGAGACATGCTAGACATTGCGTCACTTCTACCACCTTCTTCTTCGATAGGGTCCATCAACAGAGCCTATGCCGAGCGCGCTATCTCTGGACCGGCATAACCCCTGATATCCGTGATCATGGAATTCCGACAACACCGGACGTAGTCGATGTACGTCAGGTTTCACTCGTTTTCCCCTCACCAGCTTTAGTTGTAAATTGTTATCCAAAGTTTACCTGAAGAAGGCATTGTATGATAGTTCAAATCAGCCAGCAGGTCATCCATGCATGTGGGATCCGGTACAACTCGCTGTTCACGTCCATAAACAAGAATCCCTCGCTAGCCCGAGAGGTTCAAACCCGATGTACCGCAAGCACCGTGTTGACCTATCCACGGGTCACCCCCTGGTTTCACGGACACCTGTCTCAGGTTTCCATCAACTTTGCTATAGGTTAAACGCGCTTTTAATGGTCTCTGCAACCGCTTGCGGGCTCACATTTGTATTGTTGATCCTGATGTAGTTTTCTCTCGTGATTTCTCCCTCTAGAGAATTCAGTCTGTGTCTTTCAGCGGTCACTTTGAGGTCGTCTTCCGAACGGTCTACATCTCGCTTTGAAGGTTTGTGTGCCAGCCTATGGGGTGTCTTGTTACGCTCAAGCCTCACTTCCAGGTCGGCCTCAAGCTCGACAAGATACACTTGTCCACCTCTGTCTTCAAACGTGCTACAAATTCTATCCACGTACGCCCAGTCATTTTGTAAGTCAAATCCCCACACATAGGTGAATATCAGCCCATACATCTCACTGGCTGCGAACGCTTCAAAAATATCCTGGCGAAACTGGGTGGAAAGTCGCCACATTTCAGGCGTGAAGCCAAACAGGGGCGACAACAGTTCGATGGTCATGTGGTTATGAAATAGTTTCAGTTCCGTGATGCTCTCAAGCTCATGTCCCACAGTCATTTTGCCGACTGCCTGCGGTCCGAATATCATGACGAATTTCAAACCATCACCCCTTTGAGAGAAACCGTTGTTCAGATTTGCATAATAAGCTGCGATAAACCCCTATCAAAACAGTCAACCTATTTCATCTATTAAAATGTTCCTTGAGATGACATAGAAAAAGGCATCCGGTGAGCCCTTGATTTCATTTAACAGCTTGCGCAACTCGCCGTACCGCTTCTTTTCCTCTCTTACATTCCAAAGTATCAAAGCCTCCCATTTTCCCATGATTTATTCAGCGTCAGTTCAACGGGACAACTGAACACTTTTCCATTTATTTTAAATTCTGTCATCATCTATTTCGCCTATACTCATTTTTTAAGAAGTACTTTCGAAAGAGTCCGTACTAGACATTTTACAACAATTCTATAATATTTCACCAAGGAGGTGCCCAACCGCACGTATGGAGGACCATCAAATATAAATCAAGAAAACTAAGCAAAGAAGAACATACTAATAGTAATTGCCAATCGTAGTATTACCGCCGGTTGACCTGTAGGCTTTTGGGGTTCGCAGCTCACCAATGCCTATTATGAATTTAAAGAACAGGGCTATGAGATCACCATCGCCAGTCAGAACGGAAAAGTTGAAATGGATGTACCCAACAACGCCTATGCTGTTCAAGTCGGTCACCTCACTACAGATAGGCAACAAAACTCGGACAGAAGGACACCGAAGTTGGTCATTAATTAATTCCTTATTACGTGAAACAGTGGTCAACTAAAATCTGAAATCGAAAGGAAATGAATAGATGAACATCGCGATTTTGGGAGCCGGAAATGTAGGAAGCACATTAGGAAAGGCTCTTTCTGACGCAGGACATTCCGTGACCTATGGTCTTCGCAATCCGTTGGATCCGAAATATTCCTCGTTGGTGGAGCACGCGAAGACTACAACGATTCAGAAAGCTGTACAAGAGCACACCATTGTTCTTCTTGCCGTTCCTTGGAATGCAGCCGAACAGACGATACAGGGACTGGATTGGACGGATAAAATCCTCGTGGACTGCACCAATCCAATTACAAAGGACTTCAGTGGAGTGGAAGTTGTAAACGGCTTGTCGGGAGCAGAAAGAATTGCACAATGGGCTGCTGAAGCAAAGGTTGTAAAATGCTTCAACCAAACCGGTGTTGAGAACATAAAGAAACCCTCTTATAGCGCGGGGAAGACCGTCATGTTCTCTGCTGGAGATGATGAACAGGCCGTAAAAACGGTAGTCCAACTTGCATCCGATATTGGATTTGATGCACATGCTGCTGGAAACCTTGCCTTCTCGAAGACGTTGGAGCAATGGGCTTGGCTATGGATACATATGGCAACCAAGCAACAATGGGGGAGAAACTTTTCCTTCTCTCTGCTACACAGGTGAACCAAGATGCAGACGGTGAATCTTAGTTGAAATGATTTGACCGTTCTTAATTCTCGGTCGTATTGGGTCATGGTACCAACGCTCTATCAATCACTCAATAACAATGCTTCCTGCTCTAATGTTGCCCCCAGCGTTAAAATTCGTTGTATCAACGGATGCGCCCAGGCGTAGACATCTGCTTCGAGGAGACGCTCAAGCTTGGTCCGATATGCATCATCTATCGGTTCTGCATAATCTATGTATTCATCTAACAACTCCGGCTCCATGCGCCAGGGGACTGCTTCTGGCCAACAACTGTTTCGCAGGTTTTGGAGGATGAGAATGCCACCATAGTCCAGGTCTCCCCAGTGATGAAGAACCGTAGGCTGGTCACTCGCGTCCGCTCTGGACAGGCCCTTGTCCAATCCAGCCAGGTCTAATGCAGCCAGGTCGCATCCAGCCCGGTCCAGGGCTCGTACGCTCATCGTACCCAAAGCGACTGACTCTTGGCCCACCTCGCTGACCCTCCCCCGCAAAAAATCTCGCAGCAGCCGGAGGAACACCCTTTGTGCTGGACTCGCGAATCCACCGAGATACACGACCAGTTCATCTGATTGGCGATAATGGCGCACGTAGGCTCGGTAGTTTGCCTTGTTTTCGATGGTTAAGATTCGCGAGACGCGTGCCTCGGTGATGGTAATGCGATGCACATCGCTGGCGTCGATAGCCAGTCCGTATGGAAAGACACTCGCGTCGATCTCCTCTGTTGCCTCTGTTGCCTGGTACTGAAACCGAATCGGGCCACAGAACGTGATGTCCTCATGTCCGGACTCGATGCCAAGCTCGCGCAGAAGCGTCGCGTCATCGTCGGGGGCCTCGATGTCCTGTGGATGTCCCACAGACCAGTAGCGGCGAACGAGTCTTATCACATGGCTTTGAACCTGCTTCTCAAAGACCTTGCTGTTCCCTAGTTCCCGTTTGGAGAACAGGCGAACCGGCAGAGACCTCTCTCGCATCCGGACCAATCCGGCCAAAGCACGGAGGAGCAGCGCTCGGGTCCCGTCCTCTTCAGGAATCAGGCTACTGGGGATCCGTCCGCGTTCATGGACAAACGAAAGCACATCGTCCGCCCAATTCAGTAAGAAGCGCCACGCCTCCGCCAAACCGCCGTGTGGCAGGCGCTCACTCCCGCCAGGCATGTCATCATCCAGCAGGCCCTCAGTCCCGCGAGGCAGCCCATCATCGAGCAGGTCCTCGCCTTCTCCAGGTCGGACCTCGCCTTCGCCGGGCCACTCCCTGTCCACAAACCGCTCCCCGCCCGCGCCTTCTCCAGGCAGATCCTCACTCACCAGACCTTTCAGCCACTGCTCCATCTCCGCGGTGAACGCGGATAATTTCTGGCGCTGCGGTGTGCGGCCAAGATACGCATAGATATGATGAATCCGCTCCCACTTCAAATACACGCGCTCGAGGATGTTGCCTTCTTCGAACTTCACCCACTTGAGGTCGATGAAGCCGCCGGCCGCCATCGTCACGAGGGTATGGTGAAGGGCAGTTCTATCATCGGGATCGAGCCGGCCGCTTGCATACCCTGGCACGAGTGAATCCGTAAACCGCAGTTGGATGCGAGCCTGCGTGGGCTCCCCTTTGCGAAACGCCTCACTGTTCTCGTACTTGTCGAGGAGCGCCGACAACACGCCTCGCGCCAGTGACTCCCCGCCCGTGCCAGCCAGCCGGCCTGTCATGCCTTCACCCCTCTCACCGTCCCTGCCAATTTTTCCGCTCATGCCAGCCGTGCCGTCCCTGCCAGCCTTCCCGCTCATACCAGCCGTGCGGTCGCTGCCAGCCTTCCCGCTCATACCAGCCGTGCGGTCGCTGCCATCTCCACCCACCTCAGTTCACCCCTACCGCGTCTGGCTCAAATGGGGCCACGCGGGTCTGCGACTTAATCCGCTGCACGACAATGGTCTTATCCACCAAGGGCACGATGTCGGCAATCTTCTCCGTCGGCGCCGACAAAATGACTTGCAGTCCCATGTCGCGGACGAGTTTGATGCTGTCCCGAATCCGCTGGTGGTCCATCTTGCTGTAGGCTTCGTCAAACATCATCAGCCGGAGGGTGTCGTTAAACCCAGGTTGGTTGATGCGATAGGTCTGCGCAAACGACGCCAACACCGCGATGTAAAACGGCGTCTGCGTCTCGCCGCCTGACTTTTTCGCAATCACCCGGGACAGTCGCGATTCGCGGCCTTCTTCGTCTTTGACAACGAGATCGAAATCCAAATAGGTCCGGTAATCGGTAAAGGTCTGCAGGTTCTTTTCGAGCTCGGCTTGAACGGCAGGGTCACGCTCGTCGACATCCACAATCTGCCGGAACAACTCGTCAATCACCGCGCCGTGCTTGTCCATAAACGCGTCCGAAAAGAGACTGCGGCCTTCAAGCAGCATGTCGTCCATGATCATGGTGTAAAACGGCTGATACTGTGCGTTCGGGGAGACCTTGAACTGATAACGCTCGCGGCCGCCGAAGGAGACTTCCCGCAGCGCGAAGTTGAGCGCCTTAATCTGCTGCTCGACGGTGTCAATGTTGCTGCGCAGCTTGTTGATGAAGTCTTCCTGGAACTGAATCTGCGCGCGTTCCTTCGCGTCTTTAATCTGCGCGGCGTAATCCGTCAGCCCCGACTGCTCGAGCGCAGTCAACTCCGCCCTGTAGGCATCGTTGTCGCGGCGCTGGATGTCAAAGCCGGCGCCAAAGGTCCGGTTATACCCCTCACGCTGGCGGACCAGCTTGTCCCACGATTCGGTCACCCGGTTTCGCTCCGTCGAGAGCTGACGTCCAAAGTTGGCCGTGACCGTCTCCGGTGCGCCAAGCCGCTGCAGCTCTTGCTCATAGCGGGCACTCATGTCGGCCGCCTCAAGCGGGTTGTAACGGGAGGAGATGGCATGCTCCTTGTCCCTGACCTCCGCCTCGAGGACGGGAATGTCCTGTTCCACCAGTCGATCTCGCTGTCCCTTGAGCTCCCCCTGCCTGCTGGTCAGCTCGCGGATCTGGTGAGCCACATCGGCGAGTACCGCGTCACAGCGCGCAATCTCCTTCTTGATTTCATCCAACCGCGTGAAATCAAGGCGCCCCATGTCGTCGAGGATGGCCTTGTAATCCCCCCGCAGCTTCGGGAGACCCGTCAGCAACTGCAGAAACTCTTCTGCGGCGGTCACATCGGACGAGGTTGGATACGGCTGTGCCGCCCACTCTGCCACTTGCGCGAGCCGCGGCCGGAAGCCATGCAACAAGGTCTGCACCCGGTCGAACCGAAGGCTCTTTTGCTCCAGTTGGTGCGCAATCGCCCTCTTGCCGATGTAGAGCGTTGCATAACGGGCCGGGTTGATTTGTCTCGCCACATAGTTCTGATAGAGCATCCCGTCCTGCGTGATGCTCGTGCGGTGGTTGCGGAGTTCATCCACATGGTCGCACTTCATCACGTGCCCAAGCAGATAATCGGCATACGCGCGCGCATAAGGGTTGTCGGTGATGACCTCCTCTGCGAGCGATCCGCTCATCGCCCTCGGCTTCTCCTCCAGAATCTTCGCGATATCCACGAGGCCGACATCAAATAGGCGCTGTGACTGCTTCGTGTCGTCGTAAATCCGCAAGGCCCGCGAAAACGCCTCTGGTGGAACGAGCAGATAAAAACGTTGTGTATGCAGGTAGCCTTCAATCGCCTTTTGCCACACAGGATCGCGAATGTCGAGCAGTTCGGCAAAGATGTTGACTTCAGCAGACAGCCCTTGTTCGAGCGACTGTTTCAGGAGTAGGACCTTCGGATCGTACTGCTTAATGCCTCGTTTCAGCTCACTAATGGCCCGCTCGAGGGACTTCGATTCCTCTTCCCACGACCCAATGGCATCACGCATCATCACGTGGCCTTCGCGAAGCAACTCAGAGGCCTGTTTCAGCGAGTCGGCTGAACCACGCAGGGCATCCAAATCCGTTGAAACCGCTGGCTCCTCGTCGAGCAGCCGGTGTGACTGCCAACCCGCCGGTCGCGGCCACTTCGCCAGACCCTCATTAATCGCGCGAATGGCATCATTGTACAAGGGTGCGGATTGTGCGAGTTTCCACTCCGGCGTATCCACCTTGGCGAGGCCGGCATCCATCGTGCCACCCGCAGTAGCATCCGTCCTGCCACCCGCCGCAGCATTGGCCGTGCCTCCTGCGGCAGCATGTCCGGTACCGCCCGCGACAGCATCCGTCGTGCCATCCGCGGCAGGCCCCGTGCCGTCCATGGCACCATTCCTGGCGCCGTCTTGTGTAGCGACGTCGGCCCACCAGACATCCGTGTCCCCGAGACTGCGGGCGACGGCGCGCCAGCGCTCGCCATGGTCAGCCAGCATCCTGTCGTGCCGCTCCCCGTCCCGCCGAATATGGCTGAACTCACTCTCGAAGAGCCGCTTGTTCTGCTCGAGCATCTGCTGGCGCTGATAGGCGTCTGAGTTGGCTCGCTCCTCAACCAGCCTATCGCGCTCGATTCGAACCTGGTTCTGCGTATCTGTGTGGGCGGAAATCAGCCCCTCAATCCGCGTCGTTTCGGCCTCGAGTCCCTCAGCCTGCGTCTTCGCTGCCGTCACTTTCTGCTCCTTAGCGGTCAACTCCGCCCTATCGAGCAGGTACTCGTAGAGTTTGACTTTGTCGGCCGCAGATTCCATGGCATCGTAGGTGCCGTCCATCTCACGTAAGGCCTCGACGCGCGACTCTACGACATGCAGTTCTTCCTCCATCCGGCGGTAGTGACGAATGTTCTCGCGCATGTCATCAATATCGAGATGGACCTTCACGTCACAGACGAATTCCGAAATGAAGCCGGCAATGTCCATGATGGGCGAGAACGGCACGGCCTTGCGAAACAGCCGCAGAAACTTCTGGTTGATGTTTCCCATGCGCGCCAAAAAGACTTCCTGGTAGCGCTTGTTGCTCTCAAACATCTCAAAGCGGTTTTTTCGCGTTTGTCCCCATGTGCGCAACCCTTTGATGTCAAGCGGCACACCATCGCGGATGAAGTGGAAGTCGGGGATGCCCTCTGCAAGCGAGAAAAACCGCCATTCGACCGATCCGTCCGGTGAACAGTCAAACACCACGCCCATACAAAACGGCTTGTGCCCTCGTTCATCTGCAAACTCGAGCACGATGTAAGACGAGAACTGTCCGTCCCGCAGGTTGATGATGCCGACGCCTTCGTCTTCGGCCACTTCACCGCGCAGGTATCCTTTCAAGGTCCGCTTTGAGCTATCATTCGCTGCCTTGTTAAAGAAGTGACCCGTCGTGTCGCCAAGGAGAACCAGCTGCAACGCGTCGAGGATGGTTGACTTCCCCGCCGCGTTCTTGCCTGTCAGGAACGTCACGGGCGCAAAGTCAATCAGCTCGTGTTCAATGTAGTGCCATTTCACAAGCAGCGCTCGCCGTAAGAGCTTCATTCGGTCTCCTCCTCTCCCAAGTCATCCCCGTCAAGGTCGCCCTCTCGCACCTCGTCCTCGTCCTCGTCCTCGTCAAGGTCGTCCTCTGTCAAGTCTTCCTCGCCTCCATCGTCGGCCAGGTCGCCGTCTCCGTCCTCACCTGACCCGCCGCTGTCCGTGCCTACTCCGTTCTGCTCATCCTCTTCCAATACGCCGCCTTTCAGCTCTCCGGAGATGAGCCGCGCGTATAAGTCGTTGATGCGGTCATCCGACACCGCGATGGTGATGGTGGGGTAAATCATCCAGCGGCTTTCCATGTCCTGACTCGTACCTTCCACCCTAGCGATGATGGACAGCTTCCGCAGGCGATTGAGGGTGGATTGGAGATGGGTCAGCGCGATGCGCTTATCCATCACCCCGATGGTATAGAGCTTGCCGACAACCTCCCGCAGCGGCACTATGACTTCGCGGCGCATCGATGCGGTCTCCATCTGTTCCTCGTACACCAGCCGCAAGGCGTACAGCATATAGGTGGTAAACTTGTCCACTTTCATCCGGTTGCGGTTGTACTTGTTGTAGATGGCCATCACGCCTCTGCGTCCATCGACTTGAATCTCGAACCCGCTGACCGAGAGGTATCCCTTCAAGAGGGCCATGTTTCGCTCAGCAAGGCGGTAATCGCGGTTGCCTGTCATGCGGTGCTCCTTTACATCCCAGACATCCCGCACGAGAAACGTTTGTTCATAAAGGAGACTCACGAGACGAGAGAAGTCCTCCTTGTCTCGCTCTGTGAAGGCTGTGTACTGCTCGTCCCAACTCATCTTGCGGCCCCCTTCTTGACAAACGTCATCAGCGGAATCTGGTATCCCGCCACCGTCACACTCGACTTGTCTTCGCTCCAAACGATGTCGTACGGCATCTCCGGCTCATCACCCTTGACGACGGCGACAATCACGCGCAAAAAGTCGTCAAATTCCTGCAGGGTCATCTCCCCTGAATCTAGGCGATCTCGCTTTTTCATCTGTTTGAGGATAAACTCACCGATTTGCTTCTGCGAATAGAGCGCATTCATGCGCTCCATCAGCTCACGCGCCTCGGCACGAAACGCGGCATCATCTGTCTTTTGCCGCACGATGGGCTGCGGAGTACCCCGCACGCGCTTTTTCGGTTCGGTGTAGAGGGCCTCTGGGTCAAGGTACTTGACTTGATAGACAGGCAACGTCCGCATCTCATCGAGCAGCGGAGACGCCCCCTTGTCCTGCGCTTTTGGCAGCGCGCGCATCAGTTGGACGAGCTTCCCTTTGATGTCCCTATCGGTGTTCAGCAGATACTGCAGCCGCTCCACGGAAGCGCGGTTGTAGTTTGTATGGCGCTTATCAATCTCTTTTAGCAGGTCATCGAGAGACTCAAAGGTGTCGGTGATAAAGGTGATCCGCTGCACCACCTCAGCCCGCGCCTCGGGCTCATCGAGATCGGCACGCTGTTGCCTGACGGATTTCGCCATCTGCGTGAGCAACGAGGGCATGGTCAACCAGTTGCGCAAGACCTCAAGAATCCGCGGCCGAAACCGGTACACACTGTCGAATGTCTTTAAGGGATGATAGGCAGCAATCGCCACAGATAACTGGTAGCTGTCAAAGTGTTCCGCGAGGAGTTCACGAATCTCCTGACGGTGATGGAGGTTTTGGTAGTAGGAGTGGATGTTATGTAAAAGCGACCTGAGGCTTTCCCGCAGTGAAATGGTGTTCTCATACGCTGCCTCTAGGCCCTGGAACATGAATTCATCTCTATCGTCATTCGCGGTGCGCAGATTCGAATAGACACTATAGACAAAGCCGTTGTAGCGCTGCTGGACTGGCTGGACAATGCTCTGAAACGCATCGAGCAGGATGCTCGCGTACGGGGGAACAATCAGCGTTTCATCGATGTCAACGGCGTCCGTCGACGGCTGCAACCACCCCGTCTCGATGAAGCGCCGAATCAAGGCATGGGCCCGCCCAGACAGGGAGCCAAAGTCGGTCTCACCCGAAGCGTCTTCCCCCGCCTTTTCCGAGGCCTCTTTCAGGGCCTCTTCCGGGGCCTCTTCCCGGGCCTCACCGAGGGCATCTTCGTCTGTAAAATCGTAGAGGTCCCGCTCCATTTCACTGATGAGATACGTCACCAGTGCTGAGCGGTGAATCGTCAGCTCTCGTTGGTAACACGAACGAAGCACCATGAGTGCCCGGAAATAGATGACTCGGTTCGGTGCTGCCAAGATAGAAAAGAGGTTCGGGGATACCACGTCGAACAGGTTTTGCATCACTCAGCCACCCAAAATCGGTTATTTGTCCCTCTCATTGTACAACATAAAGATGAGAGATAATCTCAGCGTTGCCGACCCAAAAGGCCGCCAACTCATGTCTGGCGGCCCTGCTGTCACTCTCCTGTGGAGAGTCGATGCTCTCAATCAGGTATGCAATCAACCCAGGCAATTTGGTCATTGGCGTACACAATATAGCTGTACCTGGCCTGTCAGGAGAAACCATACTCATGTTCGACTCGGCAAATACGCGTTTTGCACGCCGTGTACCATTCAGACCTTCCCCGATGTTGCGCCACTGTATGCTTGTCGTCCTGTTTCCAGCCCCGAATGGCGTCTAGCGAATCCCAATAGGAAACCATGATTCCGAGTCCCCCATCGACCGTTTCGGCGCCAAGAAACCCTGGCTGATTCTGTACATATTCCATGAGGTCATGGACCATGTCTTGATAATCTCCGTCATTCCCCGTCGCTACGGTCGTCATAATGACTGCGTAGTACGGCGGTTTTGGTGTCTCTGCAATCTGCATGTCATCTCACTCCCCGCTCTGAATCACTCCGGTTTTGATGCATAAGTGTCATTCTCCAAGAACAGTCGCCAGAACCACACAAACCCTGGAAATAACACCGCTACCCCAATCACTAAGACCACCACAACAGCCCGGAACATTTCCGAGTTGGTAAAACTGTCCTGAATGGTGACGGCTGGATACACGAGATAAGGGAGATGCGCACGCCCATACCCTGCCATCGCCAGTGCATACTGAACCACATGGCTGATTACGGCCAGGCGAAAGCGTCGCGGCAACCGCTTATCGCGGCTGGCACTGTCGCTCCGACTGCCACTCTCACTGCTGCTGTAGCCACTACCGCTACTTAGTGAGAGCCCGTAACCGAGAATAAAAAAGAGTCCCGACGCCAAAAACCATGGCCACTGTGTCAGCATGCTCCGCTCCAGCCAGGGAGCTGCTCCTCCAATACTGAACAGCGCAATCAGGGCACAAATCATGTTCAACGGTCCCAGCCATAAGGCATATTTCCGATAGATGCTGTACGCTGACCGGTCCTTCGCCACTCGCGCATAATCTGCAAGCAACATGGCAGACAAAAACAGTTCGCTGATTAACCCGAGTAATACGTAGGCATACACCAAAGGACTGGTAAACAGATGTCCCAAACGAAGCGTCAAACGTCCGCCCACGTTCTGTAGAAAGTTGCCCTGGGCAATGGGAAGCACCGTCATCAGGAGCGCCGGAATCAGCAGTCCCGTCACACCGGACACGACGCGAAGTGGTTTTTGATAGCGGTCTACCGTGTGCGCGTAGACCATGAACACAGTGCGCAAGGTTAAGAGAATCAAGATCAAGTTTCCAGGAACCAAGAGGATGTTCCCAAGGACGTAGGCCGCTGTCGGAAACAAGCCGACCAAGGAGACCGCGAACAAGACGAGAAAGACATTGGTGACTTCCCACAGCGGAGACAAGTATCGGTTTGCGATGGTCGCCGCCTTCGCGTCCTTCTCCCGGTAGAACACCATCGCCCAAAATCCCGCACCGAAATCCACAGACCCGGCGATGCCGTAAATGAACACGAGCGCCCACAACAGTGCAGCCCCCCACAACGCAGCCGTCATGGCAACCACACCGCCCTTCGAGCCTTCACAGGCGTCGGGTCAATGTCGGACGTAAGCGGATGATGTCGAAAGTAGGCAGTGAGCACTGTGATGGAGCCAATCGCGAGTATGGTGTACAGCAGGATGAAGAGGAAAAACATCCAACCGACGTAAGGTGAGGACGTCACAGCGTCAGCCGTTCTCATGACGTGGTAGACTATCCACGGCTGGCGACCGATACAGGCGTACACCCAGCCCAGTTCAATCGCAATTACGGCAAGCGGGCCAGTCAACACGGTGAGCACCAGCATCCATTTGGGAAACGGAAACTCACGGCGTTTTCGGAGCGTCTTGACGAGCCACGCGAAAATTGCAAAGAAAATCAACAGGGTGCCAATGCCGACCATGCCATCAAACAGCAGATGTAAAAACAATGGGGGCCAGGTGTCGCGGGGAAAGTCGTTTAACCCTTTGACCACTCCATCCAGTCTATCTGTTGCCAACCAACTCAGCATATCCGGCACCTTGATGCCACCGATGACATCTTGTCGCTGTGCGCTCACCCACCCGCCAATCACCAGCGGCGCATGAGATTGTGTCTGAAACAGTCCTTCCGCCACAGCCAGTTTCTCCGGTTGGTACTTCGCCAGATACTTTCCTGCAGAGTCTCCACTAACAGCCGCAACCAGTCCAAAAAACCCACCGAGTGCAAGGGACAACATAAGTGCCTTGTACTGATGCCGCCGCTCGCGGTCTGTGTGAGACTTCTTCAACAATCCATATGCGGCAACAGCCGCTGTCACAAACCCAACGGTCATGTACGCCGTCATCAGGACATGCCAATCCGAGGTCGGCAGTGCCGGGTTGAACACAGCCTGCCACGGATGAATGTCAACGGCTCGTCCATTTTCAATTCGAAATCCTTGCGGTGAGTTCATGAATGCATTCGCATCAGTAATCAGGAGCGCCGAGGCTGCAGCGCCAATGGCAACCAACAAAACGCTCACGATGCGCCACCCGCGCGGAATCCTGTCCGCAGCGTACACATAAATGGACATAAACAGCGCCTCGACGAAAAATGCAAAGATTTCAAGCACAAATGGCAAAGCCAACACCTGCCCCACCATTTGCATAAACCGTGGCCACAACAGGCTCAGCTGCAATGCGACTGTCGTCCCCGTCGTGATACCGACAGCAAGCAACACCGTAAATCCTCGGGTCCAACGTTTTGCCATGACCGCGTAGTCGCTGTCACCCGTAAGCGCGTAGCTGATTTCGGCGATGGTCACCATGAACGGAATACCGACACCAAGCGTCGCAAAGATAATATGGAATCCAAGGGACATCCCAAACAGCGCTCGTGCGAGATGGATGTGATCCACCAGTGCACCTCCCTGCGAATCTCTCACAGGGGAGTATTTACCATGCATTTCCACGTTATGCATGTCTGCCCATTCGTATGGTCTTTCATCGAACCGAAGGCAACTGAGCCTCAATGCTCTATCGATGACTCAGATTAAAGTCTGTCCATAACCTTGACAGTGCATATAACCTTATATTGACGTAATCGACTGAACAATCCGTGTAAGGCAGGTGTGGGGCATCATGAGCAGTCAGAACATAGAACTTGGTCAGAGCGCGTCTACGATGAGTAAAGTCCTGTTGTTCGCGGGCATTATGTTGGTGGCTGCGAATCTCCGTACGGCCATTACCGGCGTAGGCCCATTGATGAATATGATAGCTAAAGGAACAGGCTTATCCTTTACCATGGAAGGGTTGCTGACGACACTGCCGTTGTTGGCATTCGCTGCCTTTTCTCCGCTCGCTCCGATGATTGCACGGAAGATTGGCATCGAGCGGACCTTAGGCGCCAGCCTGTTGGTGCTGACCATCGGTATTTTGCTACGCTATATCCCTTTGCAACTGACGCTCCTCGCGGGGATGCTGTTCGCCGGGACAGGCATTGCAATGGGGAACGTACTGTTGCCGGGTCTCATCAAACGTGATTTTCCAAGTCAAGTCGGGCTCATGACGGGCATGTATACTTTATTTATGAGCGGTTGGGCGGCCATTTCATCCGGTATCAGTGTGCCGTTAGCGAAGATTCAGGGCGTCGGATGGCAAGGCTCCTTAGCTTCTTGGGCAATTCTATCCGTCATTGGCCTCGTCGTGTGGTTACCCCAGCTCCGTAAACGCCACGTTCCAAGGCAGGCGAAAGGTGTCGGCACACTGTGGAAATCCGTTCTTGCTTGGCAGGTGACGTTCTTTATGGGCCTGCAGTCATTCGTGTTCTACGTCAACGTGGCCTGGTTGCCTTCCTTATTGCAAAGTCGGGGCATGTCCGTGGTCATGGCAGGATTTATGCTGTCACTCATGCAGATTGTCAGCCTGGCTGCATCTTTTATCGTGCCCATCGTTGCAGACAAACTGCGCGACCAGCGTGGGCTCATCGTTTCCATTGCGTTGTTATTTTTGCTCGGTTACATAGGTCTTCTCAGCGGTATCAACACACTCGACTGGTTGTGGGTTGTGTTCATCGGCCTTGCAGGTGGTGCAGCCATCAGCCTCGCTCTGACACTCTTTGGACTACGCTCGCAAACCGCCGACGAGGCCGCAAAATTGTCCGGCATGGCGCAATCCATCGGTTATTTGCTCGCCGCCATCGGCCCAATTTTAATCGGTTTCTTGCATGACCTAACTGGTGCCTGGCAAGTTCCGCTGATGGTCTTGGTGGCCTCTGTTCTCCTCATGCTGATAACTGGCATCGGCGCTGGACGTAACGCTTATGTGAGGTCGTCTTGAGGTTGTGCCACAGTGCAGGCGCACAACACAAAATAATAACGCGGGCACCACCGAACACGTTCCTAGAAACCCGCGTTGTTATTAATCTCTTTGATGGGGCGGTCCGCGGCCTAACAAAACCATAGCTTCGGTCTGAAAACACAAAACCGCTACAATGCATTCGGTCACCTCCGCGAACTATGAAAAACCCTCAATACATCCTCACTACTCGCAAACTTTCCTTTGCCACGTGTCCAGTTCAGAATGCCCCATTTCCCCCTCTACAATGGAGTGAATTGAATAGCATCAAACACCAGGCGCACTTTCGTCGGATCGTCGATATTGTCAATCATTTTGTGCAATGCGTATTTGTCGACAGCCATGCAATACACCTCCACGCAGGCCATTATCATACCCACATTGTCCGTGATGGTTCGCCGAAACACCCAACGGAGAATGGGGCTCAATTACAATATCTACAGATACTAGGATCGGAGCATCTTGTCCACAGCTGTCGTGCGCCCGTTTCCACGCATAACGGAGTTAATCCACTATCGGAACTAGAACGATGCATTCGGTCGCATTTAGGGCCATTCCACTGTACGTCGCTGTGCCCGTGCGCCCTTCAGAGCGATTTTGGCACCCGCACTCAACAACAGCGAGACAATTAGAGTGCTGATTCATCCCTCCAATGGTACTAAACTAAATAGAGTTAACCACAGACTCACTTCGGAGACCGTCTCCATCATGCCGCTCTCTGGCCAATGAAGAATTACACCAACGATACCGTTTGACTCAACCCAGTCTCCAATTGACTTGGTAAACCGGGCAGCCAGTTCAGAACACTTCTCCTTCCGCGTCCGGGGACCAAAATGTCCTGCCTGTCGCGGCAAAGGAACCATCCAGGATGCTGGATGGTTCCCCCACTAAGACAACTATATTCCCTCTTCAATTGTACCAAACGGCTAGTGTCGTTTCTTTGATCTGTTAGTAAACATTCAACACCATGTCCCTAACCCCATTCTTTACGAAGCCCTACCTTTTATTCGTATCTGTCATTATCGAAACTTCCAAAAACGTGCGGGCTGACCAGTAGGCTATTCTTCTTCCCCTCCGAGGAATTGGACTGACGTTACGGGTGGTATCCAGAGAGGAAATCAACGACATGAGTAGAAGATATTTAAATCGATACAGTTTAAAGGGGGGGCGTACCATTCACACATTTACCATTGACACTTGTGACCTTTATTACATCGCTGAAGGGAAAACTCCTGTTTCAGTACTAGAAGCTATAGAAAGACTGATTCGCGAGCAACTTCTGCTTCTTATTACACCTGTTACAATACATAACGAGTGGATAAGACACAGAGGAGAGATTGTAGATAAGCGAGTCAAGTCCATCAAAGAACTATCTAAACACGTACGGAACTTAACCAAGGACTTCGATGCGGAGGTTGGACCCCTTGACCGCATTAGAGAATGGTTACTAGACTTGGAATCTAGAGAATCCAATTTGCGTTCATCAGCGGAAGAACGTGTGTCTAGGATTGACTTTCTACTTGAACATTCTCACATTGTCGAGCCAGATAGTTGGGTGGAGAAAGAAACTGTGAAGTTGGGGTTAGCGCAACAAGCTCCGTTCCATCCTAAAAAAAACAGTACTGCCGATGCAGTCAATTTTCTAACCGTTGTGAACTACCTAAGAAATGCACAAGGTAACTACGACGCATCTTTTTTTATTTCCTATAACCACACTGATTTTTCTCAGCCGGACCAACCTAATGATGTACTCCATCAACATTTGCAGCCATACGCTGACATGGTGGGCCTTAGATACAACCACAATATTGCTCAAGCTATCAATGATGTTCAACGGTTGATTGAAGATATTGATGTTCAATCAGTCGAGCAATTACGCCCGGAACCCCGATTCAATGAAGTGTGCCCAAACTGTCATACCGTCTTAGAGCGTTTACGCGATGGCGGATGGAAGATGGGTCCATTCGGGTTGACGTATTACATGTTCTGTAATCAATGTGGATTTAGCTGGGATACTGGATACACATTTGACTGAGAGGATGGACTACGACTTAAGCTTCCGACGGCAAGAGTCCGGGTGGATTTCATAGCTAAGGCCGAAAATCTAATTATTCTGCGGCTTCACCGTCTACCCCTGCCATTTTTATCATGATGCCTCCAACGCCAAGTGTCTTCTCAGCTACGCGTATGTGAAGTTGGCCTCACATACAGGCCAGTAACATGTAGTATCTCGCCATGGCCCATGGGACCACAATCGATATCCAATCCCATCATCCTGAACACTACCTTATGTCCCAAGAAAACAACGCTAAGCGTATGTTGGGGATAATTCCAAACATAAAAACACCTAACAAGGTAAGAACGTTTAGTACAACGACGATAGCGGTTGTAATACTTGTAAGAACAACACTATCCCAATGAAGAATTTTGAATAGCACGCCCAGCACACTCGAAATCATAACAATTGCTGCGGGAATCCATGCGGTGAGTTTGTCTTTAGCGAAAATGTTGGAATCTGTGATTGCTTTAATATCTAAAAACTCGTTCAAATTCTTATTCAGAGCTTGTTCAACATTGGAAATGTGTTCAATAACGCTCTCCGCACGGGTCATTTGACCAGTACTATCAAATGTCAGTGCTCTAAGTCTAGAAGCATCACTAAAGACAGCTAAAGAATACTCGTAGTTCCAATAAAGACGTGTTGACTCGGGCAACTGGTAAAATGGAATCATCTTACGCATCTGTTGCCGGTCTGCACTATACGTGAATCCCGTTGCACACAAATACTTCTGAATGGATTTTTCTATTTTCGTAAGATCGACATTCGACAGGGAAGTACCGTTGAGTAACTCAATGTAGTCGCCCTTCATGGTGTCGTGTAGTTTGTCATTAACGTGTTCAATAAATTGGTTACAGGTCTCCTCCACGAAAAGGACATCCAGCCACGAGTAGAACCCGTCAATTTCACGAATATACGTGGAACGGTAAACTATGGCAGGTTCTTTTTCCCCCGGTCCAACCTGCCCTAATATCAACGGAACGGTTACCAATTCATCACCGCTGGGAAACCCCAACATTAAACGTTGGTTATCCCAATCTACCTTTTGCAAGACAATCGATAGCGATGCTCGTTGGTTGAACTCGTTGATATATTCGGTTCCGATACGCTCCCAATCCAATTTGATCCACATATTGTCATCGTCATCGCAGTCCTGTATAAAAAAGCCCATTAATTTGGCGGTATTTACTGCTACCCCAGTCTGCTCCGGGTTTTCACTCAAAAATTGTAGGAGAGCATTCTCGCGGATTTGATATCCTTCCATTGGTGCCGATTCGTTAACAAGGTGTTGAAACGCATCAACTACTTGTGCTAACGAGTGGGTCCACAAGAGTTCTAGCCCCCTTATCATCAACATATCTCTTCATGAGCACGAATGGGTTGTCACACCCATTGATAAGGCTCGTAAACCTTTCAATAATAGCGTTAATCTGTGCTTTCTTGATCGGGGCGTTTGCAACCCCAAATAACTGTATAAGTTGCGTTACCGATTTGTAGGTTAACGTGTAGTCTTGGGTAACTGAACCTACTTGTACACCCTGTATGGTAATATCCGCAAGGATATTGAATGCCGCAGACCTTATTGCTGGCCACAAAGGGTTCCGTGTCGTTAGTGTTACACAACTACTCAATATCTGTTCAAATTCCTGCATAAGGTCACGAGTTAGTCGGTTTTTCATTGCTTCAGGCGCTGCGTGTACCTGTCGTTCTACAAGATGGTATAGGGTCCTATCCGGATCCTTCATAAAGTCTTGCATTTCTCGTGCCACAACAAGATGTCGTACTAAGTCATCGACAACAGAAGGTTGAACCTCTCCGGTCGTAACTACGCTGGCCTCAGAACCTAGTATCCTCATACGATGTCTGTCACTTGTCGCTTGATCGTAGAATAAGAACTCGATGCTCTGGTATTTCCCTGAACGTTGAGCAAGATTTAAAAGAACACTTGATTTAGCCTCCAAGGTTTTTCTTCCATCGAAGGTGAGCCTGACTGGTTCATTACTTAACTGCAACGTCCCTCCGCGCATTTCACCTCGTAATCCACTTTGAATAATCAAGAGTTGTTCTTCTTGTAACGTCAAAGGCTGAGTTGCTACTTGATTCTCTTCTTGCCCACTTATCGCTTGGATAACTAAGTTAACGTAGTGTACAAGTTTTTCCTGGGATTTATAATGTCTAGTGACGAAGCCTAAGCCTAATTTTGGATAACATCGTATCTCGATGTTTTGATCGTACTCCCTAGCCTCCACCTGTTCTTCGTGACCTTCTTCATATCTTTCATAGTATGTACTTTTAAGAGTTAATTGTACGTCAACATGATTGTTCCCGTGAATAAAACCGGATATAGTAAGGTGCTCTGCAGACAATTGCCGCTTGACCAGTTCATAATGGTGGTCTCTAAGGTTTCCGTTAATGCACATATCAGCGTTGGGACGAACAGTGAAAATTGAGTGAGCTACAATGAGACAGTTAAGAATGTCACCTTTTTTTCCGTAATCTTCAAAGAATGGTGCAATTTCCCTCTGCAGAACATCCCTTTCACAGTTATGCATTAAAAAGTGCATAGATGCACGTTTGTCTGTCCCATAACATTCAGGAAGGGATGTATATCCCTGACCCAGTAGGATCTTAGCCATAGCATCATAAAATTCTTGAGCTGGTATGCGGTCCAGTTGTTCCCATATACTGTATTCGTTATGTCTGAAGAAAAAAGTATATTCTCTTGGCATAGTTACTCTCCCTGTGGGAAGTTCATACCTATGATGGCCTGGTACATTGCAGTCTGCTTGTTAGTACGGTCGAGTATCTCACGCGCAGTCTCTAGCGTGTTTAAGACTTCAGTAACCATTCCCTGTGGCTCCATGAACGCGTCATATGCTTTATCAATATCGCGAGGTAATAACGTTTTTCTGTCTGGATTTTCTCTGTCCATCGCATTCCTCGCCTCAATTAACAGTAATACAGCAATGGTGCCTAACTTTTCCGCAAGCCTTTTTACGGTCGGGTCACCACAATTTTCGGCCTCAGTAATCTGTTTCATAATTTCCTTGGTACGAGATACAACGATAATTGACGCAACTTCATCCGTAGAAGGCCATTCTCTTTCCTCTGGCATTGTTATCCTCCGCTTCAAAAATTTCATTATATGTAACGCATTATATACTTGGTGCTTTTTTACATCAACATGTCCACGTACATTGAATAGAAATAGTACCGCCAGGCAGACCCCACTCCTTTTTTCGTATAGGCCCCTCAGCTAACCAAGGTGGTTCGGGGGGCTTCGGGCTCTGGTTTAGCCATCTAGACCGGTGGGATGTTTCAGGATTCGTGGGTGTGACATGGAGTTGGCCCTCTCATCTATGACGTCCTCTTGGCGAGATTGTTAAGAGATCAGTGAGTCCAATTCCTGAAGGTCTTGGTGCTGAACAGGTACCCATAATCAACAAAATTACATTTGGTGGTCAACTAATAGTCACGACAGTTGAGGAGAGAAAAGGATACAAGGGTCGTCTTTTTTCCGCAAAAGCCGGGCAACTGATCGACGGCAAAATCCGCCTCAAACAAGGCTCATGTTGTGTGGTTGTGTATCGTCAAATAGAAATGGAGGTTTTGGTCATCGAAAAATCCTTGGTGTAACCAACGAACTTCCCTGTTGATGTCATCAGGAAATCCCTGATCGGATCTGGAAATTCCTTGGTGTGAACGCGATGTATTCCTAAATGATGCTCCCGCATCATATATTTGCGGACGGTCTAATACTCAGCCCTTTCACCGAGAAAACCCTGCACCCATCCGGTGTTACTTTGGGGAAAGCACCGTCACCCTAGAGCATTTGGAATTCTGATGACATCAACAGGGAATTCCCGTTACGATTTCAAGCGCATTATGGGTTCCAGGTGACCTCTGTTGTAGTGTACACCGTCCATAAGGTTTCTAATTAACCGAAAGACTTTTGTCTTGCCAGCCCCATTGGTCCCCACCAGGTTCGTTGGCGCATCCTCCGCCAGACTCAATTCTAGGTTGTCAAAAGAGAGAACATTCCTTGCACGTATACTGGTGATACGCATGGTGATTCCTCCTATTATCGACGTGCGGCACGACATGCCCGCTAGCAGCTGAGGGTGAAAGGTACACTCCTAGGGGCCCGCTCTGGGGGGACGGAACCGTCGCCAACTTCGTCTGCACGATGTCTGTCAGCTCACCGTCTTAAGCCCCGCCTGGGTAGAGCGCATGGATGGACGCATTTGTGGGCCAGTGAATATCAAGCCATCGATAACATATCTCATGTCTCGTCACAACGCCTCGTTATCAGTATTCCATGTTCTTACATAGAATGATATTCCACGTATGACCTCTACTCACCATTGACTCCGTATGTATGGGAATGAGGTTAGAATCACATTAGAGAAATTGCTCAAGTTGAGAACTTAGCTGAGGGGGATTCCGTGCCAGCTCGCGGCCGAACTCTGAGGTAAGGAAGCGCAAACCATCCAATATTTCAGGCTTAATTTTCCCCTTCTCCGTACCTCCTTTGCCTCGAAGTTCTGAAGCCGTGTGCGTATTCCGGAGCAACTCGGAATCAGCAGCCACTTACCTGAATACGCAGGCAGTTTTCCTTACCTGTAATACGGTCGTCGTATTCAGGAATTATGGACAGGCAATTATGTCAGCTTTGGCCATCTAGTGCTGGCCAAACCGCCAAAACATCCAAGACCCTACGCAATCCCCCTCAAAGTTACTCCAGAACAATCAAGCAACCAACCCTCATATGGAAGAACCAGCTTCACCTAGATATAACATTGCAAACAGTTTAACAGACCTCGATGATTGCTTTAATGCTCCGTCATACCAGTAAAGGCCTAAAGGCCTCTTGTTCCTCACTGTCGGCGTAACATCTTGAGCAGCCGTCAAGGTTTTAGACTTAGGACAGCCAGAACCAAGCCAATTACGCCAGCGATCGTTCCTGAAACCGTCCACAAAAAAGACCTTCGCTCCCTCTTTTGTTTCAGTTTACGGTCTCTAGCGACGAGATCGGCCAACTCTTGCAATACTTCAGACGCCTCATGCTTGTCATCTGACTTAATAGCAATACCCAAGGCCTTGAAGAGGTGCGACTGTTCTCCCTCTACGTATGGATAATGAAATTCCTCATGCAACATGTCCCGCATTACAGATAGCCTCTTTCGTATTTTGTTAACGTCCTTCAGGCCATATGTGTTCTTAAAGTATTCTTCTGAATTGGAATCAATGCGGTAGATGAAATAGTCAACCATATCCCACGCGGCAGTGAACTTCTCCCTCTTGAGAATGTTAAAATTACTCGCAGTTCTGTTGTACAGCAGCTTGATTTCTTCAACCGCCTTATCATCATCACTGAACTCGTGCATGATGCTATAAACGCCGCGGACGAATTTTTTCTGTCCAATTTTCATCAACAATGCTTCGAAAAATTCATCAAGAACCGTGCCAAACGCATTCCCAATGAACAGTAATGCAAGTAACAATATTATCGCTATAATACCTGCAACTTCCCAGGCTATTATCGATGCTTGTGTGGCACCCATGGGATTCCTCATTTCGCCTAAGATGAGTACATCTGTCAGTAGACATTCTACCTAATCCCTATCTTCCCTCCATAGCTGTCATGCGATAAATGCAACTGCATACCTTCCATCGGGAAGGCACCTTACGCGCAGATGCGAAATAAAAGAACAGTTTAGTTCACACGCTCGCCTCCTCGCCTTAACGAGTTCAACTCCCTAGAGTTCCAATATCCTATCCAGCAGTTGTTCCACCAGCCTGGTCGATCCCGGTAAAAACGGCAGTCCTCCAATATTGACCTTCTCGATACTCGTATAAAATTGGTGACTCTCATATTGCTCCTCATCGGCATACGGGAAGAGCACATATGCGCCAACCATCGACTTCCGATACACCCCCTCTTCATCGGCATACACGATGGCATCTCGGTACCGATGCATTGTATTAATATCCCCTTCCTCGGGGCCAGGACCTCCATACCGTCCTTTGTAATCCGGGTCGAGCGCCGGATTCAGGCGATACTTCGCATCAAAGATGTAACTATACCTGTGGCCCTTTCCTTCGCGGAGAATGGTGAGTACCGTGTCCGGTCGTTGAGGTACCGTAGGGAGGGGACCTCGCAAGTGCGAAGGAAGCGCATTGTAGACGAGTGTGACTTGTTCGCCTGTTGTTGCACACCTATACTTAAACGCAGCCTGTTTCGTTTTATTTAAGGTCACAAACAGCCCATCACGGTGCACCTTGACAACATCTTCATTGATCAATTCGAAACGTTGCTTTAGCAAACTGTGCAGTTGTAGAAAACACCAGTACTCGTACAGCGTGGCGAGGTCCTTCAGAGACATTCGGAATAAGTCTGAGCCTACCTGTAGTCCCTTCATGACAAGGAGATAAAGCCGGTAGATATCTCGGTAACCCAATGACAGTTGGAGGGCAAGGGTAATGGTCATGTTGTGAACCGGATTGACATCCCTTAATACCCCGTACTGAAGCGGGACCTTTAGTTGTTTGGAGGCGTTCTCCAGGAAACTCAGAACTTCGTGGTCTGCCTTCCTCTCAAGTTGCAGATAGGAGTCTTTCACCGCATCAAGTTTCATGAGAATACGTTCTAACATCCACCGGACAAAGCGATTTTCATGGGTGTTGGTATGTACCGTTTTGCGGGTCGTGGGTAGTTTCGTTGCAGAGTATTGCCGGGAGTTCACTGCCACAAATCCGGTGCCATCAGGCACAAGTACGCTAGGATGTGTGACAATCCAATTGAGGCTCGAGTTGTCGATCCGTCCAACCCGACTGGCGTGAACCATCCGACGCTCTCTCATTAGACCATGGTGAGGACTCTGATCAATTCGGCGAACGGCAGACACTAACTGGTCAAAGATGGTCCGAAACAAACTGAAGAACTCCGTCAGGCTAGATCCCGGAGTATGGACAGACGAAAAACTGTGGAACGTGCGGGTGAGAAACCCGTAGGCTAGATTGTAAACTTGGTCTTCGATATCGTGTAGGATACGACGATAATCTGATTGATAGTCTAGCTTCGCCGGAAAGATTTCAAGACAGAGCCGAACGGCCTCCTGGCCATTCACACGGACAATGAGTTCTGTAAGCCCCACCTCAGTGCGAAAGTTGAGGTGGCCGGAGAGAAGATCGGCGTACTCCTGATTCACCGCATCTCGAATCAATCGCGAGTCGTGATGAAATGTCACAGCTGCTTGACTATGAGCTCGAATCGACAAGTAATAGTCTTGGTTCTCGTAGAATAGCGGATACGGACACTCGCCCAATGGAGCGAGATCATTCGTAGGCGGATTGTACACTCGAACGGACGGGGTATTGCCCGGTGCGACGCCCCACTGAACACGTACTGTACTTGGGAGGTCCGCAGGCGTCTGAGCGTGTAGCCCAATCCCTCGAGCCGTCGGATGATATGGCCTCCCACGAAGCTGCAGTGTAAATGCATCCGTCTGGATATGAACAAGTGGAACCGAATTAGGAGACCCAGTACGAGGTGAAGCCATCCTCATCAAGCCTCCGTAACATATCTGCCGTTTTTGCTGCAGACCGGGGAAAACGGGCACCAGACTGCTTCCCTGGTAGCCATCTTTGATAAGAGTCCGGATCATCTGCCACGTTGGTGCCGGTTCCAACACAGAATTGGAGCACCTCCATCAGAACCCGACGCAGGGTTCCAGATGACCCCTGAATGCGTGGGAGCACTTTTTGTAGGAGTTGAATATCAAACGCATCGTCCTGTGAGAACATACTGTATCGTAAGCTGTATGTAACAAAAAAGCTTATAACATCACGCACGCGGTACCCGACCTGCGAACCAATCTCTTGCAGGATTTGGTTCACCTCAGTCAGGTTCTGAACCACTGAGGCAAGAGACGGACGGTGTTCTTCAGCGATGTCCTTGAGCACAAGGTATTCCGGGGACAACAGCTCGGGAATCACCCTAGTCGGAGGTACCGCAACTACATTATCGTCCCCTAAGCCCCGCGCCAGGTCCACATGGTTGAACTCTATCGTGGTTGCTCTGTCCAACACCTTCTTGCTGATGGAATGGGTGGTCTCGTCCATGTTGACCGTCCCAATGAGCACAACATTGCTCGGCCAAGTGAGCTTTTTGTATCTCTCCCGATCTCGCTCGTTCATCCACGCCGTCTGCAGTAGCGGATCAGAAGTTATCTTCCCATCCTCCCACCTCTGTGTCTCAATCACGCTGAGTACATCGCTGAGATAGTATTCAACGCGAGCGAGATTCATCTCGTCGATCACGACGAAGTACGGATTGGATTGGTCTAGCTGGGCGCGCTCCGCGAAATTTGTGAGCGGTCCGGGAATGAAATCACCGCTGAGATCTCGATATCCGAGCAGTTCCGATGGGTCACTCCAATCCGGCCGAACAGGAACCATCAGGAAACGGTTATTTTCTGGTGTTGACCCAAAAGCTCTGGCGATAAGCGCTGCGATCTTCGATTTCCCCGTGCCAGAGACACCAGCTAAGATGACAAACGGGCGTACCTTCAGGGATATTAGAAGGTTTGCAAGGAGTTCTCCACTGTAGTACAAACCCTGTGAAGCAATGTACGCCCCGGTTTGGGAGATAAATTCCTTTACATCATCAGGATTCGCCATGAGCGAATCTGGCTGATATGGGTCATCTTCTCCCCCCTCACGTTCAAGGAGCAGTTTCACATTCATGTACCGTTGATAGTTTTGCATGACTGTCCGGAGGTCTGAGATTAACTCCTCATTGGAGGGGAGAGAATCATGCTCGTACTCAATGTACGCAATAACCGATGCCTCGTAGTCTCGACCAAGACCCGAAGCACTCAGTTGAATCTCGTCATCAATCTGCATGCCATCAAAAACAAATTCTACCCTATCCTTCTCGTTTTCACCGCGAAATATCTGGTAGGCTTGGCGGCGCCCCTTCTCTTCAATGGTATTTGTTACCCCTCGAGCTACCGTGAGGTAGCACCGTGACATATCGTCTGAAAAGAGATAACAGACGTAGACCCCGTCACGTGTAGAAGATGTCCTTCTCGTATCCAGTAGAGCAATCCAGGGGACGTTCGCCCAATTCCCTTGGCCAATTGAGCCACGAACAGTCACATGGGAAGGGATAAAATCAAGAGACTCGATTGTCTGAACCGTCTCACGCATCATTGCATGCATTACGTGGCCTTTAAAAGCCTCGGTTCGAGAAGAGACGTAGTTATCCATGATATCGAGAACCTTCGCCCGTAAATCGGCGCCCCTATTACCTGTTCCGCCTGGTGTCCTGACTTCTAACGCTCTCCAATACTCGGCGAGTGCCTCTGCTGCCGCCTCCTCAAGTTCTGCGGCCCAATCTGGACCTGCCATTTCTCTGAACTCAGTACGCAAAGAAACTAGCCCTCGCTCTCTATCTACCTTAAACACGCTCGCGAGCGCCGTTAATGGATTCCCCAGAAGCAATGCCCCGACCGACGATATGGAGGCCGAGGTCCAGTTGGTCCCAACAGACGTTGGTGGGCTATCTACAGTCAATCCCTGTTCCTCGCGGCGAGCAAGGGCATTATGAAAACTTCGAGCTAACTCGCTTATAGGCACACCGCCAGGATAGTCTCGAAACACATTAAGATAAGATAAGACCAAGACCATCATGTAAGACTTGTTATGGTTTTTAAAGATTGCTCTCATGTTCACTTTGACAAACCTCTCGTGTGGAAGATGTTCAAAATTGTTCTCACAAACAAATACTCCGCCAAAGAGAAAAGTCCTCCACGGAGACCGCTGCATCTCGGACGCTCAGTTGCCTATGACTGCAGTGCCAGCACCGTAATTGCCCACATTACCGTTTCGATGATTGGTCAGACAGTCTGGGTTCTTCGCATTTTGGCCCCAATTACAAAGCATCCCTCAGTGTAAATGAGGGAACCACCCTTAAAATTGGGTGGCTCCCTCATGAAGACTAATATATTCCCACTTCCATAATAGCACTTTGACGATAACTTGTGATTGAAAGATTCGTGAACAGAATTCTTGGTTGCTGCGGCAGACTGCCACGCCTCGGCGGTTTTCAAGTTCCTGCTACCTAGATGTCGCCAACCACTACGCAAGCTCATCGCACTATTCATGCGGTTTGAAGCGCTTTTTCATCATCGGTGTAGACCGATTTCCCCAACGTACTCCCATCGTCAATGTACCACGGTTTCAGCGGACAAGCAATGCGTAGACCGCGTATGTGGGTCTAGGGAATGAGTGAAATGTGCCGCCCCATATTACCATTCCGGCGCGTAAAATCGTGCTCTTCCGACCGAACACCCTACAACGCAACGCTAGACCCAACGTCAGGTCCCAAAGTGACCTATCTATAAACCTTGGCAACTCACGGACCCAGCAATAACAACACAATGTAGCATTTTAGACCATAATCCAGGACATTTATCAAGCAAGAGGGCATCTGTCATTATGCTAATTCCGATTTATGGCGTATCAGAGCCACGTTTTCAGCTGCTTTATAGTCGCTTCATCATCCGCATTTAGTACGAAATCGCTATACAACTTCGCGACGATTGTTTCAAACTCCGTAGACAGTTTCCCTTCCGCAGCAAGTTGTAAAGCAAACAAGCGGTAGGATTTCACATGCGGTTTCGTATCACATAAGTACAGGCCAGTCGTAACCGCTTCTTCGAACTCACCTAATCTCGCCAGCCCGATTGCACGACTCGTTACTAAACCCTCTTGGCGCCAGTCGACAGGAATGTGATCCCGCGCAACAATCTGGTAAAATGCCTGTGACTCCGGTTGGGACACACTTTTCAATGCATCACCTATTTGGATCGCCATCCTACTATACGTGTGAGTGCTTATGCCCTCGTTGAGAATACTCTCAATCCGATCGTTAGAGACTCCTGTGCCTGCCAGCAACTCCGGTAGGTGTATTCTTAACGCGGATTCAAGACGTGGTAAATATACTTCTTCGGTGTAGGCGCGATATCTGCCGAGATACGGATTGAGCCACAACTGACCAAGCATCGTAAGAGCTAATAGTGTCTGATAAAACGACGGAAGAGAATCCAATAAACCTAGCACAGTATCATCTAGCTTGCCTTCAGAGCTCTGTGGTCCCATTGATGGTACGTGCCTGTTTAGATGGCGAATTCCGTTATGATTTACATCTATCTTGAGTAGAGCTATCAAAGCAGTGTGTACCTCATTCAAGTCGCCCTTACTCTCGACTCGCTTTATCAGCGAATTCACCACTTCGCTATCCCGGACGCGCGCCAGTTCACCGAACGAAAAGACAAACAGATCCTTCAATGTCTCCGGTACATGCTTATATTCTTCCTCTACAATGCGAAGAGCTGTTGGCTCTGGATTTTTCCCTTGAGTCAATGCGTGTATGACTAGCGCAGTGTTTTTACGGTCGCCACGTGCCAATTGAACCTTTTGCTGCAAGAACTTGTGAACTATGCGGATCTCATGTGTCTCCGTCCGCTCTGCGTGTTCTCCAAGTTGAACGGTCTCAGACCATTCGTCTATCACCGCTGAGTGCATCATTGCCGACCGAAAATAACTCAATGCCTCTCTGTCATCAGGATTGCTCTCAAGCAGCAACCACATCTCGTCCATCTCGGTTTCTAAATAGGTCGGTGCCGAAAACGTGGTTTGCGGTGCAGGGCCTTTTGTAAAGCCTGATTGCGGCTGCTGCGATAGACCGACGACACCAGCAATAGGTGCAGGCCCTAACAAGACCATACTAAGAGATTTATCGCTCCTACATACTGCTTCAAAAACGTTGCTCATTAATTCATAGAGCTCCGAGATCTCCTCATAACGTACAGCGTCCAGTTGGGAGATAATCGTTGACAATGGAAGCGATTTATCAAGATGCGCCGCTATAACATTTCTTGTTGAGCGTAACTTTTCGGCTCGCTCAGCTATCCTGGTCTCGGTCTTAGCAGTCCGGAACAGGTTTACTGCCTCTGTCAAACCATTACGTTCAACAATCACGTCCAAACCATCCATTGCTTGTTTTGCGTTAGGATCAATCGGGCGCGTAAATAGATTGTCGAAAAAGTTGACCACGTCGACCAGTATAAGACACTTTAACGCACGAACCACTTCCGTTTGCCTGACCTCTTGAAGGAGAGATAGCTCATAGTTGATGATAAGCTGTAGAGATAGCAACAGTTTTGCCTTGGCAGGTAGTTCGTGGGTTTGAATTGCCGAGACCGTGTTGTAGCGAGTAAGTGCAAGCGCATCGCTCGCGATTGTAGGTTTGCCTTCGATGTCATGACTAGCAGAAATCCTTTTGATGGCTTCGCTGTCCGCCAGACCAACTGTAGGAATTGTGAGACTCCCCGCACCACTTGCAAGCTCACTGGCCAATTCCTGGACTTGTTCAACAAAAAACTGTGTATCGTCTTCATTAATCGTTCCCCACAGTTGAATCCGTTCAAAGAAATCGATGTCTTTCAGATGGCCCCCAAACTTGTTTCGTAAATCCGCCATATACTCTTGGTACAACTCATCCAGAGCGTTCAGATTGCCCTTCATCGAGCGACGATCCTGTAGAGATCGCCCATTACTAGGATCATTGTTTACTTCTCGGGCATAACGAATAAGATCCGGAACTCTAATTGGGACCAAGCGTGAAATTGCGCGCTTAAAGAAGCTGCTGTTGTTGATTTGTAGTAAGGCGCGCGTGATTTGAATGTCGGACAAAGCATATCGCATTTTGTCTAGCACGTGAGATCCTCCACCAGTCAGAGAGCAATAACTTCGGGAATGTATTCGTTTGATACAGCTGTGATGTAAGCATAACGCAAGATTACAGCAATTGCATCGCCGCTCTCAGGTTTGACTGAGACAGGGGGTGACGCATTCCAGCATCGCATGTATCGAGTCATGCCATACCACACTCGTTAAACTTTTATCACTGTTCGTGACCTCATTACACGCCGTGAAGCCGTGTCAAAAAAAACCGAAAAACCAGGAATTACACGCAACCAGGTAGCCTCCCCATTGCGTGTAATTGACGTTACACGACGCAAGCCGCGAACATGCGGATAGCCACTCCCTCGCAAGAAGCGCCGGGCATGGGCTGGTCGGACCCCGCTCGATCTTTTACGAACGACAATAAAGAATTTCAAACTCCACAACTCGGCGCATCCACCCGCTCTTCCAGCGCTCAGATTCCGTCCCGATTGCGAAATTTAATACCACATTTTCATTTCTCTTGTTCACGTGTTGCACTACGAAAACAAATCATAAGACGTCCAAACGATACACGCTGCCTGAGAGCGCAAGCCACTCCACGTTAAAAACGGTGCGTAGGTCCGAACTTGGTACGGTTTACAACATTTATACAAAAAATACGGATTGTAGTGGGTGACTTGTACGCACGGCGGGTTTCGCGGGCCGCTCGCCAACTTTCCGCATTAAATTCTTCGGCTGTACAGCCGGAAGTCATCGGCTCCACAGCCATGTAACTGACTTCACAACTAAGATCGCGTGTGGTCAGTGTGATATGAGTGGTTTACCACATCTGAACCTCATCAGCCTCGTTATAGATACAGTTCTGTTCTCTAATGGAGCGGCTTAGCGTTTGACACGTTTATATACGAGATTTTGACGCCTTTTTGCACACCGTACGCAGTGTAAACGAAAAAATCACTCGCTTTAGTTACCTCAGATGCAGCTCCACAGGCTATGATACGATCATACAACGCCAGATTATCGCCTCTCTAATTCACCCGTGACACACGTAAATCAGTCAACTCCCAGGATTTCTAGCCCCATTTCACAACTGTAGTATTTACGTGTTGTTGTCACGTGGGTCCATCCATAGCCGTACGCAGCAGCCGAATATTTGACCGTCTTAAACCAACAGGTTTAACCGATTAATTTGCGCTTAACAGGAATAGATATGCACGAAGGATTAATTTTCCAACATTTTCTCTTGTAACCGATGTAATACTAGGACTCGTCACACACAACGTGCATCAACAGCTTCCGCCGTTACTCGGCGAATCCCACTTGATGGTCAGCGGAGGTGCTTATATGAGTCGCGCTAAGGACCAACTTGGCGATCAAGAGTACCAAGCATGGAAGCGCAGAAGCAAACGAAAATATTATTATCAGCCCGTGCGGAAGGCGACAAAAAACACGTATATAAACGTATCAAGCGCTAAGCCGCCCCATATAGTCTGTAGCTCACTGAAGACGGGTCCAAGGCGAATTCGGGTACGTAAAGGACAGAATAGGCCTGATTGGAAAAAACGAATCCAATTATGGAGCGAGCATTACGCTGAGTGGATGGACGCACTGGACAGGTCGGTTGTAGATTTTTACGCTTCGGAGAAGCCTGAGGACTTTATGGAAGTTTGGAGGATTTTGGGCACGCGTCAAGGAAGCCGTGAGGCAGTTCGCAACGACCCTCTTACGCATATTGATCGCTTGCGCCAGCAGAAGCTCACGCAAAAAACTGGAAATCTAGGATACATCGACGGCCTAGCACTTCGGTGGAGTCGTCGCAATCGAATTTCCTCGGCGGATTTCGCCAGTGTGTTTTGGGAAACAGCCTGGACCACTGCTTGTATCTACAACGGCGGTGAAGAGTACTTTTACGGTGAAATATTGAGAATCAAATTGAAGAGTCGCGCCAAGGACTTGTTTCGCAGGGAGTACAAAACAGACAAGAGACGCGTCAACTATGAAACTGTTTCGTTGGATGCAGTCCTTAAGGGTACGGAAATCGCATATCACGAATATGTCGCGTCCCCAGAATCTGACCCTCTCAACACCATACTTGCGAAAGATTTCATGTTTGACACCCGATTAAGTACTGAAGAACGTCATCTATTGAAGCTTATTTCCGAGGGGTACACCTTGACCGAAATCGCGCGAAAACTAGGAAAATCCCATCATGAGGTTATTCGACGCTCCCTGAAACGAATTGCCAAGAAATTAGAATGAACGTTAAGGCGTTATCACCTTGTTGCAAATGCAGGTCTTTCTGCAAAAGCGCCCATCATAGTCTGAAGATGATTCACAGGGACATTTCCCGACGCCCGGATTTTCCACACCGTGGGTCCCTCAGCTACCCGCCGCTATAGACGCGGTCCATGCAATCATCTTCATCGGCTGCCCCTCGATATGCCAGCAGGACACGCGCTAATTTTCTAGTCTTATGTACATAAAGATGCATTATTGATTATCCAAATGACCAAAATCCTTACACTAAGCCCCCTAGCTTAGTACTGTTAGTTGATAGACTAAGGATTGAGTGTCTCTCAAGCAAGTATCAGGGTCATAAGTCCAGTGTTAATGGCATGAATGTACATAATGTAGTCTCTCTTGTTATTATAGATTTTGATGGATGCAGGATAAGGAGCGAAGAGCATGGATAATCTCGACTGTTTTATTTTTGTTGCCAATGATGTCCCAAAGTCCGAGACAGTGACTGTATCAGCGGAGACGATAGCTACTGAATTACTGCAACGAGAGCTGTGGGCTTTTACAGAGCAGGCTCCCTTAAAAAAGAAACTCAAAGTTGGGGACCACGTGCTCATATACTTGGCTGGAAAGAACCGAAGACATTTTGTAGCATCAGTTGTGATTCAGTCGGAATTGACGCGCTTTGATAAAGACACTTCTGAGGCACGTTTGATGGCGGAACTTGGAATCTCATTTATGAGAAGTGGCATTCACTTGAAAGATGTCACTTGGTTTCCACAGCCTGTGCAAATTCAACCGCTTCTTTCTGATCTAGCTTTTGTGAAAGACAAGAAAAACTACGGCCTACATTTGAGATTGCCTATTGTGCGTGTTCCAAAGGGGGATTTTGGGACAATTCTTCAAGAAACCTTAAAACCGATTCCAGGTAGACACTGACCCGAGTGATCCTCGCTGCACAGTTGTCCAGCAAAACCGAGGGCTCGCATGGTATCACTTCCCGGATACTGTCGATGCTCAACCGGACGACTGTCGCCCCCCAAATGCATCCCCAACATTCGCGTAGTTTAACGAAGTCTAACTCAACATGTGCGTGAGTCACTTCTTTACGGCACGGAGTTTATAAACCGGCCGGGCCTGTCCAACATGTGCACGCTCGGTATGCACGGGTTTTCCCAACCTCCAGACTGCGTTAGCAAAATCTCTTAACCGACCTAACAGACGATAAGCTACCTTTTACAGTACAGCTGCAATAAGTCGCATAGGCACGAGCAGGCTTTTCCGGGCAAAGTTCTCATGTCCAAGGCTGTGCGGTACCCACCGCTAGTCGTGTTCACTTTACTAGTCAAAGCGTGACTCACCGACCCATATCCAGAACACGTGGCCGTAAAGGTCACAGAATGTCACCATTCTCTCAGTACACATCTTGTCCCATCTTTACTTACCAAGGCCAACCAAACTGGCTGTCTTGGGATCATAAACGACATCAGTAATCGAGCCATCCCGAATACGGCGTACTGCTTCGTCGATCACACTCAGTGGCATGAGGAACCATTCTTTCGGATGCACTGGGTGGCCGAAACGGTCATGGATTGTAAGGTCGAGCTGAGCCGGTGCAAAGATGCGGTGGAATACACCTTCCAGCTTCGTACGGTTGATGCCTGCCAGTTTATAAGTGGCGACAACTTCAACGTCCGCCAGTAGATAGGTGGCCTCATACGCAGCATTGGCGATGCGAGTTTCAACCTTGCCACCCGTAACTCCAATCTTGTGAATCAGTTCGCGGTGCTCCTCAACGAAGGGGTGATCAGACAGGCTACGCAGGACATAGATAGTACCACTTTCGATATCACCTTCATCCCAGATTTCACTGAACAACGGCCCGTCAACCGGTTCAGTCACTCGGCGCCCAGCCTCATCTTTGTACAGCGCCCGCTGCAAAGATCTTACAAGAAGATTGCTCTCAGTACCGTTCGAATAGATCACTCTCAGCCTGGCGTCAGGATGACCATTGGGTGTCTTAAATTCATCCCCCTTGTCAGCCACATAGACAAGTTGACCGCCCAATACAAAGAAGTTACCCGTATCTACGCTTGCATCTTTACCAAATGGCCTCGTTTGTCGAACACCAGATTTGATTTCACGCTCAACCTGCTTAAACAATGGTCGGAAGAGATTGAAGTCCTCACACCTCTCGCGATTTGCGATTTCCTCCGCAGCCCGTATTTCGGATCGGGACCGAACATGGCGCAGTTCTGTAATGTCGGAAGGGCCAACCGCTCCTTCAAGTTCAGCGAGTAGTTCGTCGTCATCCAATGATTCCACTGAATCGACCGGAGCACCCTCGGCCTCATTCAGTAGCCCTTGCTTATCGAATGGGGCAAGAAGAAGCCGGAAATCTTCGTGATGACGCAGGCGATCAAGTCGCATCGCGTACAACCTCTCAAAGATGTCTTTATTCTCACCATGCTGTGGAGTGCGTCCATAACGCTCTACAAAGTGCTGGACTTCCTCAAAGCCCGTAATGATGCGTTCCTCATCTGGAGTGAAAGATCTCTTCTTCACAATTTCTTGGTCAACACCAAGCGCATCAAGTAGTTCGTCATCAGAGAGATCAGGCATCTACATCATTCCCTCCACTGCCTTGTGCGGCTTTCTGCTGGGCACGATAACGTTGCAAAGCAAGGACACCTTCAGCCATACGCTTCTCCCACGGATCTTGCGCGTTTATGTCCGGCACTCGCCCGCGTTCATTTTTGAATTGCAGAGCCCTTTTAGCCAAGTCTCTGGCCTCCTCGTAGGAAATGCTAACACGCTTGGCAGCGATGACTGCTGAAACCTGCTTTAGACTCTCCTCATTTAGCGCCTTCGCGAGGATTGAGTACGCCTCACTGAATGGATTGATACGGTCAATGAGATCTATGTCCAGTTCGCGAACGTCCATTGCAAACTTCCTCACCCCATCGATGAATGCTGTGTTGGCAGATGGCTCACCGCTATCCCCCGTGCCATCAAGCAAAGCCTGCTTGGCTTGTTGCGTCAGGTTGAGGGCAGCAATGGCGTGCTGACGGACGGCTTCCTGGTCCTTTTCGTCCAAGTCGGGGTACCTTTCCCTAATGATCTTACCCATCCGAACTTGGGTCAGCTCCTCTGGCACCATTTCACTGTCAAACAAGCCACGCTCGATGGTAGTCTTGTCCTGAACGAATGTCGCGATCACTTCGTTAAGGTCCTCTCGACAAATGCGTACGGCTTCCTCGCTCTTTGGCTCGTACAGGCCCTTGATCTCGATCTGCAACTGCCCCGTTGCGTGATTGAATCCGACATTGCACTTGTCGGGGTCATAACCACCGTTGCCGTAGTCGAACCCATGCTCTGGACCACCAGCCGGATTCTTGGGTTTGAACTCGAATCGAGGCACAAGCACCTGCTCCATCAGTAGGCTGGCAGCAATAGCTTTCAGGGTATCATTCACTGCCTCCGTCACGGCCTGCTCTGAAGCGTCGGGTTCCGCGATCAGGTTGGTAAAACGGGCACGCATCTTACCTGGGGCATCGCGCGTCGCACGGCCAATAATTTGCACGATCTCGGTCAGACTAGCTCGATAGCCAACCGTCAGCGCGTGCTCACACCAAATCCAGTCAAAGCCTTCCTTTGCCATGCCAAGAGCAATGATGATATCTACATGCTCGCGATCGTTCTTGTGCGTAGGGTCTTTTAACGCGGCGGAAACCCGATCACGCTTCGTTGGGTCATCGTCCACAAGATCGGCGATTCGAAGGATCCGGCCACCTGGCGTCTTTACCAGCTGGAAGCCAGTCGCACGCTCGGTCCCTAGCCATTCACCCAACTGGTCGATGATGTACTCGACCTCCCTAATCTTGTCTTTCGTACTCTCGCGTGAATTAACGTTAGGGATGTGGATGATGGTCTTCTCTGCCGGGTCGAGCACCTTGAGGATGTCATCAGTGTATGAAAAGGAGTAGAAAAAATAGCCGATATCGAGCTGTTTCAGGTACTCATATCCGCTGAGTTGCTCGTAATAAGTGTAAGTGACCTTATCGAACCTCGACTCGTCCTGCGGGGATAGCACTGCCTCAGTATCGCCCCGGAAGTAGGAACCGGTCATTGCTACGATATGTACGCGATCACGAGCGATAAATTGTCCGAGGTGCAGACCCAGTTTGTTCTCAGGGTTGGCCGAAACATGGTGGAACTCGTCTACGGCGATAAGCCGGTTGTCAAACGCCTCCACACCGAACTTCTCGACCGCGAAGCGGAAGGTAGCATGGGTGCACACCACCACCTTATCGCCGCTTCCAAGGAACGCACCCAGTGAATTTACCTTACCACCGTAATCCGCACCAGGTGCGTTACATAGGTTCCATTTCGGATCCACTCTCCAGTCGGCCCAAAACCCAAAGTGGCTTAGTGGTTCGTCGTTGAAGCTGGACCCAATCGATTTTTCCGGCACCACGATAACGGCTTGCTTCAGTCCTTGATTCTGGAGCTTGTCGAGAGCTATGAACATCAGCGCCCGACTCTTGCCGGATGCTGGTGGTGACTTGATAAGCAGGTACTGCTCGCCTCGGTGCTCATAAACGCGTTCCTGCATCGGTCGCATGCCCAGCGCGTTGACCTTAGCCGAAGTCCCGTTGCGGGCATATGACATTGAGATGGACGGAATTGATTTATTCGCGTTGCCCATGCATCTGCCTCCTCTTGCCTTGCTTAGTCGGTTTAGTTGAGGTAGTCATTTTGGTGTAAAGCTCGAACAGCTTTTCCAGTCGCTCGGTGTCGTTACGAAAACGACGACCGATATAGATGCGCTCCAGTATCTCGTCGTTACGCTCATGCGCCTCGCGTAGATCAGCAGGCATATTCTCGGGATCATAGAGATCGGCAATTGTTGCTGGAAAGTGCGCCTCGCGTGTTAATAGAATGTCCTCGGCACAGCGACTAAGATCAGCCTTATTCTTATCCGTCAGGCTCGGTATAGGAAATGTATTCCACCCAAGTGTATTTGAATATGAAAAGTCCATTCTCATGCGGACACACACAGTCGCAATCCATGCCAAATGCATGCGACTTACAATAATCGCGAGCAACCATAAATCCGGGCCATAAATCACCGCCGCCCGATCTGAGATAACAGTGCTGCTATCCACTAGACCAGCAGGTAGATAGGGCCGCCTTTCTGACGAGACTCGCGGCACAATTAGCGCAATACCGTCTCTGTGAGGAGCAAAAACAAATCGATGTGGTGTGTGCGCATTTGCATTCGCTTGTTGCCCTTTGCTTTCAGTACGCAGCTTTCGCACATTCTCAAAGCGTAACCTTAACTCCGGAACAAGTCGCGCTTCTTCAACTTCGTCATCTTCGACCCACAAACAGAATCGAGGAACGCCACTGATGAATTCACTGGACCCAACATAAGCCTTTATGTAGCGTGCAGTTTCCGGACGTTCACTCAACAATGCATCTTTTTCATTGCGGTCCAAAATTAAATTTCCGCCGTCTGTTGGCTTGTTGCCATAATCCATCCTCGGAAGATTGTTGATTGGCTTTGATGCCTTTTCGACGATGACGTTTCCCATTGGGATCAGATAGGGACCGATATTCTCAACGATTCGCTGCTCGTCCGCGTCGTAGATAATTTTGTTCCTTGAACGGGCGCGCGAAATCCCAACAATCACTACAGTGACACCTGCATTTGAACTGGCCAAATTACTCCAATGAAACGGCCTATGGGCGAAAGAAATATCCAGACCTAGCGAAAAAATTAGCGGCCATAGCATTGCCACCTGTTCTCCCTGACAAATCGATTTCGTTGCCACGAATGCACACTCACACCCGTCTACCAGATGAATATAGTCTGCAGCCTTTAGGTACCAAGCGGCCACGTAATCCAAGTCTTTGAAACTAGACGTTCTGTGGGAGAAAATGTGCGCTAAGTCTGACTGCTGTTCCTTATTGCGCCACCTACTACCTAGATAAGGTGGATTCCCGCAGATGTACGTCTCGTTGACCTCGTTATCGAAGTCGAGTTGCAGTTGTTCAAGAGGCGTTTGAAACAAATCGTCGGCGTGGACCTTTACTGCGGACCCTGTGGGTGGGCAGATGGTCAGCCAATCCAGTTGCAGGGCATTCCCGCACGTGATCCAATTATCCGCCGAAAGCGGTAAGAATTCCGATAGAGCTAGACTCATCCCGCGATAAAGAACATCACATTGGAACTCCGCGATGACTAGAGCTAGGCGTGCGATTTCAGCCGAAAAATCGCGCAGCTCGATGCCTAGAAAATTGGTCAGTGGGATGTCACTGGGACGCCCGGCTTCGCCACGTCGTTCGTTTATAATATTTTCAATCTCTCGCATCTGCTTATAGGCGATGACCAGAAAGTTGCCTGAGCCGCAGGCTGGATCAAAAACCCGGATCGTCGATAGGCGCTTGCGCAGATTGAGCAACTTGCGAGGATTATCTCCCGCTGTCTCAAGCTGCGCTCGCAGATTATCCAAGAACAGTGGATTCAGTACCTTCAAGATGTTTGGCACGCTCGTGTAGTGCATACCAAGCGCACCACGTTCTTCGTCATCTGCCACTGCCTGGATCATAGAGCCAAAAATGTCGGGATTTATCTTAGTCCAGTCAAGATTTCCGATGTGCAGCAGATATGAACGAGCGATCTTACTAAACCTTGGCACATCTACACTGCCCGAAAAGAGCCCGCCATTCACGTAAGGAAACGCATCGGCCCAACGTGGCAATTTTTCCTTCTCGCGGTCAAGAACCTTCGTGTTCATGGCGCGGAAGATTCCGCTAATGACTTCATGCATGTTTGAAGCATCGTGCGCACTCATCTGCTGGATGGTATCGGTAAACAGCCCCGTCCCGTTGAAGATGCCAGTGTCCTCAGCAAAAAAACAAAAGATCAGCCGTGCCATGAAATGGTTCATCTCGTGACGCCGTTCAGCTGTGCCCCATTGCGGATTTTCTTTCAACAACTCAACGTAGAGCCGATTCAAACGGCTCGTCGCCCGTATATCAAAAGAACTTTCGCGCACCTGCCTCACGGTCGTGATCCCGGCAAGCGGTAGGAAAAAACCGAAGTGATCTGGGAAATCCCCATAGGTGCATGCGACCGTCTCGCCAGACTCCAGATCCTCAGTCTCAAAGTCTATCCCGTCAGTAGCAAGGATGTAGCGGGCCTTTGAGCGGACAGTCGCCCGGCTTTCTCTCAGTGCGCCAAGCGTCCTAGTCACTTCACCAGGTTGAGCTACTGCAATATGAATGTTGTTGGTCTGTAGGACGCCACCAATGTCGGATTTGTTTGTTTGACCTAAGCGCAGGCGTTTAATTGTTGTCTCCTTATTCCCGAATGCCCGCAAGAAGGCAAACGGAAACTCATCCCGGTCAAAAGGTTGGGTCGCCAATTCCGACACTGCTTCTTCGATTTCTACTGGGTTCACGAAGTGCCCCCTCCAAGTTTAGTTCTGTTGCCGACGATTAGTCTGGGTACAATGTTCTCGATGACACTGGAGGTCGTTCCAGCGATACCTGACTATCACGGCACGTGATAACCACGCAAAATTCCAGCGCTGATAGCTCGTGGAACTCTTGAGGACAATATGATCATTGCTTTTTTGCAATCACGTATGTAAAAGTACCTAAAGTAAAAGTCTAGGAATCGTGGATCCACTTGTCAAGGCAGTTCAGAACGAGTCCAGTACTAACACACTATCTATTTATCGTTGAGAGTCGGCTAGCAAATTGTACTCACGGGCATCGGATCCAACCTCTGATAGGGCAACGTCTGTCTCATCGATATGTTACATACGATTTCGCCAACAGATATTTGCTTCAATTAATAGATCCGCTAATAGATCCGCGTCTAGCGTTTTCGCGCTGATTCATAAACAATTACCTTTGTGTGCGCCGCACATCCACCTAGAAATTTACTATCCACGCCAATTCTGCGTCCGCTAAACCACAACCGTCCAACTCTGTTGGCACTGAGAAAAGAACTTCATGCCGAACTCACTGTTTCAGGCAACTACTTGCACAAAGAGCGATGAAACCTGCCTCCATTGTAGGCTTAAATCACTTAGTAGCTGCAAACGTCAAACACAAATTCCACCCACTAGAAATAATCACCAGTCCGTTACTCGACGTCCGTCATGGAACTTTCATTGCGCTTCTAGCTGCACTCTACGCGAAATATCTTTTTCACACTTGTCATAGGCATATTTTTCAGCACATCGTACACCTCGAACCATGTAGCAAGGGACGACACGCGATACGCACGCAAACATTTACCATTGGACACCGGGATCATTCATCCGGACAGAATGGCACTCAGAGGAGCTTGAATAATTGGAAGGGTAATTTTCGATTGCTCTCTTAGGAGACGTGGACCAGCTGACGAACGCGCCTTACCACGGCGAGGGCAATCAACGGATTCAAATTTCAGAGGTCGTACCTTTCCAAAACACTTCTTACATGGAGGTTTACGTCAATGAAAAATAATCACTTTACGCACAATGAGGACGGCACAACGACAATTTGGGCATCAGGTGGTGGTGATTCAATCATTCCGGGCGTGAAAAATGAGACGCCTTTTACGGTTAGTACCGCGCAGTTCCACAAGGTCAACGCCTTCCCGAACAAATGGGGAGTAAAAGCCACGAAATCCGGAAAGCCACCATACATCGCCGGAAAACTCAAAGGCAAAACAGTGTACCTCCATCGCTGGGTCACTGATGCGCCTGAGGGAACAGAGGTGGACCACATCAACCACGTGACGACTGACAATCGGGACGAAAACTTAAGGATTGTCGACAAAAAGGGGAACGCCGCCAATCGTCGGGGTCCAACCGATCCTATCGGTATTCCCGGATCGGCCAACCATGGAACTCTGTTTGATATTCAAACCGTAGATGGGACGCTGTATCATTACGCATCATATTACAACGGTATCTTGATCAAACGACACAAGCCGGGACACCATATTCAAGCCTATCTAGACTCCTGGTTGGCCACCGCAATCATCGAGGATAAGCGAACGGTGCCACAGATGACTGCCTACCTCAAGTCCGTTGGCTTCGATGAAAATTTAATTCGCTCCTCTATCGCTACTGTTGTTGATAAGCTCAAAGTACGTTTCCAAAGGTAGGACATATAGTTTGGGCGGGTGGTGGGCGTATAAACGCCCACCACCTCATCATCAATCCGTTATGCGCTCGTTTTTTCCTCATAGTTCTAAACAGTCACCGCAGTGTAATTCTGGAAAGTTTAAGATCGCTCTTCGTCCGAAGTGCTTAACAGCTGCCTTGTCGTATGCTTGTGCAGCTTCCTCCTCCGTTTTGTAGTAGCCCAAAAAAATGCACTTCCTATCCACTTTTATCTGCGCTCGCCATTTATGCTTGTCCTTCTTCCAGTATGCTCCGCGCAGTTTCCGAGCACTTGCCTCTTCGATTATGCCAGCCAGTTCCGCCTTCTTTCTGCTCATTCTGTAGTAGTCTCCTTCATAAATCCACCGACCAAAGCGACCCACGTGCGGCACTCCATACATGCGGTAACAGAAGTAGTGGGTGCCGTTTGTGCGGTCGACCCGTGTTACGTCGTAACCGAAATGTAATGCGTTGTTGATAATATCGCGAATTTGCGTAATAAATTCGCTAGAACGGCTGGTAATGTAAGCTTCTACGCCATGCTTTTTTGTGTTTATGGAGCCGTCTCCGTCAAATACACCGCGAATAAAATGCCTATACATGCCAATAGGAATGTCGTGAAGATTCACTCGGAGAGTATAGGTCTTTCTGTCCTTAACACCATAGAAACGTAACACGTTCGCCGCTTCCCGATTATGGAATCGAACCCAGTAACGTGTCCTATGTTGGACTTTTTTGCCCGGAGATTCGGTCACCGTATTGAGATAGCCAAGCTTCTGTACCACCCAGTCAATAACGTCTTTATCGGTAAGCCCTAACTGCACACTTCGGCCACTAAGAGAACCGTCAGTAGCCATCAGGCCTAGATAATAGAAAAAATCAGGGGTGATCTCGCGATAAAATTGAACATTCTCTATGCCTCTGTTCTGCGTCATACAAGCATATCCTCCAGTTACGTGCCGAGTCCAATTGATGCAATGACCCGTTAAAGTCGATTGACCGTGCGAAGCACGTCCTCATGGCTACACACGCTATCTACACCCCAGAATGTGCTGCAGTGGTGAGAATTGAGTATGCTTCTCCTTCACATCGCTATCACTGAGGCGAACATATCGTCGTACCATTGACATATCCGTATGACCCAACATCTTTTGGAGAGAGAATGGATCACCGCCAGCCTTTATCCAGTGGAGCGCAAATGTGTGGCGAAACGTATGCGCCGAGACTCGTACACCTTCGATAGCGGCCTGCTTACCGTAGTTTCTCAGGCGCTCATCGAACGTGTCACCCGTCATTGGGTGGCCATAGCTTGAATAGAACAGATGATCCGCCTTCGGTCCAAAGTCCTCATTTTCGCGCAACAATTCGGCCAAGAGCTTGGCGGATTGCTTCGTAATGGGAACCGTTCTGGACTTCCTCGTCTTTGCCTTCTCCCACGGAACTGTTAGCGTCAGCTGCTGAAAGTCCACGTCTGAAACCTTCAACGAAAACAGCTCACTGATGCGCAATCCTGTGTCCAGCAAGGCCACCATAATCACGTAATCGCGAAAACCGGCAAATGTGGCTCGGTCCACTACTGCCAGCAACTGTCGTACTTGCTGTTCGGTAAAGCCGGACACATTGTCGTCGTCGACCTTTTGAAGTTTTATATCTCGGGCCGGGGATTGAGTAACGTAGCCCTCCCGCTCGCACCAATTGAAAAATGCCTTCATGGTACGTATTCGGACGTTCACAGTCATCGGGGATAGACCGACTTTCGTCCGACTGAAACGCCGGGGATGGTCATCGTACGTCTCCTTCTCGTTGCTCATCCATAAGACGTATTCTCGGAGAACTTGGGGAGTAATCTTTTGTAATCGCAGACTGGGATGTTTCGCATCGAACCACGTGGATAGATAACGAAAATGTCGGCGATAGTCATGGATAGTCCTTGGCGCTGCACGTTCCGCAGCCTTGGCCGTCAGAAATTCGTCCATCGCCTGTTTCAGCGAAATAGACTGCGCGGCCTCCAATTCCTCGCGAACCTCGACGGTCAACGCCCTGCGCGTTCTTTCGCGTTTTACAATTCCCTTTTCGCGTCGCTTGTCCAATGTTTTCCCTCCTGATTGTTCTATCGGAAGACACGCGGGGGAAAACAAAAAAGCACCATCGGCGTATATCCGATGATGCTCGGCGGATTCAAGTCCGCATGTAGACCGCAAGCTCCAGCGAACTCCCACGAAATGTGGCGTTCAATGCGGTCTATCCACAGGCTGTGGAAAAGTGCGATTTTACCAGGCGTAGCTTGATGGCGGAGAGGGTGGGATTCGAACCCACGGAGCCCTTGCGAACTCGGCGGTTTTCAAGACCGCTGCCTTAAACCACTCGACCACCTCTCCACGGTGGGACAAAAGGCCAGACATCTGCCTGACCTTCCGTCAGAAACATATGGAGCGGAAGACGGGATTCGAACCCGCGACCCTCGCCTTGGCAAGGCGATGCTCTACCCCTGAGCCACTTCCGCACACTGGTTTGTCCAACACAGCGACGAAGGCAATTGTATTATGCCTACGAATGTTTGTCAAGACTTTTTGGGGTTACTCTGGGTCTTCTGCATTCACCATGTGGTGGGCAGTTTGCTGCAGCCGCGAGAACATGAAATCCCTAACAGGACCATCGAGGCCAATCTCGTCCATGGCCCCGCTCATGCATTCCAGCCACTCCGCAGCGCGCGTTGGTGTGATTGGATGCGGCAGGTGTCTGGCTCTTAGCATTGGCGGCCCGTACACATCTGAATAGAGGCGCGGCCCGCCAAACAGTTGTGTAAGAAATTTGTATTGCTTGTTTCGCACAGGCATGATGTCGTCGGGAAACAAGGGCCGAAGCCCTGGATGCTCTACAACACGGCTGTAGAACGCGTTCACGAGTGCAGCTATGGTGTCTGCCCCGCCAATCATCTCATAGACGGTTGTTGTCTCTGCCATCGTTCAACGTTCCTTTCACAAACACGTACAGCACAAAATGAGCCATCCGCGACTCGAACGCGGGACACCCTGATTAAAAGTCAGGTGCTCTGCCAACTGAGCTAATGGCTCTCGTGTCTCCGACTATACCATATTGGCAAATCCGAGTCCAAATTGCCCCCGAAACCAGTCGGGGTCAGACCACACAGGTTTGGGCCGGGCCGGGCCAAGCCAGTCCGAGCCAGAACACGCTTACTGCCCCGCGCCCTGTAGTGAGGCTGGGTTTTCGTGTCGCGACGCACGCATGCATAGTGCTTCCCGTGTCGGGAAAATCCTAAATGTATGAAACCGACACCGAAAAGTCTATGGCTTAGCATTAGTACGGCGCTCTCTGTGGCATATCTGGCCTATGCTGAGAGCCCGCAGTCAACAGGCCAGGCACAACCCTACACACAGACACAAAGTGGCACACAAAGCAGAAGTTCTAGTTTTGAAATCCGACAGGCAGGTGACAACACTTCTTATATGCAAGGTGCTCGCACACTCAGGGTCTCACAGGCCATCGGCGGCATGGGGAAGGCTACGATCCCTACACGCACGAGCACTCCATCAGCGAGCACTGTACCAGCCAATACTGTCCAAGCGAACATGCGGCCAGTATCCATTGTTCGAGCAAACACGGTTCAAACGAACATGGTTCAAGCACACACTGTTCGAGCAGACACTGTTCAAGCAACCATTGCGCAACCGAACATTGTGCAGGCAAACGTTGTCCAAGCGAGCGGTGTCCAAACGAACACTTTCCAAGCAAGCATTGCCCCTGCAGACACGGCACTGAGAAAAAGTCCGCCGTCCCGTCAACATGACCGGATGCGGGCTCCGTCGCGTGCAAAAAACAGTGTAAGGTTTCGCACGATTGCTGCGAGTCAGGTGAACACAATTGCCAAAATGACGGTGGAAGGTGCACAAGGAATGGGCTTCCAACCCGACGAGAGGGCTGTACACGCTGCGGCCTACAGCGCTCTGGTGGTACGCGATAACGCTGCCTCTGCCGCGCCCAAGCTGATGAGTCGGCGCGGTGGCCTTGTGCTGCAGCCGGACGCGGTCGAGGCGTTTGAGACCGTGCAGCGGGACCCTGAGTCGCAAAGCATCCGTCAGAAGCTAGGCGACTTTACGGTCACGGCCTATGCCCTGACGGCCAACTCCACCGGCAAAAGTCCCGGGCAACCTGGGTTTGGTATCACAGCAAGCGGCAGCAGGGCGTCTGTCGGTCGGACGGTGGCGGTAGATCCGTCGGTGATTCCCATCGGATCGCTCGTCTATATTGACTTGCCTGGCATCGGCTGGCGGCTTGCAGAAGACACAGGCGGCGCCATCAAAGGGCGTCATATCGACCTGTTGCTCCCTTCCGACGGCGCCGCCATTCAGTTTGGCATCAAGCACAGTGTCCCTGTTTACACGATGTCGAGATAAGTCCGCAACGCTTCACTGTAGGCTGGCAAGAGCGGGCCGTAAGTGACGGCTGCCTCGCGGACTTCTTCAAAGGTCATGTCCGCATAGCGGTGAACGAGGCGGTTGCGAAACTCGAGCGCACTTTCAAAAGCGGCAAACCAGTCGCGGCTGACCACACTTTCTTCCATCAGAACCCGGATGATATCTGCGTATCCTCCGGGTTCCCTCATGACGAGAGCATCGATGACGAGGTTGGCGGCATCGGTTGCGCACTCGATGGCGACGTGCAGGGCGCGCTCGGCTGCGAGCTTAAGGGTCAAGTTATCCTCCACTTGTGCTCCGTTCTGCTCTAACCAATACGAACATTCGTCCACTTTCGCCAAATTTTTCTGTACAGATGCACGTAATTCCGCAGTAACAAACACTCTGATAGCACCTTCCATATCGATATTTTTGGACAAAGTACAGGCAGAATCCGAAAACTCCGTTTCCATGCCAATCTGACTACAGTATAATGAATTCTGAGCGGACCAACCAAACGCCGCTGCAGGCACCTCTACCGAATCGCAGTTTACGACTTATTCGTCACGTACCGGGTCTATGCAAACACGGGTTTCTAGTCGTGTTTCTTGCTAGGCATGTGCGTGATTCGGGTGCGCTTTGGTTTACGTGTACGTACACGCAACCTGGTCGTCAGGGATGGAACCGGCCGTGACATGGATGCACTACTGATGTGCAATCGATGTGCGACGCCGCGACATCATCTGGGAGAAGGAGAGGCAGAGCAAATTAGAGGAGTGGAAACACCATGCTAGATCAGCTTTCATGGAAAGTGGGCGGTCAACAGGGCGAGGGTGTCGAGAGTACAGGTGAAACCTTTGCCGTAGCTCTGAACCGTCAAGGGTACTACGTGTACTCATTCCGCCACTTTTCCTCCCGCATCAAGGGTGGACATTCAAACGACAAGGTTCGCGTCAGTTTGAAGCGTTTTCGGGCGAGCACCGATTATACGGACGTCCTCCTTGCGTTTGATCAGGAGACCATCGACTTAAACGTCGGTGAAGTCCGAAACGGCGGTATCGTGATTGCGGACGAAAAGTTCAAGCCTACGGCGCCTGACAACGTTCGACTGTTTGTCATCCCGCTTACGAAAATCGCTGAGGAATGCGGTTCAGCCATCATGAAGAACATGGTCTCGCTGGGAGCCTCTGCGTGCGCGTTGGGACTGCCGGTCGACATCTTCACTGAAGTCATCGAAGAGCGCTTTCGCCGCAAGGGTCAGAAAGTGGTCGACCAAAACATGGAAGCCATTCAGCGTGGTTATGATTATATGAAGGAGCTTGGCGGCGCAGACCCAGAGTTCGCTCTGAAACCTGCGGACGGTACCAAGCGCCTGTTCATGATGGGCAACGATGCGCTTGGTCTTGGTGCGTTGGCTGCTGGTGTCCGCGTGATGCCTGCCTACCCCATCACCCCGGCGTCTGACGTCATGGAATACTTGATTAAGAAGCTGCCGAAAGTCGGCGGTGTGGTTGTTCAGACAGAAGACGAGATTGCAGCAATGACGATGACCATTGGCGCAGCGTACGGCGGTGCACGCGCACTGACTTGTACTTCCGGCCCGGGTCTTGCACTGATGATGGAAGCCATTGGCCTCTCCGGCATGACCGAGACACCGACGGTCATCATCGACACGCAGCGCGGCGGTCCTTCAACAGGTCTCCCGACCAAGCAGGAGCAGTCAGACTTTTTGGCGGCGTTGTTTGGTACGCACGGCGAGATCCCAAAAATCGTCCTGACTCCGGCAACCCCGGAAGAGTGCTTCTACGTGGTCGGCGATGCGTTCAACCTGGCAGAGCAGTACCAGTGCCCGGTCATCATCATGACGGATCTGCAATTATCCTTAAGTAAGCAGTCCACTGATATCCTTGACCATAAAGCTGTCAAGATTGATAGGGGTCTGATTGCCAGCGAAGAAGAAGCAACGGCTGCACAGTCGCACGGCGAGTTCAACCGCTATGCGCTGACAGAGTCGGGTGTTTCGGCACGTACCTTCCCAGGCATGAAAGGCGGCATCCACAAGGTAACGGGTGTCGAGCACGCCGAGAACGGACGTCCGGCGGAAGGCGCACCGAACCGCCAAAACATGATGGATAAGCGTCTTGGCAAGCTGAAAGACGTTGAAATCCCGGGCAGCGTTGTGCGCACGGGTGATGAGAACGCAGACGTGGTCCTCGTCGGCATCGGCGCCAACCACGGCAGCATCGCTGAAGCAACCGGCACACTACGCGCTGAAGGGTACAAAGTGGCACACGTGCATCTGCACGCGATTCTGCCGTTCCCGACGCATGCACTGCAGCAGGCGATTGCGGGCGCGAAAAAGGTCGTTGTCGTCGAGAACAACGCGACTGGCCAAATCAAGCACCTGATGTCGTTCTTCGGGGTCCAACACCCGGATGTTGTCAGTCTCTTGAGGTACAACGGGCAGCCTTTCCTGCCGTCCGAAATTCACGATGAAATCAAGGGGATGTTGTAAGATGGCAACCGTAAAAGATTTCCGTAATGACGTGCGGCCCAACTGGTGCCCTGGTTGCGGCGACTTTTCCGTCCAGGCATCCATCCAGCGTGCGCTTGCGGCTTTGGGTAAAGAACCACACGAAGTTGCTGTGATTTCCGGTATCGGCTGCTCTGGCCGTATCTCCGGTTACGTCAACACCTACGGCTTCCATGGTGTACACGGCCGTTCCTTGCCGACTGCACAAGGTGTCAAGCTTGCGAACCGCAACTTGACGGTGATTGCGTCCGGCGGTGACGGAGACGGTTTTGGCATTGGCCTCAACCACTTCATGCACGCCGTGCGCCGCAACATGGACATCACCTACATTGTGATGGACAATCAGATTTACGGCCTGACCAAAGGCCAGCACTCCCCGACGAGTGCACACGGCTTCACCGCGAAGACCACGCCGTCCGGGAACATCGAGAACGCACTCGTGCCGTCTCAGGTTGCACTCGCAGCCGGCATTGGCTTTTTGGCACAGGGCTTCTCGAGCGAAGTCAACCAGCTGGTGTCGTTGATTGAGCAGGCCATTCAGTATAAGGGCTTCTCACTGGTCAACGTGTTCAGCCCGTGCGTGACGTACAACAAAATCAACACCTATGACTTCTTCCGCGACAACGTCTTCAACCTCGAGCAGCTTGAAGATTACGATGCGACGGATTACCTGACCGCCCAGCGGGCCATCACCGAGCACAACGGCCTTGTGACAGGCGTCATCTACCGGAACGATAACAAGGTAGCCTATGAGGATCAGATTCCTGGCTACGAGGAGACTCCTGTGGCTCAGGCGAACCTCGAACTGAGCGAAGACGTATTTGCCGCAGCACTGAAGGAGTACGCATAAACGAAGCGTACGCTTCCGTGATTGCAACGGCGTGTGGTTTCAGAGATTTGGTTTTCGGATGTTGCTTCACGTGATTTGGATGTCGTTGTGGTTTTGATGGTGGTTTGGATGTTTTTTGATGTGATGTCGATGTGGTTTGGGGGATGTTCCCTGGTGCGGTGCCTAGGGGGCAGCTTGGGGCCAATTGCCCCATTCCACAGCAAAGGAGGCTGGGCGATTGCCTGGCCTCCTTTCTTTTCTCTTCTACCGAACACGGTGAGTTGCTAAGTAAGGTGGGTGCTGGCAGGCTTCAGAGTCTCAAACTTGCGTGCGGTCGGACGGCCATCGGCGGTCAGACGCGCGTCACCGGTCGGATGGCGTGTTGCCGGTCGGCCGGCCGTCGGCGGTCAGATGGACGACGGCGTTTTATCCGGTTTCGCAGCCATCCATTTCAGCAACATGGGCCAGATGCGCTCATAGACCTCGTCCTTCATGATGAAACTGACCTCATCGAGCTGGCGTGCCCGCTCTGGATGCCACATGGGGCGCGGCACCATCACATCGGTTGTCTCCGACCACTCGGGTCTCGTCTGGACATCGACGACGTCTGCGAAGTAGATCCACTTCAGCAACCCGTCGGATGTATGGTACTCCCCGACCCATTCAATATTTTCAAGGATGGCCCCCGCTTCTTCGAAGACCTCCCGTTTTACGGCCTCTTCGGCACTCTCGCCGGGTTCCAGTTTTCCGCCCGGCACTTCCCAACCCCGCCGCGGATGTCTGACCCAAATGACGTGACCGTCAAAGACGGGAAACACGAGGACGGCGAAGGGACGTGCATCAGATGTCGTCCATTGCGTCGATACCTTACTTGCCAAGAGTGAGCCCTCCCATGACTTACGACCTTCGCTTCTGCTAGAATACAGGGGTATCAAGTCCAATTGCACTTATCACAGAAGGGAGCCCAACCGCATGGCCCGCTTCACGCTCTTCCTGTTGCTCTTTGTCGAGTCCCTTTGGCTGGGATCATCCGTTTACTTCTCCGCCTTTGCCGCCAATGAGCTGTTTGCGCAGTTGTCAGAGAACGCGGCAGCAGCCGCTGTCGGAGCACTGTTCCCGACCTACTTCTTACTCTCCGCTGTGTTCGGGGTGCTGACGGTGTTTCTGTATTACAGCACCGGATCGCTCATGCCGGTTTCAAGACGCCCGTACAAGTACGGTCTCACGAGTGCCATCGTCGGCGCTGTGTTCGCGCTCATCAACCTGCTTTATATGTTACCGCACATTCAGCGGATTGAGCGAGCTATGGGACCGATTGCCAGCGCACCTGCAAGTGTGGTCCGCACTTTTGGCATGTGGCATGGCATCTCGATGCTGTTTGATCTAATCATGATGATATGCGCCTTCCTAGTCGTCCTCACACTGGCATTTGCCTTACCACAGAGGCGCTAGCCGGGGCGAATCATCCAAACCTTACGAGGAGGATTTGTTATGTCTGAACCAGCATCCCCAAGTGATATGACCGCCACGATGGCTCAACTGCGCATGCCGGAAGGCTGCAACATCCGCCGCAAAGAGACTTTTGAGTATGTCACACAGCACTATACATACAACGTCGAGCTGTTCCAGAATGCCGACAACACCTGGTACGCCATTGCGGTTCCGCGTGACTCGGACAGGCTCGTGGTCTATGGTTCAAGCGTCCTGTCGTCGGCGCAATTGGCTTTGCAGTCGCTCATCGACAAGATTAAACGTGAGGGCATGCAGCAACTGTTTGGCACTCCCGACGGCGCGTCCGATGGCGATGCTGACGAAACGGATGCCGAAGTTGACGAGAGCGAGAGCGCTGCCGAGGTCCTGAAAGTGGACAGTGCGGACGAACCGGATCACCCAGTGGACGAATACTGACATCCGCAGACCGGGTGGGCATACCGGACGTGGGCGGCAGGCGCGTGGGCACCCACGTGGGCATCTGAGCATGACCACTCGGAGCATCGTCGCGCAAGGCCCGTCCTGCGCAGCCCGAAGCTGGGGATGGGAATCTCGAGGTTGAGGAGTGTGCCATGTGGCAGACACGGGAACGAATCCGAAGGTTGATGACTTTCTCCGAAAACCGAGCAAGTGGCAGGAAGCATACCGGCAGTTGCGCCGCATTGTTCTGGACTGCAATCTGACCGAAGACTTCAAGTGGATGCACCCTTGTTACACCTTTGAGGGCAAAAACGCGGTGTTGATTCACGGATTCAAGGAATACTGCGCGCTTCTGTTCCCGAAAGGTGCACTGTTGCAAGACGCTCACGGGGTTCTTGTCCGGCAAACGGAGAATGTGCAGGGGGCGCGCCAGATCCGTTTTACCAGCGCGGAGGAAATCGTTGCCATGGAGGACACCTTGAAAGCCTGTATTCATGAGGCGATTGAGGTTGAAAGATTAGGCCTTACGGTCAAACTCAAAGACACCGCAGAGTTCCCAATGACAGAAGAACTTGAGCGCAAGTTCGACGAATTGCCTGCGCTGAGGACGGCTTTTGAGGCCTTGACGCCTGGGCGGCAAAGGGCGTACCTCCTCTACTTTTCGCAGCCGAAACAGGCGAAGACGCGGCAGGCGAGAGTGGAAAAGTACGTCGAGCACATCTTTGCCGGCAAGGGGTTGAACGATTCGCGCGAAGGATGAGTTGTCGGGTGGGTGGCACGAAGTGGGCCCGGGCTGGGTGGCGCTTGGCAGGTGGCGGCCCGCCTCGGGAGATTAGGGGACGCAACCTTGTGCGGGCTCGGATAGCGCTTGCCAAGTGGTGGCCCGAGGTGTCCTGGGCTGGGTGGCGCCACCTCCTGCGGGCTCGGGGATAGCGCTTTGGCAGCGCGTTGTTTGGGTGCTGGGTGCCGGTGGTGCACGTTAACGCTTCCAGAACGCGCTATTTCCCTGTCGGCGACGTGAGTTGAGTGGTATTAACGCGCTGTGAGCGCGTTATCCGCCTAAGGGCTCGCAATAGCGCGTTCCCAACGCGTTATTCGGTCGGTGATGCCCGAGTTTGAACGGTAACGCTTCTACAACGCGCTATTTTCCTGTTGACGACGTGAGTTGAATGGTAATAACGCGCTACGAGCGCGTTATCTTCCGCTCCGCCAGTTATGGTGTGGTTTGCGCACCTGCAGGGCGTTGTCCGCAGGCACCAGGAGAACAAAATATAGAGATAAAGGAGTCGAGGAAGCCCTGAAAACGCGGGCTTCCTCGACAATCTTAAACGACATGCGAATCCGCATGTCGTTTCCTTTATTGAACTCTGGTTTTCGTTTACTTCTTCTTACTTCTTCTTACTTCTTCTTACTTCTTCTTACTTCTTCTTACTTCTTCTTACTTCTTCTTACTTCCTCTTACTTCTTCTTACTTCTTCTTACTTCCTCTTACTTCCTCTTACTTCCTCTTACTTCCTCTTACTTCCTCTTACTTCGTTTGTCTCCTCGTTTAAGGCGAGACACGAAGAGTGGCCCATCACTGTGTCGCCTACGGCCACCACTTACCGAACACCAGCCCCACGATGAGACCGACGATGGCCCCGACCACGACCTCGCGCGGCTCGTGCCCCAAGATCTCTTTCAGGCGTTCGCCTTCCTCGGTCGCAGACGTCTCTGGCTGCATGTTCATCCGTGACATCTCCATCGCGATGCGGTTGAGCAAGACTGCGTGCTCTCCCGCGTGCCTGCGAATGCCGCCTGCGTCATACATGACGATGGCTGCAAACACGACTGCGACTGCAAAGGTGGCCGATCTCGTTCCCACCACATACGACAACGCCGCCACCAGCGCGACGACGCCGGCCGCATGCGAGCTCGGCATGCCGCCCGCATCAATGACCTTGTGCGTGTCCCAGGTGCCGTGCATGAAGTAGTGAACGGGCACTTTAAGTACCTGCGTCACAACAATCGCAGACAATGCCGCGATGAGCGGTGCGTTATGCCATAAACCAAGGAAAAAATGAATAATTTCGGTATTCATTTGTGCCTACCTGTCCTCCTGTCGCAAAAACGCGCATTGCTCGACGTCGGGGCCCAAATCTTTAAACCGGGCCCCGACCGAGCATGAGACTCTGCCTTAGTGCTGTTGAATGTCGCGCACTGTGGCAGCGTCGAGTCGTTTTACGATCTCCGTCAACAGTTTAACACCATTGTCAAAGTCGTCCTGATGATAGACGGCTGCGTGGCTGTGAATGTATCGCGTCGGGTAGCCGATGGCCACAGATGGCACACCGGATCCGTAAGTCTGGAACCGCCCCGCGTCCGTGCCGCCGCCCGCTACAACTTCCACCTGCAGTGGAATGCCTGCATCCGATGCGGTGTCCATGACAAAGTCACGGAACTTCGGATTTGGAATCATACTGCTGTCGTACAGGAGCAGGATGGGTCCGTCTCCACATTTACTCAGCGCTTCGGACTTCTTCATCTCCGGCGTGTCACCGGCGATGCCGACGTCAAGCGCAATCGCAATGTCCGGCTGAACATGTTGTACCATTGTTTGGGCCCCGCGTAAACCGATTTCTTCCTGCGTCGTTGCACCAGCGAAAAGAACATTCGGATGCGCGACACCCTGCAGGTCCCGCAGCACCTCAAGCGCCGTCGCACAGCCAAGGCGGTTGTCGAGGGCTTTGCCCATGTAAAACTTCGGGTTCGCCATTTGGATGAAGGGGCTCCATGGAATAATCGGATCGCCCGGGCGGACACCCGTAGCTTCCGCCTCCGCCTTGCTCGTGACGCCGATATCAATGAACATGCTCTTCATCTTGACCACTTTGTCGCGTTCGTCGGCGGGTAGGACGTGTGGCGGTTTCGATCCGATGATACCCGTTATGATACCCTTTCGCGTCTGAATGACGACGCGCTGCGCCAGCATGACCTGTGACCACCAGCCGCCAACGGTTTGGAAGAAGATGAAGCCTTCGTCCGTTATGTACGTAACCATCATGCCAATTTCATCGAGATGGCCCGCAAGCAGCACCTTCGGACCGTTTTCATTACCGGTCTTCTTGCCCACGACGCCACCGAAATTATCGTGTAGGAGTTCGTCAGAAACAGGAGCCAAATATCCCTCGTAGAGCTTGCGGACCTCAGATTCATGGCCTGAGACGCCGTACGCTTCACAGAGTTCCTTAATGATGTCGACGCGTGATTTCGTCAAAAGCTGCATCTCCTTCTCGGGAAATTCTCGCTGCAATCGCATAGCAAACTTGTACTCTCTCTGATGCACTATTTCATCCTATCACAGCTCGGGCGAATTGCTCACTCCGACGTGCACGATTCCGGGCACAAACCATATTCTATAGCGTCAGAAAGGAGATGATTCACGGTGCTGAAAGTAGAACCCCGCAAGATTGGAGACGACACCGTTGTGTCTGTCGAAGTGAAGTTGCCAAAGACCAATCTGCTCGTGCTCGCAACCCAAACCGGGTATGTGATGTGCGGCGCGCTCGATGTGGGCCTGTTGCGTACCAAACTCCGTGAACGCGGCGTGATTGCGGCTCGGGCCGTCGGTGTGCGGACGATGGATGACCTCTGGAACGGGAGCATCGAATCCTGCACCCAGGCAGCTGAAGCCATTGGGGTGCACGCGGGTATGCCAGTCCAGGAAGCGCTGGCGAAGATGATTGAGGCGGAGAGAGTGAGATCGTAATCGGAGCCCGAAGTGGGCTCCGAGCCTGCTCACGGCTTATCTGAATGCCGCTCACGCCCTGTCTGAGCGTAGCCGAGCGCTGCTCACGGCTCCGTTGGCGCAACACTCACGGCACGTCTGAAAGGACACTCACAGCACGTCTGAAGTACACTCACAAGGACTGTCGGACCCTGCTCACAGGGCGTTTCACAAACGCACGGTCCACATCGGACCGAGGCGTACGGGACATCTGATTCTGGCACTGGCTGCGGCATTGGACATGTCTTGAGTGGAACAGCCCGAGCGGATGAGCTCACACCAGGTTCCTTGGTCCGCTCATACCGGATCCTTCGGTCCACTCACACCACGTCACCTGGTCTGCTCACACGACGTCGACCGGCCCGCTCACACCAAGTCGCCCGGTTTGCGCACACGACGTCGGTCGGCCCGTTCATACCATGTCACCCGGTCTGCTCACACGACGTCGGCCGGCCGGTCCACACCACGTCATCAGGTCGCTCACAACGCCTACGAATGGCACTGGCATCGTCCCCGTACCATCATGCACAGTTGGGTCTGGTGGATGATGTGACTTACCTGCTGCGCATCTCGTCGAGACGGATGGCCCGCTTGTGCACCGTGTGGGCCCATTTCCGGTTGGCTTTGGTGAAGTACGCCTGAATCACGACGGGACCCCATGTCCAGAGAAAGAACGGGAGTATGAAGAGGCCAAAATATGCTCTCCAGTTGACCCGCTCAAGGAGCAGCGCGAGTGGCATCTGCAGGTACAAAAGGACGTTGACAACAATCCAGAAGCTCGTGGGCAAAAATGCCGTCAGGTGTGAAGTGATGGTTGTGTGCGGCGTAGCCACTTGAAACAGCATCATAATCGATGTCAAAAACAGAATCAGAAACCGCATCGGCTGAAACAGGTACACGCCTGAATCAAACTTGACGAAACTGCGTTCCTTGATGCCTGCCTTGATGAGCGGTACCATGTGGTGCCGCGCACAGTGAAAATGACCCTGCATCCAACGCAGTCGCTGCCGCATAGAGGCCATCAACGTCATCGGCTTTTCATCGTACACCTTGGCGTCGTGCGCCCAAATCGGGATGATGCCGCGTTCTACGCAGCGGACGCCAAACTCGAGGTCTTCCGTTAGACCGGTGGCTTCCCAGCCCATGTCGTTGAGAAGGCACATATCAACGCAGAGGCCTGTTCCCCCGAGAGAACTCGACAGCTTCAAATTCTGGCGCGCGTTTTGCCACATGCGGTTGCTGAACCAGTAGGAAATTGCCATCGAAACGCTGACCCAAGTGTCAAACGGGTTCTTGACGCCGAGATAGCCTTGAATGACTTGATGACCTTGGCACAACTTGTCGTTCATGATGCGAAGAAAATTGGGTGCAACAAGGTTGTCTGCATCAAACATGACAACGGCATCATAAGCGCCCGTCAGTTCGTGAGAGACCTGCAGTTCGTTAGGGACCGGCAGCTCGTGAGAGACCCGCAGTTCGTTAGGGACCGGCAGTTCATTAGAGGCGGGCAGTTCGTTAGGGACCCGCAGTTCATTTGAGACCGGCAGTTCATTGAGTCGCTGAATCATCCACTCAATCGCGTAGCCTTTGCCCCGCTTCACTTTATCGAAACGAGAGTGAACAATTGCGCCGTGGCGTTCTGCCACTTCTCGTGTATGATCCGTACAGTTGTCCGCAATCACATGAATATCAAACAGAGATGCGGGATAATCCTGCGCCCTAAGGCTGTCAATGAGGGGACCAATCACTCGCTCCTCATTGTGTGCGGCAATCATCACCGCCAGGCGTTTCACGGGACGATACTGAATCGGTTCTTGACGGTGCCAAATTCCAAACAACGACATGACAATCTGGTACAAACCGAGAAACCCGGTAAACACTTGCATGGCCAAAAACAGGACATTGATGCACACATGTAACAGGGACATTGACAGACTCCCTCGGCTTTCCGATTGGGCTGCGTCCACGGTGCATAAGCCGTTATACCTCATTGTTCTTGCTGTTGCCGATTTGTGTTGACCTTTGCTTGCGTCTGCTTACCTTTGCTGCACTTTTACTTGCTTTGTCATCACGCGTTTCCGACGCGGCTCATGCACGCTGCTTTGTCATCACGCGTTGCCAACGAGGCTCATGCACCTGCTTCAGCGCGTTGTCCACTTGGACAAGCTTTCGTCAAACAAACACAGTCTGCACTTACTCTGGAACCGTCACACTCTTGACCCAAAAAACCGCCATCTGTTCACCACTTGGCAAATGAACGAAACGACTTCCGTGGTACAATAGGCAAGGAATCTGCATGGACTTGGTCGCTTCATCGGCCAATTTGCGAAAGGAGACAAACTCTTGTCTGCTCATCTCACTAGTTTTGTATCCCAATACGGGTTGCTCGCCATTTTTGTGCTGATGACCCTTGAAAGCGCCTGTATACCGATTCCAAGTGAAATCGTCGTACCGCTAGCTGGATACTTGGCGTTTCAACACAGTATCCCGTTTTGGGCAGGACTCGTTGTCACCGTCGTTGCCAACGTATTTGGAGGGTGGATTGCCTACCTCGTCGGATCGACAGGTGGTCGAGCCTTTATTCTTCGCTACGGCCGCTACATACTATTGAATGAACATCACCTCGAGCGCGCAGAAGCCTGGTTTGCACGGCGCGGCGAGGCCACCGTTTTTGTTGCCCGTCTGTTGCCCGCATTTCGCACGTTTATCTCCCTGCCGGCTGGTGTGGCGAAGATGCCACTCGGTCGCTTTCTGGTATATTCCCTGCTGGGTTCCATCCCGTGGAACCTGGTGCTGATGATTGCAGGTTACCAACTCGGTGCACACTGGAGCACGATTGACAAACACCTCAAGCCGATTACGGATATCGGCATCGTTCTGTTTGTCATCGCCATCGTCTGGTTCTGGTTCGGCCGCCGCAAGGGCAACCGAAAAGGCGACGATGTGAAGAAGTCGATGCGCTGACCAACCGCCAGTACACGAGCTCAGGACAGCGGAAGATGCTGTGACCGCTGTGACCGCTGCGTCCAGCGACACTATAGCTCCGCGTCCAATTCCTCTGTGGGCGCTTTCCCAGCTACTCTGTGGTTCCAGTTACGCTGTGGATGCTGCGTCCGGCGACTCGTTGCTTCCTGAGCTCATCATGGCAATCCCACGACAACCCTCACTGATGCAACGGGGCGCATGCGTCGCATGTAGCCCACAGCTGGCCAACATCACAACCGGCCCACAGCGACACCTAAAAATGCCGACGCCAAGGCAGGGGTCAAAGCTCGCGCACCGCGCATACGGCCCGGCGTATCCCCTACTCCACTACCCTATTGAGTTCATCGCGAAAATCCTGCGGCGCTCGGCCCACTGTTTCGTGCCGCTTGCGCAGAGTCTTGCAGGGTCTTGCAGGGTGTTCTAGCCGGCTTGGCGCCGGTGCTCCGTTATAGCCTTCGAGCTGCGGACTGACGCTATGTCCGTCAGCCCTCTTGGTAAATGATAGAACGAACCCGTCCGGCAACCGCATGGTCGCCTTCAACCATTTCCTTTGGCAAAAACAATCGGTACTCCGTATCAGGAATCAATGACCGCACAATGCGGGATTCCATGCTGAGCTCAGACTTGCTTCCGTCCGCGCGCAGGACCGAGATGCCGCTGCCGCGATAGACGTAGGCGGATACTTCTGACTTGCGCCCGTTGATGTAGTATTCGGGGTGAAAACCCATCGCTCTGGCTGCCGTGCGAAGGGCCGCCATCTCTTCCGAACTCAGTTCGGAGCGCACAATCGGCGCCATCAGGCGACGGTTGAGGAAACGCTCTGCGAGGTCAGACAGCACCGAATCCTCTGTCATCGACCAAATTCGAAACGCGTAGAGCAGTGTGGATTCATCGATGGCCAAGTAGTCTGCGACCGAGACGGCACTTTGTTCCACGAAGAACGCCCTAAGAAAGCGCGGCATGTCCTCTAGTTTTCCGGCGTTCCAGAGCTCTCCGGCGCGGCGCAGGATGTTCCCGACCAATACGTCACTGCCAATGGTGACGGGGTGCAAATAAACCTGCGTGTACATGAAGTAACGCGCCAATATGTACTGTTCTGCAGTATGCAGGCCGCTAGCCTTGAGCATAACGGTGTCGTCGGCAAGGGCCAGGGAGCGGATGAGCCGCCCGAGTTCGAATCGGCCGTAATTCACACCTGTATTCATGGCATCCCGAAGCAGATAGTCCATCCTGTCGACATCAAGTTGGCTGGTAATGAGCTGTTCGATGATCCGGTGTTTACCGCGTTTGCTGAGGATGTCAACGAGATCGGTGGCGAAGTCGTCATCGACCTCAGCGAGCAAGCCCGCGACTTCATCGTCCTCAAGGAAGATGCGCTTCGTCCACTCCTCGTGGTGGACGGGGTAAATGGTCTCAAATGTATGCGAAAAAGGGCCGTGTCCGACATCGTGAAGGAGTGCTGCAGCGAGGGCCAGCTTGCGCTCGCGCTCCGTCTCGGGAAAGCCGTATTCATTGCTCAGATACGCCAGTACTCGCCGCATGGTTTCATACACGCCGAGCGAGTGCGTAAAACGGCTGTGTTCGGCGCCGTGGAACGTGAGATACGAGGTGCCGAGTTGACGAATGCGGCGCAGGCGCTGCACGGCAGAGGTGTTGATTAACTGCCAGACCCACGGGTCTTCAACAAGGATTTCGTCGTGCACCGGATCCTTCAGGACCTTTTGAAAGAAAGGCATGCCACCACTCCGTCCATAACGTACAAAAAGGTCCCGGAGGTAGTGCATACCTCGGGACCTTTTGCCAAGACTTAGTCACAAGAACCCGGTTGCCCGGCGTTTGTTTCAGTGCGAAAGCTCGACCCGCAGCCGCATGTCGATGTCGCGTTGGGGTTCAGGATGCGGAACCCCTCACCTGCGAAGTCGCTGACGTAGTCTATCTCAGACCCTTCAATCAGCTCGAGGCTGTCCGTCTCCAAAGCGATAGAGACTCCCTTGATGTTCACCATTGTATCGGATGCATCCGGATTATCGAGGGCCATGCCGTAGCTGAAACCTGAACAGCCCCCGGGTCTGGTATAGATTCGAAGCGCACTGGCGGTTTCGCCAGCGTCGGCCAGCAGTTCTGTGATTTTCAGGACTGCACTGTCTGTGAGCGTCACCATTGGCTCCACCCCTTTCTTCCCTCATTATATCTGACACAGACATCATTTTCGACTGCGAATTGGCAATGGGCTACCGGATACCGCGAGGGCCTCTCGTACCAACCCGTCACCGCAGCGCGAAGTTCTACCCCAGCGACCGCACAAATGTCAGCACTTCGTCCACGTGGCCATCAACTTTCACTTTCGGGAAGACCTTGGCAATCTTGCCCTCTTTGTCAATCACATACGTGGTCCGGACAATGCCAACGCCGGTCTTGCCAAACATGGTCTTCTCCTGCAACACGCCGTAACTCGAGCAGACTTCGCCTTCGGTGTCGGCGAGCAGCGGAAACGACAGGTCGTACTTGTCTGCAAACCGACGGTGCGAGTTCACCGAGTCCCGAGAGACGCCAAGGACGACGGTGCCGATGTCCGCGATAAGGGCATTCGCATCCCGGAAAGAACACGCCTCTTTGGTACAGCCGGGTGTGCTGTCTTTCGGATAAAAGTAGAGCACGACGACTTTGCCGCGGTAGTCCGCAAGGTGCACAGACTGACCAGATTGGTCCTCCAGGGTAAAATCCGGGGCTTCCATTCCAACTTCGAGCATGAGCCATCCCTCCTAGACATGTGTTGGTTACAGGTGTCACGACGCGTTGCAGACTACGAGTGGTGCGGTATCACCACGCTGTTGCAGGCTACAACAGTGCGCTGCAGGCTACAGGCGGGGTCGGCCGGTAAACGGGGTCTGCAAACGGATATGCTGAATCAGGCTTATTCGACGACCACTTTGACGAACCGTATCTCGGGATCATCCGTCCCCTGCACAGGCAGCCCCGCCCGCAGGTTCTCTTCGATGTATTCGATGTTTGACCTTTCGACGCGTTCGCCGGGGAGCAAAACCGGGATGCCGGGCGGATAGACCATAATCATTTCCGCCATGATGCGGCCAATCGACTCCTTGAGCGGCACGGTCTCGGTCTTGGCGTAAAATGCCTGCCGCGGCGACATGTCGAGAACCGGCATCGTCGGGACGCTCACCTGCACATGCCGATTGTCAATCTGATGGTGATGTGCCTGCGCAATCCCCTGCAGCCCCTCGACAAGGCGGGCGATGTCATCCTCAGTATCCCCCCAGGAAACGAGGCAGAGGATGTTGTAAAGGTCACTCAACTCGACTTCGATATTGAACTCTTCGCGCAGCATCCGCTCGACGTCGTAGCCCGTGACGCCAAGGTCTTTGACACTCACCGTCAGCTTCGTCCTATCGAGCGCAAACGTAGCACTGCTGTGCAAGAGTTCCTCGCCGGGGCAGTGCAGGCCTGGTATTTCGTTGATGGCCGCACGCGCCATGTCTGCCAGTCGCAGGGCTCGTTCCACGTTTTCCTCGCCGTGCAAAGCGAGCTGTTTGCGCGCGACATCGAGCGACGCCAGCAGCAAATACGAAGTCGACGTGGTTGTCAGCATGCTCATCACCACCTGGACGTGGCGTGCATCCACCAGTTCTGAGCGGACGTTGAGAATGCTTGACTGCGTCATCGATCCGCCAAGCTTATGCACACTAGTCGCCGCGATGTCGGCCCCGGCTTCCATCGCGGACATGGGCAGGTCTTTGTGGAAGCCTGTCAGCACGCCGTGCGCCTCGTCGACGAGGACGGGAACGCGTTTTTCGTGCGCCAATTCGACGATCCGCTTCAAATCCGCCGACACGCCAAAATAGGTCGGGTTGATGACGAGGAGCGCCTTTGCGTCTGGATGTTTTTCAAGTGCCTCAGCTACAGTCTCGACCGACAGGCCGTGCATAATGCCGAGCGTCTTGTCCATCTCGGGATGCAAAAAGACAGGCCTGGCGTCTGCCAGCATAACTCCGGTCAAAATGGATTTGTGGACGTTTCGCGGCAGGAGAATCTTGTCTCCTGGTCCCACGGTCGCGAGTATCATGGTCATGATGGCCGTGCTTGTCCCCTGTACGGAGAAAAACGTCTGATTTGCGCCAAAGGCACTAGCGGCAAGGTCTTGCGCTGCTTTGATGGCGCCTGTTGGATGATGCAGGTCATCGAGTGGTGCGATGTTGATGAGGTCAAGCGAGAGTGCATTCTCACCGATAAACTCCGAAAACTCTGTATCCATCCCGCGCCCACGCTTGTGACTCGGGATGTGAAACTGCACGGGTTTGCGTGCAGCGTGCTGCAACAGGGTGTGAAAAAGTGGTGTTTCTGACTGGTTCAACTAACTACCCCCTGGTCTCTCCGAAAACTTCTGTGAATGTAGGCCATGCGTTCTCCCAGAGATCCGCTCGGACACCCTGGAGAAACACCTTCAGCTGATTGAGCACTGCAGGCGGCACATCACTCACATCGACTTGGCCTTTGACGGCCTTATCCATTTTATTGACTTGCTCCGCTAACGACTTATAACCGAGCTTTGCTTCCTGGTCAATCCACATACGAAACGGCATGACACCGTGATATCCCTGGTCTTTTTCCGCGTTTCGCTTTAAGGTCACCCAAAAGACCCAAACCTCACGCGGGGCTGGCACCTCTTCAAGGGTCTTCACAAACTGAACCCCGCGCTCGAGATTGCTCTTGGCGTGAATGGCACCGTTATCAATATAAACGCGATCTGCATCGATGAAAACACAAGACAACCCTTTCATCGCGTCGTCTGTACTGTGATTGGCCTTCCCAGTAAGCTTCAACTTCTCCATAACGGCACCCCCCGCTCAAAATATCATCCACATTGTACCGCGATGTCTCGCTGATGTCACACGGTATCGCGATGGCCGGGTGATGCCACCGGCCGCTAAGTGCCGCGAGGCTGCCTGATGATGGTGCCACCTGCATCCTGTGCGTGCATCCTGTGCAGCAAGTCTACCTGATGTCACACGCTCCTTTTCATGCATGGGCGTGGAAAAATCGGGCATGGTAACTGAAGGACACACTCGAGTACAGGGGGATGTCTTATGAAGCGAATCATTCTCGCAGTCATTGCAGTCATCGCGGGTTTATGCATTCGGACGCCGATACGGGCGGAGGCTGCGCCGCACACGGTATTTAACACCGCCCTGCCAACCACGGTTCGGGTCGCCATCCGTGAAAACAACCCTTTTGGCGAGCCTGACCCTCGTGGCCGAATCACGTGGGTTCAGACGGTGCCTTTTGACACGTACTGCAAAGACGTGTTGCCTAACGAATGGATGCCTTCGTGGAACGTGGAGTCACTCAAAGCAGGCGCGATGGCCGTGAAGATGTTTGCATGGTATCACCATCTTCACCCGGTGACCATCGACGGATTTACGTTTGACGTCGACAACACCACCAACTTTCAGTCCTTTCGCTACTTGTCAGGGCAACCGGAGACAAACGTCGCTGTCAACGCCATTCGCAACGAAGTCTATACCATGCCAGACGGAACCATTATTGAACTGAACTACAGAGCAGGTTACCGGGACAATCCCAACTGGCAGTACCGAAACGCACAGAAGATGGCCCAATGGGGATCCGAATATTGGGCAGTGCGCGGTAGGTCCTACATTCAAATCCTGCAGTTCTATTACCTAGATCGCGCTTTGAAATTTACGTGAGAACAAGTGTTGATAACAAGCGCTTTAGAAGGGCTGCCTAATCAAGTCGTTTCAACGCCCGGGCAGCCAGGAGGAGGATCTCATGAGAAAGTGGTCGCCCAGCAAGAAGACGGTTGGCATTTGGGCCGGTGCAGTATTACTCGCCGCAATGTCCCTGCCCTCCCCGCCGCTCTTGCCACAATCCGGAGAACGCCATCGCCACTCGGCACCGGCACAGACAATGCCACGTGTCGGTGCCATCCCAACGATGGCATCCTTTGATGAAGACGGGTCTGCGTCTGGAAATCCAGCCGCGGCCTCGACAGCAGGCACGGCCGTAGGTACTGCCGCGAGCTCCACTGCGGGCACAACCACAAGTACTGCCGCGAGCTCCACTGCAGGCACAACCGCGACCAATCAAACCACAGATGGCGCGAATGACAAGCACTCGCCCAATCGTCCGAAGCCAGCGGCTCCTCGGCAGCAACAGCCTGGACAATGGCCGAAACGTGACCAGGCTCAGCAACCGGGCCAAGCTCAGCAACCTCGACAGCAGCAACCGGGCCAGGCACAACGACCTTCCCAGCAGCCGGGGCACACTCAACAGCAACAACAGCAACAACAGCAACAACAGCAACAACAGCAACACCCAGGCCAAGCACAACGGCCTTCGCAGCAGCAACCGGGCCAAGCTCCAGCCCCTGTTACGCCGCAGCAGTTGCCGGATGTTGGTACACCGGGGTCGAATTCCCCATTCACGCCCTATGTCCCTTGGCCGACCGGAAAACTACGTCTGCGAGTGATTGACGGTCGGACGATGCAACCACTTGAAGGCGCGGAAGTGGTGTTAATTGAGACCGAGCAGCGGGTGACCACAGATAGGAGTGGGTACACGCCATGGATGGAGGCGCCAATGATTCGCAACCCACGGTATCGGCCAATGGTGGCTGAACTACATGGTCAACTGGGTGTCATCGCGTACAAAAACGGTTACCGTGACTCTATCCACCTAGGAATTCGCATGCATGAGGGATTTCGCTCCGAGAGCACGGTGTGGATGTACAAACTGGGGCCGGGAGACACTCGGATTGAGCCGGTTTTGTACCAGGTTCCATATCACCATCTGTGGCTCGTGGAACTCGCGGACAAGTTCCGGAGCAAGAGTCAGCTAGGCGAAGGTCCGGAACGTCCATAAAATGAAGTGCTGGTGAGGACATATAGGATGTGGCTACAACACAGGGACTGTCCAGAAGCTGGACAGTCCCTTTCAATTGTCGAGGAAGCCAACGTTTTTGGGCTGACTCGACTCCTTTTTGTCCTTCTCCTTTTGTCCGTTGACTCCACTGCCCCCCGCCACGACGACCAGTTGCTGCTGACGGGCATGACGACGCCATCACAAAGTGCCAAAGTACACGCTATCCAGTGACATAAGGTGATAACGCGCTCGCAGCGCGTTATTTCAGCTGAATCGGTATCGCCCGGCACGAAATAACGCGTTTTCAAAGCGCTACGGTTCAAACCTGGGTTCATCGGAACAAATAACACCTTCACGAAGCGCTATTTCGCCGCCCTGGAACGACAAAAATCGATAACGCGCTGGCAGCGCGTTATTTCCGCTCACTCCCTATCGCCCGGCACAAAATAACGCGTTCTCAAAGCGCTACGGTTCAAACCAGGGTCCAGCCGTGAAAATAACACGCTCACGAAGCGCTATCCCGCCGCCCTGAAACGCTCCGACAGATGGTGCTCAGCGTCTGTACCAGCCAGTATTGCGCCTCAGTCCTCGAACGGGTCTTTCAGTTCCCAGGATTCGAGATAGGAAGCCCCCGTATCATCTCCGGCCCATGTTTCACGCCGGATGGTGAGCGAATCGTCCGCGGGCCAGTGTTCGAGAGCCTCGAGTGCCTCATCATAACCGCCGTAAACGGGTGCAAAAGTGTAGCCCGCTGGATATCGCGCACAATTTTGAATGACAATCTGCCACTCGTCATCTCCGATTTGGTGCACTGCATAAGGTAAACCGTGAATGTCACGAACCGGTACGCCGCGAAAGCGGATCATCGTCAATCCCTCCTTGCAGTTAGCGACTGTTTCGTTTCATAGGATCACCAAGAGTTGATGTTCCATGCGCTTGTCCAGGCAATACAATTTGTCCACATCCATATACATGTCTCAACTGACAGACCGTTTGACATCCTTGGAACGAGTCGCCCATCTCACACTTTGGCTGTACCATCCTGAATCCTCCGAATCCTGTACCGGGAGCCTTTGTCTGAACCTCAACACGGGAGGTGTCTGGTGTGCGGGTGAAAACGTATGACTTTCAAGCGTTTTGTCGCGGAGAACTGATAAGGACAAATCACCGCCAGCGCGGGCGACAGCAGATGCCCAAGCACGGAGAACAGAAACTCGGATTTTGGGATAGGGTTATCGAACGTATTGAGGCGTCGGTAAGATGGGAGATAGACACGAAAGAAGGGCGCATGTATGTCATCCCACTCCACGCATATGGCTTGTACCAACCTCCCTATTTCCTGACTGTTCCTGTGGATTCGGAAGACGAATCGGACGAAGCAGCAAAGCCCCAGGTCAGCTGAGATTCCGGCTGGCGATTGGGGCTTTGGACTGCGCATCAACAAGTCCGCGAAGCGGGCCGCATGACTTACTCCTTATGCATCACGCTTCCCGAAGGTTGCTGCCTCGGGCCATCTCCCACTGCCATCTATCCCCGCGCTGTCGATCTCGGTGATGCCCCTCCCAGCCCCATCCACTAGACCCACCCGTGTGAGAATCAGTTCATGTTCATGGACGCCAAAACTTTTCGTGAAGTCCACCTTGACGATATCGATAAACATCGATATCATGCATTCATCGACGTCGATATCGATGAAAATTAATATCAATTTCATTAACTGTTACTTAAAAGGCTAGTGCACGAACTGACGAGGACGGGTTGCACCATCGCGATACCAAAAAGGAGAGTGCTTTTCATGACAGCATTAAAACCACATGTGGCAATTAACGTCAACAATTTTGACGATTCGCTGGTGTTTTACAAGAACTTCTTCGGCTTAGACCCCGTCCGGGTTCGCGAAGGTTATGCGAAGTTTGATGTGGAGCAACCGCCTCTGAATTTCACCATCAATCAGGCAGCCTATGACACCGCAGGTGCCCTCAACCACCTTGGCCTCCAAGTGAGTTCCACAGCCGACGTCTTAGCGGCAAAGGAGCGGTTAATGAGCGCTGAACTATCCACGTTCGACGAGATGAACACCAATTGCTGCTATGCGCGGCAGGACAAGATTTGGGCCACTGATCCAGATGGGAACAGGTGGGAAGTGTTTGTGGTCCTCGATCAAGAAACGGATACCGATCCCGCTTCCAGCGGCAAGTACAGCCAGCAAGTGGACGCGTGCTGCGCTAGCTAGCCACAGTAAATGAGGGTCAGGTTGTCAGGTGCCTCGTGACTCCTCCCTTCCCGTCGACGTATCGGTCTAATACCACGGCATCTCGAAGCAATCTGAAGCAATCTGAAGCAATCTGAAGCACTCTCGAAGCACTCTCGAAGCACTCTCGAAGCACTCTCGAAGCAATCTGAAGTCATCTTGAAGCAATAGGTCAACCCCGCTCCATGTTTCCTGTGAGCGGGGTTTCATTTTCGAGGTCTAACATCAAGACACGGGTCCTATGTCCTTGTGATGGACACTCAGCCTTCAGTGGTCTGGACATCAGATAATGAGCTTGATACCGACTGCCGTCAATAAAATTCCGACGAGTAAAGTCACCCATTTTTGAGCCTTTGGATTCCAAAGCGGTTCAAAGACGAACATGACCAAGCTAATGCCAACGAAATATATCCAGGACCAGGCAAGGCTCGAAAGTGGGATTGCCTTTGCAAACCAGAGCTCTCCAACGAGGAAACCAACGGTAGAGGCGATGGTTCCTAACGATGCCACCAGATATGCCTGGGGCATGGATAACTTAAACCCTTTGACCAAAACAGGAATTTGAAGCGGTTTCCCACCGGCACTAATCAAGCCGGTAAGTACGCTAAACAGTCCCGTGACGACGCTGACCCCCGCGCGCATCTTCCCCTCCGGAACCATTTTGGGCTTTATCAGCAAGAGCCGGAGCCCGACCAAAACGGCATAGAGGCCGAGAATGAGCAGTAAACCGCGAGCGGACGTGTGCAGTCCAAGCCAGCGCCCAAGGATGCCTCCAATCAAGGAAAGCGTTACAACGCTCCATTTTACTGCACTCGGCAGCTGAGATAATTCCCGTCCCGCTTTCCGAAAAAACATCAACGATGCCAGAAGCATGACCAAAGCGTTGATGACAACGGCTTGTTGAATGCCGAAGCCCATCCAAAGCACCAACAGTAAGACCAAGAAAATTCTATCGATGGTGATTTTGAGATAGGTCGTCACAAACCCTACGATGAAGACAATCAAGATGACAAGCAACCCGTGTGTCATGGTGATGAACCCCCAACAAGATGTTATTTTTTATCGTTCTAGATGTTTTGTTCATCGCTCTTGACGTCAGTTTTTATCGTGCCAGATGCTATTTTTCTACGCTTATTTGACTGTCCTCAACGAGAAGCCTTAGGGCGTCTACGGAAGCAGAAATGACGGTTGTCGCCTTCACAAATCTGGCAACGAGTAAGGCTTCCAGGATTTCATCTTTCTGTACCCCTTGTTGCAAAGCACTCTTTACGTAGGTTTTGATACAGTTCTCCTGCCCAAGTGCCGCAGCCGCAGTAATACTCATCAAGATTTTGTATTTGTTCGGGACAGCGGTCTTGCTAAACAGCCATTGCTTATTACTGGCATGCTCAAACACGGCACTCTCGTCCAGTTGACTGAGCAACTCCATCGTCACCGGGCGTGCGCCTGCCTCTTTTTCCATGGCTGACAGTAATTCTTCAACTTTCATCATGGACTGTTCCTCCTCTAAGCTGATTTTCCTCAGGGGACCTGTTGTCTTCATGGGGCCTATTATCGTCATCGGCCCGGTCGTCTTCATGAATCTGGGTATCTTCATGAGCTTGGTTGTGGTCATAGCCCTGGTTGCCTTCAACAGCCTCGTTGTCCGCACGCTGAGCGAATGGAATCCGGTCCAGTTTGTTTTTTTCAAGGGAGTAGACGGTGAACTTCCCTTCCCTGCGCCCTTCGATGACCCCGCCCCGTTCTAGAATCTTCAGGTGGTGATTGATGGTCGAGGTCGGGATGTGGAGCCCCTCCACGACTTCACACAGACAGACATCCTGGACGAGCAACATGCCGACAATCTTAAGCCTGGTCTCATCCCCGAGCGCCTTATGAAAGAGGGCCAACTCTTCCAATTGCTCATCCTGAGTCAGGATGGGATAGGTTGTTTCAGCCCTTCGGACGACTTCCTCAACTTCTTCACCGATAGACAAATGCCATGGCTGGAATCGATGGTTTGTGATACGCGCCCCCTCCTCCCGCAAACGATTATACAACTATATTTCTAGTTTTGTAGTTTCGAAACGGACTATTTTCATAATGAAACGTTCAGACTATTGACAACCGACATCGACAGCATGGGTCTGACATCGGCAGCATGTGTCTTGTATGATTCCCCATAAAATGGCACACACTTGACCTAAAATTTACTTGAGGGGTCATATCATATCATGCAGAAACTTGTGATTATCGGGGCTGGGTTCGGCGGGCTGACTGTCTTCCATCACGTCTCAAGGTGGACGGGTTCGCAGGACGTGGAAGTAACGGTCATTGACGAGCGCGAAACCTTTTTAGTGAAGCCATCTGTTCCGGAAGTGGCACTCGGAGAAAAAGACATTCGGGACATTACTTTCCCGCTGCGACCTGTCATCGAGTCGTACGGTCGCTTTATCCGCAGTCGCGTCCATCGTATTGATCCGAAGGAACAACAGGTGTATCTCGATGATGAAGTCAGTGTACCGTACGATTTTCTCGTCATTGCCCTCGGTGGCAAAAAGGACTTTGAGTCGGTGCCTGGCTTCCGGGAATACGGCTATTCGGTCTGCACCGACATTCTCGCGCCGCGGCTGTATGAGGCCATCGAGAACTTTGAACAAGGCAATATTTTGATTGGATCCGCACCGATGCTCTCCGGCACGCGCGTCAAAGATGTCCCTCATCTGGAGACGGCCTGTGAAGGCCCGGTGGGCGAAGTTGCGTTTATGATTGACAGCGAGCTGCGAGCGCGTGGCATTCGCGAGCAAGCGCGAATCATCTGCTTTAGTCCTGCGGAAATCTTCTTTGAGGATGTCGGTGACAAAGTACACGAAGCGTTTGAAGGACTGGCTCGGAAGCATGAAGTCGAGGTGGTGACCAATAAAGTCATCGACAGCATTGAGAAGGATGGTGTTGTGTTCAAAGACGGATCGACCATCGCCTCCGCCCTAACGGTTCTCATCCCAACGTATCGTGGACCCGATGTCCTTACAGAATCCGGCCTTGGCGATGAAGCCGGTTTTGTGCCTACGGATGAAAACTTCCAGCATCTGGATTACGAGAACATCTTCGCCATCGGCGATGTGGCGTCGCGAACCGTGCCCAAACTCGGTCACCTTGCCGTGGAGCAGGGGAACTTGGTGGCGAGTCTGCTTCGCCAACGCATGACAGGACGTGGCGAAACATACGACTATGAACCCGAAATCTTTTGCATCATGAACATGGGGAACCGCAAAGCCATGCTCATCCGCTCCAACACCCTCTGGGGAGGTCAAATGGACATTTCCTACCACAGTTCCATGTCACATCTGATGAAATCATCGTTCGACACATACATGGTGAAGTTTAAAGGCAAGATGCCCCCGCAACTGGCACAACGCTTGCTCAATGTCTATCTCGGGCGTTTTCAGGAGTGATCTGTTCCATTAAGGAAGCGTCCCGTACGTTTGCATTCCGTTTTTCATCCCTCTCTGGTTATGTCACGGATGATAGTTGTATTTGCTTCGCAAGCCCATGGGCAGTTGGGATGTCGTTGTCGCTATTGACAAAAATGCGACCAATCACAAGTACGGAATGATTTGGTGAAGAAATCTGTGACAATCCCTGCGGTACGGAACCTTTCCAACCGGGACCCGTGATGAGGAAAGAGCCAGACTCGGTTCCCGTGGTGCGTTTGCCGACATAGGCAAAGTTCGTGTTTGTCGATGGATTGGTCAACTGCACGCTGTAATAGCGACCGTTCATATCCGGCACACGCATGATTTGCGGACCTTTCTTCAAGTCTAACCAGCCGACGACGAGGAGCGTGTCACGGTTCACGCCGGTTGTCATGAATTTGGAGCCGGAAGCGTGGAGCGGATCGGCAAATAGCTCTTGAGGCTGCGTATAGAGCGTGTTGACTGGGATGGGACCTTCGCCAAACCCCTTCACAAGGATGGCTCGTTTGAACACAGACAGCAGCAGGCGCGGCAAAAGGTAGATGACAATGAACCACGCCGCGACCATGCAGGCAACGAATATCAGCACATGCTCGTACTCCATGTGTTCCATCATTTCGCCTCCACAACCGGCGGCACCTGATATTTTCCGGTGAGAATTTCCACACCCGGAATATACACGCGAAACCACAGAATGAATTTGCCAGAGGGCGCGGGCAGCCAGTTGGACTCAAAACCTGCCGGAGCCGTCTTCTGAATGTAAATGTCAACGGAGCCGTCGGCGTTTGGCACGAGTCCTGACCTATCACTCACGCTGCATCGGTTGATTGAGTTCGCCACAAAGTGGTTCTTTGCATCCCCCATCGTCAATGACCAGAACGCGTCATTCGGCGGGAGTCCACCCGCCGGAAAATGCATGATGTAGTCGTGCTCTCCGGAGAGGTCATGACTTGCACCATCAACGGATGTCTTCCAGTACATCGCCTCTTGCGGTATGTTTACAGGTCCAGGAAAGGCGAGGGTACAGGCGGCTCGCAGCAACATACCGTTGCCTGGCGCGCCTAATCCAAATATGGTGGTCCACCCGTTGACTTTTGTGCTCTTGATTTTGGCGGCAATTTGTGCCGTGATAATCGCCATCCCGAATCCGACTAAGATGCCTTGGATGATATCGGTCTGCACAGGTCTTACGTGGACAAAAAGCAACGACTTAATGATGACGTAGCCGCAAATGATGCCGATGAGCGCCAAGAAGAGCGTATATTCTTTGTTCGTCATCTGGACACTCCCTCCAGCCAAGGTGAGCAATGTACGTACAATTACGCCTTTTTGGCGTAAAAATACGATGCAGCAACGGTAATTAGCATCCACAAAACAACCGGTCCAACTGCCGACAACACCATCAGCTTACTGATGGGCAAAACCCAAGCGAGAAGAATGATGAGAATAGCCGTCGGGATGCCGAGTTGGCCCGCAAGCCGATGTGACCGGCGCCAACTTTCTTCGCTCGAAAGGGTCCAAGGCGTCCGAACCCCAATCCACCAATTTGTGCGAAGACGCGGCAGCACATTTGCGATAAGCATGAACATGATTCCATAAGCGGTCAGTGCCAAACGCATCGTTCCGATGTGCACCAGGTGTCCCAAAACCGTCAGGTAAATCAATCCAACACACACGACAACGACGCCGCCGATATATCGATACGTGGGCCAGAAGGCGTCATAATTCCTCTTTTTTGGGTCAATCCTCCAGAGTACATGCCATAAGAGCATAATCACGAGCATGATTCCAGGTGCGTACACGACTGCTAATAACCGCGAAACGAAGAGCGCCGGATGTCCAGCCGAATTCACGTGGCTTGGAACCTGTGCAGGAAGATGAAAGTACGTGACCATCCCGAGAACCATGACCAAAATCCACGACAGCCAGCCCCACCAAGGGATTGCCCTTGTCTTATTCACCGGTCTCGCCACCTCCAAAGTGTTCAAGAAGCCATGCCAGCCATTCTTGCAAAATCGTTGTGTTGAGCCTGTAAATAATAAAAGTCCCTTCCCGCTGATCGGTCACCAAATTTGCATTTTTGAGCACGGTTAAATGTCGGCTAATTGTCGGCTGAGCGTGTGTAAACTGATCCGCAATTTCACCTGCCGTCTTTGGTCCTTCCTTTAATAATTCGATGATCTTTCTACGTGTTGCATCCGACATTGCCTTAAAAACACTCTCATTCATCGTTCATCTCAGACCTTCCTTGCCATATCGTCATAACGACTCCCGAGTTAAAATCATTATATAGCTAAATGGCTAAGTAGTAAATAAACGAACGTGACATTGGGCATCAAAACCAAAGAGTTGAACATAAGTCGCTCAATCATGTTACAAAACTTCTCGTTACTGCAGTTACGATTATAATCTTCTGTAAAGGAGAGATGGTCATGAAGGACTTAAAATCCGAACTACTCGACCTGGAGCAATATCACTTGAAACCAGAGGTACGCAAAAACTCGGAAAATACTTTGGGTGTCATACTGGCTCAGGATTTCTTTGAAATCGGTAGCTCAGGGAAGTTCATCTATAGGCAAGATTGTCTGGTTGAGGGCGGCATTGGTGAATGGGATGTCACCATGACCAATTTTGAGATTCATCCATTGTCTGATGATGTCGTTTTAACCACGTACCATGTGGAAAACCGCACCCGAAGCCGCAACACCTTGCGGAGTAGTATTTGGAAGTTGACTGACGGCCGTTGGCGGATGGTTTTTCACCAAGGCACTGTTGAACAATAGCGTCGGCGCCACCGGTGTATTTTCATTTACGAGGTCGTGCCATTGCTAGCGGGGCAGTTTGGACCATTTGCAATGGCTTGCATCTCCCGATTGACTGCGTCTGCGCTCCATTTTTACCTGTCATCTTACCCTTTATGACAGGCATCCCAACGTCGTGTATCACTGTTTTTGTATGTTCATAGGCATTTACGAGCTCTGAAAATCCAGAATTGAGGAGAGTTGGTTTTTGACCACGCCAGCGTAAACCCCAGTTGACCACTTGTGAATATCAAAATACGTTACCCCACTAAATAAGAGATGATGTCTCCGTTGGTGGTTAGAAGATAGTCAGGGATGTCATCACGTAGTGAATTCAGTCTAAAATAACAAGTGTCGGATTTGCCTTCGTATAAACGGTATCGCAGCAAACTCTTGTCACTCACGAGTTTGTCTAAGATATGTTCATAAAACTGTGCATGAGTCATCATATCCACCGAGCCTAAGTGAAATGTCCCTTTTAACTCATTTTCAATAATGAACCGTAGCTGTTTGGCTAACACAACATCCAAAAGATTATTCGTGATGAGGTTGCTGTACACATCTATGACTGAATTGTTTTCAATGTGTTCCTGTAATGAGTTCCATCTTGGAGAATTCTTCCCCCAGATTGCCGGGATGCGAATAATGGTCAACCTGTCACCCAAGATGTCATTTAGGATGGTCTCACATTCTATCTTGAAATTCCCGTAGTCTGACTGAGCTATTGGCACATCACTTTCCGTGTGCGGTTTTGATTCGTCCCCATCAAATACGTTTGTCGTGGAAAAGTAGTACATACGACTTGTGCTGTTTCGTAGTTCCATAGCCAGTTCCTTGTGAAAGCTAAGCTGTTGTTTAAATTCCCCACCTATACACGAAATAACGATATCAGGGTTAATTGACCGGGTAATTTCATTTAATTGATTGATGTCCTGAATGCCCACCTGGAACTGTTTGTCACTTGGGAGTTTGGTCGAGGTAGAGTGATATGTTCCGAACACATCAAATCCGGCTTTTAGTTCATCGGTCAAAGCCCTTCCTACCAGTCCACTTGCGCCAAGAATAAGCACCTTTTGCATTACAACTTTCCTCCGCTCGACGCCATTTTCTAGTTAAACGAATAACGGATCAAAATGGATACGTAGTTCCGCCTATACATCCGTATATATTCTCAAGGTGGAGAACTGGGGTTCACCTAGTTAAGAGAATGTGGAATGAATTGTTCGCAATCTCGCAGCGATAGACTACTGACTGATTCCAAGGGATGCCGTTGACGATACCATTTGACCAAGTAATACCCCAAAGAGTAACCAGCCCAAAGTGGCACGGCGGTATTCTGTCCTCCAAACACGAAGGAATCTGTTTGCTCTCCAGTATCGGAAGCGTGAGTAGAATACACCGTCTCCCACAGCCTTTTCGCCTCATCTTCAGCAAGAGCATGCGCCCAGGGTCCATGGAAAGCCGTACCGAGGACTTCCGCAACAAAGTGTTCCGCCAAACCTTCCCGAACAATCTTCTCCAACAGCGTAACATTGGCATGTCCATTAGCTAAGGCGGTTATCCGATAATGATGGTTGTATTCATGAACTACTGTTGATGCCAAGGCATGTTCCGATTCCTGTGATGGATACACCACTAGGTGAATGGTATCTCCTTCCCAATTTGTCCAAGCCGAGACGCCACCGAGTCGATCCCTTCCGAACTGGTCGCCCTTGTCCATTGGATACACTTCCACCAACACTCTGTTCCCCGAGGGATACCTGTTGCTTAAATCAATCAGCGTCTTTTGGATAAACGGCTCCACTCTGTGATAATCCATTTGTTGCAGCGCTGAACGAAACACATCGAGGGGGGAGTCCAACGGGATGAGTCCATTGAAGAGGAGAGCATCCACACCTTCATCGGTCAAATTGAAGGCTGACCTGAACAAATGTTTTCGCTCGGTGTCTGATTGTACTTCACACGCTTCAATGAAGTTCTTCATCTGCTGTAATCGAGGCATCAACTCTATCGTTTGCAAAGCCGTCCCCCCTCTTCTGAACACGCCTTCGTTGAAGAATACTCTGCCCCTTAACAGCGATAGGCTCATGTCCGTATCCTTTATGCAACCACACGCCCTTTAAGCTGTGTTGGGTTGTCATCCGTCGTGCCTATTATTTCACGGCAGATGTTAGCTGTCTGCTCCGCCAAGCAACCCACAGTGGGCTGGCTATGAAAATGGAACTATATGCCCCGCTAATCAATCCCACAATTAATGCAAGCGTGAAATGATGAAGCGTCGGTCCTCCAAAAAAATACAGCGACACAGCGGCAATGAGTACTGTTGTGACGGTATTGATAGACCGTCTCATCGTTTGCCACAGGCTCTTGTCCGTAACTTCCTCAAGTTCAGCCAAGGTTTTGGGTTTTTGCAGTTTCAGGTTCTCACGGATGCGGTCGAAAATGACGATGGTGTCATTAATTGAATATCCCACGATGGTCAGCACAGCTGTTACGAATAGCAGATTGACCTCGATACGAAAGAGTGCGAAGACCGACATGACAATGAATGCGTCATGGAGCAACGCCACAATGCCTGAAACTGCAAACCGAACCTCAAAGCGAATGGCTACGTAAGCCATGATGAACAATGAGGCAAACAGGACCGCTAACACCGCTTTATGCGACGTCACTTCGGCTGCAAACGGATCAACCGTGTCAATTTGTGTCTTCGTCCACTGGTGAGTAAGCGCCGATGCTTGTTGCGTTGTTAACACTTCCGGCAAGCGAACAATCGTCACGCTGTTTCCCGTTGTTCCTCCGTATGCGATCTCGCTCGGCGACACATTCACCCCCGCATCTTTAAATATGTGCTCCACTTGAGCGGTCGAAAATGAGCCTTGCATCTGAATACGTGAGCCCGACTTAAAATCAGGACCTAAGTTAAAGCCCTTGACTGCGAATACAATCAAGCCCGCCACGGTAATTAGGCTCGACAATAGAAAAAACCATTTACGGTGCTTCACAATATTGAATTGTTTCATCTTGTCTGAAGCCTCCTCTTCCCAAAGCCAAACCAGACCGAACTATGCAAAATCTTTGTCTTAGCCAACTGCAAGAGCATCGTACGGCTGAGGAACACGGAAGTCAGGAAGCTGGTTGCCACGCTCAGCATAAGCGCCATGGCAAATCCCTTAATATCGCCTTGTCCCACCATATACATCACGATGCCTGCAACGAAGGTTGTCACATTGGAATCAACAATCGTTCGAAGAGCTCGACGGTTCCCCGCAATGACACTCGACATCAAGCTCTTACCACTGTTCAGTTCATCGATTACGCGTTCATAGCTGATGATGTTCGCGTCCACTGCCATTCCGATGCCAAGCACCAAGGCGGCAAGCCCTGGCAATGTAAGAACGATGCCTAGTCCTGAGAACAGAGCCAAGCTGATGTACCCGTACGCAATCAAACTGAGATTGGCGATTACACCAGCTGTTCGATAAACAAACATCATGAACGCGAATATTAGAACCAGCGCGACTAAACCTGCTCGCATTGTAGTTTGGAGGGACAGCGCACCAAGTGATGGCCCAACGGTTGTGGAACTGACCAGGTGCAGGGGATACGGTAGTGCCCCAGCATTCAGTTCTTTCGCCAGCAACACACACTGTTGTGGTGTCATCCCCGTAATCTCGGTCTGTCCGTTCGGAGTGATTTGTGTAACTCTCGCAGAATTAATCATCTGAGAGCCGAGGAATGTGTATATCGTCTTGCCAAGATACCTTGTCGTGATGAATTGCCATTCGCCAGGATTTTTGAATGTGACCGCAACAACGTCCCCGCGTTGCGGATCTTGCTGATACGACGCGTTACTCTTGAGGTCTTTGCCTGTCACCAGAGCAGGTCCGCTTGGCACAATGGTACTGTTCGGTATAGCTGCATTTTGTGGAGTGTACGGGAGCAACTGCCCATTTTCTGTTTTGACCTTTGCGCTTGCATACATCCCTAACTGAGACGTCTGACCAATAATTCGATTGGCTTGCTGTGCACTGTACGTGCCAGCAAGTTGGACGTCAATGCGGTTTTGGTCCTCCAATTGAATGTTGGGGGAACCAATTCCCGCTGCATCCACGCGTAACTGAACTGCTGTTAGAACAGCCTGTTTATCACTTGCCGTGAGTGCTTGTCCCTGTGAGTCAATTTGATACACCAAGTCATAACCACCGCGTAAATCAAGTCCCAGTTTTGTGTGCTTCCACAGCCCTGCAGACGTACCGACTGTAACACCGACAATGCTGGCTGCTACAAGCAAGAGCCAGAATATTCTTATCCATTTCACCAAAAATCCCCCTCTTGTAGCCACGTTTTATGGCATGGCAAAGAAGCCTGTAATCGTACAGACTACAAGTGTTCATCACCGAAGACTACAGTGCTTGAACTTTGGAATCAGTTTGCTAGGGCGAGTGTTGCCCTTGAGTTTAGACGCCCGTCAACGGTACGGAGTGCGTCCTTCACCATGAAAACACCTAAGGCGGCAGCTATTGGAGAGATTTCAACAACGGACGTTTCCAGTGCCCTCACAGTCTGCTGGTAATTGTGTCTGGAGTTGATTACACCGACTGCCGTGAGACCCGCTGTAACGATGAAAGCAAAGAGGATTGAACACACAAGATTCCTTCTTGGATGCTTCGTCTGCGTTGCGTCTTCGGTGGTTTCTGTTCGCACTCGCTCCAAAATCCGATTTTCGATGTCTGTATTCATATGAAGATGACTGAGAAATGTATTGTCAGCCGTTTGCTTTAACCGTTGCAAAGATGATGAATATTCGCTTCCCTCGGCATCGTGTAACTCCTCCTGTCTCCGCTTTAGCGCCTTTCGTGCTCGAAATAGGCGTATCTTAACGGTACTAACACTAACCCCGAGCAAAGTCGCAATTGAGGCCACCGACTCTTCTTCATAATAGTGAAGCAGAATAACTTCTTTTTGCTGAATCGGTAGTTCTTGTATTAAACGAACCAGTTCTGTTGACTCCGAGTGCTCCATTACTTCTGATTCAGCCGATGGACTCCGGCCCGCAAAAGGTATGGTGTCAACCAGCACCTGAGGGTGGCGTAACTGGGACCGATGGTAATTACGGCACACATTCACAGCGATGCGAATCAACCAAGTCTTCGGGCTACATTCATTTCGGAAGTCACTCAGGGTTTTGTGTGCTCGAATGAAAACTTCCTGGGTCAAATCTTCGGCGTCGTTATCACTTTTGGTATAAAAGCGGATGAGACGAAGGATATCCGTCCCATACTGTTTCAACAAATCTTCGATGTTTAGTCGCACGTTCATCCGTACCATTCACCTCCTCACGTGTAAATAGACACCGCGCATCGTAATAGGTTACACCTTAACGGAAAATTCCAGAATGCCACCTGACAAGCCAACATGCGAAAGCAATCAAATTTAGGCACAGGGGACGTATTGCAAGTTCCAGCCCCAGAGTCCTGTAAGATACGAATAGCACTTTTCCGTAGTTAGGCATTTTCAGGTGTGCTTTGTGCAACGTGACGAGGTAGCCGTTGTACTTGAACCTCCATAAGCCAGCAATCATGATGTTTGCCTTCGTGTAGTTCCCGCTCGGGCAACAGTTTTACCTTTCGAAAGCCACATTTTTCGTAAACGTGTATCGCCCTTGTATTCTCGACCCGCGGGTCCATGACCACTCGGTCAGCTTTACACTCTTGGAATAACCAGTCTGTAACTGACTCGACCAACAAGGTTCCAATCCCTTGATTCCACAAGTCTGGTTCTCCGAGAAATTGGTCCATGCCGTATATCCGATAATCCGGCGGATACCCGTATAATGTTAATGCCTCGCCTAACACAGGGTAGATTTGGACATACCCTAAGGGCGAACCCGTCCATGTAACTAAACAACCAAGAACGCCATTTAAATCAGTATTCCTTAGGAACCTTTCACGCACCATATCCATGTCATGTGGCCTGTCCCGTCCTTCATAATAGGCGAGAACACGTGGGTCATTGAACCACTTGTGAAGGATGGGAGCATCTTCATCCGTGAGTGGACGGATTTCTAAATCACCTCGTACCAGTTCCACAGAAAACACCTCTCCTTGCAATTTAAATTGCACCCTGATATCGGTTATCTTTACTGGCCGAAATCCAGGGTCATCCCAGACATGGCGACTTCAACGCGTCCTCCAAAGTGCCGACGAGCCACGTTGACGAAGTCTGCCGGATTCTCACCTGGCCAGCGATGAGTGAGCAATAACCCACGCACATGGGCTTCTGCTGCTACTTTTGCGACTGAAGCGGCGTCCGACAAAAAGCCCTGATATCGGCCGGGTACGTGCTCCGGGAACGTTGCTTCAGCGATGAGCCATGTGGCATTGCGAGCAAAGGAATGGAGTCGATGGCTCGGCCCTGCATCTCCGGTATAGACCACAATCTCATTTTCACATTCCAATCTGAACCCTACATTCGGGACGAAGTGCGGCAAAGTTTCGACTGTTACCGAAAAAGGACCAATCTGAAGCTCATCACCCGTTTCAACACTCACCAGACTATAGAACTCGTCTATCAGACCTGGTTCGTCGAGAGCCAATACAGCGCTTACTGCCTCCGGCAGGGCATAAACCGGTAGTTGAGGCGGGTTCAATCCCCCCAGGGCACGTGCACGTAACAGTGGGTGAAGATCGGCAACATGGTCCGGGTGCCCGTGGCTGATGACAACCGCATCGACGTGTTCGGGCCGGATTAATCGCGATAGAGTTGAGAACGAACCCGTTCCAATATCAAGAATCAGTCGATAACCACGGTGTGTGATGAGGAAACAGCTACAAGGTTCATCTGGAGTCGGCCACGCAGCTTGTGCTCCTATCACGCTAATTTGCATTTAAACACTCTCCTTGTCAGTGTGTATCCTAAGAATCTCTGACTATAGTGGAATTATGCTAGAGAGACACTTATTCTCTTATATGCGCTCGTGTTCACTGAATCGAAAATTCTTTGACAGGTTGGGTTTCAATCACTGAGATGGTACGAGGAATGCCAAACGGCCCAACAAATCGAGCATGTGTAATAACCATCATTGACTCGTTCCCTAGAACAAGACTCATGTTTACGATATTTAACAGACAAATTGGCGACGACGAGCCTTTGTTTAATTGCGACCAAGTTAGGTACTCAACGCGTTGTTTCACAAATACACTGTTTGGATCTACGACGAGCCATCGATTGTCCTCGTTGATAAAAAGTCGGTCCTGGGAGACGCCAACAAGCGATTTGAACTGAGTTGGGGTCAATTGCCCAACTGATTGAATCGTCGTTGCCAATGCGGATTTCACATGGCTTCTCACGTTACTGGAAACAACTGAGTAATCAATCACATAGTAAAGTAGCAAGACAAGAATAATGGCAATTGCCCCACGTTTATAACGTCGATTGTTCTTCACGGACGTCACCCCCGTTTGGTTCAACTGATGAAGACGTTTGTCTTCAGCTCTCCTGCCCAGGAGCGACGTTCCTGTGCCGTTGGCATAAGTGAACAGTCTCACGAGATGCTTCAAGGCTTGCTTTCTAGTCATCCGCATAACTTGCCTTAATGGAAAAAATGAAAGTACTGATTCAGGAAGCCAATGCTAACTGACACAACCATCATCACGATATAAACAACTACAAATCCCACAATGAATTCTTTCCACAAGACGCCCGAACGCTTTTTTGGTTGTGTCAGCAGTTGATTGACTTTGGCTTCAAGACGCTTGACAGAATCCCGTAACTCGTTATGTTCTACATCTTCCACCTGTATCACCTCTATATCGCCATTATACAATTTTTGGATTGAGGCGGTATTGAACGCTAACGCAACAAGTGCAACAGTGACACGAGCGTGCTTTGATGCATCCTTGGTAAAAATCCTGACTTTCATCAAATCAATTATTGAAAAGCGACCTTCCTATTGCGACGGAATCCCGAAAAACATTAACGTATATTCATGTGCTGCTGAAGGCAGGTCCTCTCTTCGAGCCCCCATCTGATGAACAACGAAGGCAACCACTATCGCGAATATAGCGGAGATAAGTGCGCGCTTTCTTTGTCCGCCACAATAGTGTAAAACTCAGGGATGGTCTTCGTGGAACTCGCTATTTCCTCAAACGTTCGAATGAATAGCCCTTGAGCAGCCACAGAAGTTATCACCTCGCCTGCAGTCCAATGGCGCAGCAAACAGTTGGGCAAGTCGGCACGGTCTTTTTCAGGCAGAAGACTAACGTAAGCAAGTCCCCCCTCGTGGATGGCATTATCAAAGTAGTTTCCATCAGGTTTGAGTTGCCAATTACCGTCTATGTTGTTCAGCACTTTCCGGGAAAATGGGTGGAAGTCAGTCAAGATGAGTCGACCACCAGAGGACAACCTACGACGAACCAAAGAAAACAGAGGATTCAAATCTGAGAAATAGTGAAGTATCCCAAATTCCATCAACACGATATCAAATTCGCCAAGCTCATCTTCATTTGGGATATTTAATACATCGGAACAGATGTAGTGCAGTACGACTTCAGCGGACGCGGCGACTTGCGTAGCATACAACTGATTTTCTTCAGAAATATCCACTACTGTAACGTCGGCACCAAGCAAAGCCAGACAGATAGCTTTTTTGCCATGAGAGCCTAGGAGGTTCAAGACACGCTTCCCCGTCGGGTCACCAATGTACTTTAACCAGTGCCGCAGCGGGTACCTTGGGTCCGTTTTTAGTTGGTGTGCGTGCTCACTGGGTTCGCCAAGATGTTGAGTCCAAGCCTGATACGCCTTCGTTTCCCACGCAATCTTGTTTGCACGAGACAGTCGTTCTTGCACAGACATACCTCCTAGTCCGGTGTATCACAAAGGGGGGGGTGAGTCTCCTCTGCTCGTGTATTTTGTGTAGGAACGTCTTTAACGGTGTTTTACTAGCTCTGCCGCAACGTATGCTAACTGAAATCCCATCTTCTCGACATTTCGCTGTGACCCAGACCCAGGGTCGGTTTCAATCGTGGCAATGCGCGCGCCGCGGTCCTTGGCGTACCGCAAACGCGAATCCAACAAGCCTGTTTGCAAACCTCTCCCGCGATAAGAAGGTAGAGTACTCGTTGCGAACAATGCGGCGACATCATCTGTTAGCGCCAGAACGCCACCGGCGGCAACCTTATCCTCTTCTTCAGCAATAAACGGGATGTTACTGTTCATCCGAAAGAAAGCATGCTCAAGAGTTAAATCAGCCGAATCCAGAGCGTTGTCTTCATCAGCAAATCCACCAGCTACAACCCTTGCCCAGTCGTCTTCATCTTGAAGCATGGCAGGACGGACTCTGTTGTCTGGGACCAGAAAAGGGGATGTCCATGACTCCAAACTAAGAATCCATCGGTAGGAAAAGCTGCTTAGCACATACCCTCGTTTCTTGGTCAGTTCCACTAGTGATTCATGTGCAAGGGAACAAACTCGAATTTTTGTGTCGTAATTATTCGAACCATAAAATTCTTCAATCGCTTCAATCGTCTCCTCTTGAGCGGGACCGTACATCCCCAGACCTACTGCTTCGTTAATCGGGCAATCAGGACCACCATAAATTGCGACAATGTTCTCCAACTCTAATGCCTTCAGCTTTGACTTCTGGTCTATTTCGTTCCAGACTTGCACAAGCTCCTTATTGCCCGCAAGCATCTCTCCTTCCAATTTGCGAGCCAATTCAATGTTCAAAGATATCTCCAAATTGCTTCCTCCTAGCTTTCACTTATCTTTAGAAAAGCGACGGTGCGCCAGAGATTTCGTTGGGGTCTATCTTTTTTAGCAAGCCTACCCAATAGCCTCAGAACTGTTGCATGGTCACAATGTATCTCCCATATTCACAAGTAGTAGACTGAACCTCCCGTACTATCTTGATACAGAGTAAACAAGTACGTCCTTGCCCCATTTGGTTATTGTCGTTTCAACATGCATTCCATTGCGCTTCGCGACTCTCGCAGATGGCAAGTTATTGGCATCGATAAACGAATACATTTTCTGGAGACCCAGGTGCTGAAATCCGTACTCCATACAAGCCTTTGCGGATTCCGTGGCATAACCGTTTCCCCACTCTTGTCTGACGAACAGATATGCGATTTCCATCACATCTGCGCCGTCAAATTCTTGTGGTATGATCCCACATTGACCTAGAAATCTTCCCGTTGATTTATCCTCTACAATCCAAAAACCAACGCCTAACTTTTTGTAGTTGCCCAGCGTTCGATTTATCCAGCCCAATGCTTCCTCTTCATTCATGGTTGCAGGATAGTACTTCATCGCCTGTGGGTCCGAGAAAATTTGCATGAGATTCTGCACATCTTCAACGGTCATTTTCCGCAAGTTTAGCCGCTCTGTGGTCATCATAACCGTGTCCATCTAATCCCCTCCTGCCGAAGTCAACAAGTGTCATATTCGGTCTTTACGCGCTGGAAAAGAGGCCTTTCGCACAAAACCGGTATATCGAAAACCATCGTATCTTCATGGAATATCTACACGTAGTCCTCCCCTGCCCAGCCTGGCCGATAATAGGGGTAATCCATTGATTGCTGGACCCTACGAGCAGTTTCCGAATCCGTTAATGATTCTACAACATACAAACCGAGGTCAATTGAAGTGGATACGCCACCGCCAGTCACAACATCACCATCTGGTACAATTCTCGAGTTCACTACTTCCCTACAATACGGAGCCAACAGTTCGTACGCACTCGGGTGAGTTGTGGCTCGTCGCTCAGACAGAAATCCAGCGGCCCCGAACAGCAACGAACCAGTGCAAACGGAAATCTTTTGACGAGCTGTATTAGCTGACCGTAACCACGTTATGAATTCCAGATTAAATCTTAAGTCACGTGTTCCAAATCCACCGGGAACAAAAACCAAATCGTAATCGGCAAGGTCTGGTCGAACCTTTTGAGTTTTGGTGATAAGTCCATACTCATCACTGACTTCTTCCGTCATGGCACACAGGTCTGACCTCACATCTATTGTGCTAAATCGTGGCAGCCGCATCACCGTGTCATAAAATCCGATTAAATCGAGCATCGTCATCCCGTTAAACTGGATGAATGCAATTTTCATTCGCTCGCTCCTCCCGTCTATCCAGATAGCCACTCTTCCATTAATATACATTTTACTCTATAAGTGAAATATTTCGATTCTTTAAATCTAGTCGGTCTAAACCACCCCTTGCATGAAAATGCACGGGCTTAGCGCCGCCCATAAAGTTCGCGGAATCTTTCCCTATCCATCCGCACCCAAAACACATCGTCCCCACCCACCGAGGTGATTGTCCGAGCAAGAGAAGGATGGTGTTCAAACCCAAACTTGATGAACATCTGTTGTGCTCGGATGTTGTCTGGAGCGATATCATCCACCATCACTTCTCCACCAAACTCTTCAAAGTAAAACCGCAACAACAACTCCAATGCCTCTTTTGCATAGCCGTTGCCACGAAATTTCGCTTCAATATTCATACTGTAATGAGCCATTCCAGTGGTGCAAATTAAGTTGTAGAAGCACGCCTCGCCGACAGGAACATCGTCTTCTCGCCTGAAAACGAGGAAATACGTCCGGTCGTCACTTCCAGGACGAATCCATTTGGCAAACCAACGTCTCGCGCGTTCTTCGTCCACTTGGTGTGTTCCGCCGACGTCTCGCATGCTGTCTTCGTCCGCCCAGAGATGTCGTATATATCCCATCACATCCGTCTGAGCGGGTGTTTTTAAGTACACCGTTGTTCCTTGGAGTCCATTCACAAAAATCCAACTCCTGACGCTGCTAAACTGTTCATTTCTGCCATTAGGGTACCATACCGAGAACGCACAAATGTGCAGCGAGCTGCAAGACGGCTTTGACAGACGCGACCCACTTCTCGCTTTCACTGTCCGTTCTCACTGCTGGTCATTTTCGGTCTTGCCAAATGTGTCGTCCTCGAATAGTATATAAGTATATTTTTATATAACACTAAAAAGATTACACAGGCGAACGATGAAACAAAACGATGAAAAAAAAGGAGGAAATTCGAGTGAAGATAGACTTTTTTGATCCGGAAATGTGCTGCTCCACCGGAGTGTGCGGCACCTCTCCAGACCCGGAACTCATTCGTGTCGGAGAAATGGTGGAGAAACTGAAGGCGGACGGTCACACGGTAGCCCGTCATATGGCGAGCCGGGACGCGGTCGCGTTCACGTCGAACAAGGACGTCTATGAAACGATGGTGAAGCAAGGCCTGAAAGTGTTACCGATAGTTACTGTGGACGGGAAGATCCGGACGATGGGTCGCTATCCGCAAATGGATGAATTACTTGCGGCAAGGGAGTCCTAATCGATGACGAGGTATCTCTTCTTTTCCGGAAAAGGTGGTGTCGGTAAGACTTCACTGTCGTCCGCAACGGCCGTCATGCTTGCAAAACAGGGTGCAAAGACGTTACTTGTCACGACCGATCCCGCTTCGAACCTCGGCGACGTGTTTGGCCAGGAAGTCGGTCTCGAAGCCCGAGCGGTGGAAGGCATTCCGCATCTGTTCATCCAGGAGATTAATCCGCATCAGGCCCTGGAGACTTACAAAGACCGTGCCTTGGCTCCGCTTCGAGAATTATTTCCGGAGGAATTCGTACAGGCGGCGGAAGAGAAGATGAGCGGACCTTGCACGGAGGAAATTGCAACCTTTGACCAGTTTATCGCCTGCATGCATCAGCCTGACTACGAGTGGGTGGTGTTTGATACCGCGCCTACAGGGCACACGCTGCGCTTGCTGGAATTGCCGAGCAGTTGGAGTCTCCACATTGAGGAAAGCGCCCACGGAAGCGGGCAAACCTGTATCGGCAGTGTGGACGCGTTGGCTGCGTCAAAGGAGCAATACGACAACGCGGTGCGTGCGTTGCAAGACCCGGACACGACCACGTTTGTGTTTGTCACACAGCCCGCCAGCCTGCCGATGGAAGAACTGCTGCGGTCGGCAGATGAGCTGCGGAAACTGGAAATTTCGAATCAGGTCGCGATTGTCAACGGCGTGATTCCGGAAGACGAACGCATTCATCCGTATTCTCGGCGCAGGTGGCTGAAGCAGGAACCGCATATTCTGGACCTGCAGTCTCGCTTTAGCGGGCAGATTGGATACATGCCGCTCTACGCGGATGAGGTCAACGGTATGACCATGCTGGAACAAGTCGGGAGGGATTTACAACATGCCATTCAACTATGACAAGCTCCCTGCCGACCTGCTGCTGCCTCGAAGCGGCATGCGCAGGAGAATTTTCTTCGCCGGAAAAGGCGGCGTCGGGAAGACAACACTCGCTTCGACAACGGCCATGTTTGCAGCAGATTCTGGTTTCAGGACGTTGCTTGTCACGACCGATCCCGCTGCGCACATCGGCAACCTGTTCGGTGAAACGGTCACTTCGGTCCCGCGCCAAATCCCCGGTTCGAATCTGTGGTTGGTGCGCATCGATCCGAAAGCGGCCTTTGACACCTATCGTCAGCGCGTGCTGGACTCTCTGGAGCACCAGTTTCAGGACACAGAAACAGCCCTGCGCGTTAGTGAGGAACTGAATTCCCCGTGTACAGAAGAAGTGGCGGTTTTTCAGGAGTTTCTCGACTACGTCCTCGGTGACGAGTTTGATGTGACGGTGTTTGATACGGCCCCGACTGGCCACACGGTCCGACTTTTACAGTTATCGTGGGATTACGAAGAAGAGCTCGAACATAAAGACGCCTTTACCGCGGAGACAGCAGCCCTGGACGAAGCTCAATTGGCGCGCATGAACACGGCCATTCGCACGCTACAGAATCAAGAAGAGACCGGGATGTTGTTTGTGACCCTGCCGGAATCGACGCCGATTGCAGAAATGGAGCGTGCAATTGCGGACTTGGAGCGAACGCACATTGACACGCAAGGGATTGTCGTCAACCAAGTCCTCCCTGAGGAAGCTGCAACAAGTCGTTTGTTTGGCAAGCGCTTGGAACTGCAAATGGGACACATTGCCCGGTTGAAAGCACGCAGCCACTGTCAACACATTGCCGTTGCGACGCTCCAAGACGACGAAATCATTGGCACAGAGCTGCTTCGGAGATTCGCGAATGAAGTGATTGAAATGAATAAAACAACGCCACACGAAGTTGAACTGATTTCAACAGTAAGCAAACCGACGGAAACAATAACGGAAACCATAAAGGAGACGATATCATGAGCGGAAAGATTGCCATCGTGATTAACTCGGGATGGGACCAAAATGACAAGGTGACTTCTGGACTCGGGGTGACAAAACGCATTTTCGACGCGATGGAAGAGAATCAGATTCATGCAGTAGAGGTCTTCCTGTTTACCGGAGCTGTGAAGCTGCTCGAGTCGGTTCCACCCGAAGTCGACAAGGCTTTGACAGCTCTCCAGGAAGCAGGTGTGACGGTTGGCGCATGCTCGAATCAAGTGAACAACTGGAACTTGACGGATGCCTCCGCAAAGTACAACATTCACTTGGAGTTTGCCCGCGATGCGTTCTCCCGTTATGCGCGGGAAGGATACACCGTGTTAACGTTTTAAGGCGAGTAACGCCCGACTGTCAGGGTCGGGCCTTTTGTCCAACCAATGTTCTGTAAATCGAGGTGAAGCAGGAAATGACGGACACGTTTGAAAATTCGGCAGAGGTATATAAAGCGCTCGCCGATAAAACCAGGCTGCACATGCTCGCACTGTTGGCCAAGGAAGAACTATGCGTCTGTGAACTGGTCGCTATTTTGGACATGTCCCAGCCCGGCATCTCGCAACATCTGCGCAAATTGAAACAAGCTGGACTGGTGAAGGAACGCAAAACCGCGCAGTGGGTGTTTTACTCTCTGGAGCAGACGAAGTTCGCCCTACTGCCGGAGATTGTAGATACCTTGCCGGATGTAACAAGCGAGATCGAATCCTTAAAAGCCCAGGGATTGCGGGTGCAGTGCTCGTTGTAGAAACATCAGGGTTCGTCGCTGCACCAGTTTCGATGGGCCAGTTCTGATGGGTCAGTTCTGATGGGCCAGTTCAACACGAGCTTTCGAAGGAGAGATAAATGTGAAAAAGCCGATTGTGTACTTCATCTGCACGGGCAATTCTTGTCGTTCCCAGATGGCGGAAGGCTTTGCGCGTCATTTTGCGGGTGACAAGGTGACGGTGCTTAGTGGCGGCATTGAAGCTCACGGCCTGAATCCCCGGGCGATGCAGGTCATGAAGGAAGCTGGCGTGGACATGTCAAGCCACACTTCCGATGTGATTGACAGTGAGGTCTTGAATCAGTCGGACTATGCCATCACCCTTTGTGGCGATGCGTATGACAAGTGCCCGGTGACACCCCCGCATGTGAAGCGGATGCACTGGGGCTATGAGGACCCTGCGCGGGCCACTGGCACGGAGGAAGAAGTCATGGACAAGTTTCGTGAGGTTCGAGACGCCATTCGCAATCGGGTACGTGAGTTTATCGCGGAGCTAACCGACGAGGTGAGGGCTTAAGCAGCCCTCAGCCCTCACTCAGGCAAAGCTCAGTCGTTTTTTGCGAAGCAGGACGCTGAGGGCCAAACCGGCTGCCATAAAATTCGCGACCAAGGAACTGCCGCCGTAGCTGACAAACGGAAGCGTGATGCCCGTCGACGGGCTCAAATACATGTCCATGCCGATGTTTTCGAACACCTGAAACGAGAACATGCCGACAATGCCCATGACGATGTACGTTCCAAACGTATCTTGCGAGCTGCTCGCAGCGCGGACCAGCCGATAGACGAGGACGAGGAACAGAAACACGAGCGTGCTCGACCCGACAAACCCGAATTCCTCACCAATCGCGGTAAAAATGTAGTCCGTCCACTGATTTGGCACGCCACCGGTCGAGGTCTCGAGGCCGTTTAGCCAGCCTTCGCCAAACAGCTGCCCCGATCCGATAGCCGTCTGCGCCTGACGGATGTTGTAGCCGGCGCCAAGCGGCAGATACGTGTGGTCTAGCCAGGTCAAAATGCGGTCCGCCTGGTAACCGTGCAAGATGTTGTGCTTGATGAGCACGTTTTGAACAAAGGCAGTGGCCTCGACTGGGAACTGCACAGGCACAGCGATAAACACTACACAGACGATAATGAACAGGGTGACGCCAAGGGCAAAGAATGATCGGCGTACAAACATCAGATACATAACGGCAAACAAACTGAACATCACGAGCGCCTGTCCAAGCGCTGGTTCTTTGAGGGTCAACGCAAACGGAACCACCATGACCACCCACATCGGCCAAGTGGTACGCAGACGGTAGTCAGGAAATTCCGCGTCGTCCCTGTCTGCCATCATGGTCGCAAGAGTAATCACCAGGGACAGCTTTGCAAACTCTGAGGGCTGGAGGCTGAATACGCTCAGCGGGATCCAACTGCGCGCACCGTTCACCGGATGAAAAGCGAACACGGCGACAAGAAGAAAGGTCGTGGCGCCGTAAATCCACCAGTGTATTTTCCGCAAAGACCGATAGTCGTACGCTGCGACAAACCACATGACAATGAATCCGATGATGCCAAACGCGAGCTGTTTCATCCAAGCGTGACTCGGAATCTGGGGGTCGGTCTTGCCGTAGGTGGCAGCGTAAATCGTGATGCAACTGTAGGCGGTCAGGAGAATGAGCGTAATGACCAGTGTGTAGTCAATCAGTTTCCAGTTTCGACGAAGAAGGTCCACGGTTCTCTTTCACACCCCTGCTGACTGAAAATGGTGCCGTTCATAATGCGGTTCAAAGATGCATCGTCGCGCCCGACTTGACGTGCACGGTAGGTGGAGTCCACGCATCGACGACGAGTCTTGCTCTATCTGGGTAGTTGGACATAATACCGTCTACCCCAATGTCGAGGAGTCTGTTCATTTCTTCGGCCGTATCCACCGTCCACACATGGACCTGTGCACCGCGCTGATGAGCCGCTCTCACAAAGCCTTCCGTAACGACGCGGATGCCATACATTTCCGGCGGTACCTGGAGTGCCTGGTAAGGAGCGTTGCTGCCTCCCCCTGCACCATTGACCCATGAACCGCTTACCCCTGTTGGGCTTGCCCCTGTTGAGCCTACCTGTGTTGGGCTTACCTCTGCACTGATTTCACCTGCACGGCCGACGCCCAAGCCGAGGCGTTGGCGCAGCAACAGAGATACAATTTCCCGCGGCGCCGCACTCGTCGAGAGGTTGGTGTTTTGCTGGCGCAATTGCTTCAATACAGAGTAATGGAAAGATGCCGTCATCACCCGGTCGACACCGTTTGACTCGTACATCTCGCGAATATATTGGCCAAGCAAAGGAGGCGCTTTTGGCTTCACATCCACATTAATCGGCACGTCGGGGAACTCCCGAAGCAGGTCTTGAAATCTCATGACGGTGAGACCCTGCCCTCGATAAGGGTAACTCTCTCCCCCATCCCGCGTAAATCGGTAGCCAAAATCCAATTCATGTAATTCGTCATAAGTCAGGTCCTCAATTCGACCCTGACCATTGGTCATTCGACTGACATCTGCGTCATGGGCAACGACAATCACGCCGTCTTTTGTCCAATGTACATCCGTCTCGAGGGCATCAGCCCCCATCTCGATTGCCATCGCAAATGCCGCATAGGTGTTTTCTGGTGCTGATCCGCTCGCGCCGCGATGCGCAAAAACAAGCGGACGACCGACTTTTGCATAAGGGTGAGCCACACGGTTCATGTGCATCCTCCCATCAAATCGCAACGGACTCATTATACCTGATTCCCGCCACCGATACGTTATCGGATTCAGTAAACGCGGACGTTGATTGCTGGGATACGTCAACGGATGCTCACAATCCGGCGCTAGAGCCGTGTGATGGGCCAATGGATTCCCGTAAACATGTGCATTCGCCGCGTCCCCCGAGACATCCGCCCCATAGACTGTAGGCGAAAAGGAGGGGGATAAATGTACACTCATCGCCACGTCCGACCATTTATCGGAAAGCATGTGCAGTGCCACACCCACTTCGGCACCTTCGAAGGGGTTGTCGTTCACTGCACCAAGGAACACGTGATTCTCATGCCTGCAGCGCAAGCGGCGTCCCACCACAGGATGGATGACGACATGGATTACAGTGAAGCCCGGCCATTTGGGATGGGTCCATGGGGAGGCGGTCCCGGCCCGGGAGGTCCGGGCGGTGCTGGCGGTCCAATGGGTCCCGGCGGTCCGGGAGGCCCGATGGGACCTGGCGGTCCCGGCGGCCCAGGGGGCCCGGGCGGCGGTTGGCACTTCGCGATTCCACTGGCCGCTATCCTCGGCATCACCGCCGTCGGCATGCATTGGTGGTAGGTTGTTTCTGCAAGCACTCACACACTGACCGCAAATGAGCGGCCGACACACACAATCCGTCACAATCGAAATTTCCCTTGGCGAGCAGGTAAACGAATGCGACATGTCGAAGAATTTGCCCTTGGGAACTCGGTATTAAAGAAGGTGACGTGCTTGCAGATTCAACGACATCAAATTGACTATGTACTGTTTTCTACGGTCATCCTGCTCACTGCCGCAGGAGTCATCACAGTCTTCTCAGCGAGCACCATCATCGCACTGCAAAGTCACGTTCCTGCGGATTTTTATGCCAAAAAGCAACTCATTTCAGCCGGAGTTGGACTCTTTGCCATGGTGGGCCTAAGCTGGATTCCCCACCGCGTGTGGTATCGTTATGCAGTTCCTGCTATGGGGATTAGTTTGTTCCTTTTGTTTGTCGTGCTTATCCCCCACGTGGGTTGGTCACAATACGGTGGAAGACGCTGGATTGGTCATGGCACTCTGCATCTGCAGCCATCCGAGCTGTCGATTATTGCCACCGTCATTTACCTGTCGTTTTTCTTCACGAAAAAAATTACACTCATCGACGATTTCCGGCGTGGCGTCATACCGGGTCTCATCGTGGCCGGGCTCAACGTCGTCCTCATCTTCCTTGAGCCAGACATGGGGACGGCCATTACGCTCCTTGCCACCACGCTGGTCATCGTGTTTGCATCGGGAGCGCGCGTGCGCCCGCTCGTCATCACCATGGCCATCCTTGGGCCAATACTTGTCGGGGCTGCGGTCAAAGTCTCATACCGATCCGCTCGCATCGCCGCCTGGCTTCACCCGTTCCAGAATACGGACAGTCAGTCGTACCAGCTCATCCAAGGCATGACGGCGATTTCAGCCGGAGGCTGGTTCGGCCGGGGATTTGATATGAGCCTGGAGAAAATGGGCTACTTACCGTTCCCGCAGACGGACTTCATCTTCCCCGTGTTTGTGGAAGAATGGGGCTTCGTCGGGGCAATTGCCCTCGTATTTACGTTCGCCATTCTCATCTGGCGCGGGTTTCGCATCGCAAGGCGGTCTCCCGACAGGTTCGGCTCGCTCCTCGCCGTCGGTATCACCGCCATGATTATCATCAGCACCATCATCAACCTCGGCGCCGTGACGGGCCTGTTGCCGGTCACAGGCATTCCACTTCCATTCATGAGTTACGGCGGTACAGACTTAATCGTCAACATGGCGAGTGTCGGCATGCTCATCAGCATCTCCCGCGTGACACTCAAAGACGAACCGGAGGCGGACCTGCTCGCCGATGTCGTCTCTGTCGAAGATGTGGCTGAGCTCAGACAGCGGCGGATGCCAGTCAGCAAGCCGCCCGTCGTGGGCCTCGCGCCAAGGCGGCAATCTGACGTGTTGCGGCGCCGCGCCGAAGAGCAACGGCGAACAGAGAGCCGCCAGCGGGCTGAAGTACATCGCCTGCAGCCGAAAAAGGCGAAGAACGATTCGTCTGGCGGTTGGCGGGATAGGACAAGCCCACAAGCGGACAAGCGCGGCGGGATGACGCAGCCGAGCGGCAGTTGGCGTACGCGCCAAGAAACGGCGGCCACGAGCACCAAATCTCGAGGAGCGGCTCAGTCGTCTCCACGCCAGCCCATTCCGGCGTCCAAGTCGTGGACCAATAAGAAAGCTGACCAGCGGGGCCAGCGAACGAGTGACAAGCAGAAGAAGTCGAGTCGGTTTTTCCGAAAGGAGCGATAATCCATGACACAATTCACGGACCCTGTGCAGATTGACGACAAGCTCTGGATGATTGACCTGATGGAACAAGGCCTCCCTTGCCGCTCAGCCGCCTACTTCCTGGCTGAAGAGAAGCCGACTTTAATTGAAACCGGATCGGCCAAATCACACGACATCATCGTCGAAGCCCTGCAGCAACTGGGTTATACGCCGGAAGACCTGGCCTATGTCATCGTCACGCATGTCCATCTCGATCACGCTGGCGGCGCCGGCCACATGATGCAAAAAGCGAAGAACGCACAGCTCGTTGTCCAGAACCGGGCGGCGCGTCATATGATTGACCCCTCCCGCCTCTGGAACGGCGCGAAGGCCGTGTACGGAGACCAGTTGGAGGAACTGTTTGGCGAGATGATAGCCGTGCCAGAAAGCCAGGTGCTCGTGCGAAACCACGGTGAAACCCTTGACCTCGGCGGTCGCGTACTCACTTTCTACGACACGCCGGGACACGCGAAACACCACTTCAGCATTCACGACCCCGTCGCGGACGGAGTTTACGCTGGCGATGCCGCAGGGATTCGCTATCGCACCTGCTTTACGGGATGGGATTTTGAGTGGGTGATGCCGTCGACGTCGCCTGTCGATTTTGACCCCGAAGCGGTTCACCAAACCGTCGAGTTGCTCGAGTCGATTCCCTTTCAGTGGATCTACCACACCCACTTTGGCCGTTCCCCGAAGGCAGAAGCCTTGCGGGACACGGACAAGAGCGCACAATCCCTGGCGGCGCTGATTGAGTCCATTTATAGGGGCGAAGCGGCACCGGGGGATGGTGGCACGGCGGGCGATGCGGCTGGGGATGTGGCGGCCGGGAGCGGGTCCGCCAGGGACGCGGCGGCTAAGGACGCTGCGGGCGCTACGGCTGGAACCGATGCCGCGGCGCGCGATGCGACCAGGGATGCGGCGGCTAAGGACGCTGTGGGCGCTACGGCTGGAACCGATGCCGCCGCGCGCGATGCGACCAGGGACGTGACACTGGAGGAAGTTGTCAACGCGCTGCGCGGCTGGATTCGCGAGGACTTGAAACAACGTGGACACACGGTTAGTCCGACGAACCCGCTGCACGAGCTCGACTTGGATGTGGTGCTTGATGCACTCGGCCTCATGCATTACGCGACAGTGACGCGGAAGTAGAATCATTGTGGATGCGTAAGGGAGCACTGGATCGGGGGGCCTAACCCGCTTACGCACCGTGGGTGCGTAAGGGAGCGGCGGATCGGCAAAGTGAGCGGTGCTTACGCACCGTGGGTGCGTAAGGGAGCGGCGGAGCGGGTGAATGAGCGCTGCTTACGCACCGTGGGTGCGTAAGCGAGTGCCGGAGCGGCAAAACGAGCGTTGCTTACGCACCGTGGGTGCGTAAGCGAGTGCCGGAGCGTTAAAACGAGCGTTGCTTACGCACCGTGGGTGCGTATGGGAGCGCCGGATCGGGTGAATGAGCGCTGCTTACGCACCATGGGTGCGTAAGGGAGCGCCGGATCGGGTGAATGAGCGCTGCTTACGCACCGTGGGTGCGCATGGGAGCGGCGGATCGGGTAAAAGAGCGCTGCTTACGCACCGTGGGTGCGTAAGGGAGCACTGGATCGGGGGGCCAAGCACCGCTTACGCACCGTGGGTGCGTAAGGGAGCGGCGGATCGGCAAAACGAGCGCCGCTTACGCGCGACCGTCCGGAAAGTTGTAGCGCTCCAGGATGGGATACGCCAGCTTTCCGTTCACTTGTTTCGACTCGAACAGGCAAATGGAGTGAACGGGAAATCGGTGGGCGGACACTGGCGCAGAAATGGCCTCATCCGCCATCGCCGTTCTCACCCGGGAAATAGAGTCGTGTTCCAATTTCCTGGCGAGCGTCAAATGCGGGCTGTAGGGCCGTTCATCGATCTTGACGAACGGCAGGTTTACGGCCAAACCCGTGATGCAGCGATAAACACGGCGCAAGGCTTCCATCCCACTGTCGTCCTGAACGCCGTACCAGAGGATGCGGTTCCTCTCAAACATACCAAGGCTGCTCAGATTCAGTGTAAAGGCGGATGCCTGGCTGGCTGTCTCTTGGCCGATGACACGGAGGGTCTCTGCTTGCTCCTCACTGGTCTCGCCGATGAAGAGAAGGGTCAGGTGAAACAACTCGGGGCTCGACCAGTTGCCTGCGTGAACGCCATGCTCCTGAAGACGCGCCTGTACCCCCGCTAATTCACTTCGGATGTCAGTTGTTACGTCGACACCAAAAAACAGCCGCATGAGAATCCCACCTTGTTGAATGATCCGATGGCACGCGTACCGGCGTGTCGGTACACATTGCCCCTGCGTCGCGTGGCCTGGTGCCGGGTGCACTGGATCGGCGCCGACCTATGCACCCCCTCGACAGGTCAGCCTCTGCCTACCAGTCTGTCATATTGGGTTTTGTCGTATCCGACGACGACGCCCTCATCCGTCACAAGCACGGGGCGCTTCAAGAGCTTTCCATCGTTCGAGAGCATCTCCAGCCACTCGGCCTCAGTCAAGTTCTGATTGGCCAAATTCAGTTCTCGATACCTTGTACCCTTGGTGTTCACGAACGGCATGATACCCTGTCCATAACTATCCACCCACGACTTGATGGTCCCAGCGCTCGGCGGAGTCACAACAAAGTCCTGGAACTCGACGGCGATGCCGCCGTCTTGCAGGTGCTTGTGCGCATTTCTGCATGTCGAGCACTTCTTGTATCCGTAAAACTCCATAGATGTTCCTCCTCAGTTAGGGCGCACAGCCTTCAGTTGTGTGCAAGCCTCAATTGGGTGCAAGCCTCATTTGGGTGCACGACTCGCTTGTGTGCATAATTCACCCGTGTGTACCCAACCCGCTTGACCGTCTGTACCATCCTGCTTGCACGCACAACCCGCTTCGCTGGTCTGCACCCCCCCGCTTCGCCTGTGTACCCATCCCGGCTCGCTGGCTTGCACACCACGTTAACACGCTGGCTTACCGGCTCGCTGGCGTGCACAGCTCTGCAGGTTTACCGGTTACAGATTACAGGTTGCAGATTACAGACTGGCGTGCTCCACCAGCACTTTCACGATCTGCTCCAACCCACGCGCGTCCTCCGCGTCAAAACGCCCTGGGACGGGCGCGTCGATATCGAGGACACCAATCTTGACGCCGTCTTTCACAATCGGGACGACCACTTCCGAGCGCGAGTCGGCATCACACGCGATGTGCCCGGGAAATGCAAATACATCCTCGACGACAATGGTTTCTTCAGTCGCCATGGCGGTGCCGCAGACGCCCTTCCCTAGTACGATGCGAATACAGGCTGGCTTTCCCTGGAATGGCCCTAGGACCAGCTCATTTTTCTCGGCTTCAAGCAAATAGAAGCCAACCCAGTTGATATTATCGAGATGCAGGTTCAGGAGCGCAGACACGTTGCTCAAATTTGCAATCACGTTTGGTTCGTCAGAAACGAGATGAAAGGCTTGTTCAGCCAGTTGTTGATAGAATGCAGACCTCGATTCAGAGGCGATTGCTGTATGCTCATGCATAAAAAGACCCTCCCTGTGCCAACACGGAATCTCCCATATAGTATAATCGATGCAACCGCGTGTCCAATGGACAGGCGTATCATTTCGGGTATTGGAGTTGACATCCTTGCGCTTACCTGCAATCTGGCTCGGCAAACTGTCACTCATTGCACTGCGACTTGCAGGGCGCGGCGCGACCAGTTTCCCTGGCAAACTCGCGCTCAAAGTCCATCCGCGGCTGCTTGCAAAACTTGGGCAGCGTCTCGACCGCTGCGTTGTCGTCACCGGCACCAACGGCAAAACGACGACATCTTCCCTGCTGTCTGGAATCCTTGGGACTGACGAGCCGATTATTCATAACCGCGAGGGCGCCAACCTCCCGCAGGGTCTCACGACGGCGCTCTTGCAACACACCAGTTGGTTTGGCAGACTGCGCCGCAAGACCGCTTTGTTTGAAATCGACGAAGCAACACTGCCTTTGGTGACCGCCCGTCTGCCGGTGAAGGTCCTTGTCGTGACGAACGTCTTTCGCGATCAACTGGATCGCTACGGCGAACTCGACATCACGTTGGCAAAGCTGCTCGAAGGCATCACGCAAACGGAAGCCGTCGTCGTTGTGAACGGGGACGATCCGCTCGCACAACACATCGGCCTCCACAGCGGCCGCCGCGTCTCCTATTACGGACTGTCTGCAAGCCACGCGACAACGGAACATCACAACCAGATGCGGGACGGCGCGTTTTGCATGGAGTGCGGGCAGGAACTGACCTACGATGCCTTCTTTTATGGCCAACTCGGCCTATATCGTTGCGAGCACTGCGGTTTTGAACGTCCACACCCGGACTTCGAAGGCTCCTGGCAGGGTGGCACACTTGTGGTGCAGGAGCGCCAACTGCCATCCGTCGAGTACAGGGTGCCGACGCGCGGGTTATACAACATCTACAACACCTTAGCAGCGATTAGCGCCGCGCGAATCAGCGGCATAGACGCATCAGGCATAGCACGGGGTCTCGCGGCTTACGAAGCCCCTCTCGGCCGAATGCAGGGGTTTGCGACGAACCCGCCTGCGACACTCAACCTCATCAAGAATCCAACCGGTTGCGACACGGTTGTCGAGGCCATTCTGTCGGATGGCGGACGAAAGGTCGTCTGCCTTGCCATCAACGACCTCGCCGCAGACGGCAAAGACGTCTCCTGGCTGTGGGATGCTGATTTCGAGCGGCTCGCTGCGAATCCGGACGTCCTCGCGTGCGTGACGACTGGACTGCGCGCGGAAGACATGGCGCTGCGCATGAAATACGCGGGCTACCCAGCCCAGCAGATTTTCACCGCTCCCGAGCTGCAAAGCGGTCTCGAACTGGCATTTGAGAAGGCCGACGAGCTTGACGAGGAGGTCAACCTCTATGTACTTTCGACCTATACCGCTCTATACGACACAGCCGGTTGGCTGGAGAGGAAGGTGACGTCAGATGCAAAGGCCCCTGCATATCGCACATCTGTATCCTGACCTTCTGAACCTGTATGCGGACAAAGGCAACATTCAGACCCTTGTTTCACGATGTGTCTGGCGCGGCATCGACGTCGAGGTCAGTTCTGTGCCTTCCGGAACCTATCCCAAGCTCTCCGATTACGATCTCGTTTTGCTCGGCGGCGGATCGGACAGAGAACAGGCATTAGTCGGCAGAACCCTACTCGACGCGCAGAGTGAGTGGAAGGCAGCAGTGGAGGACGGTCTGCCGCTGTTGGCCATTTGCGGCGGCTACCAGTTGCTCGGCGATTACTACCAGTTGCCGGACGGCACCAAGGTGCCAGGGCTCTCGATTCTCAGTCTCGTCACAGAAGCAGGCGACCCGCGGTTGATTGGCAATGTGGCCATCAAGAGTGAAGAATGCGGCACGATTATCGGATTTGAGAACCACAGCGGCCGAACCTGGCATAAGCACGATGTGCTCGGCAGGGTTCAGAAGGGCCACGGAAACAACAATGAAGATGGCGGCGAAGGCATCCGCTACAAGAACGTCTTTGGAACCTACATCCACGGGCCGTTGCTGCCGAAGAACCCTGCCCTGGCCGATCTCGTTCTCGCCACCGCCATGGAATACGCCAGTGGCGAGCGTCCGGAGCTGGAACCGCTTGACGATACGCTCGAGCAAGCGGCCCGCGATGCCTTTCTGAAACGGAGAATCCAGGTCGAGGTGTAGGTAGGTCTTTCGGCGGCGACGTACAATCGCGGGCCCATCGCAGGCTGGAACGGGCCGGCGGCTGGGCGACGGCGTGCAGACGGCCGGATACATACTGGCAGTGTCGTCGGTTGAACCGGCCCTCCAACATCAAAATCCGTAGATGCTCATGCCTCCGTCGACAAACAGGGTGTGCCCCGTGACGTAGCTCGACGCGTCAGATGCGAGAAACACGGTGGGCCCGACCAACTCGCTCACTTCCCCAACCCGGCGCAACGGAGTGCGGGCGACAATTTCGGCGAGGTAGTCAGGATTGTCAAGCAGTTTCTCTGTCAACGGGGTGCGGAAGTACCACGGAGCAATGCAATTGACGCGGACCTTGTCCCGCCCCCATTCAAGCGCAAGGACCTTCGTCATCTGGATGACCCCTGCCTTGGCTGCGGCATACGCGACGCCAGTTCGCAGTGCGACGTGCCCGCCTACAGACGACACGTTGATGATGCTTCCCGATTGATTCGCGACCATTTGCCTGCCCACTTCCTGTGCAAAAAAGAACGCGCCGCGCAGGTCCGTATCGATGACCGTTTGCCACTGTTCTTCCGTCACCTCGAGTGCTGGCGTGCGGATATTCAGTCCTGCATTATTGACGAGGACGCCGATGCGCTTTCCGTCCCTCATGCTGTCCGCGACGGTTTGGCGAACCTGTTCTGGCTCGCGAATGTTGCAGGAGTACGAGGATACGTCAATGTCTGGGCGGATGTCACGGCACTCCCGCTCGACTTGTGCGAGTGCCTCGATGTCCCTGGCGACAAGAACCAAGTCGGCGCCCGCATGCGCCAAGCCAAGTGACAGTCCCCGTCCAATGCCGCGACTTGCACCCGTAATCATTACCCGTTTGCCGGCCAGTGAAAACAGTTGTCCTGCATTCATATGTTCCCCTCCATCCACCTTTTGGGTTCCCGTGTTGTTCATTTGAATCTAGCTCTTCTTAGCGATTCGTTTGTTAAGGTGCTTCTGTGCGGATGCGTCTGTTTCGATGCTTCTGTTTCGATGCTTCTGTTCCGGTCCTTACTCATCTCAACGCAAATCCGGAGCCCCGTCAGGTCCTGCGCTGTGCGCTGCCAATGCCTCGCGAACCTCGGGCCACAGCGGTTTCGGTTTTTCCTGTTCATAATCATAAGCAAGCAAGACCGCTTGGCCGCGTGCAGCCCACGTTCCGTCCGCCTTGCGCATCGCATGATGGGCGGTGAAACTGGAATTTCCGACGGTCGGGATCCATGTAAACACCGTGAGCGGTTCCGCGTACGACACCTGCGCGAGAAAGTCACAACGCGTTGAAGCGACAATCAAATTCCAGGACTTCAAATCGAGAGACGGATTAAATAACCGAAACACATCAATGCGGGCGTCTTCCATGTACGTAAAATATGTACCATTGTTCACATGCCCTAGACCATCACATTCGCCGAACCTAACGACAAGGCGTCGCTCAAACACTGCCATCCCCACCTACTTACAATTTTCGTGTCGCAAAGCTGCTGTTTCACAGAGGTGCGGTGTCACAAAGGTTGCGGCCTCGTGCCGATCCATGAGTGGTTGGCCTCGCCTCACCTCAACCTCAACCTCAACCTCAACCTCAACCTCAACCTCAACCTCAACCTCAACCTCAACCTCAACCTCAACCTCAACCTCAACCTCAACCTCAACCTCAACCTCAACCTCAACCTCAACCTCAACCTCAACCTCAACCTCAACCTCAACCTCAACCTCAACCTCAACCTCAACCTCAACCTCAACCTCAACCGATGTTACAGGTCATCGGGCGGTTTTTCTTCGGATCGGCGAGACACATCAATCAGCACATGCCCGTCTTTGTTCACAGCGAGGAACATCACATCTGAGAGCGACCGGCCACCGTGTTTCAGAATCTGCTGTTCAACCCAAGCGTCATCATGGTCAGTAGTCACGAGCTTGTCCCTGTCAATCTCACCATCGACAACGATTTCGACGTAGGGTCCCTGGCCCTCACTGGACATATCCGGTCCGTACGCGAGATCCGCTTTCGAGACAGATTGCGACGCCTGTAACGGCAGGATACTAAGGTTTCCTGTTGGTTCGAGAATCGCATACTGAATCTCATCGTAGGAAAAGTATCCTTTTTCCCGAAGAAGCATCATCAGGACGTCTAGATTTACCTTCGTTTTGCCAAGGTTCTGGCGAAGGATTCTGCCTTTGTGGATGAGGACGACAGGCTCGCCGTTGGCCACCCGCCGAAACGGACGGCTCTTCAAAGCGATATAGGCTGCAGCTAGGGATGCCGCGGTAAAGACGATGAGCGTGTAGCCACCCGCGACAAAATCGTTCATGGTGTCTGAGGAAATCATGTTTGCTGCCAAGTTTCCCATACTTGCCCCGGCAACCCAATTGAAAAACGTCAGTTGCGTCAGTTGCGTGGCTCCAAGCCAACGCACGAGCACCAACAAAACAATGAACGTCACGAGTGTGCTGATGGTCAGAAATAAAAAAGAAATGTGCATCGTTTCACGCTCCCACAAACACACCACTTATGTCGCGTCCGAGAATGGACACCCACTCTTAGGCGCTACTCACGGTATATCCATGTGGGAGCGAAACCATGCGAAAACGAAAACGCGGGACGGCAGACCCACACGACACCGAAATGGTGCTGCTGAGCAGCAAGCGACATCGAGGCGGGCGATAACCCGATGTCAACGCACTTCCAGGTACCCCTCGATGCACGCGCGTTCCGCGTTCGACAACGGGACGGACTTCTGTCCCTCATAATCAAAATTCACCAACGTGGCGACACCCTCGAACACCACTTGTAAAGTCTTTTGACTTCGGAGCGTGGTAGCGACGTCAAAGCTGCTAGTGCCAATCCGGGTGATGAACGTTTCGGCGTCCAGGGTGTCCGGGAAATACGTCTGAGCGCGCCAATCCACTTTTGCAGAAGCAATAATCAAGGATGCACCCGTGATTTCGAGCGCGTTCATAAAGTACAGTCTCGCCTCTTCCATGTAGGTGAAGTAGGAGGCGTTGTTGACGTGTCCGAGCATGTCTGTGTCACTGAAGCGTACTGTAATGGTGTCGTGATGTTTCATGGGTATTTCGCGACCTCTCTCTCATGCAATCTAGTTGGCTGTGTTGGGTCTACGAGTAGGATGCAACGCCCGAATTTCGTTATCCGCGCGTGGGTTGATCGATGACGGCAATGGTGCAGCGCGAGACACAGATGAGCTTGTCTTCTTCGTCCGTGATGCGAATGTCCCACACCATCGTGGTGCGCCCGCGGTGAATCGGCGTGGCCACGGCAGTCACGATTCCATCGGCTTTGGAGCGAATGTGATTCGCGTTGATCTCGAGGCCGACGGCGGCCTGCCTTTCCTGATCGACATTCAGCCACGCGCCAATGCTCGCCGCCGACTCTGCAAGCGCCACAGACGCACCGCCGTGCAGGATTCCGAATGGCTGCCGAGTCGCATCTGTCACCGGCATGGTCATGACGACACGGTCCTTTGTCAACTCTACGGTTTCAATTCCAAGTGCGTCCAACATCGTCTTCTGCTGTGGCATCTCCATCGCTGGCACCTCCTGTTTCATCCCTGTATATGACTTTTGCCGATCTCGATGCACCGACCTCGATTCACCGACTATCTGTGGCGCCGACCTCGAGGCACAGGTTCACGGGCGATCAGGGTGCGCTAGATGCCGAGTCAGCGGTGGTGCGCTATCGGATCGGGCTCGCATTCCTAGTACTGGCGCGTCAAGTCGACCACACCCTGCAGCGGTTCCTGCCGCAGATAACGGTAATAGTTCTCGGCGAAGAACTCCGACGTCTTTCTCGTCTCGCTTGGCCCCGACATATGCGGCGACACGAAAACGTTGTGCAGTGTCCACAGCGGACTATCCGCAGGCAGCGGCTCTCGCTCAAAGACGTCTAGGATGGCTGCTTGAATCCGTCCGGATGCAAGGCGAGGTATCAAATCCGCCTCGCGAATGAGCGCCCCCCGCCCGACATTCACAATGATGGCTTTATCCTTCATCGCATCGAACACTCTGGCGTTCATCACGTGCCGCGTCCGCTCCGTAAGGGGGAGTGTCAGGACGAGAATGTCCAAAGGTTCGACGAACTTCAACCATTCGTCTGCGCTGTAGTGCATGTCCACCATGTCATGGTTTCTGCCTGTCGCGCTGAGGCCGGAGACCTGCATGTCAAACGCCCGAGCTTTCCGTACCACCTCTGCCCCGATGGATCCGAGCCCCGCCACGCCAATGTGTTGGCCTGCGAGAAGGGGCGCCCGAAACGGATCCCACCGCTTCTGCTCCTGAGCTTTTTGCTGACGCCTGACATCCTTTACGACATGCAGCAAGTAGGTGAACACGTATTCTGCCATCGGGATGGAGAACTGATTGACGATGCGCGTTAATTGCAAGTGGCTCGGCAGTTGATCGCGCTTCAAAGCCACACTATCCACACCAGCCCCACTCCACTGAACCCAGCGAAGGTTGGGGGCTTTCTTCAACCATGCAATCGGAATGTTCCAGCCGAACATGATTTCCACGTCGGACAAGTCAGGTTCAACTTCGTCCGTGCTGCGCGCGACGGTGACGTTCGGAATGCCAAGTTCCGCGAGCACGTCCGCGAATTTCTCCGGGTGTTGGGATTGGTACACCAGTACCTTCGGATGGTGACCGCTAGGCTGAGACTGATTGCTCCTCGGGTTGCGACCGCTGAGTTCGTGACCGCCCGGCTGGTGGTCGCTGCGTGTATTTTGACCGTTACCGCTCCGCTCGTTGCCGCTGCGTGTATTTTGACCGTTACCGCTCCGCTCGTTGCCGCTGGGATGGTAACCGCCTGGCTGGTGATCGCTGCGTGTATTTTCGCTCATCTCTTCACCTCCCGAAAGTCATCCACTGAGTCGTTCAAATTGTACCAAATCTCAGTCCGAATCGGCATCTGTTACGGAACGTGTCTAGATGCTTCACGGTTCGACACCCCTTTTTGACAGTTTTTGCATCAAATGTGTCCTATGCTATCCCTACGCCAGCTAAAAACGATAGAGATGGTTGATAGAGATGGTTGATAGAGATGGTTATTAGAGATGGTTGATAGAGATGGTTATGGAAGATTGATTGAGCATGCTGACGATGATGTGTGATGGACGCCCGGAACGGCCCAAGACAGGCCAGGGCTACCCGGAGCGGCCGTCTGACGTTAATTGACTGACAGCAATTGATGGACGGCGACGATATTGTGGACGGTTCCCGAAGGAGGCAGGTTCGATGCCCGCACAGGCACGGAACTACGGAAGACAGATGTTTGCGTTGTCCCTGTTGTTGGTCCTCAGTGCCGGATTCTATACGCTTCACGCGCGCAGGCCCGCGGCTCCGGAGAGCATCACGGTGATGACGAGCGACTTGTCACAATCAGCACCACTCACGGTTTCAACAAACCGTGTGAGTATCGCGGAATCCGTGACGGGACCAGTAGCGGGATCGTCGACGGGATTCGCAGCGGGATGGCTATCAGCCAACACCGACAAACCCCTCGTCAACGGCCCGCCCGCGATTTTGTGGACAGACGGAGAGACATCATACCGGGCTGTTCACTTTATCGCCGCGTGGGATGCGTCCCTCCAAACTTGGCGCGCTCTCTCACCAGACGTGACAGAAGACAAGACGCCGCACGCTCCGGGCTATGGGGTCGACGGAATCACCGCAGTGGCACATGATGATGGAGTTTGGTATGCGGGTACACTCGCCGGCCAATTGACCGTAAAGTTTCCCGGACAGCCGTGGTCTATCCTGCGGGGCGGTTTGCCCCAGCGAACCGTGACCTCGATTGCCATCCTCCCCGGGAACACGGTGGGTCGATTGGCTGCCATCGGGTATGGTGGGTACAGTACGACCACGCCGGATGAGCCGGGGCATGTTTATCTCACACGTGATGGGGGCTCAGCCTGGACGGATATCACGGGGAATCTCCCGGATCATCCGGTGCAGTCCCTGCACTTCTCCGACATGAATGGAAGTCAGGTACTCAGCGCCGAGATGAACAATCGTTGGTACACGATGACGGCCCCCGGACAGTGGGCGATGCAGGCAGGGCGGGGTTAGGGGGGTGGGTGGGGGCAGACCTCGCCATGGCGCTACGGCTCAATCCCGGGCTCGTCCGAACGAATAACGCCTTGCCAACGCGCTATCCACCACACCCAATGTGATAACGCGCTCACAGCGTGTTATTTCCACTCACCCCATGCCGAGCCCCCGAAAATAGCGCGTTTTCAAAGCGCTACGGCTCAACCCCGGGCTCATCCGAACGAATAACGCCTTGCCCACGCGCTATCGACTCCGCCCAATGTGATAACGCGCTCACAGCGCGTTATTTCCACTCACCCCATGCCGAGCCCCCGAAAATAGCGCGTTTTCAAAGCGCTACGGCTCAACCTGGGTGCCACCCGAACGAATAACGCCTTGCCAACGCGCTATCCACCACACCCAATGTGATAACGCGCTCACAGCGTGTTATTTCCACTCACCCCATGCCGAGCCCGCGAAAATAGTGCGTTTTCAAAGCGCTACGGCTCAATCTGGGGCGAACCACGGATAACATCGAAAGGAAATAGCGCGCTCCACGCGCTATTCATCCAATTTTACACATCACTACCGTAAGTGGATATGAACGGAGTACCAACATGGCGGGGAGTGCCGATGTGGCGGGTTGTCAGCGTGGCAGAGCGCCAATGCGCTGGAGTGCCAATGCGCTGGAGTGCCAAGGTGGCCAAGAGCTGACCTGGAGGAGCGTCGATGAGCTAGAGAGTCAACGTGGCCGAGTGCTGACCCTGGCAAAGCGTCGATGCGCTGCGCGTGACCTGACCGCTTTGATCTCTCTCGGTGGACCCTCTATAATGTCAAGACGATAGCACACAATAGCACACAGCGCGCACATTGCGCTGCGGGCTACGCGCCTCAGCGCAGTTGGGGAAGCTCGCGCAGGGTCATGCTCGGCCTCATGCGCACACTCACGCGCGGGCTCATGCGCACAAACTCATGTACATACACAGCACACACAACGCTATACATACAGACTCACAGATTTGACAACTGGGAGAGATGTTAGATGCTGACGCAATTTTCGCGAACGGAACTCGTCTTCGGTCCGGAAGGAATTGAAGCCTTGAAAGCTTCCAAAGTGGCCATCCTCGGAGCTGGCGGCGTTGGTTCATTCGCCATGGAGGCCCTGGCACGAGTCGGCGTGGGTCACTTGGTCCTCATTGACAAGGACGTTGTCGATATCACGAATGTGAATCGCCAGATCCCTGCCCTGACGACGACCGTGGGAAAGTCGAAGGTCGAGGTGATGAAGGAACGGATCGCAGAAATTAACCCGGATTGCGAAGTCGTCGCATTGCAGACCTTTTTCCTCGAGGACAACATGGACGTCCTGTTTTCGGAAAAGCCGGACTACGTCGTCGACGCCATTGACACCGTGTCGGCGAAAATCCTGCTCATCAAGGAGTGTGTCGAACGGGGCATCCCGATTGTGTCGTCGATGGGGGCGGCCAACAAGCTCGATCCGACGCGGTTTCGCGTCGTCGACCTCGCCGACACGCGGGTAGACCCCATCGCCAAGGTCTTGCGCCGGGAACTACGGAAATTCGGAATTGAGCGCGGCGTGAAGACAGTCTGCTCGTTTGAGAAGCCAAGAGCCGCGCGAGAGGAAGTCCGCAAGGCGATTGTCAGCCCTGAAACGGAAGCCACGTCGAGCGTCCGCAAGGCAAAGATGCCCCCCGCGAGCGTTGCATACGTGCCGTCTGTCGCGGGGCTCATCTTGGCGAGTGTGGTCGTTCACGATCTCGTTGGCATCCATCCCGAAGACTGATTTGCCATTGGGAGGGCTTGGCTAGGCGAGACGCGCAGTTCGCGACGGGCAGCACCGGTGGCGGCGATGCGAGACGCGTAGTTCGCGACGGGCAGCACCGGTGGCGGCGATGCGAGACGCGATCACGGCACGGCTAGACGCTCGGGCACCAGCACCAGGTCGCGCTCGACAGGTCCGTCGCACCCAGCGGCCCGTCGGCCATCGGCCGTCAACTGGCAATCGGCAGTAAATTGGCAATCGACCGACGGTCGAATCCGTCACGTGCGGGCACGCCATCACGCCTGGACGACCGACACCGCCCTTCGCTCCGGCGCGAAGTACTCGCGCAGGTGACGGTTCGCCTCATCGAGTGTCAGTTCCCCAAGGACGGCCGCAGTGTCGAGGAACTGCGCACCGCGGAGCAAATACGAAACATACCCGCGGGCCACGTAACCTGGAGAGTCAAGCGTTGTCAGGAACCGCCCTATCGCCTTCTTCCGGCACCGCTCAAACTCGGCTTCCAGGACACCGGTTTGACACGCCTCATCAATGACGGACTGAATCTTATCCGTCAACTTCTCCGGCTGGGGTGTATTGCCGCCAATGACCGCAAATCCGTAGGTCTCTGCGCGCTCGAACTCCCAGGAAAATCCCTGATCGATGAGTCCCTCGTCCATCATCTCCTGATACGCGGGGCTGCTCCGGCCAAACAGGGCGTCGAGGACCACCCCGAGGTACAGTTCTCGTTCAAGCAAGTCGTGTCCAGACATCGGCCCTGCGGCATCTTTCCAGGCAACCAGGCACTTCGGCTGGCTGACCGCGAGATGCGCCGTGGTTTGCGCCATCTTGACAGCCGTCGGCTCTGTGATAGGCGGCCTGTCGATGACCGGGACGTCCGAGAATGATTTTTTCGCCTGATTTTCTCTGATCCACTCGAGCACGGTCTCCGGTTCAAATCCACCCACCGCGAACAGGACCATATTTCCGGGGTGATAGAACGTTTCGTAACACTCGTACAGCGTCTCCTTGGTAATCTTGGCGATGCTGTCGATGGTTCCGGCGATCTCGATGCGCACCGGATGCTCCTGGTACAACGCCTTCAGCAGGTCGTAAAACACCCGCGCGTCTGGGTTATCGTTGTACATCTGGATCTCTTGCCCGATAATCCCCTTCTCTTTCTCCACGTTGGCGTCGGTAAAATACGGATCCTGCACGAAGTCCAGCAACAGGTTCAGGTTTTCCCGTAAATTGTCGGTGCACGAGAACAGATAGCTGGTTAAATCGAAGGTCGTAAACGCGTTTGCGGAGGCTCCGTAGCGCGAAAACTCAGGAAACACATCACCTTTCTCTGACTCAAACATCTTGTGTTCGAGAAAGTGTGCGATGCCATCTGGCACAACCGTGTAGTCCTTGTGTCCGTGGGTGCGAAAAGCGCGATCGACAGAACCATAATGCGTGGTGAACGTGACGAACGTCTGAGCGAATCCCGGTTTTGGCAGTAACACGACCTGGAGTCCGTTCTGCAGCCGTTCCTGGTAGACAGCTTCTCCCATCGGAAATTTGTTAATTTCCATGTGTCTCCCCCTCCTGGCTGGACAAGAAATAGACGGTGTCGAGACGCAAGCGATTGCTCGCCCGGACCACATCCTCCCGCGAAACTTCATGCATCCGCTTCATCAGTGTTTCCACGTCCCTATCGATACCCGCCAAGGTCCCGCTGAAGTGGATTTCGAGGCGCGAAACCGGTTGATCCATGACCTGACGGTACTGATTCGCCAACGCACCCTGTGTCAGATGCAGTTCCTCATCTGAGACATCGCCTTGCTTCATGGCATCCACTTGCTCGAGGATGATTTGCTGCGCCCGCTCGGCAACGCCTGGCTCAATTCCCGTCTGGATGGCGACAATGCCACTGAGGCCGTCCAAACGACTGGACGCATAGTAGGCGAGGCTTTCCTTCTCGCGTACGTTGCGAAACAACTTCGAATGCGGGAACCCACCGAGAATGCCGTTTGCCACGAGCAAAGCCGGGTAGTCCTCGTCATCGTACGACACGCCCGTGCGAAATCCGAAATTGAGTTTCCCCTGTTGCACCTGTTGACGCTCTGTGATGAACTCAGGCTCATCTCCCCGGCCGTCTGCGGGAATCGCGCGTACCAGCTCCTTCGAAACTGCTGCGCTTCCCAGACTGGTCGCGCTTGCCGCGCTTGCCGCAGGCAACTGGCGTTCAAGTTGCTCGAGCAGTTGTTCACCCATCGCATCGGGTTCCTTGATGTCGCCGACGATATACAAGTAGACGTCCGATTCCTTCAGCAACTGTTCGTGCGCTGCCCATAATTCCGCTGGTGTCAAAGCCTCGATGTCTTCTTCGAAACCCAGTCGAGGCAGTCCTTCCGGGAGACCGCGACAGACGTGGAGTGTGCATTTTTCCATCGCATAGGCGATTTTGTCGTCCGCTTGACTGGCGATCCGCTTTTGGTGCAGCGACTTCTCCCGCTTCACAAACTCGGTGGAGAAGCCGCTGGGGCCACGCAGCGGATCGGTCGCGAGTTCGAGAGACAGTTTCACAACGTCGTCAAATACGCCTCTCGCTTCTTCTGCCCGCGACTCCTCAGGCACGGAAGCGTAAACTTCCGCGAGTTGCAGCGGCCCTCGCTTGCCAACATTGGTCCGGATGAGGGCGCCAAACAGTTCATCCGAGTAACGGGCAATGTCGAGCGGACTTGGAAGACGGGAGGTACCGTCCATCCACAAGTACGGAATCATCGCCGACTTGGTCACGGAATCGCGATGCAGCGGTCGGCAGATCTTAAGGGACAAGTGGCGCGTTCGAAACTGCGTTGTCTGCAGCAGGTGAACGTGCAACCGCCCACGATGGTAGACCTGAAATTCACCCATGGGCAACCTCTCCTTTATTCATGGAAAAAGGGGCTTGCGCCCCCATCTTACAGTATGAACGAATATGTTTTCCATTATGATACACGCATCGCTGTCATACACGCATTGCGCATGCGTGGGATACGCGTCGATTCGCTCTGAATTAGCTCTGAATTAGCTCAGAATTAGCTCAGAATTAGCTCAGGCTTGAATCCACCTGGATTGTTATCTCTATTCATGCGCGCTGTTTGCAACGTCTTTTTGCAATCGGCCCATTGCCTGCGATGGTGCCTTTGTACGCGCTTTCCTGTGACCTCGCGCTCCTAGCGAGCTATGCCCCGCGTGAACTGATTTCTCGCTGCAGCCTGCGCCACCTCAAAATCTGCTTTGGAAATGATTTGCGCGTCACGGATCCACTCTTGCACTTCGCGCGTAATACGCGGTGCAATGTACTTAGCGGATCCATGACGCGCAACCAGTTCCCTTTTACTCAGTTGATGTTTCGTGACACAGTGTACGTTTGTTAGGGCTTCCAAAAACTCTCCGCAGAGCGGGCACTGGAACAAGGAAATCCCTTCTTTCACGTTTTTTGAATTCATATGGGGATTTCGACCGCAATATGCAGGCGACAAGGCAAACCAGCGCGAACTTTCTCTATAGAGTAAATTTTCTCATATTTTATGAAAATTGAGAAGTGGCCTGTCCTCGGTTTCTGGACGGCCACTTCTCGTCTATGTCAACACCCTTGTTGCGGGTGGTTTGAGCCCGGTCCTCCATCGTTGAAGTGGCGAGGAAGTGACGAGGTAAACCCGCTGCAGACCCGCGTTCTTTGAGAAAGCCCTGCCGGTTTCGCAGCGTTTTTGTCATCAGGGCTTTTCACTTGTGTATTTACACACATTCTATTCATCGGGGTGGGAACCTGTGACTTACGCCCGGATGGCCTCCGACATCAACCGACAAATATGATATAGTTACGTTTGAATATGAGTCTGTCTTGACGCTCCATGTGGGCGGCAAAGCGGAGAGGTAGAAGTCGTCAGATGCGTAAACTGGTGCAAGCCATCGTCCAATTAGAGCTGTTTGAAGTGGTCGGCCTGACCGCGTCATTGGCTGCCATCATCATTTTCGTTTCACATGCGCGAGAGTTTGATACGTTCTACGGGGTCCATATGTTCGACATCCACATCCTCAATGCGGTCGTCGGCGTCTTCGAGAACCCCATGCCCTGGCTGTTTGTTGGAACAATGACGCTGCTCGCGGGACTATATCTGGTCATCCGCTGGCGACGTCCGCACACGTCAGCTACGCTCCTCTACCTGATTCGCATTATGATGGCTTTTGTCGTGCTCATGGCCATCTACAAAACCGTCAATTTTTACATCGCCGCGTTCAATCCATTTGACCGGGATGCCGCAATTCAACAGATTGACAAGAGCCTGTTCTTTGGGAAATTACCTTCCGTGTGGCTTGAGCCCTACATCTCAAAACCGCTGACCTACCTGTTCAGCGGCGCCTACGTGTCCTGGTTTATCCTCACGTACGCAACGGTACTCGTCATGCTGCGTGCCGGTCGCGAAGCGATGCGCCAGTACGTGTCCACTGCGCTGCTGACGTTTTACATTGGTTACTTCACCTATTTCCTTGTCCCCGTTATCGGTCCCATGTACACCGTGGCTTACGCCCGTCACATTGGCGGGATTACCGCATTTTTCGCACATGACGCTGCGCTCATCGCGCGGGATTGCTTCCCAAGTTTGCACACAGGCATCTCCATCGTCATGGCCATTATCGTTTGGCGGTATCGCCGACGGTTTGCATGGCTTTATATTCCAATGGCAGGACTCATCATCTCGGCCACCATCTATTTGCGCATCCACTATGCGCTGGACGTGTTTGCGGGAGCCAGCCTGGCCGTGGCCATGGCGCAACTGACACCCATGATTCTGCGTGCCTGGGCCTTGATGCAAGAACGCGCATTTGCGGGACTGACATCTCTGAAGGGGTCAACACTCGGTACAGAAGGCGTCTTGTCAGAGCTCACCGTGCAGGCTTCGTCCAAATCGTAAATGGCACTATGTCCCAATTAATCTATGATTCGATATACTTTGAAGGCAGACGAACGCTGGTCTTGTCGCATGCGGCACGTGGACACACCCTTCTGCAATTAAGTGACAGCTTTACGAATTGTAACCGCAGTACTGTTGAAAACACGTAAGTGCTGGTATATCATGATTCTAGTGTTTGAAGTACATCTCTAATCGCTAGAGGAGGAGAGAATCGTGGCATTCGTCATCACATCTCCGTGTATCGACGAGAAAGCAGCAGATTGCGTCGAGACATGCCCAGTGGATTGCATCCACGAGGGAGAAGACCAATACTACATCGACCCGGATACCTGCATCGACTGCGGTGCTTGCGAAGCTGTTTGTCCAGTATCCGCCATTTTCCAAGAGGACTTTGTTCCTGACGAAGAGAAGTCCTTCATCGCGAAAAATCGCGAATTCTTCCAGAAGTAATTTCGTTTTCGTTTGACGTAATTGAACTTTTCAGCAGATGAACAGAGGGAAACCCCACAAGGGTTTCCCTTATTTTAATGCCTGGGGCGCCGAGTCGTACGATGTCGAACGGGGTGTCGTCATCCTAATCACCGCACGTCGCGCGCGGCCACACAGTATCCCCCATGCCCTGACCCATGCCCTGACCCATGCTTTATCTTGCGACGGCGACATACCCCCCATGGTATGGGCTCGAATGTAAGTATCAATTCTATCCTTAAAGTCATACCCAGCCGGGTATATTCCGGAAATAGCGCTACCTTCGTATCCTTATTCGTCAACCCCAGGGGGTATCCTAACTATCATCCTGTACCCTAGTGCCGAGCAGGATACCCCCACCCATTTTGGCCCAACGATACTTTTGATTCTTAAGGTTTGGAGGGTACCCCACCGTTTTGGCGGACAGCGATATTTTTGTACCTTACAAAAGGTCGGGTACCCTCCGGGTACCCAAGTTTGAAGGAAGCTCGGGCGTCTGGCAGCCGGTCACTCGTCGCCACACCGCTAACTTGCCCGCCTCCCAGTACGCCCCACGGTATCCCCCATGCCTAACCCATGCCCTAACCCATGCTTTATCTGGCGACGCCAACATACCCCTTAGGGTATGCGTTCAAATGTAAGCATCAACTCTATACTTAAAGTCATACCCGACTGGGTATATTCCGCAAATAGCGCTACCTTCGTATCCTTATTCGTCAACCCCAGGGGGCATCCTAACTATCATCCTGTATCCTAGGGCCGGTCTGGATACCCCCACCCATTTCGACGCAACGATACTTTTGATTCTTAAGGTTTGGAGGGTACCCCACCGTTTTGGCGGACAGCGATATTTTTGTACCTTACAAAAGGTTGGGTACCCTCCGGGTACCCAAGTGTGAAGGAAGTTTGGGCGTCTGGCAGCCGGTCACTCGTCGCCACACCGCCAACCTGCCCGCCTCCCAGTACGTCCCACGGTATCCCATGCCCTGACCCATGCCCTGACCCATGCTTTATCTGGCGACGGCAACATACCCCTTAGGGTATGCGCTCAAATGTAAGCATCAACTCTATACTTAAAGTCATACCCTGCCGGGTATATTCCGCAAATAGCGCTACCTTCGTATCCTTATTCGTCAACCCCAGGGGGGTATCCTAACTATCATCCTGTGCCCTAGAGCCGGGCAGGATACCCCCACCCATTTCGACGCAAGGATACTTTTGACTCTTAAGTTTTGGAGGGTACCCCACCGTTTCGGAGGACAGCGATATTTTTGTACCTTACAAAAGGTTGGGTACCCTCCGGGTACCCCCAGTGTGAAGGAAGTTTGGCCTAGCCCGCATCACCGCATCAGCTTCCGGGGTTAGGCTTCCGGGGTTAGGCTTCCGGGGTTAGGCTTCCGGGGTTAGGCTTCCGGGGTTAGGCTTCCGGGGTTAGGCTTCCGGGGTTAGGCTTCCGGGGCGGGGCAGGGCTCCTGGGGCTGGGCTCCCGGCCAAACCCCCAGCCCCCGCATGAGCCCCTCATTGAAGGCAAGCATCAACCTCACCGCGACGGCCAGCGGCCATTTCTCCACGACGACTTCTTGCCACCATCTTCGATACCCGCCCCGACCTCATCGTGACCACCAGCACGATTTCCACGACGAGCACGAGCGCCCGCTTCACCGACACGGACACTGCTGGCACTGCTGACACTGCCTGCACCGAGCTTCGCCTCGCGGCTTGATGTTTGCGTCATTTTCACACGGTGAATGACCCACCAAGTACCAAGCTGCACCAGGCCAATGCAAAAGGCGAGGTAGGCGATACTCTTGCCCGACCTATCGACGGCAATCCAGAGAAGAAACGTGCTTACCCCGATGACTCGACCAGTATTGGAGAATGTTTCGCGCATAACAATGTGTTCTAACCGTGCGTTGTCTTTCGTCTCATTATCAAGGCGACCAATAATGTCAAAGATGGTCCCCTGCAACGGAACAAGAAACCACGGCAGGCAGATGGCCACGAGTCCGCCGTACCACAGGAGCGTGGAGGTGTGAAGCGGGATCAAAAACAAGGTTGCGCAGCCAGCCAGTAAAATGGCTCCAACGCCGAGGATCTTCCCCCGGTTGTGAGCGTTGCAGACGCGACTGACGACAAAGAAGGATGCAAAGGAAAGGACACTCTGAAGGAGAAAGAATTCACCCAGTTCCATCTCACTGCCCGTTGCGATGTAAATGAGGAGCCCAATCAAAAATAGAAACACACCCTCGCGCAGGCCGTAAATTGTCGATCCGAACAGCACACGCCGCCAGTCCTTGTCCCGCAGTCCACCCAGCATGACACGAAAGTTAAAGTGCTCTCCGAGTTCATCCTGAGATAACCGCGTGCTGACAAAAGACCCTAATACGAACAGCGCCAAGGAGAGTCCAAAAACGAGATGGTACCCGGTGAGATTCCCAAACTTGTCCTCTAATGAAATGAGCGTGCCGGCTGTCGGGGGGGCGACCATGCCGGCAACGGATCCCACAACGCCATTCATGCCATAAAAACGGTCTCGAGAGTCCGATGATGTAAAACGCAAACTCAACTCATTAAAGGAACACCAGTAAAAACCTGCAGCAGTGCCCATGAGCATGCCGAGAACCATTGGACGACCCGCAAGGTTCGATCCGCCCCAGAGTGTCACCGCATAAAACGCGGCGTGCAGCAGGATGCCAATGCGAAAGGTAAACACCGATGTCTTGCGTTTGGCGAGCCAGGCTGCTGCCAAGAACATCAGCGGCTGCAGCGCATAAACAGCAACATTGTACCGCCCAATCGAGGCAAAGTTCTTGTCCACTTTCCATAGGTAGACGTTGACAAATGTATTCGACAGGGAAACGGACAGCGCGAACAGTCCGCTAATGAGTAGAAGCCACCACGCCTGCCGGCTCAGTGGCGCGCGCTTCCGTGCCACAGCATCACCTCCCTGGAGAAGCGTAGAAGAAGGTTGGCCGCATTATGGCCTAACGACGTCTCACGGTGTATCTTGCTCAGTTAGCTTACCCAAGGGACGCCGAGGCATCCTCGGCAGATATGGACCATGGCAGGCCTAGACTTGGACATGCCTGTGCTTGGCCCGGACTTGCCGGGGGGCCAGGACTTGGCATGGACGTCGACCGCCACACAAAACAAAAAAAACCTGGCTGTCTGCCAAGCAGACAACCAGGAACCTGCTACCCTACGCCTTACCGCCTTACCGCCTTACCGCCTTACCGCCTTACCACCTTAGAGTCTGGCCACCTTCAATCCTGCTACCTTACGCCTCACGCACTATTTCGCCCTGCCTTACATGTTCCGGCGGTATTTGCCGCCGACCTCGTACAGCGCGTGCGTGATTTGGCCGAGGCTCGCAACCTGCACCGTCTTCATCAGTTCCTCAAACAGGTTGCCGCCGCTCTGCGCGACCTGCTTGAGGCGTTGCAAAGCTTCCTCGACTTCGTCAGCGTGCTGGGCCTGAAATGCCTTCAGGTTGTGAATCTGCTGCTCCTTCTCTTCCTTCGTGGCTCGAGCCAGCTCCAGTTTTGGAGCGTTGTAATCTTCACGAAGCGTTTCCGGGTTGATGTACGTGTTCACCCCGATGATGGGCAGTTCGCCAGAATGCTTCAGGCTTTCATAATACAGGGACTCCTCCTGTATCTTGCTCCGTTGGTACTGCGTCTCCATGGCGCCAAGCACGCCGCCTCTATCATTGATGCGAAGGAACTCCTCAAGCACCGCATCTTCCACCAGGCTGGTCAGTTCATCAATGATGAACGCACCTTGAAGTGGATTTTCGTTTTTCGCCAATCCAAACTCGCGGTTGATAATCATCTGAATCGCCATTGCCCGACGCACAGATGCCTCTGTCGGTGTGGTCACCGCTTCGTCATAGGCGTTTGTATGCAGAGAGTTACAATTGTCGTAGATGGCAATCAGAGCTTGCAACGTCGTGCGGATGTCGTTGAAATCCACTTCCTGCGCATGCAGTGAACGCCCGGACGTCTGGATGTGATACTTTAACTTCTGGCTGCGGTCGTTCGCCCCGTATTTGTCCTTCATCGCGATGGCCCAGATGCGGCGTGCGACGCGGCCAATGACGGTGTACTCCGGATCCATCCCGTTACTAAAGAAGAACGACAGGTTCGGCGCGAAGTCATCGATGTTCATGCCGCGGCTCAGGTAGTACTCCACGTACGTAAAGGCATTCGCCAACGTGAATGCCAACTGCGTAATCGGGTTGGCCCCGGCTTCCGCAATGTGGTAGCCGCTGATGCTCACGGAATAGTAATTGCGCACGCGATTTTCGATGAAATACTGTTGAATGTCGCCCATCATGCGAAGCGCAAATTCTGTCGAGAAGATGCAGGTGTTTTGTCCCTGATCTTCCTTTAAGATGTCCGCCTGGACGGTTCCGCGAACGGTCTGCAGCGTCCGTTCCAGGATGGCGGCGCGCTCATCCTCGTTTGGCTCCCGGTCCGTGTCTTCACGAAACTTATCCATTTGTTGCAGAATGGCCGTGTTCAAATACATGGCCAGAATCGTCGGCGCCGGTCCGTTGATGGTCATGGAGACACTTGTGTTTGGTGCACACAGGTCAAACCCCGCGTACAGTTTCCGCATGTCTTCGAGCGTACAGATGCTGACGCCGCTTTCACCAACCTTGCCATAGATGTCGGGTCGATAATCGGGATCTTCCCCGTACAAGGTCACACTGTCAAATGCGGTAGACAAGCGCTTGGCAGGGTCATTTTGCGACAGGTAATGGAACCGGCGATTCGTACGCTCTGGTGTGCCTTCGCCCGCAAACTGGCGTTTCGGTTCCTCCTCTGTGCGTTTAAACGGAAACACGCCAGCGGTATAAGGAAACTCACCCGGCACATTTTCAAGCATCGAGAAGCGGACAATGTCTCCCCAGTCTTCGTAATTCGGCAGGACGACCTTCGGGATGCGTGTTCCCGACAAAGACGTGGTGTAAAGCTGTGTGCGGATCTCCTTGTCGCGCACCTTCGTCACCAATTCGTCGGCCCGGTACTGACTGCGTTTCTCCGCCCAAGTGTCGAGAATCACCTGACTCTCCCGGTCAAGCTGGCTCCACAGTTCGTCGTAGAGGCCCTGTAGGACGTTTGTCACGACCGATCCGTCGGAATTCTGATTCTCCGCCACGTCGCTGCGCGCTTGCAGCTGACGCTGTGTCCCCTGGACCTGATACGCCTGACGCGCGAGTTTCGCCTGTCCCTCCACATGTTGGTGGTAGTCCCGCACGGTTCGAACAACGTCGAGCAGGTATTGACTCCGCTCGCCCGGAATAATTGCCGGATGCCGCTCTGTCTGATTAGCGATGGACAGGTGGCTTTCCCAGTCCACACCGGTCTTGCTGCGCAGCACATCGATGACTGCGCGGTAGAGGACGTTTGTTCCGGGATCGTTGAACTGACTGGCGACTGTGCCGTAGACCGGCATGGAGTCGAGCGGATCGTGAAATGCACCGCGGTTTCGCTGTACTTGTTTGCGTACGTGCCGGAGGGCATCTTCCGATCCGCGCCGATCTGACTTGTTGATAGCCACGACGTCGGCGTAATCGAGCATATCGATTTTCTCAAGCTGCGACGGCGCCCCGTACTCGGCCGTCATCACGTAGAGTGACACGTCGGAGACGGAGACAATGTCTGCGTCACCCTGGCCAATGCCGCTTGTCTCGATGATGACCCAATCAAATCCAGCGGCCTTCGCCACCAGCACGGCTTCCCCCACCGCGTCCGACAGCTCGGTCTTCGAGTGCCGCGTGGCGAGACTGCGCATGTAGATGTTGTTGTGGTGAATTGCGTTCATTCGGATGCGGTCGCCAAGCAGTGCCCCACCCGTCTTTTGCCGGGATGGGTCAATCGAAAACACCGCAACGCGCTTGCTTGGGAAGCCTTGAAGGAATCGTCTGATGAGTTCGTCTGTGAGGGACGACTTGCCTGCGCCGCCCGTGCCGGTGATGCCAAGCACAGGCGCTTGGTTCGCTCGCTCCTTGAGGCGGGCCAAGAGATTCAAATAGTCACTTTCCGGCATCTCGGTGTGGTCTTCCACCAAGGTCACGAGGCGCGCGACGGCCTTCGGGTTGTTTGCAGAGAGCGCATCGACGCTTTGAACGATGCTTTGAATCGCCTCGGGTGATGCTGCTTTCGCGACTTTGGCTTCAGATTCGCAGGAGCGGATCATGTGGTTAATCATGCCCTGAAGACCGAGTCTGCGGCCGTCATCCGGTGAGTAAATCTTTTTGACACCGTAGGATTCAAGGTCGCGAATCTCGTCTTGCACAATGACACCCCCGCCGCCCCCGAAAACGAGGATGTGCGCGGCGTCGCGCTCTTTCAACAGTTCCACCATGTATTTGAAAAACTCTACGTGGCCCCCTTGGTACGAGCTGATGGCAATGCCGTCGGCGTCCTCCGCGATGGCTGCGGTGACAATTTCGTCAACGGATCGGTTGTGACCAAGGTGAATGACCTCACAACCAGAGGACTGAAGAATGCGTCGCATGATGTTAATGGACGCGTCATGGCCGTCAAAGAGACTCGAAGCCGTGACAAAGCGGATGGGCCTGGATGGGAAGTACGGCATCGTCTCTTGTGTCGACGCGAGGTCATTTGTCGTGGAAGCGTTATCACCAAGTTTTATGGACATACTATACAGGCTCCCTTCTGGATGATTGGATAAGTAAACATTGCTGGTTGCTTTGGATGACGCTTGACTGGACGGGATGGCTGACCTCGATGTCACGCTCTCTGTTGAGGCTCCTGTGGAGACTCCGGTTGAGCCTGCCATTGAGGCTCGTATGAAGGCTCCTATGGAAGCTCCCCTATGAAGGCTCCTACGGAAGGTCCTGTTGAGGCTCCTGTGGAGACTCCTGAGGTCTCGGCTCCCCGAGCGTCTTACGGTCGACATGCTCGCAGTATCATTTCGGTCTGTTGGGATACGAATTCTGAGAAGTCCATGTCCCGTAGGGCCCATCTGCGAAATGCCCACAGCTGCCCAAGTACAATCACGTCATGCGCCACAAGCGGTATGTCCTCTTCCGTGAGTTGAACCGATTCATCTTGGCGTCCGTCTTGCAGCAACCGAACGAAAATGTCAGTAATCGCCTGCTCGTTCTGTAAGACCGCGCGTAGATAGTCGCTCGGTAGAGACTTGCTCTCTTGATAAATGAGCAGTACTTCATCTTCCATGTCACGGATAACGCTGAGAAATGAGGCTACTGCGTGCCGCAGCCGCTCTATCGCCACATCGTGGCTGGAAAGGCTGTCTGCGAGACGCTCGTGAATTTCCTGGTGAATATGCTGACAAACCAAGTAGAGGATGTCCTCTTTCGACTGCACATACTCGTACAGCGCGCCGTTTGACAATCCGCTGGCTCGGGCAATTTCTCTGGTCGTTGCTTTGTGAAATCCCTTTTGCGCGAACAGTTGCACAGATGCCTTTACAATCTGTTCCCGCCGTTCACGGATCCGTTCCGGGTCTTTAACGGTGGACGCGATTTCGATGCTCATGACCGCCCTCCTCCCCACCTGACTGAGCGCTCGCTCATAATCAGTGTAGAAGCTCCTGTCGAAGACGTCAAGAGCCCCCACGCCCCCAAGCCAACCAAGAAAAAGCCGTCGGGTGCCCTTCATGTGCCAAAGAGTCAGCGCAAGGTTACAGGACTTCAATGAGGTTACGGAACGTCACTAAGGTTAAGGGACTTCAATATTGATGCTTCGCGGCTCATGCGACATTTTGCGCCACAGGCATTTCCTGATATCCTGACTAGGATAGAATTAATGTGGACATGCATGTACCAGACTACTTCAACGCCGTCACGTCATTCACTTTGGTACCGGCATCCTGACAAAGGAGCGAAACCCGTGTCTGATTCAGCATCTAATTCGAGCAAACAGACCCCGTCCATTCTTCTCGGGGCCAATGTATCCATCGCCAAGACTGGCTTACTTGCGGCAGTCAATGAAACCATCGAATACGACGCCAACACCTACATGATATACACGCGCAGCAACCGCGGCGGCAAAGCCCGTCCCATCACTGAGTTCAACCGCGATGAGGCGCTCGCACTCATGTCTGAACATAGCATTGCAAATCCCGTTGTCCACCTCTCCTACCTCGTCAACCTCGCCAGCCCCAAGGAGGACACGTGGCAGTACGGCATCGACGTGCTGACGGAGGAGATACAGCGGGTGGAGTACCTCGGATTTCGCTATATCGTGATGCACCCAGGCAGCCATGTTGGCGAGGGAGTGGACTATGCCATCAACCGGATCGCCGAAGCCCTGAACCAAATCATCACTGGCGACGAAAAGTTGACCATCTGCCTCGAGACGATGGCTGGGGACGGATCTAAGGTAGGCAATTCCCTAGAGGAAATTGCCGAGATTATATCGCGGGTGAAGCACAACCACGTCCTCGGTGTGTGTATCGACACCTGCCATAATTACAGCTACGGCTACGATGTCGTCAACGACTTCGACGGCTTCCTGACTCGGTTCGACGACGTGATTGGACTCGATAGGCTGAAATGTGCGCATATCAACGACTCGAAAAATCCGTTTGATTCAAAGAAAGACAGGCATGCGAATGTCGGAGAAGGATCTCTTGGGCTCGATGCCCTGAAACGCATTGTGCATCACGATGTCATGCGCGGCATCCCGCAGATTCTTGAGACACCAGCCGGAAAGTACAAGGAGGAGATAGAGCTTCTGCTGGGGCGGGACGAGGCGTAGCAAGGAGGAAGGGGCAAGCAGGAAGGTAGGGGGCAAGCAGGGATACTTTTGTACTCTAGTTCAATAGAGGATTGCATACCCATAAGGGTATGCAATTTCATTAGAGATACTAACTTATCTTACAGTCGGTCTCGTGGCCTAGCTTCTTCCCAGCAGGGATACTTCTGTATCCTATCCATATACCCTACAGGGTATGATGAATTATGTAGATATCGGTTTGAGTCTTAAATACCCCCCTACCGTTCCCCTCTTAAGTATACTTCCTTGCTCTAAAACCCCATAAACCCCCACGGGTATTTTGGCCTGTAAGAATCAACTTGTCCCTTATGCTCAAGCGCATACCCCTCACCCCTAGCGGTTTAAGCGCTTATTAAATCGGACCACTCACGATTCAGTGGCCCTATTCTCCACTCAACGACAAACATCCGCTATTGTATCAATATCCTATAATGAGATTGCCATTGTTGCTGAGCAAATCGACAATGTAGGAAGGGCTACCATTGAGGTTGGGTTGATATCCATGACAGGGGTGCGTGATGAGGAGAATAACATTGGCGGATGGCCGGATGGTTGAAGTCGAGTGTCTAAGCTGCGCCGTAACCAGCGGGTTGGTTACGCCCGCGGGCGGGGTGATTTACGAGGATAAGTACTTCCATGCACATCAAGACGTCGCTTACCCCGTTCCAGGCTTAGTGATTTTAGCTTCGAAACGGCATTTTTACCGGATGGATGAACTGACAGAGATAGAGGCGACTCGATATATTACCCTAATTAAGAGGATTAGGACGGCCCAATCTGAACAGCTCGGAATCAGTCACGTATATTATTTCTACAACGAGGATACAACCCACCACTTCCACCTGTGGATGGTTCCAAGGTACGAGTGGATGGGGCAGTTTGGTGATTCGGTAGAGTCTCTACGGCCATCACTATTGCATGCCAGAACCTCGATGAACGATAAGGACAACATATCTCATGTCCTGGATTGTATAGATAAACTGCGTCGTGCCCTATCCTCTTAGTGGGCGTAGCGCCAACGTATGGCGTCGTCTCAGCATATATACTCTTTCGCATTGCATCGTGGTCTTCATTCAAAGAGATAAGCACGCGGTAGTCATTTGGACTTGCTGCCCTTACTTTACACATACCGAGAAACACAATGCTATGATATACCGCCTTTTGGACATTTAATCTGTACGAACAGCTGCCTTCAGTCGCTAACGCCCCCGTCCAAGTAGGTTTGATTGATGGATTTGCCCAGTACAACAAAACGAGCCCCGCATGAAACGGGACCCGTTTGTCGATATCGATGATATTTCTCGCCTATTTCGTCACCGTCCACGTCGTTCCATTCCATGTACTCTGCAATCCTACACGTTTCAACAGTTGCATCACATACCAGATCGGCATGTACGTTGTTGCCTTCCCCGTCGATGGGTCTTTTGTGGCCACGGTATCCACATTCTGTACCAACGTGCCGTTCAGATAGATGCCCGTGTTGCCGTTGCCCGCCTGAACGTTCGACAAGTCTGCCTTCGCCGTCGTTGTCATGTGCCAGTGTTTACCGTCCCACGTACTCTCAATGCCCAATGGTTTAAGTAGCTGCATTACGTACCATATCGGCATGTATGTGGTCTGTATGCCAGAATCACTCCCTGTAACTGCTGGGACATTTTGAGCAGATAAACCCGGCGTCTCCCATACAATTTCACGTTCGTTCTTTGGAAGCGAGTCTATCACAACTTGTTTCTCCTCCGTCATGCCCTTTGCGTCCATAACTTCCACAGTCAGAATCTCAGGGCTCTTCCGGTTATTGATTCCGCTCATTACACCTGTACTCGAGTTCAACTTCAGACCTGATGGCAACGTTCCCTGGATGATAGACCACTTGTAGGGGGGATTCCCTCCACCAGCCGTCAGTATCTGCTCAAAGGGCTGTCCCGGTTGACCGGTTGGCACAACGGTGGCGGTCTTGATGGACAAGGTCGATGAGCCTTTAACCGCAATGGTCAGTTTCCTGCTAGAGGCATGGTCATTACTATCCGTAACCTTAACGGTGAAATTATAGCTCCCGGCACGAGTTGGTGTACCTGAAATTACCCCTTGGTTACTCAGTGTCAGTCCTGGAGGCAGTGTTCCAGTGGTAATGGACCAATGCATTGGCATCATTCCGCCGATGACTCTTACCTGACCTGAATAGGCTTGCCCAACCTGAGCTGGTTCCGGAAAAAATTCTGTAATGATGGTTGGAGGAGTGGGTCCATACACACTGGTGGTCACAGAATCTGGTGTAGACAATGCGCTTGCCTGGCCGGATCCGTTCACGGATGACACCTGAACCTGATACGTCGTCCCAGCTGTCGCGCCTGTAAAGTCATATACGGCTTGGGTGACCGTTCCTACCTTGTTGTTGTTCAGGTAGACATCATACGAAGTCGACCCAGTAACAGAACCCCAATTCTCCGTCCATCCGGTTTGCGTTACATTGCTGTGCACCAGTCCGGTTGGTGCGCCCGTTGGATTATACAAGGTGGTCACCATGTCAGCATTGGACTGCGCACTGACTACCCCAGACCCATTCACTGAAGCGATGGTCACACTGTAGGTCATACCGGGCTGTTCTCCCTTGAAATCATACGTCGCCTGTGTAACCGTACCAACATGCTTATTGTTTAGGTAGACATCATAGGACGAGGCGCCTGAAACGGCGGTCCAGTTCTCAGTCCAACTCGTCTGGGTAACGTTCTGATGCCCAAGACCCGCTGGATTAGGTAGCCACTGCGCGTACAGCGTGACATTATAGGCAGGCACTGTTAGAGAAGCCCCTGACGCATAGCTCGTACCACTGCCATCCGCTTTCGTATTCCATCCTTCAAACGTGTAGCCGGTCTTCGCTAAATCCCCTTGACCCGCCACTGTAGCGGACGATCCGACCATGTACTGGTTACTGTCCGTTGGCGCAGTACCACTTGCACCGTTCCCTCCATACGTAATGGTCGCCCCGAGAATATCACTTGTCGTCAGGGTGAACGAAGTGGCCGCGAGCACGGACCCGCTGTTGACCTCATAAAGTGTGACGACGTCGCCCGCGGCTACATTCGAAATGTTTGTGCCCGACGTATAAGTGGTCGCCCCACTCGGTACGGACGCACCCGAACCCACTGCGCTCGGTGAAGAGCTGGTGACTTGTACCGCGAAGGTATCACCGGCTGTATTCGGGGTAGCCGTGATGGCCGTGCTGTCCACATTCGACCCTGGGACTACGGCACTGTTCGTGATGGCGGTCGCTGGCGGAACAATCACGGACACCGTATTAGAGCCTTCGTTAGCTACGTACACATCACCATTCGCCGCATCATATGCCACACCATATGGCTGGGTACCCACCGGGATGGTGCTCGTCACCGTGTTCGTGCTCCCATTAATCACGGACACCGTACCAGAGCTGTAGTTAGCTACGTACACATCACCGTTCGTCGCATCATACGCCACATCAATTGGAAAACTGCCCACCGTAATGGTGCTCTTCACCGTGTTTGTACTCCCATCAATCAAAGACACCGTACCTAAGCTGGCGTTAGCTACGTACACATCACCGTTCGCCGCATCATATGCCACACCAAATAGCCCACTGCCCACCGTGATGGTGTTCGTCACCGTGTTTGTACTTCCACTAATCACGGACACCGTACCTGAGTTGGCGTTAGCTACGTACACATCACCGTTCGCCGCATCATATGCCACATCGGTGGCCCCACTGCCCACGGTGATGGTGTTCGTCACCGTGTTTGTACTCCCACTAATCACGGACACCGTACCAGAGTTGGAGTTAGCTACGTACACATCACCGTTCCCCGCATCATATGCCACACCATATGGCCGGGTACCCACCGGGATGGTGCTCTTCACCGTGTTCGTACTCCCATCAATCACGGACACCGTATTAGAGCTGGAGTTAGTTATGTACACATCACCGTTCGTCGCATCATACGCCACACCATATGGCTGGGTACCCACCGGGATGGTGCTCTTCACCGTGTTCGTACTCCCATTAATCACGGACACCGTACCAGATCTGGAGTTGGCTACGTACACATCACCGTTCGCTGCATCATATGCCACATCAGCGGCCCCACTGCCCACCGGGATGGTGCTCTTCACGGTGGTCGTACTCCCATTAATCACGGACACCGTACTAGAGCTGTAGTTAGCTACGTACACATCACCGTTCGTCGCATCATACGCCACATCAATTGGAAAACTGCCCACCGTAATGGTGCTCGTCACCGTGTTTGTACTCCCATCAATCACGGACACCGTACCTAAGCTGGCGTTAGCTACGTACACATCACCGTTCGCCGCATCATATGCCACACCAAATAGCCCACTGCCCACCGTGATGGTGTTCGTCACCGTGTTTGTACTCCCACTAATCACGGACACCGTACCTGAGTTGGAGTTAGCTACGTACACATCACCGTTCCCCGCATCATATGCCACATCGGTGGCCCCACTGCCCACGGTGATGGTACTCGTCACCGTGTTCGTACTCCCATCAATCACGGACACCGTACCAGATGTGGAGTTAACTACGTACACATCACCATTCGCCGTATCATACGCCACACCATATGGCCGGGTACCCACCGGGATGGTGCTCTTCACCGTGTTCGTACTCCCATCAATCACGGACACCGTATTAGAGTTGGAGTTAGTTATGTACACATCACCGTTCCCCGCATCATACGCCACACCATATGGCTGGGTACCCACCGGGATGGTGCTCGTCACCGTGTTCGTGCTCCCATTAATCACGGACACCGTACCAGATGTGGAGTTGGCTACGTACACATCACCGTTCGCTGCATCATATGCCACATCAGCAGCCCCACTGCCCACCGTGATGGTGCTCTTCACGGTGTTCGTACTCCCATTAATCACGGACACCGTACCAGAGCCTTCGTTAGCTACGTACACATCACCGTTCGTCGCATCATACGCCACACCATATGGCTGGGTACCCACCGGGATGGTGCTCGTCACCGTGGTCGCCGCCCAGGCCTGAATCGGCTGCCCGACCAACGCGGCACCCATCATCAGTCCAGCGGCCAAGGCTGCGAGGGCAAAACGCTTGTATCGTTTCCGGTACATATTTGCCTACTCCCCTATCCTATTGCCGGGTATCACCGATAGTCAGAATGTAGATTTCGCGCCGGCTCGAGTTGCAAATTACCATTCGCTGTAATATTGCAAGTTCCTGCTTTCCGAAAGCTGCGCAACGAAAAGAACGGATCGTTATCAAAGTATCCAAGGCAAATGGCAAATGCAGATATATCTCCTTATTAAAGGATACGACTTTGGAACTCCAGACCGCGATTCAGCCTTTACACTGGAACCATCCAAAACTGTCCCTTTGCGAGATACCCCCATTACCGCCGTAGCACCCCCGCCTCGATTTCCTGAGTGGATTCAGTTCCAAATTTGACTGTATGTAACTTGGGTTCCTCCTCTGATCCTCTGGATATTAGGGGGTGAACAGCTTCCAGTGCCCCTCGGAGACCACTTCTACGACACCCTCCGTCACTTTGATGGCGGTCTGATCGTCAATCGCATACCCAGGCACCGGTAAACCGGCGGCCCATTTTTCTGCGTGGGCCATGGTATTGTCTGGCAAATCCTCATGATCTAGGTGCGGAAACAACGCAAAATCAACCATTCCCAGCGTTCTATCGCCCCCGGTTGGCGGCTTCCAGCCGATGAATTCCTCCCCGACCATGGGGGCCATCACCATGCTCCCAGCACTCATTCCCACATAGACTGCTTGCAGTGACGGCAAGAGGTCTGCCAGTCCGGATTGCCTCATCCAATGGTACAGGTAAAGTGCGTCGCCCCCCGAGACCAGCAGGACGTCCGTCTCCCGGACCAGCGGCACCCATCGGTCTTTGTCGATGCTTGGCAGCGCTGTGAGCTCCAGCACGCCGACGGACTTCCAACCCTGGTCAACCATGTTATCGGACTTCCCGCTGATGAACTTCCAGGCATTTACACCGGGACCGACCCAGGGGTGTCCGTACAATGCGGTGGGAATGCACAAGGCGTTGGAGTCGGCGATCGACTTGCCCAGTAGGTCGACGAGCGCATCATGGATGCTCGTATTCTTGATGCCAGCGGAAGTGAGCAGAAGTTTCATAATGGCAATCAACTCCTTCGTCCTGTAGAAATCAGTGGTATGTTTCGCCTCATCCGATGTCACAGTGGCGTCACCACATCCGTGCATCAGCGGATCGGACGTTTTTGAACATGTTCTCTTGCGAAGCTATTTCATTCTCGTGAATGATGTTCCTTCTGGTAGAGTCATATGTCATATAGCTGCCCATGTGCGACATAACCCAGAATATGTAATTTCGAATGTTTATGTATGAACTGCGCACGTCCTTCTTCGGGCTCAGCCACCATTAGCCCCGTAAACTTTGGCTCTTCTCACGGTTTGTCCAGATAGCAAAACTTACGATAAAGGTAATTCCACCAATCACCATACCAACGACATTGAGAAATTGGTTCACAGCAATGGTTTCAACTAAGAAAACGTTGTGATTCGAAATGGCGTGGCTGTAATAGCCACTGGCGTGAAGCCAAATGGCGTTACTGAATGCGGGAGAGACAAGAACCAAACAGAATAGAACCAACCAGACAACCACGCCACGTAGTCTCCTTTGGACGGCAGTGACTTGACTCGCAACGTGAGCACACAGGAGTGGATTTATGATGCAGGTAACAATACCCGCTATCCAGCCAAGAAAAAAGGCACTTGATCCCAACAGCATCCAAGCGACCCACAACAGAATGTAATAGACAATTTCCCCAGCAACCGTACTTGCAATTAGCCTTCGTACCATCGTGTCACCCCCAAAGACAAACTTTGGTTGGCTCAGTATAGAACGGGTGTTATTTGCTACTTGCACAAAGCCCAAATTCATAAAATTTTGTCTGCGATGTCCTCACCTTCATATGCACCGAACGGGAAGTCAGTGTTTTGAAACGACACTACTCACCAACATGGTGATTCCAATCACCAAGAAGACAGGAACAAACCAATCGGATGTTAAGCTTGGCATGTAGTTGGACGGATTCGCTGGATTGCCACCAAGGGAACCTACCAGATGATATTCCTCCGACCATCGCCAAAATCCCAGGATTCGTTCAACGGCATACAACATTCCGCTTACCAACAAAAAGCACGATCCCATGATGACGAGAACCTTTCTCATGTTTTACCTCCAAAAATTAAGGTAGACACGCTATTGAATATCCTACTCAAGACAAAGGATTACCAGACTTCACTGTGCTAACTTGGTGTTGAACTGTTGTTTCCATTGGTTGTCTTTTAACCAGTTATACAGGTTGAGATCTTTCAAGTAGACTGTTTTATTTCCGATTTGATACGATGTCACGCCGTTGACAAAATGGTACACCTTGCTCAGATCCTGCGAATGTCCCGCCATGTAAAATGTTGGGCTTATTGAAATTTGTTGTTTGGAGGACAATTGTAATTCCAGCACTGCAGGGTTTGTATTGGCATTTGTCCCGATTGGTGGGTTCGGAGGTGGCGGGAGTTTTACAGATACAGGTTGAGCCGTCGCCAACCACTCTTCAATCTGTGCCACCGTCTCTGATTGGTTTTTCGGTGCATAGGAGATGCCCGCTAATCCCGCAACAACATACACATGTTGAATAGCCATTGCTTTCGGGAACTGTACCGTTTGTTGAGTTGGCTTCACATCTGCGTGCGGCACATTCCCGCAACCAACAAGTGAAAGCAAGGAGAACAAGCCCAACACCAACCCGTATCTCACAAGATCACCCCTTGTAGGGTTAGACGTACAAACATTACGATCCGTGTCAGCAAATGCTTTACGTCACATTCCTCTCTCTATGCTGCCCGAGAGTTCAGGAAGTAACCGATTTTACTCGGTGTATGATTATTCAAAGTTACAACGGGCATGAATTGGAGAGTCCTCAGTGAACCTAGTCTTCTAAATCACATTTCCCTGCGAGAACGCTACATGTACCAGGGAGCCATACTACCCCCATTGAAACTTGACGGTATACCACTTTCCGAACTGTTGAATCTCATACCATGTATCGGGCATAAGGCTCTGAACAGGATTTCCTTGTTCATCTCTAGTTTGAATAAGAACGTGGGCTGCATCTATATGTGCACTTGTTAAAATAAAACGTCCCTTAATTGTTGGCGACACGTGAAACCACAAATTTCCATCAAGCACATAGCCCGGGGATCTATTGACCCACCAAAATGTATGCAAATGAGTAAATATTTCACTGTGACTATTCGAACTTTCTGGAGCAATAGCAAATGAGGCATTGTTACTACCCGAAGTAGCATAATTAAGATGTGGGTTGCCCTCAACCGCCAGTTTGAAATTGGAGTATTGTGTATTTTTGTACAAATTTAGCGCTACTAAAATGATACCAACCAAAACAAAGGGCATTATGAAATAAATGTTTATCCTCGCTTGTTTATTCTTGGGTAATCTCAAGCGACCACCCTCCACGGTAGTTCTATACCATTATTATACAAAACCAAACTTGACATGCTACGCGTTTTTCTGCCCAATAGCTCCATATAGCAAAAGTTTGAAACCTGTATTTTTATGTAAATTCAAAGAGCACCTGCTTTATGTCACGTGTACCACCAATCATGGTATGGTAGTGCGTTGAAGCAAGAATATTTATTCAATTCGTGAGTGGGCTTATGGCACAATGGAAGGATGAACCTAGAACTTGTTGTAGATGTCTCCTCTATTCCCAATTGAAATAATTAGTATGACGAGTTTTTCTTGTTCGACGGAAAATACAACTCGAATATCCCCAACGCGTAGCCTAAGAAAGTCTTCGGTTCCTTTTAGCCGCTTGACTTGCCGATTAGAAAATGGGTCTTCAGCTAGTTGTAATAGGGCATTCCGAATTCGTTGTTTAGTTTGTGGGTTTTGCCTATCTATAAACTTCCGAGCTTCTTTACTGAAGAGAGGCTATACATTCAGTTACCGCCAAAGACTTCATCAAAGGACACAAAGTCTCCCTTACGCATCTCCTGGCGAATACGCTTGTATTCCACAATCTCCGCATCTGACACAGGTTCGTCGTCTTCATCGATTAATTTGTCAATTAGGTCAGCTAATGCCGGCAACTTTTCTTCGGGCAAATGATCAATCACGCGATGTAGCTGCTCCCGAGATAATGCCATTCAAAACACTCCCTTTCATCCGTGATGGTTTGTCATTTCGTTTGTTTTCCAAATTATACACCGTAAAATGCATGATGAGTTATTCCTTCTGCTCTTCAGCTAACCATTAACGACAGGTCCCCAAAATTCCTTTCGTGTATATTCATGTGCGGATGGGAGCAAATCCTTCTTCGAGACAAGCCTCCGTCAATCGGATAAGTGACTAATACTTTCTACCGAAAGACAATCCGTAATATTGACTGTAATGATGTACCCTCAGTGCTTCGACGTATTGACCCTTCCATAAAACTGCAACTTTTTGTGTAGGACCAGCTTTCGGGATTCTATAGAGAATTGCGCCTTTTGGCAATACATCAGACCAAACGCCACTCGTACTGGGAGGATTATCACCACTGATAACAGTGTATTTCGCGCCTATTTTATCCACCTTCTGCGGGGTAATAATATACCAATGGTCATAATCCTCGTTACTATTGGGTGACCCCATCCATGTATCTTCAATTGTTCCGAGTATCTTAGTATTCGGGAAACTACTCAATTTTAATGGAGGGTCGGGTGTGTTTTCACCTTTATAATTTCCGCTTGTCGCGGCAAGCACGGCTTTGCCGTTCTGCATACCAAATGCATAAAAGAACTGTGGTAATTGATCGAATACAATGTTGACTCTATACTTTGACCATTCAAAATCGTAATAGGCGTAGCCAACTTGGTGAAATTTTTCCTGTCCATATTCTTGACGAACCGAATTCATAATTTGATTTTCAGCGGCAGCTCTTCCCCAAAACGTGCCATATAGAGTAGTGTAAACATACATGACGATTGCTAAAAACATAATGAAGGCAACGCTTATACCAACTAACCGCTTCCTTGTCATGCCTCTCCCCCTTTATTGCATCCTGCCGGTTAACGTTTGTAGAACATGCCTATCCATGCAATCTGCACGTTAAATGGTGCCGGTCGTCAGCTCTTCCCGTTTGGGTTTTGAGGTTTAGTCGCTGGATGTGCCTGCGGTGGCAATGTTAGTGGTGGATATTGAGGGGTCATTCCTGGGTCTGGATCTTTAGATGACTTGATATCCGCTGTAAAACCGATGTCTGTTGTCTTGGACGTGAACGGTGACTGTATTCCCGGATCAGGATTCGGCAACGCCGGTTTCCCTTGAAACTCAGGTGGAACTGTATGTGGCGTTGCAGGAGTCGCTATCTGTTTTGTTGCAGGATATGAGCCATGTGCATCGATATCTGCATTGACCCCAACGCCGGCTACGAGTACAGATGACACAATGCCTATCACAAGATGCTGTTTCATGATAACTACCTCCTCTCACAACACAAGACGAATCTGAATGAACCCAGTTACATTCGTGCAGATTGGAGTATATCTTCTTTCGAGATAATCACGTTTTGGGGCAGAATGAAACCCCCAACCGCACGAATTCATACAGGCACCTGCATCAGGTCAAAGGCAACGGATCACGAGGTGACTTTCATCGAAGGTTTCAAGATAAGCTGATAAGGCTTGTGCGAGCCAGCACTCCATACGGCCGGAGGAATCTCTACGAAGAAAGTTTTATGCCCACTTGCGAAGTAAACACGATTACCAAGTACGTACGGTTCTTGCCCCAAGGGATATGAACTCGTGCTGTGCAGAGTGACGAAACTGTCCGTTTTCAAGTTAGTGATGCTGGTATAAAAGTTCACAATAGAGTTGCCTGAACCAGTTAAAAATGTCCCAAGCGATACCAAGGCGGTTGGCGTAATAAATTCGCGTATTTGTGACTCCATCCCAATCGGCTGCTTTATGGAAACCTTTCTTGTTTGGAGATTGACAACCACTGCCTCTCCACCGAAATCGGCGGTTGTCATATTTGGAACAGGCTCACCGATATTCAAATAGACATAGTTCCCGCTTAACTGCCAACCCATGAGCCACTTTAGTGACTTGCTGTTATCCGCATAAATGACATCCTTGCTCCCATGACTGGTCAAAGTGATTTGAAGCGGGTTCACTGTTTTCTTCGCAGTCGACGCTTCAATGGTCCCGTATGTGGAATGTAGTTCGCTATTTGGTGCAGTTTGTTGGATTGATGGCAATGACAGAGTACTCGGTTTCACGGAGAGCGTAAGTACATTGCCTTGAATTTGATCGGGGGAAGAATATCCCGCTCCTGTTTTTTGCGAGACACCGTTGCTTGTCTCTGTCTCATGTTGACTGACTGCTACCGAGTTGTTTTCATTCGTCGTATTTGTACTAACAACAGCGTTGCTTGTTGGCGTTGCTCCTGTGGTATTATCGTTTCCATTCGGCCCACACCCAGCCAGAGCGACAATTGTGGCTAGTACCACTCCTGCTGTTGCAATTTGCATATATCGTAGCATTCCTAATTAACCTCCTCTGACATGAATTAGACGCAACCCCTCCTCGTCTGGTTACGTTGCATTTTTCGATTATATTTTGAGCACAAGAGGAAAATCCTTATTGACCTCTACTCTCGCTTGTTCCAGTAAACATGACCCGTTCGATCCGAATATTCAAAGGCAGTGAACACGAACTCCATCGTAGACTGGCCCTGTACCTGACAGGTAGCCGATGACTGGAATTTGGATGGAGAACGAGTATTCATGCAACAGGAGGCTAGCCTGCTCCGGTTCTCGCCCTAGTCAGCGATGAATCTTCCCGCATGGTCAGTCTCACACGCGGTTCTGGCAATATGCGGATTCTTAGTAAATTTGTTGTCCGTTTGGTAAAATGTCACAAATTTTTGGGAGCCCTTCAATTTGTCCTGGATAACCCCCCATTCCAATGCCTGACATTAACCGGATATATTCCGCAGCTACAGTGCTATTTGGCACAATCGTCGCATTCGCCAAATTAATAGCATACATCGGATTTCCCTGAGCGGGATCGGGGGAAGCAAGTATGACAAAGCTGCCCGTGAAGTTCGTAATCCACGGTTGCTTATTAAGTTCTATAGCCGATCCGTCACTACCAGACCATGTGTCTACAACAAAGGTTTGTCCGTTTGTTGCCTTATCTATTTGCAATTGAAATGTCTTCCCTTGAATTGTGCCTGACCAAAGGTCGACGACTTTGAAGCCGGTGGATGGCACAGTTTTGTTGTTGACTGTATGGACGGAAGGCGCGCCAAAAAACACCCGTGATTTACTCGGGTTGATACGTTGTACGTTTGTGCCGGCTGATGGTAAGGGACCACCGTGCGATTGGGCGTAGTTTGCCAATTCCTTCGGCGTCATCGTTGCCGATAGTCCCTTTGACGGCTGGTGATCCGTTATCGGAGTAGACAATTCCGTGAACTCGTTTGTCCATTGGTTATTCTTCAACCAGTCAAACAGTTGTGGGGATATCAGGTACACCGTTTGATTGCCTGTTTGGTATTGGATGACATTCTGGACATACCGAGTCTGCACTTCATTGGAGTTTGTCTGGGTCAAATAGTAAACGGGAAAAACGGTTATGTCTCCCTGTGAGGTTCTCATTTTGAGCTGCGCGGGTCCGATGTTTGCTTGTGGGATAAGCTTGTTTGTCGACTTTGGCACACTGCCCTTGTAAGGTATAGAGCTAGTTAGCCATTTCAAGACCTGACGTGATACATTCTTTGGATTTTCTGTAGTCCAAATGTCCAGTGTAGGTCCGGCTAAGACAAACATTGATTTGATATCGCTTAGGTTCGGAAACTTCATCGATGGAATCGGGTGTTTATCGTGAGATGCTGTTGTAACTCCTGGTTTGTTACTTTGTCTCGTTAATCCGTGATTTGAAAATGCGTAAAATCCTCCCGCAACTATTGCTACAGCTGCTACTGCTGCTGCACCTGTACCCCACGGCTTCGAACGACGATGCTTAGTATGGACAGGCTTCATTTGGTCCATCTCCTTTTCGATGGCGTCCCAAAACTCTCGTCACTTTTGTACGGCTCCAACTCAAATGACGCTCCTGAGGCTACCATCACTGACATCGCTGCCTCGTAAGAATACTTCTTGGACCACATCGTGTGTGGACCACGTTCTCTCACCACCTAAACTCTCCCCTCATGACATTAGACGTAATACTCGTTGTTTGGTCTCACCCGTTCCTCAATTTGTGAGACCTCGGACACAGGATCTGCTTACAACACCTCCAAATTTTTCAACCGCTCCATAAATACATGACATATTATGTCATCTTTACATGATAACCTGATGCTAACGAGTAAATTACAGGAACAATGTGATACCGTGAAAATAAAAGAGATTTCCGAAGGAACTGGTCCAAGCTTAACAACAGCACTTGATTGGGGTGTCCTTTATGACCAGTTGGACGAATTGCCCTACGGATGTGGCGAATTTCGTGAACGACCTCATTACAGACATTACACGTATTTGTGCCGGCACTTTTACCGGGGGTTATCTACACGGCTCGTTAGCCATGGGCGGCTTTAATCCTCAAAGTAGTGATATCGATATTTTGGTTGTCACAAATCGCTCCGTAACGCTAGCTGACAAGAGGCATCTCGCAGAGCTGTTCTTAGAACGATC